>PEQN01000113.1 GCA_002786225.1 Leptospira sp. | reverse complement strand
TTTTTTAGAAAATATTGCAGTCTCTTTTGAGTTGTATCGCAGTTCTATTTTCGCAGATTTTGGTCGAACAGATTTTCTTCGAGAAGAAGGTTTCCGATTGGGAGCAGGCTACAGATATCTTCCTTAAATCAAATAAAAATACGCTTCATCCTTTAGAACTTCTATCGAATGGTAGCGAAAACATTTGTCCAGTAATGAGAAAAATTTGCACTGGAATTGACTGTCTCACGTGCGGTATATCCTATTCCCAACATGAGTATAATTGCAATTTTCCATATTGGATCTGTGCCCTGAAGAATTCCACCACTGATCAAATGTACCTTCCGCAGTTGAAACACCTGCTGCTATATTTTCTCCAGCACCCACGTTAAGTCCTTCTGCTCTAACTCGGGTGCTGGGTGTAGAACCATCCTGTCCAGTATGGGAGAAAAAATTAAAACGAACCATATTGTCATTGTGTTTCTGTGCAGCCCTGTTGAGAGAAGGATGTTGAGAAGTAGAGCCAGAACATTTCGAAGAATTCAAGAAAGTTCGTGTAGTTCCATTCGTTAAAGTGTAAGAACCATTTGTACGGTATGACTCTATAATATT
>PEQN01000112.1 GCA_002786225.1 Leptospira sp. | reverse complement strand
GGCTTCTCTCTTTACTGGCAAGTTTTTTATAGATTATTAGAAGAGATTTTATGAGAAAATATATTTAAATTTAAGATCGATGAGCTTTTTCCATTATCCCTTATTGCCTTCTTTGAATAGGTGATTATTTAAGTAGCATCTCCAAATGAATTAATCTACAGCCTAAGTAACATCTCTCCTTTTATTTCGAATTCATTTCGGATAGCAGAGGTTGTTATGAATAAGGCTCATTTATTTTGTTTAGTAGATCGTTTATTAATTTTGAGTTCTCTCTTTTCTAAGAATATAAACAAATCTTGATTTGGCATCTTGGTTTTGGAAAATCATGAGCAATTTCCTATATAAAAGAAGTCCATGTCATTAAACATAAGTCTATACAACTTAGTCCCTAAGAGCAAAAAGAATTTTTTTACAAAAGTTCTTCTATTTGTGTTAGATAGAATTTTAGGAATCCATCATCTCGATTCTTTATACAAAAAGAATCAATTATGTGGCTTGGAAAAACATCATTTTTTTGATGGCTTGATCAAGGCGCTTAATTTGCAGATAACAGGTATAGATGAATTAATCTCCAAAATCCCAGAGAAAGGACCACTCGTAATTGCTAGTAACCATCCTTATGGTGGGATAGAGGGTGTTGTTTTAGCTTCAAGCCTTGAACGGCTTAGACCCGATATTAAGGTTTTGGCAAATAAAGGACTTAAAATATTTCCTGAATTAAGGGACTACTTTATTTTAACCAATCCTCTAGTTGAAAATGATCCTATAAATGCAAAGTCAATCCGGGACTGTCTTAAGCACCTAAGTCAAGGAGGAGCTTTGTTAATCTTCCCTGCTGGACGAGTGAGTTATTTTCACAAAGATACCAAACGTATAGCGGATCATTCATGGCATAGACTCCTTGCTAGTTTGGTGAATCGTAGTGGTGCAAAAGTAGTTTCGGTTTTTGTATCTGGCCAAAATAGTCCCTTGTTTTATCAATTGGGTCGAATTTATTACCGATTTAGATTATTGATGTTAGCTAGGGAACTTGCAAATAAAAGCAATTCGAAAATTCAAATCGCAGCAAGTACTGCAATTGATAGTAAATCTTATAAATTTGTAAAAGATTTAAACTTACAAACGCAACTCATGCGTGTACAAAGTTATTTGATGGATCCAAGTTATCGAAAACCTTGGCCGAAAGATCCCATCACTGAAATGAAACCAGTTCACCCTGCTATAAAAGGTTCAATAATCTTACAAGAAGTAGCTCATCTACCACAAGAACAACATCTACTCGATTTCAATAATCTAGCAGTTTACTATGGATATAAAAATCAGATTCCTGCAGTCGTTATTGAAATAGCTAGATTGCGTGAATTGGTATTTAGGCAACACAATGAAGGAAGTGGCGAAGCACTCGATACTGACATATTTGATGAGTCCTACACACATTTATTTGTGATGAACAGAGAAACAGGACAAATCATTGGCGCATATAGAATGGGGCAAACAGACCGACTTTTGTCTGAAGGTGATTTGAATAAACTATATTTGAATCGAATGTTTGAGTTTGGCCCTGACTTTGTAAACCAGAAGGAAGCCTGTTTAGAAATGGGACGCTCATTTTTGATACCAGAATACCAACGTAATTTTCAAGGACTTTATTTATTGTGGCGAGGAATAGGAGCTTTTGTATGTAAATATCCACATTATCGTACCCTTTACGGCACTGTTTCTATAAGTAAACTTTATGATCAACGAAGTGTTGCTTTAATTGAAACAGCCTTGGTAAGCCCAACAGATAGTGTTAAGCCAAGAGCTAACTTTAGTTACGATCTGCACCCAGAAGTGCTTGATTTTGCCCAAAATCATGAGCTAAAAAATCATCTAACAACTCTTCTTAAGGGTATTGAAACCGACGGTAAAGATCTGCCGATATTACTCAAACAATATCAAAAAATGGGAGCGCAATTTCATTGTTTAGGCATCGACAAAAGCTTCAATGACACGCCTGGTCTTTTACTTACTGTTGATCTTCCTGCAGCGCCAGAGAATTATCTCAAACTCTACTTAGGTGATGATTGGGAAAATTTTGTACATGCTAAATATTGAATGAGATTCCTATGAAAACTACCAACCACCAGAAGCTTAGGATGGATTCACTCGACATTCTTCCAAGAGGAAGATTCTAGATACTTTCATAGCAGATAATTGAAAAAGAATTTGGTCTTTGGCACTCTTAAACTAATTCAGTATATAAATTGTTTGTTATCTTAAAATAATTCCCTTTTAATTTCCTATGCGAAAAAGAAGAAAT
>PEQN01000111.1 GCA_002786225.1 Leptospira sp. | reverse complement strand
CACATTGGTCTTAGTCACTTCGATTGCTAAGCAATCTCGTGCCAACGGTAACGTGCCTTTCAGGCACTCACCTACGACCAACGTCGACAATCCTAATGCGTTATGCGAAATGTCATAAAATTTAAAAACAGGAAATTTAAAAATGGATGCTTTAGTTCACAAAGGATATTGGTGGGTTCCATCTAAAAAAGAAGAAAAAATTCCTGGAATTTTGACAATTAATAAAAAAGAATCAATTCAATTGGAGCTAATTGGTTCTTTCAACAATGAAGGATTCCAAGCTCTCTTTGAAAGCGAGTATGAGATCATTAATGGATATACCTCAGAAGGAAATAGTATTTCCCTTCTATACAATCACATCGTTAATAGATCTTTCTCCTTACCTGGTATTCCATTAATAACAATAGAATCTTCTTATGTTTTCATTGGCTTTCATTATGAATCAATCGATCAGTTTCATTTTCAAACTATCTCAGTTGAATACACTAATATCAATGAATGGATTTGGATAAATGGATTTAAAATTGATACTTCCTTAGAAACAAAAAAGACAAGCATTCACTATGAATTGCCTAAACAAATCCTTATCTCCGATATTGATAATTTTGATATAACGGTAAACTTCCGCTCAAAATCTTCAGGGTATAATTTAATACAAACAGAGGCATATATAAAACAAGATATCGATATCATTTTTTCCAAGGTTGTCGATACTAAACTAAATGATTTTGAAGTAAAAATATTCGAAATACAAAATTTCCTTACACTTGCAATGAATAATCCTGTTCACAAAATAAAGTATATCGGGAGGTCTAGCGTAAGTAAAAAATGCATTGGAGATAAAGAGTATTTCGAAACTATTGAAATATATTTCCGGAACTCATTACCGACCAAAATTAAAGAAATAAATCCTGATAGAATGCTATTTACTTTCCCATATTTAAATGGAAATCTAGGAAACCTTTTGAAAAAATGGAATCATAACTATAAAATTATTGATTCTGTTTTAAATCTATTCTTTGCAACCATCAAAAATAAAGACTTAAGTGTAGAAAATAAGTTTCTAAATTTAATGCAGGCTCTCGAATCTTATCATAGAAAAATGATAGGAGGAAATTTTATAGATAAGAAAATATACAAGAAAAAAATATATCCAATAATTTCGAATGCTATACCCGATAATCTCGAAAATGATTTTATAGAAAGTCTAAAAAATAAACTTACACATGGATATGAATATCCACTAAGAAAAAAAATCAAAGAATTATTTTTAATAAAAGATGATCTCCTTAAAATAATTATTTCGGATGAGGTAAATTTTATAAAACAGTGTGTCGAATCAAGAAATTACTATACACATTATGATGAAAAAACGAAAAATGTTAAAGCAGGAATTGAACTGTATTTTTTGAGCGAAAAAATTATTATCATACTGAAAGCACTTTTTCTATCTGATTTAGGATTCACTAAAGATCAAATCAACAAAATTTATTTAAATAATCCTGATATACATCAAATTATTGCTTACAAATGACACTTCGCATAACTACGCATTATCGCTGCGCTTCGGGACTTGCGCCCTCGCTAGGGCTACGCCACATTCCTCTCCGTCACGCTTTCTTGCTTACGCAAAAAGCGCGCCGACGCTAACGCCTACTCCGTAGACTCAGCTACGAGGAACGTCGATAATGCTATTTCGTTATACGCAAGCGGAAAGGGATATTCTTGAAGAAATTAGAAATTGACTTTTTCTGTATGTACTCGAGTATATACATATGGCACATGCATCAAAAGTCTTTATTAGTGGAAATAGTCAAGCTGTACGAATTCCTAAGGAATATCAAATATCTGAGAAAGAGTTATATATACAAAAAGTTGGAAATACACTTTTCCTTTTTCCAAAAAATGAACCTTGGAAAGCTTTTGAGGAAAGTCTTAATGAATTCTCTGATGACTTTATGTCGGAAGGAAGATCTCAACCTGAATATCAAATCAGAGAAGACTTTTGATGTTTCTGATTGATACCAACATTTGCATTTATTCTATTAAAAATAATCCGAAGTCAGTAGTTCAAAAAATAAAATCTATTGAGCCATATCAAATTAAAGTATCTTCCATTACTGTTGCCGAATTAGAATATGGTGCCGCTAAAAGTAAAGATTACGAAAAGAATAAAACTACACTAATTAAATTTCTGTCTGCATTTGATATCATTCCTTTTACAGACTCGGATGCCGAAGTTTATGGACTCATTAGAGCTACATTAGAAAAAACTGGAAAGATTATTGGACCATACGATCTCCAAATTGCTGCTCAAGCAATTTCTAGAAATTTAATTCTTGTCTCCAATAATACAAAAGAGTTTATCAGAGTTCCAAATTTAAAATTAGAAAATTGGATTTGAGTGTTTTCTTTCCGCCTGCGTATAACTGCGGCTGACACGCTACGCTCGGGACAAGCCCTCGCTCGGCCTAAAGGCACATTGTCCTCCGTCACGCTTCTTGCGTCGCAAGAAGGCGCGCCGACGCTAACGCCTCTGCGAGGCTCAGC
>PEQN01000110.1 GCA_002786225.1 Leptospira sp. | reverse complement strand
GTAGGACACGTTACCGTTGGCACGAGATTGCCTTGCAATCGAAGTGACTAAGACCAATGTGGCTTTAGCCCGGAGGCTGTATCCAGCCGTAGCGTCAATCCGAAGTTATCCGAAGTGCCAATAATCTATCTGAATCTGCTTCAAATATTTAAAGAGTAGTGATAGAATTCAGTTTCTCGTTCAAAACCAAACGTTTCATATAGCGATTGTGCATTTTTGTTTGTGATTGCAGTAGATAATTCTACATACTTTAAGTTACTATGTGTAGCAAAATCCTTCACATGTTTTAAAAGACTTTTAGCTATACCAAGCCTTCTATATTCTTTCTTTACATAGAGGTCATTTAGAATAATAGCTCTACCCATTGATAAAGAAGAAAATGTTGGATATAACTGAGTAAAACCGAAAATTGTATCATTTTCTTTATCCATTGCAACAAATATTATAGATTGAAAATTTAAAAATCTATCTAGTAAAAATTCCTTTGCTCCTTTTAAATCTGATTTTTTTTCATAAAAGATTCGATATTCGTCGAATATCAAAGATAATTCATCTAAATTATGAATATCCGCTTTATTAATTTCTATTTTTTTCATTTTTTCCTCATTCTATTTTTCTGTAAAAGACAACTTCCTTTATCCATTAAATTAATTATTTTAGCTTATTCATTCTTATTTATAATATATTCATAAAACAAAGTAGATCCATCGGATTTGATAATTTCGCTTCCAATTCTTGAATAGAAAAGTTTTCCTCTCGAATTTAAATCACTGGCTACCCATCCAATATGAGAAGCATTTATGTTTTTGGCTAATTTTTCTAATTCTAAAAAGAGCTTTTTTCCTAAACCTAATCCTCTGTATTCGTGAAGAATAAATAAGTCATCTAACCAAATGGAAGGCAAACCTTTAAAAGACGAATATCGAAAATGATATAAAGCCATACCAACTGGAATTTTATACTTGTTCTCAGCTAGATAAGCCCAAGCATAAGGTTGATGAGTAAACATAGTGTTAAGAATTTTTTTTTCACTATTCGAAACTATACCATTAAAATCTCCAAGACTTCTATCAAAATTTGCTTTTTGATTAATAAGATAAAGCAAATTTTGAATATCATTTTTATTTGCAGAACGTATAATCATAGTTTATTTTGGCATTTCGGATAACTGCTTCTTGTCGTGTCGATTTGGGGATACTTATAGAATGTGTTGTTTAATATTTGTTGAGAAGGGAAAATAGTCGAGTAAAAATTGCATTACATGCTTGTAAGGATGGTAAAATCCGTATTGCGTTAAATGTGCGTGAAACTAGTGGAAAGTAGTATTGGTAGACTTCGTATTTGAATCAAGTTTAGACAACTAGGTATATTTGTTTGTTTGTTGGCGATCCATCAACTGATCATAAGGGCTGCGTATGGTGTGGAGCTTTTGCATAGTAACTCGCGTATAGATTTGGGTCGCTCTTAGGGATTCATGACCTAATAGAGATTGAATATATCTTATATCTGTTCCAAGTTCTAGTAAATGAGTAGCAAAGGCATGGCGCAGTGAGTGGAAGGAAACTTTTTTAATAATTTTGGCTCTAAGCTTGGCCTGTTCGAATACTTTTTCAGCAGAACGAATACTAAGAGGGAGATGACTCTGTCGCCCTGAAGGGAAGAGCCACTTAGGAAAGATAGAGTAGCTTTCTAAATAATTTGAAATGTCTTGGAAGACTCGATCGGAAAGTATTGAGAGTCTATCTTTTTTTCCTTTACCTTGAGCGATTCGTAAAGTTTTTCTCTGCGGATCCAAATCGGAAGGTTTTAATTGTACAGCCTCACTAACTCTAAGACCTGCTGAATAAGCAATTTCGAGTAAAAGTCTATGTTTGGTGTTTTGTGTAAGTTGAATAATTCTTTGAACTTCTTCAAAGGATAGAATTTCAGGTAGAACCTTTTCCTTCTTAACGGAGGGAAATTTTAAATCTGGTAAAAATCCAGTTGCATCTTTGTAGTAAAACAAAAGAGAGCATTGAGCCGATAAAAGTGTAGTCCCTCGAATCTCCCTTTCTACTTTAAGGTACAGTAGATACTCTATTAAATCTTCTTCTCTAACATATTGTGGTTGGCATTGGATGAATTCCAGAGCTTTATAATTCCAAAATAGGTAGGTTCTCCTAGTTCGCTTAGAGTAATTTTTTAAATCAATATGTGCATTTAATTTCTGAAAAAGGGGAGCTAGCTCTTGCAAAATACTTGGATCTATTCGAATTCTTTGTAATTTTAGAATTTTGATCCAAAGAGGATGATTTTTTTCTAGGGATGTAAAAATCCAAGTCTTAGAACTTGGATCATAATTTCCATGAGGGAGAGAAGTAGTTAATTGGAAGAGATCTTTGTTATCTGGTTCGGGTATATGAAAATGGTAACACTTGTTCTCTAAGTAAAGATGGGGGAGGGAATAGGTCATAAGGACAGATCCCTTGGGTTTGGTAAAGTGTCTACCTAAATATATGTATAGTATTTATTATGAGACATAGCTCCGCCCCATCAGTCCCAAATAATTTTTGAATGGTATCACAAAATTGCTGATAGTATGATTCATGACAACTGTTTCTTGAAATTATTTTTATAAATAGAACTATGAAAAAATAAAAATTTCAGAAATAAAAACCAATGAAAAACTTTCAATATTAACATTGAAATAGATTATTCGATTCTTTGTTACTGGTAAAAGATCGATTT
>PEQN01000109.1 GCA_002786225.1 Leptospira sp. | reverse complement strand
GGTCGTAGGTGAGTGTCCGAAGGACACGTTACCGTTGGCACGACTTCTTGCAAAGCAAGAATCGTGACTAAGACCAATGTGGCGTAGCCCGTAGTGAGGGCTTGACCCGAACGAAGCGTCAATCCGAAGTTATACGCCATACTTAAAATTTTATCAATTTTATTTCAATCATGGAAAATTACCAATTTACAAAATTGCCTATTACCCCAAGTATCATCGAATTTTTAATAATATACTTATTCAATGGACAAACATTGAAAAGAGATGATATAGTAAATAAAATCTTGGATTTTCATACAGCTAATGGGGGTTTAAAACCAGAAGCACAGGACTTTCCTAGATCTGTAAAAAAAGCATTAGCCAGATTACAAGCAAAGGGACATGCTTCTAACAAATCATATGGCTTTTGGGAACTTCATAAATCAGATTCACCTGAAATTAAAGAATCAGAGGAAGAAACAACAGAGGTAATTATTGACGATATACCGACTCATGAAATTTACGGAGAAGGAAAAAATGCCGTCTATTTGTACTACTTTAATAATTATAAATCATTTTCATTAATGAAAGGAGAATCAAATTGGCCATGCAAAATAGGTAGAACTGACAGAGATCCGCTTATTAGAATATTATCTCAATCCTCCACTGCCTTGCCAGAGAAGCCAACAATTGAATTCATAATAAAAACTGAAGATTCTGCATTACTTGAAACGATGATTCATTCTATTTTAAAAGTTCGCAATAGATACATTCAAGATTCGCCAGGAACCGAATGGTTTAATACAAACCCAACGGAAGTATTGGAAATTATTAACTTTGTAAATAATAATATTTTACTTAAAACTAAATAAATGTAAAAAAATTGAAATATAAAGTACGGCGTATAACTGCGGCTCACACGCTACGCTCGGGACTTGCGCCCTCGCTCGGCCTAAAGGCACATTGTCCTCCGTCACGCTTCTTGCGCTACAAGAAGGCGTGCCGACGCTAACGCCTACTCCGTAGGCTCAGCTACGGACAACGTCGTGTAGCCTAGTTCGTTATACGAAGTATGGTAAAATTTAAAAGCTATTGCTCTTTTAGCTTCCCGTTAACATACTGGTGTAAAATACTAGATACGAGAGTTTGATAAGGAATACCTACTTCTAACGCTTTGGTTTTTAGAAGCTGTATATCTTTCCCTGCTATTCGTATGTTCATTCTCTTATCTTTAGCCAGAGTATTTTTAGCAGCAGTTTTGAGTTTTTTTAAATACTCTTTCTTATTTTCAACTGAATTCCACTCATTCTTTTCGAATGACAATTCTAATTCTTTTTCTTCAGCAGCCAATTTAACTTTCATCGAATTTTACCTCAGGAAAATATAATTTCGTATGTTTTCTTGATGGATAAGCTGTCTTCAAAAAGAAAGAATCTTTATTTTCAATTGCTGGTACAACCCAGGCATATCCATCTATTCCAACAATAATAATAATTTGATTAGGATATTTTTTAACATTAGGATGCTTTAAAATATCGAGAATTTCTCCCGCCTCAATCTCTACAACAATCCTTTCAAATGATATGTTTCGCTGAGAATTCAATATTTTGTTTTTCTCATTGTCCCAATCAAAATTCACTATACTAATATATTATGAATGTGTGCCTATTGTCAATACATTTATGCAAGAAAAAGATAAAATTTTTCAGTATCAATTGAATTTTACCACATTTCGTATAACGAACTAGGATTGCCGACGTTGGTCGTAGGTGAGTGTCCGAAGGATACGTTACCGTTGGCACGAGATTGCTTAGCAATCGAAGTGACAAAGACCAATGTGGCGGAGCCTGTAGTGAGGGCTTGACCCGAACGAAACGGTAATCCGAAGTTATACGCCGTTCCTAAATAAATCACTAATCTTCATTTAATGATTCACAGCTAATATGCCCATTGAATATATTATTCTCCATAAATTGAAATTGTGTAGCTAATTCGATGTGATTCAATTTACAATAGAAATCAGAAGAGGCAGCTCTAAATTCGGGAGTTAGTAGAATATCATACATTAAATAAGGAATCACCTTATTATAATCCATTTCATCTTTAATGTAAGTGGATGCATAACATTCCTTTCCATTAATAGTGCAAGAAGGTTTATATAATTCTCCAGGTAGAGACTTAATTTTTATTCCGTGATTCTCAACTAATTCTGTAAATTCAATCGTTACATCTTTTAATAATTCACTTATTTTTTTCTGAAATAATGATGCATCATAATCCCCATCAGATAAATCAGATATCTTTACCCATCCATAATTCGAAAATCCATCAGGCGATTTTACTTTATAATATTTACTTTCTTTTTTATCTATTCTTTCTTGATGACTAAAAATTTCTACTTTAGTATTAAAAGGAATTTCCCCTATATTTTTAGACTCATCATTGGGACTTTCTTTAATTTTTATTCCTTCTGGATTAGCAACTCTAACTATATCACCAAGAGTTATTAAATTAGTAGGAATAAAAAACTCTTTATCCTTATAAAGAATTTTCTCTAAAGGTAAAAAATATTCATCAAACTGAACTTTTTTGCGTTTCCCTTCTTTTGATGTTAATAATATAATTTTTTGACCACTAGTTATATACCAATCCTGTAATTTACCTGTAGTATCGAAAACTTCAACGGCTAATTTTGGATAAAATATTGGACAAGAATTATTTGTTCTGCAATCTTCATTTTTAGTTTTGCAATTTAAACCAAAAATCAATATTAAAATTAAAAGACTTTTCATAGGGATTAACTTATTTATAATAATATTTTTGTCAATTGCGATTCATTAAT
>PEQN01000108.1 GCA_002786225.1 Leptospira sp. | reverse complement strand
CCAATTTATCTAAAAATGATATTAAGCAAGCAAAAGATTTCATCTATGTTCCTGGGAAATGGAATGGCTACGAAGCATCAAAAGGGGAGATTCTTACTGGAGAGGGTTCGGCTAGTTTTAGATTGAAAATTCTACTTCCAGATCAGAAAAATGATTTAGCTTTTCATATTGAAGATGGCCAAGGCTCATCGTACGAAATGTATATAGATGGTGAACTCGTTGCAAAAAATGGCAAGCCATCTCAAGATCCTAGCTTAGAATCTGTAATTTACATTCCTCAATATAGTTCAATCGATACTAAAAATAAGACAACAATCGATGTGGTATTATTCATTTCAAATCACGTACATCGCAATGGTGGCTTTCAGACTCCTATTGAGATAGATACTTCCAGAAGAATTTATGCTAGTAAGGATAGAAATTATTTCCTTCAAATATTCCTCTTAGGTGTTCTGATGATTATTTCTCTCTATCATCTATCCTTATTCTTCTATAGGAACAAAGATAAATCAGCGTTATGGTTTGGAATTCTATGTTTAATTATGGCATTGCGACTTGTTATCACAGGGGAAAGAATGTTTATGGTGGCATTCCCAAATATACCATTTGAGATTATGCTAAGACTAGAATATTTTTCTTATTATGGCTTAGTTCCGCCTTTTTGGTTATTTTTATATTCACTTTTCCCTCAGGAATTATCAAAGTTCCTTTATAAAATATTATTCATCATCCCTTTGATATTCATAGCCATTGTTACGTTTACTCCCATAAAGATGTTCACTTATACTCTAGCTCCTTTCCAATTGCTTACACTTATTACAATGGCATGTATTACATTTGCACTAACACAAGCTGTACGATTAAATCGAAAGGGCTCTAGGATCATTTTGTTAGGATTTCTAATCTACTTCTTAGCTGCAATGAATGATTTACTCTTTTATAACTATCTAACTGGCTTAGGACTGGTTCTCCCTTATGGATTATTCTTCTTTATTTTTACCCAAGCGGGAGCCTTAGCTCACAGGATTGCAGATGCATTCAATACAAGTGAAGAACTATCGATGGAGTTAGAAGAAAAAGTACAAAATCGAACTAAAGACTTAGAAGCGACTAAAGAAGAAATTGAAGAATTGAATCATTTTACCAGTAAGATCAATTCACAGATTGATTTAGATTCTATTCTGCATGAACTCAGTGAGCATCTTTATGCGAAATATGAAATACTCGGCTCTTGGCTATTACTTCCCAATGAAAGTAGAGAATTTTTACAGGCAAGTAGATTTAGATCATTTATCGAAGTAGATAAGAAAGTTATAAATTATTTAAGTAATAAACTTGTCCCTATTCAAAAAGAGGGAGGTTTTATTTACAAAGTTTATAATAGGGGTAGACCACTTTACTTTAAAAGAATTCCAAGTTTAGATAATTCTATAGATAAGGAGATTGTTGAGAATATAGGATTTAGATCTTTTCTTGTTATTCCTTTAGTGCGAAATAAACAGTGCATAGGATTGCTATGTTTTACGAATCTTTGTAATGAATTGAATCTGACGAAAGTGGATATTTCAAAAATATCCAATCTGTGTTCCCAGATCGCAGGTGCCATTGATAACAACCATTTGATTTCTATGGTGCAAAAAGAAAAAGAAATAGCAAATAAATCAAAACTAGAATCTGAAAAGCAAAAGAAATTCACTGAAAATTTGAATCAGCTGATTAAGAATTTAAATGAAGATTTAGATTTAAATGCAATTATGAAAAAAGTTTCAGAATACATTAGAATAAACTATCATATTGATTATTATGGACTAGCTACTTTGGATAGGGAAGAAAAGAGTCTTGTATATGCTCATTCATTGATCCCAGATTTTGTTCAAAACAAAGATCGTGAAATTATATTGAATTCGGTAATTCCTTTAAACCAGGAATTGGGAACTCATCTACTAGCCTTTAAGTTTAAGAAACCAATTTTTGCACAAAGAGTAAGAAAATCTGCTCTTTCTCCAGAGGAAGATATAATTCACAGAATACTTAAGTTTGAATCCTTGGTAGTCATTCCACTTATCCTGCAGAATAAACAGATTGGATTTCTTGACTTGTACAATGTAGGTAAAATTAAAATATCAAAAGAAGAAATAACTTATTTATCTATACTCGGAGAACAACTAGCAGGAATTATCTATAGCTCCAATCTATATAAAGAAGTGGAGCAAGAAAGACAGAAATCAGATAAACTCTTGGAGAATATTCTACCCAAAAAAATTGCAGAAGAACTTAAGCAAAAAGAATCTGTAAAACCTCAGTTGATTGAATCTGCAACTGTTCTGTTTACAGATTTTGTAGGATTTACTCAAATTTCAGAAAGATTGACACCTGAAGAATTGATAAGCGAACTAGATGGATGCTTCAGCCAGTTTGATGAAGTTGTAGCACATAATAATCTGGAGAAATTGAAAACCATAGGAGATGCTTACATGTGTGCTGGTGGTTTACCAGTTCCAAATAAGACACATGTACTTGATGTATGCTTAGCGGCTATGGAGTTTAGATCTTTTATGTTGCAAATGGGTGAGATAAAGAAAGCTTTAAATTTACCATTTTGGGAGTTGAGAATCGGAATTCATACTGGGCCTGTTACAGCAGGTGTTATAGGAAATAATAAATTTACTTATGATATTTGGGGCGATACAGTGAATACTGCGAGTCGTATGGAGTCATCCGGTGAAAAAAGCAAGATCAATATTTCAAATGCTACTTATTCGATCGTAAAAGAATTCTTTATATGCGAACCTCGTGGTAAAATCAATGCAAAAGGTAAGGGAGAAGTCGAGATGTTTTTTCTATTGCGAT
>PEQN01000107.1 GCA_002786225.1 Leptospira sp. | reverse complement strand
TTGTCCGTAGCTGAGCCTCGCAGAGGCGTTAGCGTCGGCGCGCCTTCTTGCGACGCAAGAAGCGTGACGGAGGACAATGTGCCTTTAGGCCGAGCGAGGGCGCAAGTCCCGAGCGTAGCGTGTCAGCCGCAGTTAGTTGCTGTTTTATTTTCGGGTATTAGATTAAAAATTTTACTGACGCCCTTCTTAGCAGAGTCTCGACAGGACGTCGAGAAACGTAAATTGACTTTTTACAACCACTTAACTTCCTCTATTTGCATTCTCCTCATTGCAAAAATATTTACAAGAAATTAGAGGATTTTGAGATACTAAATTCAACTAACCATTTCAAAATACTTTCATCACCATCTACCGCTTTTTTAAGTTTTTCAGCCAAATCCTTGCACTTTTCAAGGGGAACAACATAATCAAAAACGGAAGCCATTATTTGCAATGTAGCTTGTGTCCATTCTCCTTCCACAATGATCACACCAATGAGTTTTTTATGTTTACCTTTCCAGTTAATCGCTGAAAACATTTTATCTTTAGCGTAAAGTGATGCATGCCTACTTGAAGATTTTCTTACTTCAATAAAAGCAATTGGACTTGTAGTGTTTGGAATTACAAAGTCGGCTCTGAAATTATAAACTACGCCGCTTAAATCACTATATTCATTTTCTCTTAAAAATGGAACATTCGCTCTGATTAAAGCGTTTGCAACAACTTCTTCAAATAACACACGACCGACGAGGTCTCTTACAATACCTTCAATTGTTACTTCAAGTCTTTGGAGAGTATTATTTTTATCCACTTCTTTCTTTGAAATTGTGGAAGTTAACAATTCCGACAATCTCTTTGAAGCGGGTTTTGAAATACTTGAATCGGAAACACTCCCAACTTTTTTCAATAATTGTGATTTACTTAAACCTAATATATTTTGAAAAATAGGCAAAGTTTCTGGATTGTTGAAAATTATCTGGTCCTCAAAATTTTTAAATTTATTAGTAATTTTAAATGCTAAATCATACAGAACTTCTGCGTGATTGCGGACTATTTTATATACTCCGAGGGTAACAGCATTTTCAATATCGAATTTAACGGCAATCTTTCGGTTATATTCATTAATTAGATTTTGCTGATATCCTTGACTTTCTAGGTCTAGGGTAACGCCTATTCCGAAGGCAAACATTTCTGCTAAGTCAGGGTTATTGAATAGTTCAGGTTTTATTTCACTAAAGGAATTAGAATTGTTGATTAAGTCTAAATATTTTTCTATTTCAATTTTTATTGCGGCTGTGGCTTTTGAGTAAATAGTTTTCATATATTTTTTTTTATTTAGATGCGGTTAAATGATATTCACCAAGAGCCTCGTCTGATCCATCTCTTTTTGATAAAATCCACCGGTGACCCCTCTCTCTAATCCAATTAATTTTAACATTTTCGAAACCTATATTCTCCATAAGTTCCTTTGTATGCTCATGAGTTTTTATATGAATACCATAGAGAGCAGCGTCGGCGACTACCCAATGAATTTCTCCATCCTTTTTTAGCGTTCTATAGATTTCTTTGAGTACGCAATTTATTTGTTGATAGTATGGATAAATTAGATAATCGTAATCTTTTTTACCTGCTCTGATGCTTCGTTGAATTTTCAATTCATCAACTATTTTTGTTAATTTTAATGTTAGCGTTAAAGGTAAATCCAATTTTGCATTTTCTTGAAATTCAATCGTTTTTTTACCTTTTAAAGCAGTTGTAGTATTGGTAATTAACTTATTTCTTACTTTTTCAGATATATCACCCCATGATTCAACCCATCCGAGTAGATATAACTGTAATCTGCTCATTTCGGCGTAATCGAAATTATTTAAATACGGTGGCGACGTTATGCAAATACCCAATGAATTTGTTTCAACTTCTTGTAAAGACTCGCTGCTATGATTGAAAATTTTCTGAATCGGCTGCTCTTGCCAATGATCTAAATACCAAGCACTCTTCAGGTCTTCTCGAAAAATATTGGCAGCACTATTTAAAGCTGTATCGAAAGGGACACTATTTTTTTTTGAGTCTGGTGCTTTATAAATTCCATCTGTTTGTGCAGTACAAGAATATTCACAAGCTTTAAGAAAAATTGCAACTCCCAAAGGTTTTAATTTTTCTTCCAATTGACTAAGTTGATAAGCTGCAAATTGAATTTTATCTTGCTCAGGTTTAAGAAACATTTTACTTATATATGTTTTAGCGGATTCAGACCATTCTAGCTTGAGTGTCTTTATTGTTAACTGCTCGATAATTCTTGATAAATCGTTCAATGAATAATTGTCTAATTTAGCGGAAGACAGTGTATAGAATAGAGGATGCACCTCAAAGCCAATACCTTTAAATCCTAAATTTCTTGCTCCCACCAATGTCGTCCCACATCCCAAAAAAGGATCGATAACAACATCCTCTGATTTGTCTCTATTTGCTAAACACTGCTCAATGAATTCAATAGAGAAGCCTGCTATGAAATTTGCCCATCTCTGAATTCTACTTCCTGAACTTAATGTATTAGTAGGAAGTCGGTCTTTGCTTATTAATTTACTTTTTCTCGAATTTCTTCTTATTTCGATTTCCATATTGTTATAAGTAAAAATTCCCTCATGCTAGTAGTATAAATTTGAAGTAGTTTAGGCGTCTAGCTGAAAGTGACATAATATTCAACGGGAAATCGAAACATTAGTTTTTCCGAGACACGACGTCGAGGAAACCTGCGCCTGAATTGCTAGCGTCAGTTCTTCTTCATTAGTTGTCGAAAATAAAATGGCAACTAACGCATTAGGATTGTCGACGTTGGTCGTAGGTGAGTGCCTGAAAGGCACGTTACCGTTGGCACGAGATTGCTTAGCAATCGAAGTGACT
>PEQN01000106.1 GCA_002786225.1 Leptospira sp. | reverse complement strand
ATCAAGATTAACTCAAATCCACTTAAAACAAAAAACTAAAATACACGATAGAAATGACAATAAAGAAACTTTCATAAACAAGAAAATACTGTTAAACACTTAAAACATTAATATAGAAACCTAGACTTAGAACCTTGTTAATAAAAATTCTTAAGATTTGATTACTTCTTTCAATACAATTCTGAATTAAAACATTAAAGAATTCTTAAAAAACTTAATCCTTAAATTCAATGTCAAGATTTAGTAGAACAAAAAAAAGGAATCTTCGGATTAAACATTGTAAACTGAGAATACACCAAACTAAAGGTATCTCAATTTATAATTAGAAAAATTAATAAAAAAGCGGACACGATGTCCGCATTAAAGTGTGATGGCGGTTAACGTAATAGGCTTACCGACGTAGGCTGACCCTGAGTCCCGAATGGGACGTTAGGGACTGGCACGTAGCTTGCGTATGCAAGCGAGTGACAGAAAGCCTATGTGGCGGAGCCCAAGCGAGGGCGCAAGACCCGAAGCGAAGCGGTAAGCCGCAGTTAGCCGCAGTGAATTAGTTTAAGATAATTTTCCTGAAAAGTTTTTAAGCCTGGTTAATATTTCTTTTTGATTAGGTTGATGCAAAAAATCTATTGCTTTATCCCATCCTTTAGAAATTACGATAGTATTGTAAAATTTCTGAAAAGTTGAGTTTGCTTCCGCCCATTTTGCGTCGTGAATTAGTAAAAATGACTCAATGATTGCGACCCAAAGGCGCCAAAATTTTTCCTCTAAAAAATTTTCATTAAAAAGATTTAAAATAAAATTAGGAAATTCAAATCGGAAATTTAGATATTTTGAATAGCTAATTAATCCGATTCGTACAGTTTCAATGTATTGAGTTAGATATACTTCACTTAAAGTTTGGTTTCTTATTAATAGGGTTATAGCAATTTTTAAATTTTCTTCCAATTGTTCTTTTTTATTCGATGAGGGAGTAGTTAAATCTTCAAACCATAAAATATCATAGTATGTAAAGTTTTTATCTATCGTCGTGTTTTCTTTATAAAAAATTGATTCTGATTCCCGATTCCAAAAAATATCAATTTTGTCTGTTGTTTCATTTTCTATTGATACAATCAACCTTGAGCCTTTGAAACTTTTTTCAATCTTTGATGTATGAACTAATGCTGGGCTAACGATGAATTGCTTAGCCAATTCCGGTGTTTCAAATCTATCTTCAGAATATACTTTTCCAAAAGAAATTCCTCCTCTTGGTAGTAGATACTTATTAGGATTAGAATATTCGTTTGTTTTTAATAAGCAATCTCTATAAATTTTTGCAAGATATGGAATTATTTTAACCTTATTATCTGAATAAGCAATTAAGCTATCTGAAATTAATATAGTCTTGATATGATTTTCAGACGCAAAAGTTCGGTGATTGTAAACAATATTGTAGAAATCATTTAAAACATCTTTTGCATCTTGAAAATGATTACTTACAAGATTTGAGAAGCCTAATAAATCTATAAGAGCTACTGTTGATTCGTTTTTATTCATAAGTTTCCTTTTTTGAATTTATTTTTATTCATTGCGGCTAACGCATTAGGATTGTCGACGTTGGTCGTAGGTAAGTGTCCGAAGGACAAGTTACCGTTGGCACGAGATTGCTTAGCAATCGAAGTGACTAAGACCAATGTGGCGAAGCCTGTAGTGAGGGCTTGACCCGAACGAAACGGCAATCCGAAGTTAAGCGCCGTTTTAAGATATCGGAAAGTTATGAAAATCTTCTTCTTTGTAAGTAGATTTAATTTTCTCATTTATTACACAGTATTGAACGCTAATGTTAGCATTTGAGAAAACTGTAGAAAATCGATTTAAATAATTCGATACTCCTTTTCTTTCACTTAGTTCTAGTAATTGTGTACCAACTTTAGTAAAAGTGAGAACAGGAAATTGTAGTTGGTTCGTTAATCCCTCTCTTTTCACGATTATTATCTAATTAGACGATTTAAAAAATATAGGCACAGGATTAGTATGTGAGAAAGGTTGAATTGAATATGAAAGATCATTTGAGTTCAAAATTCCTAATTCTTGCATAAGTAGTCTATCTTCAAATTTTATTTTAAATTCTTTTTTTAAAAAATCTACATTATCAGGATTATAGATAAATGATATACCATTACCTGATATAGCAAGTTCAGCAAATTTAAGAAAGATTTCAGCTTCATCAAGCTTAATATTTCTTAGTAATTCTAATGTTCTCAATGAATAAGAATTGGGTTTAGTTATTTCACCAGCCAAAATTCTGCCCCAAAGTAATTGCATTTGTTCATTAGATATTTCTTCCGCAATTTTAAAGAATCGTGTAATCCAATCTTCATCAACAGGTGTTTCTGATACTTCATCAATATTTTGTAATTCTTCTGCAGCGACAGTAGATATTGATTCTATATTCATCTGTGCTTTTTGATTTTGAAATATTAATCTATTTTTCGATCTTTCATCTATAGACTTAAGATGAATTTCTTTATCGAGGATTAACGATTGTTCAATAGAGATTGTTTCTTTGCCAATAGATATACTCTCAATTCCTTTTCTTTCAAGAACATCAGAAATAATTTCAATAGCTTTAGCTTTGGCTTCTGCCGAAGATAGAATTTCATAATTATTTAAATCTATTCTCTTTCTTTCAAAATATGGTTTTGATATGGTACCGCATCCTTTTGATAATACTTCTATAAGTTTAACCAAAGGTTTACTAAGTGATTTAGAGAATTCTCCGATTCCAGTTAAATCTTTCATTTTTATTTTAACTCCTTATAATGGCGCTTAACGCATTAGGATTGCCGACGTTGGTCGTAGGTGAGTGTCCTGCAAGGACACGTTACCGTTGGCACGAGATTGCTTTGCAATCGAAGTGAC
>PEQN01000105.1 GCA_002786225.1 Leptospira sp. | reverse complement strand
TTTCCAATACTATTTTATTATTCCGAGAAGGAACTGGGTGGTGTTAATTTAACCCAACCGAATTACAAAAAATTATTAAATCGTACAGACTTTGTTAGTGGAGAATCTTATATGATTTTCCCCTTACTGAAATATGGAGTTAATGAAGACAACTTAGAAAGTCTGGAAGATGGAGTGAATCCGCCCAGCTCACCTAGCAAGAATCATATCTTAGGTACGGATGATAGAGGGCGAGATGTATTTACTCGCATCGTCTACGGATATAGAATTGCTATGACTTTCAGCCTCTTGCTTGTTTTTGTAGAGATGTTTCTTGCTGTATTTATTGGTGCTGTGCAAGGGTATTTTGGTGGATTGCTGGATATTAGCGTTCAAAGATTAATTGAGATACTCTCCAGTATTCCATTTCTCTATGTAATCTTGATTATGGGCTCTTTCTTGGGTAAGGGCTTTATGGTTTTACTCTTAACTTATGGAGCCCTAAGTTGGATAGGACTGAGTTATTATATGCGCGGTGAGTTTTTAAAATTACGAAATTTTCAATTTGTTGATGCCGCAAGGGCCTTAGGAGTTTCTAATACTAGAATCATATTTCGTCATCTGCTCCCAAATGCAATCACACCTCTTGTTACCTTTTTGCCTTTTACTTTGATATCCTCTATCTCCATATTATCAGCCTTAGACTTCTTAGGATATGGCATCCCAGCTCCCAATCCTTCCTGGGGGGAGTTGATAGGACAGGGGAGAGAACGCCTAACAGCATGGTGGTTGATCGCTTTTCCTTCCATTGCCTTATTTATGACAATACTATTATCAGCTTTTATTGGGGAAGGACTTCGCGATGCCTTCGATTCTAAGGAGTTAGTTGAATATGAATAACCCAAGAAAAGAAAATGAAGTATTATTAAAAGTAGATAATTTTAGCTTAGATCTTGTAACTGAAAATGGCAATCTTCCTGTTATACAAGATATATCTTTTCAGATTCATCAAGGCGAATTTCTGGCTTTAGTTGGAGAGAGTGGTTGTGGCAAATCTGTATGCTCACTTGCTTTAACGAAATTGCTTCCAAGCAACCTTGCGAAATACAAATCGGGATCTATTCTTTTCCAGGAAGAAGACATCATCCAAATGGATGCAAGCGAGATCCAAAATCTAAGAGGAAATAAAATCTCTTATGTGTTTCAGGAACCTTTTTCTTCCTTAAATCCACTTAAGAAAATCAAAGATCAAATCATAGAGTCTTTTCTCATTCACAAAATGGGAACCAAAGAAGAAGCAATTCATAAAGCAGAAATCCTGCTTGAAAAAGTAGGGATCACAGATATCAGCCAAAGATTAAATTCATATCCCAATCATATGAGCGGTGGTATGCTTCAGAGAATTTCTATAGCTATGGCTCTCATTACAGATCCTATTCTGCTCATTGCAGACGAACCAACTTCAGCCATAGATGTTACCATACAAGCTCAATTGATTCAATTGCTTATGGAGATGAAGAAACAATTTTCCCTCTCTGTACTATTTATTTCTCATGATATAGCCTTGGTGAGCCACATGGCTGATAGAATTGCAGTTATGTATGCAGGACAAATTGTTGAAATTGGAAAAATCGATGAAGTTATTGATTCACCTAAGCATCCTTATACGCAAGCTCTTTTGAATTCTTATCCCTCTAGTGATGATATCAATAAGGAACTAGAAGTGATCCCTGGTATTGTTCCTTCCCCTCTTGAGTATCCTATAGGTTGCCATTTTGCAGAAAGATGCAAGCACAAAATGGATGTTTGTATTTCCAGGAAACCCAAATCAAGACATATCACAGAAACCCACTCTGCCTTATGTCATTTGTTGGAAGCAGGATAGACATGATTTCAGTTAAGAACCTGTTTGTATCTTATTATTCGAGTTCTATCTTTGGTTGGAAGTCCAAAGAGATTAAGGCTGTCGAAGATCTTAGTTTTAGCATCCAGAGGAGTGAGACTGTTGGTTTAGTGGGAGAAAGTGGTTGTGGCAAATCAACTCTTGGTAAGGCTATGCTTGGTCTATTGCCTATAGCTTCTGGTGAGTTGCATTTCGAAGGACAAGCCTTAGAGAAGTTCAAGAAATCTGATTGGCTTCCTCTTCGTAAGGATATCCAAGTTATTTTCCAAGATCCCTATTCTTCACTCAATCCAAGGATGACAATTTTTGAAATTATATCTGAGGGTGTTGAAATTCATTTTCCACTTTTAAAGAAGGCTGAAATTATTCAGAGAGTGAAAGAAATCTTAGTGAAAGTGAATCTCTCACTTGATATCTTAGATAGATACCCTCATGAATTTTCGGGTGGGCAGAGACAACGAATTGCAATCGCTCGTGCCTTAATCTTAAGTCCTAAGTTAATAATTTGTGACGAGGCAGTTTCTGCTTTGGATGTTTCTACCCAAGCTCAAGTAATGAATCTTCTCAAATCTTTGAAAAAAGATTTCAATCTTTCTTATTTATTTATATCTCATGATTTGAATATTGTGAAGTATATATCTGATAAAATTGCAGTCATGTATTTGGGAAAGATTGTTGAGTTTGGAACAAGGGAACAAATTAGCACTCGCCCGAGTCACCCTTATACCAAAGCCCTATTTGCATCTTCCTATGATCTAAGAAATAGAACGAAAGAACGTCCAAGCTTAAAAGGTGAAATTCCTTCTGTTCTAGATAAGCCTCAAGGATGTTATTTCCATACAAGATGTCCGATTGCTAAGGAAATTTGTAGAACAAAAATTCCTGATAAAATACAATTAAAAGAAGATCACTATACCTATTGTCATTTCCCTGAGAATTAAGTATTATGCGAGTTCATCATTCTATCTTCAAATATACGAAAAAAATTTTCATAGGGATAGCTTTCTTAATTCTTTTTCTAGTAAGTTCTGTATTGATTTTGGTGTATTCTATTCCCTATATGATGGATTTGGAAGCTTATAAAAAATTAATTTTTAAAGAAATCCAAGAACGAACAGAACTTAAAATTGAATTCTCTGATTCCGACATAGAAATTTTTCCTATTCCAGGTATTTCATTTAAATATATCAATCTTTCTAAAGATGGCGATGTGGTTGCTAGCATGAATCAAGTATTCATTCAAGTAGCTATTATTCCTTTGCTTTCAGGAAAAGTAGATTTAACAGGAGTTTATTTAA
>PEQN01000104.1 GCA_002786225.1 Leptospira sp. | reverse complement strand
GCTAAACTTAGTCCAGAAATCAGGAAGAAGAGTCCTCTGGTTCTAGCATATGGATACTCATTACTATTTTTATGCCCAAGTGTATTATGAATAAAGATTCTTTCTTCAACATTTGGATACAATTGCTTAATATTTTCAAAGAGTTTTCTTTGAATTTTTTTATTTAGATTTTGTGATTCAAAACTCGCGAGTATGAATTTTTTCTTAGGAAATTGGTTCACCCTGTTTAGCAATCCTGCATAAGAATCAAGACCACCGCTCCAAAAACATAGTTCCAATTCATCCTGCAAATTAAATATTAATCTTGGATTTGGGTTAGTAGGTTTACTTTGATCTAGGATAAAGCGAAATTTCCAAATAATATCTGTAAAAAATCCAACCAATTCTTCTAATTTCAATTTAATTTCTGCTCGATTCCAAAATTCTAAATCTTTGACAGGAAAGCTAATTTCTATCATGAAATTGGGTATTTTTCTTTGTCTTGATTGAATAAAACGATTAATTAAATGAATGATATTAACAATACCATTCAAATCAAGTATTTGATCTGGGATATTTTGTACTCCAAATCGAGTGCTTATGATATTGGTATTTATAGATAGATTATAAGATCTATTATTTAGAATAAAATTGTAACTTTTCCTATTCTCTAGTTTATTTTTAGTAACTGAATCAGTATTTACTTGAATTTTAATTGGCTTGTGCATTTGTTAATCCTGGCTTACCTTTATAAAAATTGAACTGTGCTTCATCATTAACTTGATTAATGTTGTTTTTGCTACTTGAGTTATCTTTGATTAAATCAATTGTTATTTTTGATGTTACGTTTTTATGAATATTCTCTGTTTTAGCCGACAAAAGCATTTTTTTAACACTTTGGACTTTTCCTTTATAAATTGGATCCTTCGGCGAAACATTGTGAAATTTATCGGTAATTTCTTTTTTTAAATAGGATTCGACTAACTGAGATACACAGTCTTGGAATAAATTATTGGAATCAGGGTCTTTAATTGAAGTCAACCAAGCGTTTTTCGCCAATTTGACTACGGATGGTTTGGTAGCAATTGAAGATTCACGTATTTTTTCATCAAACCTTCTATCGATTTGCTCGACAGTAAAATCCAACTTAGGTATGTTTTGTATATCTGTAGACAATTGCCTAAATATTTCTATAATATCCTGACAATCCTTAATAACTCTAATCTTTGCCCTTAGTTCAAGCTCGACTTCTGCAATTTCCCAGTTTCCTTCACTAATTTGAATTGCAAAACTCCTAAACCCAGGAGGAAACGATTTGATCCAATCTTTATCTGCCATGAGAAGACAATATTTCCTTAACAGCATAATGTCAAATATATTTTACAAAATGTCAGGTTTTTTTCTTACATTCTATTCTAAATATTAAGCTAAAACGGGATCAATACTTATAAAAAACCTAGAAACTCACTGCCCCAATAAAAAGCCTCACATTCTTCTTCAATAAGCATTATCCGTAGTTAAAACCCAATCTGCTAACTCTATATCCCAGTAATAGAAATGCATTAAGTAAGATGGGCTATAATTCCACCAATCTTTATATTCCTTTTTTAAATCGATTCCAAGGCTTAAGGCAAGTTCTTCAAATTTACGATCATCTTCATCTTGCCTTTTTCTAAGAATAGCTACGGCTTCTTGCATCTCTTCCACTTGGATCACTATATTGTTTTCATAGACAAGTTCCCATTGTAACTCATCTGGAAGCTCATAGTCGTTTTCCCTTATAGATCCCATTACTCTGAATTCATTCTTTTCCATTCTATTCTCCCAATTCCAACTGAAATGCACTTCGAGTCAGAACTCTACAAATTTCATCTAATTTCCGCTAGTTGGCAATACATTAAATCATGTATATTTAGATGCTTCAATTTGAGCTTGCATGATATTTGAATCTGCTAGTAAAGCATCGAATACTGGTTTTTGAATATAATCCGATTTTTGTTTCTGCTTAGTTGCCAGAGTAATCGAATAGATTCTCTTTATATCTTCTATACTACAACCTTCTAACTTAGAACTCGTAATCACGTCAAAATAACATTCATACCAAGATTTTACTTGTGATTTAATATGGCCTTTATAACGATCTTCTATTTTATAAATTTTCTTCCATGATTCAATTTCATCTTTTTTATTATCTGAGCTACTGAAAATTATCTGCCATTCAATCAATTCAATTTTTGCATTGTCTTTTACAACATTTATTTGGAGATGAATACTTTTATGACTTTTATCGAAAGGAAAAAATATCTTACCCACAGATAAAGCTAAAATATCCTTGTTGGCTTTTACATCGAGGGAGTTACATTCTCTGCAAGTTAGAACTAGATTTTGAAAATTAACTGCTGAAAATGGATATAACGATTTTGGGAGGTAATGATCATATTGATCACGAATTGTATCACCAGATTTCTTTAAAAATGAAATTCCACAAAACGGGCATAAAATAATATTTTCATTTGCATTTGAAAATTGATTAAAATGGGCACGCAAATTCGTATTATTTAATTCTCGAAATGGATCTCCATCTAACACCTGGTCATAAAGGGATAGAAAAAAGTCTTTGATAATTTTATCGATTCCTTGCACACTTTGGTCAAATGTCTTTGGCTTGTATTCTCCTTGACATATTTTTTCTATTTGATTTGCAAATTTGATTTCGTCACATAATAATTCTCTGTCCTTCGCCGGTAGTGTATTAAGGTAGTTATAAACAATTCTAAGCCTTTTTTTTAATATAGAAGGATGACGGTTTACTATTTGCAAAAAATCTGAATTAAATAGTTCGTCTCTGAAACCAGCAGTATCATCTTTAATTTTGTTAAAAAATTCTAATATATATTCATTCAGTTTTGAATGGACTGTTTCAATATAACTATATGACCAAATCATTTTATTAATTCATTTTCTCTCGTTATTATTTCTTTAAACAATAAAACTTTTTCTACGGATTCCCCTAGAACTCTAGATGCTTCCTTGGCTTTTTGAATGTCATCAAGACTCTCCATTGACATACTCGAGATTTCTTGAATCTTCTTTTTCGATAGTTCAGAAATTGTATCTTCTTTACCAAAAACAACATCGGACAAAATACCTATGGATGTTCCGAAAGTATTGATTTTAGGATTAACGGGCAGTTTCACTAAACCATTAGCTTCTTTTTGAAAGATATATACTTGCTCTTTCTTGCAATCTGATACAATATATGGAGAGTGAGTTGTAAGAATTATTTCCTGG
>PEQN01000103.1 GCA_002786225.1 Leptospira sp. | reverse complement strand
GCGTTAACAATCAATACGCAAGACGAACAAACCTCTCGAAGACTTCGCCTAGCAACCTCATTCGCACTCTTTCCATTCTTCTTTGCAACCTCCGCAGGCTGTAGCCCACTCTTCTTTGGAGGGGCACAAGGAGAAGAGGGAACACCGCCCTGGCTACTCATCGCAGCCGTACCAGCGAACACACCGTCCGTATCCGATGAACCCACCTTCTTTGGAGGCGGTTCAGGATCAGGTGCGACCACCACCAATTCATCTCGCATAACAGGAATGTATTTCTACCATCCCGACCACCTAGGCTCCATCACAATGATCACCGACGGTAGAGGAAACGTCCTTGCAGGAGGAGAACGTGGCGGAAAAAGTCACATCACCTACAGACCGTATGGTGAAATCCTAAGAACCGACTCCTTCGGTCCTGATATATCCAAATACAAGTATACGGGACAGGAGGAAGATAGGGAGAGTGGCTTGTATTTTTATGACAGTCGTTATTACGATTCTAGAATTGGTAGATTTATTTCTAATGATACAGAAGTCGATGCCTTAGAGCCTAACGGAATGAATCGAATGATGTATGTGAATGGCGATCCAATATCATTTCGTGATCCTTCTGGAAATGTGTGTGAGGCTAATGTATTCTCAGCTCTAGCTATTACATCCATGCGTCCAGGTATTGGACCAGCAGTAGCCGCTGGTGGTGGCGTAGTGGGAAATCATACAGGGGGAGGTAAATGTTCTAAGTTACCAATAGAAGAAACAGCTTTGTATCTATTGCTATTGCCTCATATAGATCGTATACAAGATGGAGGACATAAAAACGTAGCTTTATTTGCAACTTACCTTTATGCGAGTAGTCTTAGTGGAAAAGGACCATCACCCTTAGGAAAATTAAGTAGAACAGAATTGCAAATATTATTACTTGCACAACCAGATTACGATGATAAAACTATAATAAGTTTAATGATTTATACAATTATGACAACTGGTGTATTAAACTCCAAAACAGGAGTCGACAGAGCTTCGTTTTTTCATGATCAATACGGACCAAATATTATGAGAGAAAGAAATCGTAGAGCTAACTCAAAATGGATGGGGCAGGCAAAGACTGCATCCTTTAGCCATGACTCTTGGAGTAAAACATACAAAAGAGAGTGGGATGCAACTAAAAGAAGTTGCAGGGATGCAAGGGATTTATGTGGGACTGTAAATACCATAGGAACCGTAGTAGGAAATGCAGTAACAACAATTGTAGGTTCAACAATCTTTAGTATCGCTAATGCAATTTCTGGTACAGGAACATGGATGCATAAGAATAAGTTATATTATAAAAAAGGTGGTAAGATATTTTGAAAATAAACAAATACTACATTCTAATTCTAATAATTTATTTTTCTTATTCTTGCACAACCGAAAAAGAAAAATGCTTATCACGCTCTGGATTAAATGAATTTCAAAGAACAGATGATGATGTATGTTTGGGCGCAATTTCTTTGATTGGAATATCGAACTCTCAAAATAATCGAGGAAATAGTAATCTTGCTGAGAATACATCTCAGGCTGGAAATGTTTTTATTTTAGAATGTCTCAGATTAAATTATGAGAAAAGTCAATGCAATAAGAAATCAGATATAATTCCTGCTACATGGTGAAAATATTGAATGCTCTTAGTTAATACTAAAGAAGAATCTTCCGCGAACAACACCGTAGCGAAGTGCTTTCCTCCGCAGCGACTTTGGCAGACCGAACTGGCCATCGGGCGCGAGGAAGGGAAGCACGGAGCCTATTATGATTCGAAGATAGGACGGTTCTTGCAACAAGACAGTATGGCGTTCCCGAATCAGATACAAGGTATGAACAGAATGATGTACGTTGAAGGTAATCCTGTTAGTTATCGTGATCCAAGTGGGAATGCAACTAATTATGGTCATATGTTTACTCAGATAGTAAAACATATGATAGGTGGGATAACTTGGGCAGCTAAAGGAATAAAGAATACTACAGATAGAATTTCAGAAGGCAAAAAGAGTCGTAAAGGTGCTGATTTTGGAAGTGTAGCACATAGGAAGATTAAAGAGGTTGGTGAGAAATTAACAAACAATTGGTTAAGTTTTAAAAAGATTGATCGTTGGTTTGACAGTTGGACGGATGATTATGGGGATTCTGAAAAAGCTAAAAAAAGACTGCTATTATCTAGATATTTTGGAACTAAAGATTGTAGGGAAAAATTAGGGACGGATAATTGTGATTTATTGTTTAAAATTAATCTATTGCAATATGGCTCAGAAGAACAAAAATCTAGGAAAGATCCATTAGCTAGCCTATGGATAGGTTGGTGGGATTGGAAAATTAGACCAACAAATGAGGATAAAGAGCAATTAAAAACTACTTGTATATCATATCTAGTAGATAGCTCTGGCTTTGGAGGGAAGACTGATGCTTTCGATATTGGATGTGCATTTATCAGTGATAAATATTAATTCATTACGCTTATTCCTAACAATAATGATGTTAAGTTATTGTACTAATACTCATGAGTATATTAAAAATAATATATATAATGATTGCTATGAGGAGACAGCTAAAGGAGTAGAATGCCACCATTCGAAAGAAACAGTTAATTATAAAAAGTTAAGGGAAGAATATCCAAGAGTGCCATCAAATAATTCAATTTACAGAGAACATTTTATGAGGAAGTGAAATAATAATATGAAAACGGGAAATTCAATTAATAAGATTACAATTTTAGTGAGATTTTCAATTGTAATATATATATTAACTCTAAATCGGTTTCAAGAACCACTTAATTATAAAATTTATGTGAAGAATATCCAAGAGTCCCGTCTAGTAATTCAATCCATCGACAAAGGTTAAAGATATAAATGTGAGGTATTTATGTTTAAAATTATTTTAATAACTATATTATTTTTTATTTCCTGTGAATCTTCAAAAGAAAGATGCATAGAAACCAAAGAGTTTTACTTTCAACTTTGTTTGTTAACAGGTTTAGAGAATCAAAGTAATGGAGAAACTTTTTTAAATTATAATCAGTTATACTGCGGATTGTATTTAGATTATGATAGAATTTGCAAAAAGAAGAGTGGAACAATTCCTTTTCCTTGAGCCTCGCCTAAATTATTTAATTAGATTTATTGACTTTTATATTTGAAAAATATATGATTTAAGCTGCTAAATGGATTGAATTCAATGAAGGGAGATCATTAAGGAAAATTTAAGAAAAACAAAGGTTATTGAAATTAATTCTCTGATTTAGAGT
>PEQN01000102.1 GCA_002786225.1 Leptospira sp. | reverse complement strand
TATTATACTTCATTCAATTAACAGAGTATCAGAATAAATAAAGAAAAAAATATGAATAGTTTATTTTTTTTAAGCTAAATTTTATAATATTTAAGTTGTTAAAGAATCATTCTTATTTAAGTTATGTCATTGTAGTTTATTTTGAATACGTAAATAGTCTTAACTTAAGTGGGAACAATGCAGATAAGTAACGTAAGGTATGGTATATGGCATTAATTGAGAATGAATTAAAAATTGTTTCTTTGGAAGACCTAATGAATCTTGAATTAGCACTTCCAAGTTACCAAAGACCTTATCGGTGGACTGTGAAATCTGCAAATACATTATTTCAGGACATCTACGAGTCTTTTAATTTAGCACTTAAAGAATATCGAATCGGATCTGTGATTTTACATAAACATAAATCAATATACTATATTGTAGATGGGCAACAGAGAATAATTACCGTCTCGATATTACTTCATGCTTTAGGAGATGATAGGTCAAAGCTATTAAAGGAAGAAATAAACTTAGCCTTCAAAGAGCCAATTCTTCAAAATTTCTTTATCTTAAAGAGAAGAATCATTGAATTAAATACAAATGAAAGGAAAGAAATTTTTAAAAATTATCTTCTAAAGAATTGCACAATTGTTAAAATTGTGACCGATAGTGAACAAGAAGCATTTCAATTTTTTGACTCACAGAATTCAAGAGGTAAAGAACTGTCCCCCCATGATCTACTTAAATCCTTCCACTTGAGGGAAATGAATGAGGAAAGTGAGGAATATAAAGTCAGTATTATCAAAAAATGGGAAGCAACAAATTCAGATCATCTGGAAGATCTTTTTAAAAATTATTTATATCCTATGACACAGTGGTATAAAGGCAATGGAGGACTGGGTTACTCATCGAGTCGTATTGACGCATTCAAAGGGATAATAGGTGTTAATCGTGAAAACTACGCTGTCTATCACAAGGCAAGTAATCTTTATGTAGAGCAATTTAATGCAACTGGTGGAAATGAATTGATTGGTTCAATGTCATTGAATCAATTTCAGCTCACTCAACCAGTTCTGGCAGGGAAAAGATTTTTTAAATATGTTTTACACTATGGGAGTTTGTTAGAATTGATTCAAAAAGAAATTAAGCGATTTCATCCACCTGATGATATACCTACAAACGGAAGGGGTGAGACTTACATAAAGCAATTGTATGAATCGGTTTTATTATTCTTTGTAGATCGATTTGGTTTTGAAAACCTAAACGAATCCATTTTGCTACAGCTCTATTCTTGGAGTTATTCATTGAGATTGGTCATGTATTCTGTTTATCCTGAAACAATCAATAAATACGCAAAAGGTGAACACGATAGGTTGAACTATGGATTGAACTTATTCACAATTATTAGCGAGATGAAGGAACCATCTGAACTAAAATTGCTAATTTTCGATAAACCACTAGTTAAAGAAGAAATTAAAACAAAATACGACCACTTAATAAAAGTCTTAAATAACATAAATATGTGGGATATATAATGGATCAAGAGCAATTGAAGAAGGTTCCCGTTTCTGATATTTTTGTTAATACTAAGTATATTATACCAATATACCAGAGAAATTATTCCTGGAAAGAAAAAGAAATAGAACAGTTAATAGAAGATATTGATACCTCTATTCAATCTCCAGATAGTAATTATTTCCTTGGTAATCTCATCGTGAATCAAAAGGAAGCTAAACTTTACGAAGTGATTGACGGACAACAGCGGTTAACAACTTTGTTTCTTCTTCAAAAATATTTAGGTATTTATTTTCTGAGAGATGCATTGCGATTTGAGGCAAGGGAAAAGTCCAATCGAACTCTGTCCAGTATAAATGAAAATGGAAAATTAGATATTATCGATGAACTTTCTTCCCAAGAAATATTAGAAGGTTATAAGATTATATCAAATTACTTTGGAAAGAAAAATTTAAACAAAGAAAAATACGCAGATAAGCTCAAAACAGTATTTTTGCTACAGGTTCAAGTTCCACAAGATATAGATCTGAATCATTATTTTGAAATCATGAATACTCGTGGAGAACAATTAGAACTCCACGAAGTTGCTAAAGCAAACATTTTAGGTAAGTTGGAATCTACTGAAGAAAAAGACGAAGAAAAGCAAAAGGAGTTAGAACTACTAAACAAGGTTGGAGGATTGATCTGGGACAATTGCTCTGTAATGGATTCCTATGTTCAGATGAATTTTGCTAAAAAATATAGAGATATCTTGTTTACAAAAGATTGGACATCCCTTAGTGATAATGCCAAAGATTTTGATTCCATAGTGAATTTAATTAAAGAACTGGATGACAAGTTAAAAAGTGAGTCATCAGAAAAAAAACCTGAAGATGAAATTGATGTAACAGCTAAATCACTTGAGCAGATATTAAAAGAAGAACAGATAGAGGTTGGTAATAAAACATTAGTAGATACTGATTCAACAGAAAATGAAAGATTTGAATCCATTCTATCTTTTCCAAACTTTTTATTGCAGATTAGTTCAGCGAATGAAGACTTAAAAGAAGAAGATGGGAATCTCGATGATAAAAAATTTATGTCTAACTTGGAATGGGCATGGAAGAACTCGGAAAATGCGAAAAAATTTCTTTATCTACTTTTAAAATCAAGGGTCTTATTCGATAAATATATTTTAAAAAGAGAATTCGCCAGGGATTACAAAGAAGCAGGCAAGTGGTCTCTACAACGTCTGGAGAAATATACAGATAAAAGCAAGGGTAAAGCAAGCGATAAACCAAAGTATGTCGCAACTATTGAAGACAGTATTAACAAACAGCTTAGAACTTTACAATCTTGTCTAAGGATAACATATACATCGCCTAAAACTATGCATTGGATTTCCTTGGTACTAAAAAGTCTAATGCAAGATGAAAATGTTAATTTGATTTCAATACTTGAGGATTATTCCCAGGAAAAGGTAAAGAATTCAGGTTACGAAGATAAGAGAGGATTTGACATTGAAAGAATTGTTTTCACTTATCTTGACTATCTTCTCTACAAAGACGGAAATTCAAAATACGGTATTAAAAAGTTATCCGAAGATTGGCAATTTCAATTTCGGAATTCAATTGAACATTTTCATCCTCAAAATCCAAGTGAAAAGGAAAAATGGGAAAAAGCAGATCTGGATGCATTCGGTAATCTTGCTTTGATAACCACCTCAGACAATTCTAAGTTTTCGAATCTATCACCTCTTGCAAAGGTTGATACTTATGAGAGTGTAATCGGTCAAAGTTTAAAATTAATGATTATGGCTAAGATGGTAGATGATAATAAATCTTGGACAGAAGAGATGGCTGAACTGCATAAAATAGAGATGTTTAAGATACTAGGAGGAAAATAAAATAGCATATCTGAAAATGAATTTAAACTGATAGGGTCGAATAAAAATACAGAATTTCCCATATATGGTGTGTATTT
>PEQN01000101.1 GCA_002786225.1 Leptospira sp. | reverse complement strand
ATTCGACGTTGCGGGAGAGCGACGATCGGATCAATGTGCCTTTAGGCCGAGCGAGGGCGCAAGTCCCGAGCAGAGCGTGTCAGCCGCAGTTATGCGTAGTCAGCTTTGCTTTCTAAAGATAGTTTTAAAAATCTCCCTATCATTGAGTTTTATTAATACGGGATTTTCGCAACTTGATGATTTTCCAAAATATACAGCATGTCTTTCAGGCAGACTAGACAGAATATTTGCATACTCTATGCCAATATAATTTGAAATAAAATCAACTCCAGTATTGTCAAATGTTCGCATTGCAAAAATGCTATTACACTGGTTTAATATGGTTTTAGTTACATTTGCAGTCCTTTGGGTAATAAGTAAGCATCCTAGACCGTATTTTCTACCTTGGAGAATAGCCCTGGCAGTTCCTGCAGTGGCGGTTTTATCTCCTTCGTTAACAACAGAATTCCACTCTGGAATCAAAGAATGTGCTTCTTCGTAAACTAAGCAAACTCTTGCTTTATCAGTCATTTCGGCTGAAAGTATGTCTAGGCAAGCATTCGAGATAATTTCCGTTATTTCTACAGGCGATAAAGAATAAAGTCCAGCCGAACGGTGCCACTTACCACCGGCGTTATAAGATTTTGGTTCTGAGATTTGTTTTGTACCTGAAAGTCTGGCAGGATTATAAATTTTTAGATTTAGAGTAGGTGATTCGATGAATTCCTTTATGTCTTCAAATATTGCCTGAGATAGAGCAGGAAAACTTCCTCCGTCTTCTGGATTATCATTTATTTCTTCTCTATCTTTTTCACCTGCAGCTTTTATTTTTTCTAAACTAATATTAGCCGCATTCTTATCGTAATAGATTTCTAATTCTTTTTCATATTGGTTTGTTAAATCAAGGCAAATTACCTTTATGCCCGCTGTAAGCATTCTTTCGACTAATTCGATTGATAGCATCGATTTGCCTACACCTAAAATACCCAGAATTGCTTTATTGTGTGTGACTAAAGAGTTAATATCTTCAATTTCGACTGTATAATTTGTGCCTGGGAAGTGACCAATTGCATTAGCCTTTGGTATATAATCTTCGATTTGTCGAAGGCGAACTGGGGAATTAATTTTGGGTAGCCATTGAATATGTTGAAATTTATTGTCTTCGACTACCCAACGTCCGATTTTTCTTGCTCGGGCGCTAACGTAACCGAAAGTATTCTTCTTTTCCACTATTTCCTTCTTAGTTAACCCGTCGATAATTTGATACAATACCTGGTTATCTTTTATATTGGCTTCTACTAGGCAACCTTCATGAATAGATTCATCCGAGATTATTTCTATTTGTATACTATCGATGCCCGATCCTTGGCCAATTAATCCCATCATATCGCTATATGATGATAATATTGGATAATCTTTATGTACTAAGTTATCATTTAGTAAATAAGCTTTATCTGGTTGAAGGATGCCACGATAAAGTGAATATGTATTTGCTTTTGCATGTGAAATGAATAAACACCGTAGTAAAATTCCTTCTTCCCTTCCGACATGATCTAAAGTTATACCTATTATTTGCTCTCCTCTGGAGTCGTTTATAAAGATTGGAGAAGCGAATGAATGCGATGTTAATACTTCTTCCCTTACTAAAATTATATCAGGCTGTTGATATGCAGCAATAGAGCCAATTTCAGAGGCGACTATTTTTTCTTTGAATGTGAATAATATTCGATTATACGCACTTATCAAATTTTTTATTGGATCAATTGCTATTGTTAATCCCCAGGCAAATGCTATGCCGATGATTTCAGTTGAAGAATCTTTGTGAAAGGCATATCCAGTATAGATCAGCAATATCGTGAAAATGAGTATAGGAGATCCTAAGTATTCTAAAGTAATCCTGAATGAATTTGCCATTTTTGCTAAGGATAAGTTTGTTGATTTATTAAACAAAATTGAAAATATTGAAAGACAAAGTATAAAAATGAAAAACCAAATTGCGACAAAGTACGCATTAAACGATAACATTTTCTCTGCTGTCACCGAATGAAGTGGTAAGAATGCAATTATTGCAGTTATTGAATAAGTTAATGCATCGACTGGTCTAACAAAAAAAGGAGTTATTAATTCTGCACCGAGCAATGCATTAAGGAGACAGGTTAATAACCAATATCCATTTAATGACATATCTGGCATTAATCTATTGAAAGCTAATGAATTGATAATTATCAGAATAAGAATTTTGATAACTAATGAAAATAGTCTTATTTTTTGATTATTCATAATTATTTTTGCTGATTACGCATAACGAACTAGGCTACACGACGTTGTCCGTAGCTGAGCCTCGCAGAGGCGTTAGCGTCGGCGCGACTTCTTGCAGAGCAAGAAGCGTGACGGAGGACAATGTGCCTTTAGGCCGAGCGAGGGCGAAAGTCCCGAGCGGAGCGTGTCAGCCACAGTTATACGACGTTACTGATGGTATAATTGGTTTATTAAATTTTTTCGCTTATATAATTTACGAAAGCTGAGCATATCACTAGAAAATATCTGGCGTCTTCGGCTCTTAAATTTGATTCATCAAGCAGAGCATGACGAATTCCATTGGCATCACTAGTATACCCATACATTTTTTCTAATGCTATTTTGAAAGCTGGATGAATCGTCATTTTTTTACTTAATTCTGTCAATGCATCTGTCAAGGTAGTTTTTTCATTTTTTAAGATTAGTTTTGACAAAGATTCAATTGAAGAAATGGATTCCTTGATACTATTTCTATAATCAGGATTGACTCGATTCGAAAATAATAAGAATGCTTGATTAATATGCTCTCGAACTGGATGAAATCTATTTTCTAATGAAGTTGTAACAGCTTCAATTTCAATATCCGTTATAATTGATGATACTTTATTTTTTATTATGCGATAGCCGGACACTTCTCTAGTCAATATTCTGTTACATTCAATTGTGAAGGTTTCATTGAGGTGTCTGTCTGGGAAATTATCGAGGAAAAATTCGACCAAATCGTAAACTTCGTTCCAACTTAATGTGGAATAAAAAGATTTAAAATTTTCAAGATTATTTTTCCAATATAAGTTTAATTCTTCTATTGGTTTAATTAAGAAATCTTTGTAAAATTCTATAAAAAATGTATATAATCTTTCATAATTAGGTAAGTGATTAGAATGATTAGGATTTATTTCGCTAAAATATATTAATGATATGGCATTCCATATTCCATTTCTAAGCTTTAAATCCATATCATGTAGTTGGATTTCTGTTCTTGGTTTTTTAAGGCCTTCGCGTTGTGAAAAATTCATAATTTTAATATATTTTCAGTAATGTCGTATAACGCATTAGGATTGTCGACGTTGGTCGTAGGTGAGTGTCCGAAGGACACGTTACCGTTGGCACGAGATTGCTTAGCAATCGAAGTGACTAAGACCAATGTGGCTTTAGCCCGAAGTGAGGGCTTGACCCGAACGAAGCGTCAATCCGAAGTTATGCGCAGTAATTCAATTATTAAGATTAAGCAACATGCTTATCATTCTTAATCTTATCATTTTTCTTTTTTAATGCTCTAAATGATTTTATCTCTTTAATTTTTGATTTGAGTTTTTGCGATTCTAATCTAATGTCAAAATCATTTTGAAGACCAATCCAGAATATAGGATTAAGTTCAAAAAACTTTCCTAATTTGATAGAAATTGCTGCAGTTATGCTTCTTTTTCCATTTATTATTTCAGAGATGTTAGACTCTGGAATACCAGTTTCTTTTGCTAAACGATAAGCTGAAATTTCTAAAGGAGTAAGGAATTCTTCAGTAAGAATTTCTCCTGGATGAACATTTATAAAATTTTCCTTTTTCATATTAACTCCTTTTTTAATGGTAATCTACAATTTCTACATCGAAAGTATCACCATTGTTGAATCCGAAGCAAATTCGCCATTGATCATTTATCGCAATGGAAAATTGACCTTTTCTATCCCCATCGAGGGAGTGTAATTTATTAGAGGGAGGAACTTTTAATTCTTTGATTTCCTTAATGTTATTTAACATTCCCAATTTCATCTGAGCTTTCTTTTGAATTTCAGGCGGTAGTTTTTTCGAAAATTTTCCATCCCAAAGTCCCTGAGTTTCTTTATCAGCAAAAGATTTTATCACTTATATAAACACTTCCCGAATTGGTAAGTATTGCAAGTTTTTTTTTGATATTATCACTTAATTTTTTAACTTTTACCCATGATCTGAGGATTATTTTTGAATTATTGCGCATAACGCATTAGGATTGCCGACGTTGGTCGTAGGTGAGTGTCCTGCAAGGACACGTTACCGTTGGCACGAGATTGCTTTGCAATCGAAGTGAC
>PEQN01000100.1 GCA_002786225.1 Leptospira sp. | reverse complement strand
ATTGGTTTATTCTCAGTTAACACTTCAATAAGGATATCTATATCTCTTCTTTTTTTATTAGATTCATCGGTCAATTTAACTGGAAACTCAGGCTGTATTAAGATCGAATATTTAGGATTAGTGAAAATATCTTTAAATGTCTCTTTATTCTCAAATTTGATATCTTTTAAAATTTCTTTTAATAAAATACTTGACAAGCCATGATCTTCGTAAGGGTCGAGTAGATATGCTAAAAAGGAGCTAATATTAGGTTCGTTAATTGAACCATCATTGGAAGATAATATTTTAAATATATTCATTTTTTTTTACTGGTTTATGAAAATTGCAAATAACTAAAACTTATCATTGTATAAATTAGTTAATAGTAATTATCATATTGTCTGATTTTTATGAGTTTCAGTATCTATAATATTTAGTCAATTATAAAAAATATTAACTGTTAAACGAGTCTCCAGTTTTTAGTGAAAGTTTAACCATCCTTAGCCAATTTTTATGATTTTATTTATTATGTAACCAGCGATTGCAACTCCTTCAAAATTATAACCATTCCTTCTGTATCTCTTTCACAATACTGTAAAAGTAGATTTTTTGTATTGTCTATATCGCCGTTGAATGATCCATCAATCATTGAGAGAAATGTATTACTAGCATCACCGCCATTTTTAATGGGAAGATCTGCATAACTGAATTTTGGTGCTATAGCTGGCAATACAGATTTTATAGATGCTGAAGCTCCCATACTTGGTGTGTAATACCATCCATTTCGAAAAATTACATATAAGTCTACAAATCTATTGATTATAGATTCTAACTGTTCCGCATATTGGGGGTAAGCTTTTTCTAGATTCTTGATTACGCTCATCTCAAAAGTTGCATTATAAGCGACAATACTTCCACGCCTTCCTAGGTCTTCTATCATACGAAGAATCAATTCAAGTCTAGGATCTTCGTTAGAGTTATAGTCAAAATGTTTTGGGTTAGCTAGAAATTCTTTGTGAATTAATTTACCATTTGATTTAGTCAGAATATGTAGTGAATATTGAAATGGGATTTGCTGAAAGGGAGAGGTATTATTTAAAATTGGTATAGCTGGGAATATTGTTTCAAAATCAAAGAAGTATAAAGGATAGTTCCATTCATCTAAAAATTCTTTAATTTTCAATGTGTCAATATGAGAATGGTTATATTTTATTCCATTTACTTGTATCTGCTGTTTCTCTGTTAGAGGAAAATCATCAGGAATATCAGAAAGATTATAAATATTGTCATTATATAACTTCCACGACTTTCCTCTTCCATTGATTAAATCAAATACTGAATTATTTTCTGGTAAGTGATTCCAACAGTGATGCATGTAATCACATTCAAATGGTGACCAACAATATTTCCCTAACTGCTTCTCAGGTTCAACATCTTGCTGTATCTGTTTTAGTTTTGCAATATTCTGCTCTACCCAATCAAACTTAACTTTAACTTCTTCCGTGATATCAATTAATTTGAACAGCTTTTTAGGTTCTATATCGCCTCTCCTAATATAACTGTTATCTAAATGCATAATGAAGAATTTATCAGGCTGAAAACCTGATTTGCACATTACCCAGTATTGGAGAGAGGCATCAATGAGATGATAGTCTTTAATGGATGTGCTACTTTTAACCTCTATTGCCCAACGTTCATTATTAATATGATGAAGAATATCTAATGCAGATAGAACCTCATCATGAAAAAAAGAAGCTTCATAGATTGTTTGAACTCCATTTTGAATCCATTTACTAGTATTAATTATTGACGTAGAAAAGTCATAGAAAGATTCGGGACTTGCATCCAATCCGTTGGGAAAAACTTTTTGAGCTAGTATGCCTACATCACTCCCTCTTTCTAACAAAAGCAATTGGTTATCAGGCATTTTTGGCTTTAAATCATGTCTGAACAAATCGAAGTATAATTTTTTCTCACATTGTATCCCAGAAACAAATCTTGATTTAGAAATTTTATGTTTGTATTCGGACATTTTTATACAATTCCTAAAAGAACATAGTGTTAACTGACAATTCATTAGTATATAAGAAAATTTCTTTCATTGATAGGAGACTATTCTTGATTATTTAATAAAACTCATATTATATTTATATACAGATTCGTATTCAGCTTCCATACCAAATCTATGCTTTAGGCAAGATATTAAATCTAGAGTATGAGCATCCAGGACACTAGTATATTCATCAGAACGATATCCACCAAATAAACTAATAGTAGTTGGAAATTTAGAATTAGACTTGTCAAATTCTGCTAGTCTGGAATGAAGATAGTCCTTTATCGACATCCATTCTTTTATTGTTAACTGTCCTCCTAAATCATCATCGATAAGTGAATCTGCTCCAGAACAAAGGACGATGTATCCTATCTCATTGTTTCGTATCAGTTCCATCACTTTTTCAAATTGATTTTTGAAATTATTTATATAATTTTCATGTCTACCTGAAGGGTTTATATTTGCTCGAATAGCTTGGTCTAAATTAGGAATATAATATTTAGAATCCTCAATGCTATTTCCAAAATGTCCATCTAGATCTATGTAAGCTCCTGCAATACCAAATTCCTTCAAAATTTTTATAGATGCAATTACTTGACCTGAAAAACTACAAAATCCTCTACCACCGTTGGGAGTAGCATGATGAAATCCAGAAGTTGGGGAAAAGGTTACATTTTGATGTAATATAGAATGCTTAATCGCATTATACAAAGAGGAATTTGTCTATCTAACAGATTTTGCAAAATCAATATTCCAAATCAATCCATTGGAAGATGCATCAGGCTCTATACCAGTAAAGAAATTATTTACATATTCGTTACTATGAGCAAGATAAAAATCCTCTTTATCAAAAGGATTCCAATTTTCTTCAATTTCAAAATATTTAGAAAGATTATTCTTCTTTAACCAATCCATCATAAATTTTGGTTTCTGCGGGGATTGAGAAAAACCAACTCTTTCTACGGGAGCCATTTCTGGTCTATAATGAGTCTTTATCATATCTCCTCCTTAAAGATAATATTTTATGACTTTCAATCAACAACCCAACCAGCATCAATTAGCTCATCCAATGAATCGAAACTTACAATTAATTCATCCGTTTCAATATCTTTAATTTGCCATCTATACGCAATTGCATCTTCTAAAGAAATTTTCCCATACTTTATACCTAAAGATTTGAGCACACAATAACCTTTCATAAACGAAGGAATGGGAAGTTCACTTAGAACCTCTTTTGTCAAACTCTTTAAGCTATCAGACCAAGTAGGTAAATTATCTTGGTGGTCAATCGGACTCATTTCATAAAAGAAGAATTCTCTCGGTAACTCCTCGTCAGATAACAATAAGCTAATAATTTCTGCGAGCTTATCTATGGTTAAGTTGTAATTGATACCCTGAATTTTTTCGACATAACCATTGTAGTAGATTTCTTCGAAGTCTTCTTTTTGCGGAAAATTGATATCAAATTCATCTTCTAGAAAAGATAGCAATCCAATCCACTCGTTCCACCAAAAGCTGTCGTCGATTTCTGACAAACCCTGAGATGAATTTGATTGAGCTATAAGTTGATTTATATTCCAGCCTTTCTCAAAAGCACTCTTTAGCTTGCAATAACCTTCGATATTTGTAGGTAGCATATCTACAAGTCCATTAAAATGTTGGGAAATTGCATCCATTGCTTCTTTCCACTCGGAAGAATGATCATGTACGTATATTGTATTCATAGGTTAGAGTATAGAATTAGGGTTGGACAAAAATAGGAGAGGAACGAAAAAAAATTTACGTTTAAGAATAAAAAATAGTCAGAACTAAAAGAAATAAATGAAATTATGCAAGATAAGACAATAATTGAAGATTTAGATGAATTTTTAAAATGGGTAGAAAAGTGGAATATTAAATCAGGTATGAATGATAATGAGGATTTTGCAGGAAATTATTTAAGGGATGTAGTAAAAAGAAATCTTCGTCCAAAATATTTATTTCTTGTTAGAAAACAGTTAGAGTTTTTAGAAAATGGACTTTACACTGGATACGATGGATATGTTCCTAAATTTCATACTATTAACATTCTCCATTCTTTAGCAAAAGATTTGATTGATTTAGGTTGGGATCGTAAGCTACGACAAGTAAAGCTGAAATTCTCAGAGCTTCGTTTTTATATAGAAAATTCTTCAAAAGAAATTGAAGAAAGAATTAGTAAATTAGAAAACCTTGAAAATACTACGAATTTATGAAAAATAAATTCTTTGATTTATAATAAATAATATAACTTAAGATAAAAATTATAGGTTTACATTAATCTGACAGTTTCTTGTTTTCGGACGAATGAAATTAGTGGCTCTTGAGTTACTAAATCAAAT
>PEQN01000099.1 GCA_002786225.1 Leptospira sp. | reverse complement strand
GTGCGAATCTCTAGCCTTGGATAGTAGACATCTTCCAGGAAATGATTCTTTCCATCTGCATCGCGTAGCCATAGATGCACGACTTCTTCCGAGTTCCAAGCATCCATAATCCAATATGCAGTCATGAATTAAGTATATATCTGTTTAGTCTTTCTAAGGCAAGAAATTTTTAACTCTGAATTAAATCCAAAAGTTTTTTCATATCTAAGGGTTTGATTAGGTAAGGATAATCCCCTAATTTACTTGCGGACTCGCGAGTCTTTGCATCTGAATTGGAAGTAATGAAAATCAATTTTTTAAGATTTCGGGAAAGCATTTGTTCAGCACATTGGATTCCATTAGCCTCACCATGCAATATTACATCCATTAGAACAATGTCTGGTTGCTTACTTTCAAAAGTTGTGAGAGCATCGAGAGCATTGGTCACGCTACCTACAATTTCGCAACCTTTGGAGGAAAGAAAATGTTCAATAAAAAGTGCTGTAATTTTTTCATCTTCTACAATGAGAACTTTTTTATCATTCATAATCGATTCCATGAAGTATCAGACGTAAACATATAGCTACTTATTTCTTTTATAAATTCGGTCAGCAGAAAATTCAATTTTAATTTTGGCACCTCTGGATTCAAATGTTCCAAAACTTAACTTTGCATCAAGTTGTTTGGATAAGGCATCAATCAAGGTATGTCCAAGTGACTTTTTAGTTGATTCATTAGATGTCGAAGGAAAGCCTACTCCATTATCAGAAATACTAAATTCTACACGATCTTCTATATGAGCTAAATGTATATAGATCTTGGGATTGGGCTGTTTGGATGCCGAAGGAAAAGCATATTTATAACAATTGGTGATTGCCTCGTTGAGTATCAAGCCACAAGGTATGGCTGTGTCTAAGGAAAAGAGTATTTCTTGTACATCGATTAATATTTCTGGCATGTGCTGCAAGGATTGAGAAGAAGCCAAATGCTCCACCAAATCTGAAAAATACTCATGCATATCAATATGAGCAAAGGAATCATTCGCATAAAGTATTTCATGAATGATTGCCATTGTTTTAATCCGGTTTTGGCTTTCGATCAATGCTTGTCTCACATCAGGGTGAGGATGCAGATCCGATTGCATATAAAGTAAGGCAACGATGATTTGCATATTGTTCTTAACTCTATGATGGATTTCCTTGAGTAGAATTTCTTTTTCTCTAAGGGAGGTTGTGGCTTTTTCTTCTCGGAAGCGAATTAAATCCATCTCAGAAAATAAACTGGAGATTTCATTGTATTTCTTAAGAATCGTTCCTTTAATAGCATGCTTAAGACCTATAGCGGCTTGGATTTCAACGTCTAGCCAAGGAATGGAAGTTAGCCTCACCTCCTCCGTCCATGCTTCAAAGGATTTTCGTGGATGAAGTCTTTCCACATTGGTTCCGTCTATGCTTACAGCTTTGTTGGGATCTCCGCCCCAAGTTACACTATGCAATCTCTCTTTACGAAACCAAATAATGTTTACATTCGTAGTGGATCGTATCTGAACCATGAGCAAGCCACTGGCTACATCCTTCCATTTTTCCCAAGCAGGATCGATTTGGGACAGGCAATTACTTACAAACATTCGATTGGAGTCCAGATTTTTCTCAAATACGGTCGTAAGAGTTTGTATAGTTTCTAAATCAGGAGTCTCACCTAGAGTAAGTACATCATCTCCCAGTAATACTGCAGCTCCTGAGGATTCAATAAAATCCATTAAAGTAAGGTTTCCTTCTACCAATCCATTCAGAAACTCAGTTGAAGATGCCATTTGTTCAAGAAGAACATTCTGAATATTTGCAAACCTTAATGCGGCCTCATCCCGTAATTGAGCCTGGAAAGATTCAATTTTTAAGGACGCAAACTGAGTTATGAGTAAGATAGAGTTTCGAATAGGAAATGATTGGTATTTAGAAGAATTATAGTGATGACAGGCAATTAAACCCCAAAGTTTACCTTGGATGATAATGGATATGGTTAAAGTCCCTTTAACACCCATATTGTGAAGATATTCAATATGAATTGGTGAAACAGATCGCAAAACAGAATACGACTGATCTAAAATGGTATTATCGTTTAAAATGCTATTCTTTACAAGAGAAGCTGGTTGGTAATCGACATCTGGTATCAGCCTTAACAGATTACTTAGATAGAGCTGTCTCGCTTGAGCTGGAATATCTGAAGCTGGATATCGCAATCCCAGGTATGGAGGCAGACCCTCTCTTTTGGATTCCGCGATAACCTCCCCATTCCACTTATCATCAAAACGATAGACCATAGTTCTATCGTATCCTGTAATTGTACTTATTTGATCAGAAATACTTGTCAAAAAATTTCTCAAATCCTTCTCTTCTCGAATATACATAATCGAGGAAAGTAAATAAGAAGAAATCTTTTCTGAATCCTGTGATTCATCCCTTCTCTCACATTCAACTAAGTAGCCATTCCGAGACTTAGAAATAATTGTATCAAAAGAAATCTTTGCACCATTCTTATGCTGAAATTGAAAAGGATTTGATTTCAAAATACCAGAAGGTTCATAAAGCAAACCTGGAAAGGAGTTTATTTTAGATAGAAGATCGGGTGCGAGAATTTGAACTCCCATCATGAAAATTTCTTTAGGCTCAAAGCCCAAAAAATCTTTAATATTATTCGAACAATGGTAGACTTCCTGCTTCTCTGATATTTCCAATAAAAATCCATGAGATTGGATCGCCGATGGAATATGAATAGGTTCTCTATCACAACCATGCAAATTCAAGTCATTATTATCCTGCAATTAAACCCACCTTAAGTATAAGCTTTTAAGCTTGTCATATGAATATAAAATTCAACAATTTATTGACAATCATTATATATAAATTTTGCGAATCAATGCATAATTTATACGAATCAATGTATAATTAATACAAGTTATAAATTACTTGGGGTATTCGCCTGGAATGCTTGCAAATGCTTGGGTAATTTTAAATTTATCCATATTATGTGCTTTAGTATCCTTGTAGTGAGCGGATCCAACTCCAAGATATTTTAAATTCTCATTTAAGATATTTCTTCTATGACCAGGTGAATTCATCCATGAAGTAACTACCATCATAGCAAGACTTGCATAGGTTTGGTTGGGTATGGGTGGACCATCTAAAGTGTAACTGAAGAATCCAGATTTATTTTCTGAAGGTGGATAAACAGGCTCATTGTCTTTATAAGTAATGCCATATCCTATGTTGATATTCTCAGCTGAGTATGCGTTTTTTATACCCACTATCTCCATCCTTTTGGCAGGAGTCTCCCTACCTTTAACTGGTGAATTATGAGAATAAAAATCTAACTTCACCATATCATTGGAATGATCTATGCAAATTCTTTCTAAGGCTTGGGAATAGACCAGAGATGGAAGCTTCATCTGAACTCGCCTAGCATTTGTTTCATAAAATACAGCGGCATTCAATAATGGATAGTCAATATTTTTAAAATCAATTCGTTTATTGAAAGCAGGATATTTTTCATAATTAGACTCGCTGTACTGCTTATAGTTATCAACTGACCAAAGTTTTGCCTTGGGAAGCTCAAAAGTTTCTAAGTCTGATGTCTCCTTAACCTGGTCTATAACACTTGTTGGCTTAGAAACAGATGAATTACTTGGAGATGGATCTTTCCTTACTTCAGGTGGTGTATCGCATGAAACTTGAAATAAGAAACAAATTCCGAACCATGATAAAAAGAAATTACGTCGAATCTTTTTCATTCGAAATGGAGTATAAGTAAAAGTGAATGTTCTAAAGTTCATTGAGATCCTGCACAAGATTGTGAATTAAATTCTTTTCTTTATTGTATTCTATGATTTTCGATTCTTCTATTCCCAATTCCCAAATAAATACAAAGATGATACTGTATAATGTGACGTGCTTTTGTGTGTAAATTTTCTCAGTTAGAAACAAATTATCTTTAAAAATTTTCACTCGCATAATTCTTCTTTCACCATAAAAAGCTGGTAATAAACCTAGAGTTCCAATAGAAAAGAGGGAAGATGTAAAGCTATACCAGGCATTCTCATATTCATCCATGACTGAGGTAAATATTTCAAAATGCAAGGGAGCCCTTACTCCATTTCCAAGTACTCTCCCAAAATGTCCGGTCTCTTCCAAGTATTTCACATAGAGATCCGAGATCCTTTGCCTTTCAGCCTCACCTTCGGCTGATTGTACTTGAATAGAAAGAAAAGGAAATCGTTTGTCCATTACAGGTTTTGAGATAATAGGAATATCATCACTCAAATAATTATAACAGGATAATAAGGGTAAAAAGAAAAAAAATAAGATAAATATGCGAATAAATTTTATATTACCTTGATTCATAAATGTCCCATTTGGAGTAATTTCATCCAACAAT
>PEQN01000098.1 GCA_002786225.1 Leptospira sp. | reverse complement strand
TTCTGCTGATTCGAAGTTTTTCTTTAATACTTCAATAATCTTAAGAAATGCTTCTTTATCGCCTAAAGCGTTATTTGGTAGTTCAGTAATTACACCAGATGGACAACTAACAGAGACTCTAACCTGAGTTCCTATTGTCTCCATCGCTAGAGCACGAACAAATCCCACCAAACCGAATTTAGACGAGGTATAAACAGCCATATTTTTAACAGCCGGTAATAAGCCTGCAATGGCTGCAACGATGTGCAGATGCCCTTCTCCCTTTTCCAAGAAAAACTGCAACACAGCTTGAGCGATAATTATGGGTGCAATCAAGTCAACTTGATAGGTATGCTGTATATCTTTGGTATCCATCTTTGAAAAATTCCCAAAGTAAGCTGATCCCGCTGCAAGAATAACCATATCTATATCGTTTGAAATTAAAATGTCTTTAATCTTACTTTGTATCTCATTTAAATTTAGCTCAAAATCTAACTCATATAGATGTTGCTGATTCCATATATCATCGGTTGGTTTCATTCTACGATACGTTCCATAAAGGATAGCCGATTGCTGGGAGAGTTCCCTCGCAATTGCAGATCCTATTCCACCATTAGCACCAAGAATAAGTATTTTTTTTTGATTCCATTCCATATATAGATTTAGACAATAGGGGATGTGAGGTAGTTAGAATTTTTCTATTCTACCTCACCAACAATTTTTATATTGAAACGAAGAGTCTACATTTGATATTTCAGGAGGGAGTAAATTATCATTTTTTATTTGGTACACCTGACTCTATAGTAAGAATCCAATCAGAAATTTCACCATTTTACAATATTCTTAAGTCGAAGATCCCTGCTCTACCTTCTCTCCACTCCGAATTTGATGTCATTCCTAGATTTACGTATAATATTACTTGGAATAGAAGGACTTTTGAAACCAGAGAAATTAAAATTCCTGAATACGAAACTTTAAATCAATGCGATCAAAAACCCCAACCTTCTTGGATGGAAAATTGGAATTTACAAAAATCTTCACTCATCCAAGGGAAATTTTTCTTAGAACGAACGAGCAGAGATCAAATGATTAGCACGCGTTATCTTTCTTTGAGAGATATTGTAAATCCTAATTTTACAGAAACAGAAGTTATAGAACAAATAGATACTTTGTATTTTTCTAAAAGTGAAAAACAAACCATGCATAATCTTGTGAAGATTTTATATGCAGGAAAGCCAAGTGAAGAAAAGGAAATTGTCTCCAATCTTTTTGCAAATGAGCTTGATTTTGCTAAAGTGCTAAGAAATACTATTTTCACTATTGAGATTCTTCCTTTAATTCATGGAATCTTTCTCCATGATATACTGACGAAAATTGACGATAGGATCATTAAATCTTCTATTCCAAAATTAAGTAGTCCCGTATTGAAAATGATTCAGTCATCTTTGTCTAGAAACAAATGGAAAATGGTAATAGAAAGTCCTTCCATGGATGAAAACCAATCAAATAATTTAATAAACATTATTGAAACATCTATCTTCCAAAGATTCTCAAGACAAATTTATTACAAAGAAGGAAGCTATCTTGCCTTTCGCATCCCAAGCAAAACCACAGATAAATCATTGATTGAAACTGAACAAGGGGAAGATTCAAAAAAATTTCAATTTTTTACTTCAAAAGATTTTATTTCCTTTTTCGCAAGGACGAAAACCAGCATCTTATTTATAACTAGAGATTGGATAGACATATTAAGATTTGATATTTTTATCCAAAAAAATGAATTAGAGAACTCATGCTTTTATAGACTTCCACCTAATCTAATACTACGCATAGCTCTTTCAGCAAATCCCAAATTTATTGTTGGTGCTGGTATAACAAAATCAAAATCTAGTTTTGAATTTTGTTTGATAGATGGAAGTTATTGAAAGATCTAGAATTAAAGTGAAAAAGCCAAACAAGGAGAATAGATTCAAGGATTAACAATTTCTTTTTCCTAGTTATGGACCATCCAACTTAAAATCTCAATAGAAGGTTTAAATTGGATGACTATTGTTTCAATAATATTTCTTATTTGGTCTTAACCTTTAGAATTGCTTTATTCCAAAGATCAATCTCCTTATCTCTAAGTTCTTGTTTCATAGATGGTTTAAATTCTGTTGCTTTATTATCTAAAGATTTTAAATAAGCTACAGAAGGATAGAAACCCGTTTCTAAGCCCGCTAGATAGGCAGCTCCCAGAACAGTTGTATCCACATTTGAAGGGCGAACTACCTTTGTGTTCAAGATATTGGCTTGGTATTGCATGAGATATTTGTTAGAAGTTGCACCACCATCCACTCTTAGTATCTTCAAAAATTTCCCTGTATCTTTTTCCATAGCCTTTACAAGTTCATAGGATTGTAAGGCTATGGATTTAAGAGCGGCTCTTGTAATTTGAGCGGGAGTTGTATCTCGGGATAATCCAAAAATTGCACCTCGAGCGTCCATATCCCAATGCGGGGCTCCTAAGCCAGCGAAGGCTGGAACAAAAACAATTTCATCTTCTGTTTTTAGTTTTGCAACTAACTTTTCAGAGTCGGAAGATTTTTCAAAAAATTCCAAATTATCTCTAAGATACTGAATTACTGCTCCTCCAATAAAAATAGAACCTTCCAAGCAATAAACGGTTCTTCCCTCTCCACCTAAGGCGAGAGTAGTAACCAAACCACTGTTAGAAAGCTTAAATTCATCTCCTGTGTTAAAAAGCAAGAAGCAACCTGTTCCATAGGTATTCTTAGCTTCTCCAACTTCTGTACACAACTGACCGAATAAGGCGCCCTGTTGGTCACCAACTAGAGAAGCAATAGGAATCCCATCAGGAATACCTTTCAATCCTAGAGTTGTTCCAAATAAAGACCTAGAATTCTGAACTTCAGGTAGTATCTTCTTAGGTATATTTAGAATATCAAGAAGCTCATTATCCCATTTTTTCTCGACTATATTATAAATAAGCGTTCTGGAAGCGTTGGTATAATCTGTTTTATGAGATTTTCCACCAGTTAATTTATATAATAACCAAGAATCAATAGTTCCAAATTTAATATCTCCAGCTTCAGCTTTTTGTCTAACACCTTTCACATTATCTAAAATCCATTTGATTTTAGTTCCACTGAAGTAGGCATCAATTACAAGACCTGTTTTCTTTCTGAAAAGATGTTCTAGGTGTTTGGATTTCAGTTCTTGGCAGTAGGCTGAAGTCCTTCTACATTGCCAAACAATAGCATTATAGACAGGCTTACCTGTTTTTGAATCCCACAAAATAGTTGTTTCTCGTTGATTGGTAATACCTATAGCTACTGCATCTTTAAGAGAGAGTCCTGCCTTGGAGACAGCTTGTTTGATTAATTTTAATGTCTTTTCCCATATTTCATTCGCATCATGTTCTACCCAACTAGGCTTGGGAAAATGCTGCTTGAATTCAAGATATGCCGATGATAGAGGCTTACCCTTATCATTAAAGCAATAAGTTCGGATTCCTGTAGTCCCCGCGTCTATTCCAATTATAAATGAATTTTTATTTTTCATGTTTCTCTTCCTTTCAATTCGTAAATTCGTATTTATATTTCGATTTCTAAGCCCTCATAAGCCATCACAATTTCTAAGGCTCCCTTAGGATCAAACATTTCTTTATATTTTAATGCTCTTAAATATACCATATCCAATTTCTCATCATCATAAGATGGATCATGGTGAAACATAACTAATTTTTTCACACCGGCTCTAAGTGCTATATCAGTAGCCATAGATGCTGAACTGTGGCCCCAATCAATCTTTTGCAAGGATTCTTCAAAAGTATACTGGGTATCAAAAACCAAAACATCTGCTCCCCGAAAGTAACCTAAATATTGATCAATATTATCCATTTCTTCTAAATTAAATTCCGCATCAGAAGCAAAGATGAGAATTTTATTTCCTTCCTGGAATCTATAGGAATAAGATCCTCCTGGATGGCGCATAGATTTGGAAAGAGCTCTGATATGCCTTCCTAATTGAAAGATCTCGCCCTCCTCATGATAGGAAAAAGTCTTAGTTGCGTGGTATTGGTCCCATTGAACTGGGAAATGAGTAAACGCATGCTGGTATTGCAATCTGTTTTCAAGATTATCCATAGAAGTATGAAAATGAAACTTATTGCCAGGGATAAATAAGGGCACAAAAAAAGGCATCCCTTGGATATGATCCCAGTGAGTATGAGTCATTACCCAAAATGCTTCCCCTTTTCCTTGTGCAAAGTTTTGGGAAAGCATAGACATTCCTAATTCTCGAATCCCAGTTCCTGAATCTAATAAAATTAAATTATTATCTTTATCACGAATCTCAAGGGTAGTCGTATTGCCGCCGTAAGTTGAATGATTGGAAAAAGATAAACCATCTAAAAATTTATCAATATTTTCAGGACTTTGAATGTCCATTGCATTGGCAAGAGATAGGACATTTTTAATTTTATTTCTAATATAGTTAGGCTTTACAGGAGCGCTTATG
>PEQN01000097.1 GCA_002786225.1 Leptospira sp. | reverse complement strand
TTGAACAAAGAAACACCCATTCCTTCCGTAATCGAAAAACCTCCTGACTCCAGGTTAGTTGCTACTCCTGTTTTGAACGGTTTGTATCATACTTATTCCTACGAAAAAGTAGCCTAGGTTTTCTTGAATCAATAGTCTATTTCTTTCAACCTCTTCCAAGAAGTAGGTATGCCCCAACAACTTGAGGAATCTGTTAAATTGCTCCTTTTACCAATTTTTTCATTTTTAGATGTCTAAACTTTTTCAAGAATTCTGCTTATTATGTCTGTTTAAATCGATTATCATCTAATATAACGGACATTTCGTACAATGTATTATTTTTTGTATTATCCAGTCACCACTGCAACAAATGAGCGTTAGCGATTGAGTGGTGCTGGGCGAGGCTCAGGGAACTCTGATTACAATTCTCACTCTTTTTCATTCGGATTAGTGGAGTATGGTTCAAAATTAGGTTCTGGGCAGTGGTGGACAAATTCTTTTATAACATTATAAGGATTATTAGGGAACTTACCAAGATAAGACGAGCTCAAGGATAAATTCAGTCTATGTGGGTAATCGCGTGTCGGAAGATAAATCTTTACATTGTATACAAGTATATAACTTACATCGTCGTCAGTAAAATCTGGTTTGTATAAATGCTTCATTTTAATTTCCATTTTGGTCATGGGTGCTTCGAATAACTGATCAAAGTCGCAATAAATATCACGTCCATTTTTTTTGTATTCATCTACCCATACATCCATGACATCCTCACCATCTCGATAATCTTTTAACTTCAAAGATAAATCACCTCTAAAAGTAGTATTTCTGATGATCCAATCTAGATCTTTCTTTTCTATATTATCTTTCAGTGACTTTAGAAAGGGTAAAATATCCTTGAGAGTGATGGCTCTTGGATCGATTTCATATTTTATGAATTCTTTCTCTACAAAATTGTCTCTTATGTAGAAGATTCCTGGAGCTAACTTCTCCTCTGTGGGTCCACTCATCCATTCTTTACCATACATTGGTTTTTTGCAGGAAATCATCCCAAAAAATACAATTAATGCGATCCATATTGCCTGTTTCACTGAGTCCTCACTTGTTCGATATATTATTTAAAAAATAATCTGCATTTACTAGATAATAGCTTCCTTGAGGGCTTTCTATTTTATTGTAATGAAATCTATCCTTCTCTGGAGGCTCTGGGAGTACACCATTCACAGGGTGAATTTGGACTTCCAGATGTAAATGGGCTCCCGTAGAACTTCCTGTTGTTCCGAGTTTCCCAAACTCTTGGCCTTTAGATAATGTTTTCGTCGGTTTGCCATCTTGACCAGTAAAATTACCATTGGCATCCAAAGGATACTCGTCCAGATGTTTATAAATGACGTTATATTTGATTCCATTTATTTCTGATTTTATAGTTACAGAATTTCCATTTCCTGAAAAGTTCTTTTCTATATCTTTTGGCGAGCCTTTTCTTAATTCGGCAGGTAACATTTCCACTTCTGCAGGTGTTAACTCGGGAAATACTTTTTTATTGTTGTCAAACTCTGTTCGAAAGTAAGTTTGAGTATTTGAATTATACTGAACGCCTGTCTTACTTGGAGTTAAATCAAAATTGATTTTCTTATCTACCAAGCTTAGTTCTTTTATAGAAAGTTCCTTGCCATTTTTGTCATAAAAACCTTCTTTCCCTGTTTGGCTGTCCACTTTATATTCCAATCCAATTTCTGTAAACTTAGTAGAAGTTGCTATGATCTTGGGATATAAATCAGCATTACTTAACTTTTTACCCGACGCATCATAATAACCTTCATTTGCATTTCCTTTATTCAAATAGACAATTCCCGACTCTCGTAACACTGAATATGGTGGCATGAAATACGAAGCCCCTTTAGTGCTACTTAGGATGCTTCCTTGCGTTATGCTCCTTACTGGATCTCCTATGCTCCCGTTGATATCAATCCCTTTATGAAAATCTGAATTGGTTAAGTACTGATAGGCATTTACCTTCGTTCCATATCCATCAGGTCCAAAACTGGAATTATAGTAAATGATTCGTTTGTTTTCTGATCCTGCAGGGTTAACTACACCTTCATTTAGTTTTAGATTAATCTTTTGATTGGAGATATGTTTTGCCGCCCTTTCGATTGCTGCATCATCAGGGAGATTTTCTACGATTACATTTAGTTTTTCTTCTCGTGCCTTGAGAGTATCTTTTAAATCATTAAGGTCTTTAAGTATCTGCGCATCGAGTGACTTACCTTGATCCAGACTTTTCATTTTTGTTTCAATTTCTTTTTTCGATCTTTGGATTGCGTCAAGTTCGTCTTCTGTATTCTTCTTGATGTCTTTGAGATAGTCTACCACTGGCTGGTCAGCCTTTCTAGCTAATTCAAATGATGAGATGCTCTTGTCTTGTGTTTTAATCTGAGCATCTAACTCTTTTAATTCCCTTCCAATCTTGACCTTTTCGGATGGAGTGGCCGTCTCGAGTCTTTCCAGTAATATCGATTTTTGATGTATTAGATCTAGACCTTTAGAGTAAATTACCTCCCTCGGAGTTGCATAGTTTTCCATATAATTGTTAAACGATGTCTCATTGTTAAATTCTTTTTTAAGTATGTTGCTGGCAGTCAACTTTGATAATTCATCTTGATTGTATTTTTGATTTTCCCTTATGACTGCATTGTTTAGCACCGCATTTGACTCTGCTCGGAGTTGGTTGATTCTACCATCTAGACCTTTATCTATTGTTTTTAGTAAGTTGTCTTTTTTTAACTTATCCAACTGAAGTTGTCTTTCTATAGAATCCCCTGTTGATGCTAGGATTGATTCTAATTTTACCAGATACTGTTTCACTTCGGGAAGGGTATTAGGATTCGAGAGTATTTCTCGAATCTTTGCCCCATCCTTTATGAGCATCTCTGGATATTTTAATTCTGTTTTAAGCTTGTTTATTTCGTTTATTTCTGAAGAAAGAGACTTAAGCATGGATTTATCTTCCGCTTTTAAAAGACCCGATTTCTCAATTAGAATATACTTTTTATCAAATTGAGCTTGAGTAACACCGAAATCAGTAGCTTTATACTTATTTAATGCATCTGAGTCTTTCTTAGCCTTCTCTATGTCCTTAATTACTTGATTCTCTTTGACTCGCTCCTTGTTGATAAAATTGTCTAATTTTGCTTTCGCATTATCAACATCCTTTCGAGCCTTTTTAGTCATTGAATCAAGACTTGCTTGAGCTTTTGAAATGGAATCCTTTGTTCTATCCAAAGCATCTTGATGAATTTTAATTTCAGCCGCTGGTCTATTTTCCTTTTTTAAATCTTTTATTGTATTTTCCAAGACATTTTTAGCAACTAAGGATTGATTCATAGCATCTGTTTGTGTTTTGAATTCATTTGATTTAAGTATATCATCCATTACATATCGAGCATTACTTAACTCAAATGATAGTTTCTTCCCATCAGATGTCTTTAGGATTCTATCGGTCTGTTGTTTTTTAGCTTTTTCTAGAGCATTTATAGAATCATTTAGCTTTGCCTCTGCAAGTGTATAGGTTCTCGAATATGATTTTTGATTGACTGAAAAAGGAGATGTTAAACGGGTTGTTTTGTCTAGCTCATCTCTTCGTTTTTGAACTTCCGCTTCTAAGTCTTGAATCTTTTGGTTTTCAGGACTTAATACAAGAGTTTTCTTCGGAGTTTCCTTTTCCCCCTTAGTATTTTGTTCCGCAACACTAATTGAGGCTAGGGTGAGACCATTTAGAATATTAGATTGTGATGTTTCCCCATCTACCTTCCCATCTCTCACCGTAGCTTCCCCAGTTATCTCATCTTCTCTTTTACGTCCAAAGGCAAGTCCTAGAGAGCCGATCAATCCTCCTCCTATTGTTCCAAGTGCACCCAATAGGTCATCTAACGGAGAATGTATTACTGGCTGAAGATCGTTTAATGCTATATTCCTTTGCTCAGGAGTCATAGTATCAGGATCAAGGCCTTTAGCTACCAAGGTATTATTATCATTTTCAGTACGTATCGCATTGGCTAGTTCATCGTGCTGATCTGGCGTCATGTTTCGAATTTGTTCTTCTGAGTAGCCTCTCTCCTTTAGAGTCTCAACATTGCCCTGCGATGTTTCCGTTGCATCTTGGGCTGCATTGATGTTCTGCTGCATCCAGTTGATTTCGTCCATTTGGACTCCATCTTGGGTCATGGTAGCAATACTTGTTCCTAGGTGTTCTGCTGATGTGGAAAGTCCGTTTCTATCGATGGTTGATGTAAGTCCTAATTGACTACCAGGATTTGTATATCCAATACTAGCAGAAGGACCACCACCATTTAGATCGTAGTTGAGTCCATAGTTCCAACCATCTCTATCACCCTTCCCTTCATTGAAGTTGGCTCCAATGGTCGTAGATCCATTGGTTTGGTGGCTTGCAGTAAGTTGGACATTGCTAAGCCAGCTTGCCTTATCCTTCGAAAGTCCAACCGATCCATCTATGCTAGTATTTCCTCTTTGAGAGAAGGATACTGCAAGGTTGTTGGCTCCATTTCCGATACCAATCATTCCACCCCAACCATTTTGTTTATCATAGG
>PEQN01000096.1 GCA_002786225.1 Leptospira sp. | reverse complement strand
TTTTCTTGGAGCTACTAGCAAGTTCAAGAAGTTACCAACACTATTAATGACCCTATTACTGTTAGGAAATACTGCTTGTAAATCCCCTAAACTGGAAAATCCCTGCGACCCTAAGACCGAATCCAATAAAAATACAATCCTAATAAAACATTTTATAGGAGATACTTCAGCTTTTTGTGGAATTAATTTTTCACCTGGTCCAATTCTTAGATATCCAGGTAATACATTTTACTTTCCCAAAGGGAGTGAAATTCTTCCTATCACACCAAATGTGCCCTCCAATCTTACATCCTGTGTATCTAATCCAAGTTTACCAATTGGACTTAAGATAGATCCATTAACTTGTGTTATTTCTGGAACCCCAACTCAAATCACAGATACATCTTCCTATACAATTTCAGCAAGCAATGCCCAAGGAATAGGTTCAACGCAAATCAATCTGGGTATTCATACTACAGCTAACAATTGGGTTGCGGTATCTGCCCCTGGCGCAACAAACCAATGGCAATCCGTTGTCTTCGGGAATGGGCAATTTGTAGCAGTGTCTGCAACAGGAACCAATCGAGTCATAAGGAGTCCAAACGCAAGCACATGGACAGCGCAAACTGCGGCAGAAGATAATGAATGGCGATCTGTAACATATGGCAATGGGCTTTATGTGGCGGTTTCATCCAATGGCATTAACCGTGTTATGACTAGTCCTGATGGAATCACATGGACAGTTCAAAATGCATCCGAGGCAAACCAATGGCGCTCCGTAACATATGGCAAAGGACTTTTTGTAGCTGTTGCACGTGATGGAATCAATCGCGTAATGACAAGTCCTGATGGAGTAAACTGGACGGCACGATCTGCATCGGAAGCAAGCGGTTGGATCTTTGTAACCTTTGGCAATGGATTATTTGTGGCTGGTGCAGAATCCGGTACGAATACAGTAATGACTAGTCCAGACGGAATCAACTGGACGTCAAGGCCCACACCAGAAGCCAATGATTTCCGTTGTATTACCTATGCGAATGGACTTTTTGTAGCAGTCAACCAAACAGGAACGAATCGGGTTACAACTAGTCCAGATGGAATTCTTTGGACTTCTAGATCTGCAACTGAAGCTAATCCATGGCGATCGGTAACCTATGCCAATGGGCTTTTTGTAGCAGTGTCAAGCACAGGTACAAATCAGGTGATGACAAGTCCTGATGGAATCAATTGGAAGGCAATAGCAGCTGCTGAAGCAAATAATTGGTTAGCAATCACCTCGGGCAATGGTGTTTTTGTTGCTGTGGCTGTAACTGGAACGAACCGAGTCATGAAAAGCAGCGAATAGTTGCTAAAATGTTGAATGAGTTTCTTCGCTCTTCTGTTGCTTTTTTACATTAAGCATAGGAGAAAATTATCTTGCAAAATATACGCGTATACATTGAAAGTATATTGAAATAGTTTTCTCAAGTTCGCCCTTTAAAGGATTTTGTGATATAGAATTATCTTCAAATTTTTAAAAAGGAGAATCAACTGTATGCAATTTGGTATTAGTTGAGACTGTGAATTCTAATAAAGAGGGATATAGGAATATTTATGAGAATATTTTTACGTAGTTTATTGAGTGCTTTTATCTTTACGACTCTTTGGAGCTCTTGGGCTTATTATGCAAATAGTTCTTTTGGTGAAACATATGCAATAAAGGCAGCAATTACCCAAGGTAGTTTCACTTTCATCAATTCCTTCATTTACACTGTAATTCTGGAATTTTTGTTGAACCGTTTTAAAAAGAAAAATTTAATCATAGCATTTTTGATACCTAATGTTCTTGTATCAATCATTTTGCCTCTGTTGCATATACTGCGAGACACACCTAATGTTTCTTATACTGTAATTCCTGTATTGATTATCATTTATATCATTTCTGGCTTGTATCTAATATCTAGGAGAAAGAATTAATGATTTATCAAATATTTGGGTTAGTATATATTATAGCTGGATTGATTCTTTTCTCTATAGTTCTGGAGTTAATCCTCAATATTATCCCACCCACCATTTTAAGTCTTCTGATGATAAGAGGTAAAGAATATAAACTATGAAAAAATTCATTGAGTTTTTTATTCCATCTTTCTCCATTCTGGGTACAAGTATAATTCTTTTCATAACGTTTGGTGGTAATGACTTGAATGAACAGTTGCTACTCTTAGGACTTAGGAGAACAGCACGGTTTTCTTTGCTACTTTTCCTAGTTCCTTACGTCTCAAGACCATTCTACCTGATTAAGAAAAATAAAATTTCCAGATTTTTATTAAAATATCGCAAAGAATTTGGTATAGGTTTTGGATTTTCTTTCTTTTCACATATTGCTTTGATTTCTCTACTTTTTTATACTCATTCAGGATCAGAATTACCTGAGTCTATAGGTTTAGATGATTTTTTAATTGGTATTCCTGGTATAGTTTTTGTTATACTAATGCTAATAACATCCTTCCAAGCAATAAAACCTTTAATTAGTATTCAGTTATGGAGTAGAATCCATTTAATTGGTTTACATTTTGTTTGGATTATTTTCTTTCTATGCTTATTATCTAAAATCATTTTTCCTAAAAAAACCTTTCATGGTTTAGATTACTATCCATATATCATACTTTTGATTTTAGCTTTCCTAATGAGGATCTTTTCTTTTTATAATTCTAATAAAAAAGTAATACAATGATTATAATTCAGAAAGATTCAAAAGTAAAAAAATATACCCAAGATTATACAATTCCGATTGGTGATATAGATTATAATAAACATGTAAATGGATCTAGATATGAATTCTATTCAGAAGATTCCCGCATGCAAATTCTTGCAAACATTGGTATCGATATTACCAGTCTGATTCAAAATAATACTTCTTTGATTCATAAAAGTTCTCACTTTCAGTTTCATAAACAAAGATCTTGGAACGATAAAATACGAATTGAAACAACATGTTTTTGTTTATCTCAAGATTCTATAGAATGGCATCATGAGATCTACGATTTAACATCTGGTAATCTTGCAGCTAAGATATACCGCTTAGATTCTTTAGAACTTTTTGAACAAAAAGATAAAGATTTAATTTACTTTCATACAACAAGATCTAAGCCTAAAAGTGAAGAGCAACTATTTTCTAACCAAAGCATAGAAAGTAGGATTTTAGAATTTGAACTTCGACCAAATCTATCCGACAGAAACGGGTTTCAAGCGTATCCTTTGTTTCAGCTATTTAAACAAGTTGAGGAAGTTCGTTGGTTGTTTAGTGAAGGTATGGGACTGACTTTAGAAGGAGCAAAGAAATTGGATTGCGTCTTTTTTACTACTGAAAGTTCTTTAATACAAAGAGAGATTTTAATACCTGGTGAAAAGATAAAAGTACTTGCATTTATTTCTGATTATAAGAAAATTGCGTGCAATTTGAAACAATCTTTCTTCCAAGGGGATTCAAAATTGCCTTTTTTAATCGCAAAAGAGAAATTATTGGCGGTTTCGCCTAGTCGTATGACTCCCAGAAAGATACCTGAGCAGTTATTTCAAAAATTTCTAATTTCTCCTTGATGGTATTTTATTTTTTTTCTGAATTGGTTTTGTGAATGATAAAAAAAATAAAAAACAGTCGTCCGTTAAAAAAAATACTTTAAAAGCAAAAAATAAATCATCTGAGAAAGAAGCATCGATTCAATCCAAAATTTTAGAAGTAGCTAGAAAGACGGTTTTGAGTAAAGGATATGACGCACTTTCTATTCGTACGCTAATGGAAAAACTCGAATATTCACCAATGGTGTTTTATCGATATTTCAAAAATAAACGTGCCTTGCTCCATTTTCTTTGGGAGGATATTTTTGCTGCCTTGATTCAGTCGATGGAAAAGAATTTAGATATCACGAAGCAAACTTCCGAATCCAAAATAAAAAAAATTGCTTCTGGAAACATAGAGTTTTGGATTAAGCACCCTGATAAATATAAAATTGTATATTTGAATCCCGATTTCCTAGAAGATAATAATGAGGATCTTTTCTTTGTTCAGTCACCTCTGATTAAGGATTATCTAGATAGAATACTTACGGTAATCTCATGGGAAAAAAAAGAAAAAAAAATTGCTAAGGATTTATCCGATATGGACATCCTTCGATCCATGGTGATCTTGGTGCAGGGTGTAGCACACTCCTTAGTTACAGTACCCGAATTTCAGTGGGGTTCAGACCGAAGGATGTACCAAATGATGGTTGGTATCTGGTACAAAGGTCTAAGTTGAAATATTTTTAGTATTTAAAATGAATATCCAATACCTAAAGTTAGTTGAGGCACGTCGGTAGTTTTGCTTCTCTCTTCTCTCAATTCGAAACGACTACCTGCAAGTTCTAAGTTAAGATAGATAGATTCTGAGAAGAAAAATCTAGTTCCTATTGCAAGACCATATTGCCAAACATCCGTTTCTTGTCGGTTGCCTTTTGCCTGACCGCCACCACCGAATATTCTAACAAAAGGTTTCCAGGACTGAGACAAATTATATTGGTATCCCAGAGATAGTGTAGCAGTTGCTAAAGAAGATTCGGATGAATCCATTCCTCTGAAAAACTTTTGTTCTTTTTCATTTTGCAAACGGATGTACTGAGCTGAAAGACCAATTAAAAAGGAATCAGCAATGATGCGTTCATAACTGAGGGAACCTAGTGGCTCAGCTTTTTTCTCAATCTGTGCAGCTCCTAGTTTTAGGTCTAGATAATTATGCTTGGCTTCGCTAGTTTGTGATTCAGCAAACAAATTATTGGTGGCGAAAATAATTAAAAGAAAAGTAAATTTATATTTCATATTTTTAATGTACGCGTA
>PEQN01000095.1 GCA_002786225.1 Leptospira sp. | reverse complement strand
TTTATTAATATTTGAGCGAACAAATTGTTCTGAATAAATAATAATAAAAATAAACAAGCAATTCGACTAAATTTATTCACCTAAACCAATATTTGAAAATTGTGCTTTAAGTTGGGTAGCATCTTCGATAAAGGCGTCATTTTTTTCAATAGCCTTATCTAATTCCTTAAGATTATTTTCAATAAGTTTTGCATTTTCAGTTGCCCCAGGTTGTGAAGCAATTTTCAGGAGATCAGAAGAAGATTGTCTCATAATTTTTACAGTCTCACCTAATAATGGATCATTAGAAAGGCTAGTTTCTTTATTCGATACCCAAACGTTATATATATCGTTTAGTTTATTTGTACCAGCTTGAAGAACCGTTTCTTTACAATCAACCTTTGAAAATTCTCCAATTGTTTCTTTCAATAGGCAATAAGAACCTCTTGAGACTTTCCCTTTAGTACTTGATGTTAATGTTGGTTTTACAAATGCATCTAGATTTCCATCTAATATGAAATAGACGGCTTCAGCGAAACCTGAAGCGACAGCATAACCCTCTTTATTATCAACAGTCTTAAGCTTAAGGTAGACTTCCTTTTTCTCTTCTTTTCCTTCTTGGATACTTATCTCTTTTGTATCAATAGCAGTAACTTCTTCTAGGCCATATACTAAGGCTACTTGGTCTTCTTTCTTCTTTGATCCAGGTTCCTTATAGATCCATTGTGTATAATTCGCGTATCTTACACCAACGATTTGGTCAGGAATTATAGATTGATCTTTGCATCCTACAAAAGCAAATAAGGCTACTAATCCCCAAAATTTTAAATGATTCATAAATTAATTTCTCCTTTGGCTTTTAAGCAAGTCTTCAAACGATTTTAGAGATTCTGTTTTTCATGAAAAGCAATTTCAAGACATTCAAATAAAATTATTCTAATTTATAGAATTCAATAATCATTGAAAAAAGTAGATAAGTTAAACTTGACTTTAGAATTTTTGAAGAATACATTGAATTTAATCCTATGATCAAACGATTTCGTTATTTTTTCGCTTATTCAATCATCTTTCTAGCCCTTTTAACTATTTTTAGATTTCTCTTTATTTTAAAATATTCTTACAGAATGGACGTTTATGAGCCAAGTTTAATTTTTCGAGCAATTCTAATCGGCATACAATTTGACCTAGCTTCCTTGGCGATGATTCTTGGAATATTTTGGATATTATCTTCTTTGCATATACTAAATCGGTTTCGGATATATGTTATAACTTGGTCCTATCTTCCCATACTTTTGTTTGCTTGGGTTCTTGCTCACATGATAGGAGATTTAATTTATTTTGAGAATGCAAATAAGCATATAGGATATGAGGGATTCGTATTTTTTGGTAAAGATTTATTTACCATTATTTCTTCCTTTGCTAAGAATGATCCTTTAACATTTTTCTTAAGTATAATTGGGATCAGTTTTTATATTATCTTTTCATTTAAAATCTATAGAAAATTTTTCCAATTTGAATTTCTCCCTGAAAAATTCTGGATTACAGTACGAAATGTAATAATTGTCATAGTTTTCTCGGCCATTTTAATTCGAGGAGGAATTAGTGATAGTCCTCTTCGAGCATCTCATTCTATCATATCTGAAGATAATTTTATCAACAACATAGCCTTGAATGGAATCTTCACATCTATCATGGATATGAAGAGCCAGAAGATACCAGCTATTCTTAAAATGGACGAAGTACAAGCAGTAGAAATTGTTCGATCTGAGTTAGATTATGAAGGAGCAAAATGGGTTTATGACCCACAATTCCCCCTTCTTCGTAAAACTATTCCAAACAAAAATCGTCGACTACTAATCAATAAAAATATTCCACCGAAACCTAATATTGTTATCATTCTATTAGAGAGTTGGACAGGTAAGCTTACAGCATCTAGTGGAAATGGATTTGTAAATGGAATAGAAGTAACACCATACTTCAATGCTCTAAGTAAACAAGGTCATTCCTTTCAGAAATTTTTTGCAACAGGTGGTCGAACTACAAATGGAATGCTTTCTATACTTACAGGAATTCCAGATAGACCAGGCTTAACAGCTGTAAGAACTCCACAGATCCTTTCTAATTTTTCGGGAATAGGGAATATTCTTAAACCTCTAGGATACAATACAATTTTTGTAAAAGGTGCTGATCTTAGCTTTGATAATGTTAAATTGATAATGCCGAGATGGGGATTTGATACTGTATATGGGAAAGAATATATTGAATCTTTAAATGAGTATCCCTTAGGTGCTTGGGGCTATGATGATGAGAATCTTCTTAAGGTCTTAGAAAAGGAAATCGATAAGACTTCTCCTGACAAGCCCTTCCTTGCAACTGCCTTAACTATGACTACACATTATCCGTATAAAGTTCCTGACAAAAAATTTGAAATATTTGATAAAGATATTCAAGATTTTGATTATTTCAATACTATGCACTATGCTGATTGGGCAATTCACAATTTTATTGAATCTATGAAGAAGTCTGCTCGTTTCAAAGATACTATTTTCATTTTTGTTGGAGACCATACCCATCATAGATTTCTGAATTACTATGAAGATAGAAATGTTCCACTCTTGGTATATGCACCTGGGATTATTCGCCCCAAACAAGACAATCGTATCACAAGTCAATTGGATATAGTTCCGACTATTTTAGGTTTGATCAATGAAGAAATATCTTTTTCAGCTATGGGAAGAGACCTCTTGGATCCAAGTGCCAATATTAACAGCGCTTACTTTGCTTATGGAAGTAGTTTTGGATGGATAGAAGAAAATCTTTTTTACTTCCAATATTCCGACGGTCCTCAGGATTTAAAGTTAACGGTCAATCCACCACACATAGATTTTAAAGAATGTGAAATGAATCCTTTGATCTGCCAAATGTCCAATCTCAAGGCTAAAGCTTTTTATAATTTAAGTATGGAATTAATGAATCAGAATCGAATTTTTCCAGCGAATCAAAATGATGCTAAATAAAACAATTTGGTTCTACTTGTTACTTTGTAAAATAGCCTGCCTTGAGAAATACATTTAAGAAGGCAGACTAAAAGTTAGAAATTAATTATTTCTTCAACATCCCTACATAAGCCGCGCGGTTTACATATCCTAAGTATACATTGAATGCAACTAAGGCAATACCAACTGGTAGACCTTGTTGCTCTAAGAAAGCATGGAATAGAAAAATGTTTAAAGAAATTGGTGCTATCACTACGAGAGCTAAAGGAACATATAGATTTGCGAGTAACAGAATCCCCACTATAATTTCAGTGATTTTAATCAGCGTCATTAAATAACCAGAATTCACTAAAGTCATAATAAAATCTAAAGGTGCTCCTTTAAGTCCTGGATCAATAAAATGTAAAAATCCATTCAATCCAAAAACTAAAAAAATCAAACCCATTAAATATCTAATAATCATTGGTAACTTTGCCATTGGTTTTCTCCTAATACGGTCAATTTAATTTAATTCTATACTATTGCTACCACAATATCTTAATATCAAACTAATTTTCCAATAAACATTCAAATGTTAGGCAAGTAAAATAAATTCTTTGATCTAGTTAATGGATAATTTAAGAAGTGCAATCCGAATTCTGAAGACCAATTTTCTTGCAAATTTTCTGAAGTTGGTCTAACTCTTCTTTGCTAAGAATGGACATTTCATTGGTAATTGATTTGACATGGAGAGGCATAAACTCGGAAATTAATTTACTTCCTTGTTCTGTAAGTACAATAGAAATATACCTTCTATCCTCAGTGCTTCGAATTCGTTGGACAAGATTCCTCTTCTCCAAATTATCTATCACTAGAGTAATATTCCCAGTTGATTTGAGAATTTTAGCTCCAAGTTCTTTTTGACACATAGAACCAAGATGGTAGAGAGCTTCCATTACGCCTAATTGTGATTCGGTCAAACCATATTCCTGTAAGCTTGGATACAATCTTGTAGATATAGATTCTGAGGCACGTTTCAACTTTATAAATGCATCTAAAGATTGAACTTCTCTCGAATTTCCTTTGTATCTTGTGCCCATAAATTAGTTTAATCTTAAATCAATTTGGAAGGCAAGCAAATTTCTTAAAAATCTTCCTTTACAATTCTAATTCTTATAATAAGATCAGTGCATGTCTCGAGAACTGAAAAATCTTTCCTTGTTTTTAGTTGTTTATTCTGCCCTTGCAGCTGGAATTTTATTTTTTCCTATTGGAATACGAACAGGGCAGAAAATGGGAATCTTGGTTTGTATTTTTATACTTAGCATGATTTATCTGATCGAAATTCATAAGGCTATTGGGGGAAAGAAATTATTTTACTTCAGCTTACTTACAAGTCTCTTTCAAGTATTCCCTGATTGGTTTCTTTCTAAGGTCTTAGCTGTATTAGTTTTTCCAGAAGATGGCTTTCCGAAAATTGGAAATGTCTCACTTTACATGGCTGGACTTTGGACTATACCTTTATTTTTATCAGCTAGATTTGCAAGAATGCTTACCGAACAAGGTGTACTTCCTCGAACATTTATCCATTTTACTACTGGTATAATAGCTTTAATCATATTTTGGATTTCTGAGGAAACTATGCACCTAATTCCTGTTTGGCATGCACAAAATGTCCAGACAATTGGCAACTCAGCTATTTATGTGCTACCAGCAGAATTTTTACTCGGTTTATTCTTTAGCTTCACTTATGAACAAGCCAAAGATTCCAGCCTAGGAGCACGCATACTTCACTCAGCCTCTGTGGCATTATTTTACACGGGAGCTCTTACCATTAGCTTTCTCTTGGTTGAAAAATATATTTTTAGATTCCATTGAAATAATTCTGGGCTTACTCTAAGAAGAAGTTTAGAATTATTATGAATTTTTTCTTTACATGTGGTATGGCTTTCATAGCATTTTAAACGTGAAGCTTCTCAAATCTCGCATATTCATTTTTTCTTTACTTGGACTAGCAATTCTACTATTGGTAGCAATTGCAGGAATCGCCTACATTGATGAAACCAAAGGTGGTGCAGTTG
>PEQN01000094.1 GCA_002786225.1 Leptospira sp. | reverse complement strand
CTGAATACAGCCTCGGTCTGCGACACATTCCTTTCATGTTACTGCAATTGCAGAGCAATTTCGTGCCATTACAGGAACGTCGGTAACCCTCGTGCGTTATACGCCATGCGGTAGATGTTTACCTCAGGACATGGGTAACGAAAATCAAAAAAATGGATCATAGTAATATATTTTCCTGATTTCCTTGATTTTTCCAATTTTCTAATTCAAATAAGAATTGACAAAATATGACCTTTGTGACTACATTTAAAGTATGATCTCAGTCGGAATAAGGGAATTGAAGACTCATCTAAGTCAATACATTGACTTAGTAAAACAAGGCGAAAATGTTCTTATTACTGAGCATAATAAAGTTGTAGCAGAGTTGAAATTTCCAGAACCGGAAAGTAGAACAATTAGTGAAAATCACAAAATCTTGAAGAAATTAGTCGATGAAGGCAAAATTATTCCTCCTAAACGGAAACGGGAAATCATTAGTCGTATAGAGAAAATCAAAATAAAACAGAAAGAATGGTGGCATTTGTACCAAGAATCTAAAGAAAATTAGAAACATAAATGATACAATATTTCGAAACAAGTATCATATTATCTTTAATTTTAGAAGATGAATTTCATGAAAAAGCTTCTAAAATTTGGAATCAGAAAAATGATGTTGTTTGTTCTATTCTAACTGCAATTGAAGCAACAATTGTATTAAGACGATTCTATAAATCTAACAAAAGTAAATTAGCTTCAAACTGGCTTTCAAAGAATGAAAAGAGATTAAATGAAATTCTCTCTGAATGCTCGCTAGTCAAAATTGATGATAGCATTTTATCGATAGTAGAATTAAAGAAGGAAATTTCAGATTGTAGATCATTAGATGCGATTCATATTGCGACAGCAATTTTTCTAAAAGATAAATTTAATGATTCGAATCTACAATTCTATAGCTTTGATAATAGAGTAAAGGAAGTTGCTAAAAAATTAGGTTTAAAACCGCACAGCGTATAACTACGGCTTACCGCTTCGCTTCGGGTCTTGCGCCCTCGCTTGGTCTCCGACACATAGGCTTTCTGTCACTCGCTTGCATACGCAAGCTACGTGCCAGTCCCTAACGTCCCTCCGGGACTCAGGGTCAGCCTACGTCGGTAAGCCTAGTTCGTTAAGCGCAAGAGGCGGAAGGAACGCCTCATGAAATGGGATACAATTATTAAAAAAAGAAGACTCCATGAATAAATTCTTCTTGAAATATGATAGCATATGTGATGTCATGAATTGTGCGAGTCACTATCGATACAAATGTATTCTATCAATCTTTACGGGATAGTAGAGGTGCCTCTTTTTTCATCCTAGACTTAATCCTACAAAGAAAGATTGAACTGGCTCTTTCTACACCTGTTTTTTTGGAGTATTCAAGTGTTCTTTTGAGGGAAAAAACTCTCAATGATCTTGATTTATCCAAAGAAGATATAAATGCCTTCCTCGATTTTCTTGTCTTGGTCGCTACTCCATTTTCTATAAACTATTTGATGAGACCAAATCTTCAAGATGAAAATGATAATCTATTTGTTGAATTGGCTTTTGCAAGCAATAGCAAATTCTTAATTACATCGAATTTAAAAGACTTTAGCTCTAATAAAAATTTGAGATTCGATTCGTTTATTGTTATCTCACCTTCTGATTATATAAAATTTTGGAGAAAGGAATATGAATAAGAAAAATGTATTAACAATTCGAATTCCAGAAGATCTTAAAGATCGAATTGAAAAAACTGCGGCGACACAAGGTGTCTCTTTAAATCAGTTTGCTTTGTATGCCTTTACCAGAGGACTAAATGATATTGATACTTCAAATTTCCTTAAGAAAAGAATTCATAATAAAAGCAAGGAGAGTATCGAAACAGAGATGAAAAATGTTATATCTAAAGTTAGGAAAAAAGGCAAGCTCCCAGATTGGGATAGAATATATTAATTCCGCCTCCAGCGCTTAACTTCGGATTGACGCTACGGCTGGATACAGCCTTCGGGCTACGCCACATTGGTCTTAGTCACTTCGATTGCTAAGCAATCTCGTGCCAACGGTAACGTGTCTTTCAGACACTCACCTACGACCAACGTCGACAATCCTAATGCGTTATGCGTAATGCAAATAATTTTAAATAAAGTAAAAGGATAAAGTATGAAAATAAAAAGAATAAAATATGCAGATAAAGGTATAAATTGGGAATTGAATGAAATTAACTTTTTTGATCTGACGCTTCTGGTTGGTCAATCTGGTGCAGGTAAATCGCAAATAATTCATGCAATTAAAAATATAAGAGATATCGCTACTGGAAGTCCTATCAATGGAGTAGAATGGGAAATTGAATTTATTGGAAATGATTCCAAAACATATAGATGGCTAGGAGAGTATCAAAATAAGGGCGAAATTTTTTCTCTTAGAAGAGCATTTTCGTTAGACTACGATGAATATAGTACAAGACCAAGTCCTCCTCTTGTAATGCATGAATCATTATTTAAGGAAGGTCAAATCATAATTAGTAGAGATCAAGAGGCAATTACATTTCAGACCGAAAAAACTCCGAAATTGAATCCTTACGTAAGTGCAATAAATCTTCTCCAAGAAGAGGAAATAATTCGTCCTGCTAGCGATTCTTTCAAATCCATCATCTTCAAGGACTTCTCATCGAAATATCGAGATGACGAATATTATATGGATGATATAGAAGTTTTTGGTAAAAAAATCAAGAACCTAGATCATCTTAAAAACCTAGGCACTTCAATTTCAATAAAATTAGCTATTTGCTATATTTATTTTAAAGATTACTTTGAAAAAATCAAAAATGCTTATGTATCAATTTTTCCGCAGGTTGAGGATATTAAATATGAAAAATTGACCAACGAAGATCTTCCCTTTTATTACAAAAGAAACCCAATACTTCAAATCAAAGAATCTGGTGTTGAAAATTGAATTTTTGAAGACCAAGTATCTTCAGGTATGATTAGAACCTTAACTCACTTAGGTGACATTTTTCTATGGCCTCAAAATACTGTAATTATAATTGATGAATTTGAAAATAGCTTAGGAGTAAATTGTTTAGATGTAGTAACGGAAAATATAATAACTGAACAAGATAAACTACAATTCATATTAACATCTCATCACCCTTATATAATTAACAATATAAACATTAATAATTGGAAAATTGTAACAAGAAAGGGAGGAAAGGTATCAACTCATAATGCGAGTAAATTCAACCTTGGATCTTCAAACCATGAGGGCTTTATAAAATTAATTAATTTGTTAGAGGATCAGATTTAGATGTCATATTATATTTTAGTTGAGGGCAAAAAAACAGAATTAAAAGTCTATCCAGAATGGATTAAACACTTAAATCCAACATTAACTCGAATTTATAATCCTACCGAAGCAATAGAAAATAATTATTTTATTATTAGCGGGGAAGGATACCCGAATCTTATTGATAATCATTTACGCAATGCCATAAAAGATTTTATTCAAAATCCAAATTTTAAAAAATTCATTTTATGTTTAGATTGCGATGTAAAACTAGAATCTGAGCTTCATAGTCAAATTGATAAAATAATTGATGAATACAAAACTGTTCAAAAAGAAAATGTGATCGTGATATTTCAAAAGAAAACAATTGAGTCTTGGTTTTTAGCTAACAGAAAAATATTCAAAAAAAATCCGGAAAATGAGGAGCTAAAGAAAATAATCACCCATTACAATGTTTGTGAAGAAGACCCATGTCATATGGAAAAGCCAGCATCTTATCCAGGTTCTATTGGAGATTTCCATACCAAATACTTGAAATTAATTTTCCAAGAAAGAAAAATCAGCTATTCCAAAAAAAATCCGGGTTGTGTAAAGGAATACTACTATTTCCAACAACTTTTTGAAAGGTTTAAAGAAACTGGACACATTTCTGAATTTGGACAATTTATAGAAATATTTACTAACTAAATTTGCACTACGCATAACATCCGCTACCCGCTTCGCTTCGGGACTTCGCCCTCGCTCGGCCTTCGGCAAATTCCTCTCCGGCACGTTTCTTGCCTCCGCAAGACTCGCGCCGACGCTAACGCCTAGTCCGTAGGCTCAGCTCCGAGGAACTTCGGGTAGCTATTTACGTTATACGTAATGGCATAAATCTTAATTACCTTTTCAGAATATTAAAGAAAAATAAAAATATTTTACTTTTTGGTATACAATAAAGAGAAAAAATATAAATTTTTTGTTTCATAAAATTTACAAGTAAGTTGATGTTTTTATCTAGATAATGGAAAATATTCATTATATTATCGTTGCAGAAATTAATTATTGTTCTAAAATTACTTTATGAATGATGAAAAATTCCATGAATTAGATGCTATCGGGGATAAGTTACATAATAAGTTTGAAGAATTGAAAGAAAAAAATGAATTTAAGGAAATTGAAAAAGAAATAATTAAACTTTTAAAATCACTTCCAGAAAAATATTCGATAGAGTTTGGTTTTAATTTAGGAATATTTGATTCAGAAAGAGAAAAGTCAATTGAAATGTACCGCGTTGGAATTAATGGTTTTGGAAAAGATGGGAAGACATACCAATTCAGTGAAGGTTATAAATTTAATCGATATTTAGTTCAAGGACATATAGTAGAGATACCTCATAATTACTGTCCTCAATGTTGGGATGAATGGGATTTCAAAAGAAAAGGAAGTTCATGTTCAAATTGCGGAGTAATGTTTGGGAAAGAAGTAAAGTTGTTAATTGATTACAACGAATGCCCTAATTGTGATGGTGGTATAGTTTCTCAAAAAAATCCAAATTGTAATAAATGTGATTTTATTGCAGAAGAAGATTTAGTCATTTGGGGATGATGCCACTACGCATAACTTCGGATTGCCGTTTCGTTCGGGTCTTGCGCCCTCACTACAGGCTACGCCACATTGGTCTTAGTCACTTCGATTGCTAAGCAATCTCGTGCCAACGGTAACGTGTCCTTGCAGGACACTCACCTACGACCAACGTCGGCAATCCTAGTTCGTTAACCGCCATC
>PEQN01000093.1 GCA_002786225.1 Leptospira sp. | reverse complement strand
AAAACCTCAAACAGTTCCATGCACTTAAGAAAAAATACGATCCAAAATCAATTCTACAAACTGATCTTTATAAGAGAGTATTTTTAAGTTAACTTTAGACATTCATCTTCTTATAAAGATAATATGCGCCACCTATAAAGAGAGCTGGGGTAAACCATATGGCTGCAAAAGCGGGTACCCCTCCACTCTCAGCAAGAGATCTACCCGTTGAATAAAAAATATAATACAAAAGAACTACTGCAATAGTTATTCCTAGAGATGCTACCCCAGCCGATTTCTTAGTTAAGGCACCAGCTAAGGCTCCAATACTTACAACGACAAAGGACATAAGTGGCATAGCAAAGCTTGCATGTCTTTCAACGATAAGATCTTTGTATGGAATTCCCTTAAACTTACGTTCTTCAATTTCTTCACCTAACTCAATAAAGTTTAAACCATCTGCATTTCTAGTTGGTTTAGAGAAATAATCTATAGATTCAGGAAAATTGTACGTTTTGTTCGGAATCTTTTCGTATTTCGAGACTTCCAAATTATCATTGAAATGAATCTCTTCTATATCTAATAGTTCCCAAGTCTTCACATCAGCTTTGTAATTCGCTCTTTGTGCAGAAATCACATACTCAGGTAGACCTCCTGGTAGAACTTTGATATAATTAAATCCGCCCTTAACAGCACTATCTTTTACATCGTACCAGTAAACATAGTAGAATCCTTCTTTGCCTTTGACATGGTATTGGTAGACAAGATCCGTTAGCTTGCCTGCACCTTTTACCATATAAGAGTAGTTATTCTGTGCCTTCTTATTGGAAGGAATAACCACAAACTGAGTGAAGATGGCTACAAAGATCCACATAAAAAAACCAAAAGCAAGAATGAGAGAGACAATTCTTATAAAGGAGACTCCAGCAACCATTATAGAAACTAATTCTTTATTTGCACTGAATTGTCCGACAACAAAGCAGACACTAAACATAAGACTTGGCGAAATCACCTGGATAACCATAGAAGGAATGCTATAGGCAATATAAAGATAGGTATATACTGGACTCTCCCTGCTCTCAACAAAATATTTCATATTATTGGTTATCTCATAAACGAGAATCATAGCTGTTAACATCAACAATGTTCCAATAAATGTGTTGAAAAACTCCATAAATAAATATCTATCCAATATCCGTATGGGATAGTATTCACGAGAGAGATCTTTTATGAATTTTTTCAGTTTCACTTCATCCAATTTCTAATTTTTCTATTCTTCGCAAAGAACATTTTTTGTTGACCCATAAGACTTAAGATTGAATCTTATGAATAGGAGAAAAATTATGAAATTTTCAAGAAACTCTCTCGCTATCATCGCATTTGTAACTTTTGCTATCGTCTCAAGTTCCTCTTTGATTGCGAATAGCTCATCAGAAGCTAAGACAAGCGAGCAACAAAAAGTTTTGCTATCAACAGGAACTGACCAAGAGCGAATCGATGCACTTGTATTTTTCGCTAAAGAAAAAGACAAGACCGTCATACCAGCAATCATAGAAGTTCTCAAAGACACAGATAGCTCAAAGGTAGCGAGCCAAGCAGCAATCACTTTAGGAAGAATCGGGGAAAAAGGTGAATCTACAACTGCTTTGAAAGAGAAAATTCTTTTTGATGAAAATCCAGAAGTAGTATACTCTTGTATTCTTGGTCTCTTTAACATCCACAAAAAAGATCAAGAAGTTGATCCAACAGCCAAAGAGGCATTGAGTTTCGCATATAAAAATAAAAACAAAGATGCATTTGTTGCTGATATTTTAGAAAAACTGAAAGCAAAATTTGCTATAGAAGAAAATTCCTGAATTAGATTTTTCGTATATACTGTACGCATTTCCATTCTTTTAGGTTTGAAATATGAAAAGTAGGGTTCTACTCTACTTTTATTCTTTGTATTTTCTATACAAAGATTTCCTCACGGAAAGATTCTGGTGGAAGACATTTGGAAATGCAGACTATCTCTTTCCTTACTCATATTTTAAAAGCATTAACTCTATTCATTCTCTGATCGACTGGAACTTTCCTCCTTCGAACTATATATTTCCTGATTTGATTCTCTCTGGAATTAGTTATCTGATTCTTTCCTTTCTTCAAATACTGAGACCTGAATTTCATTTCCTCTTAACTATCTTTCTTTTTCAAATTACAATTGCTATTCTGATTGCAAAACTTTCCAACTTAGGAAATAATAACAAAAAAGTTGAGCAATTTCAGAAAACTTTTTTCTATAGTTTAACAGCACTTACCATCCTTAATTTAAGCGTTTTAATTCTAGAATTCAACCTAGATCAAGTACTATTCACCAATCATAGTGGAGTAATAATTCTAATTCTTCTCTGCTTAGTTGCAATCCGCTCTCATAACTTAAGCCTACTTTCCCTTACAATTTTTCTTGGCTCTCTTTCGGATTCCATGTTCTGCTCTCTTATCATAATCTATCTATGGATCTCGAATGCTTTTTCATTTTACAATAATTCAAATTTTAATATTTCAAAAAAAATATCTTCCACCAAAAACAAACCTATCCCTTTTCTAAATCATAGTAAGTTTAGGATTGGATTTACATTAATTGCTTTATTAGGATATTCTGTTTCTTTCTTGTTAAATCATTTTGGGATACTTACGAGTTCCCATATTTATTACACTCAATATATTTCCATAGATAGATTTAACCTTAAGCATATTAGTTCTACTTTCAGTCTATTGCTTTCCATCTTAGAAAATTATTGGATTTATTTTCTGGTGCTTATTTTCTTTTCAACAAGAAAATTAAAGAATAATCTAACTCCAAACAAAAGCCTATCCCAAATAGGATTCATCAATTTATTTCTTACAACAATATACATCAGTTTTTCCAGGTATTTTTCTTTGCGTTACCTACCACTTTTTCAATTTATCCTCATCTGGAAGATCGCTGTTTCTAAGTGGAGATTATTTTTCTTCATGCTTTCTTTGGGACTCAGTATTTTCATTTTCTGGAAGCAATCTTATAGCCAAGATATTTCTTCGATTCAAAATCTTCCTTTCTTAGAATCCCTTGAAGAAATCCACCTAGCCTATCCTGATTCAACACTATGTATGGAGTATTGGAAAGCAAGACCAGTAGCTGTCTATTCCCGCATCATACCATCCGATTTTATTCAAGCTTGTGATAGCAATGGATTACAAATTTATTGGATTGATAAAAAGAAACCTCGAAACAAAGGTTCTCTAATCACTATTAGATTCTAAATTTAGATTATATCGACAATGACAAAGGTCAAATCATCTTGAGCAACATTCCCATTATACAACATTAAAGTTTCTAAAATTACTTTACTCGCATCTTCAATAGAAATAGATTTAGTTGATTGTATTAGGGAAAACAATTTTTCCTCACCAAATAAGCTATTTTTAGATTTAGCTTCCGTTACTCCATCTGTATAAAAAAAATATCTCTCACCAGGCTTGATTGATCTTTCAACAAGAGGATACTTCTTATTTCCTTTCCAACCCAAAATCATTCCTTTAAGTTCAATATATTCTGTTTTGTTACTATTTATGTTAGTAACTAATGGGTGCGGATGGCCAGCACTTGCAAAAAACACTTTCTTATTTAAGGTATCAAATAGAGTACAATTAGCCGTAACAAAAGAATTCATCTTTAAATTTGAAAGGGAATTATTTATATGATATAAAATTTCATCTGGGCTATCATATTCTTTTACAAAATTTGTAAATTGTACTTTTACCATAGATGAAATCAAGGCCGATGAAACTCCATGTCCAGAAACATCAATCAATATCAAAAGTAATCTGTGCTCATCTATCTCGATCCAATCATAAAAATCACCTCCTACTTGAGACATTGGAATATATCTTGCTGCTATATTTAAATTTTTAACATTTGGTGCTGATTTTGGTAACAATCCGACTTGTATTCGTGCAGCAAAGCTTAAATCCTTTACTAAATCTTCATTCTTCTTAACTATCTCCTGGGTTCTATCCAAGACCCTTTGTTCAAGTTCAACAGTTAACTTTGACAATTCCTTTTCGTTTTTCGCATTCCTATAAGAAACAGAAATCGCAGAAAATATCATCATACCTAAAAATCCATACTGAGTAAGATAGATATTCCTTCCTGTTAAGATATCTATCAATATATCCGTTATTCCTGCAAAAAACAGAATACAGATTCCAATAGTAATTAAAATTGCTTCTTTTTTATCTTGTCGAATAGCAGCAATAATCCGAAATGTTAGTAAAAAAATTGATGGAATTAAAAGTATTTCCCAAAAATGCAGTAGATCGATTCGCGACTCCATATCTATAGGAAAAGCTTGAATAGTCGCAATTGAAAGAAAAATAAAAATCATAATTTTTTCAAACCACTTTACCTTTTGTTCTATTATCGAATAACAAAAAAATAAAATGCTAACAGGGAATACAGTTTGAAAGAAAAAGAAAATAGATAAAATATTAACAAAAGGTATGCCAGAGTTATTAATGAAGAAATTAATTAATGGCACTCTCCACATAATGTATGAAAAAGAGCTCATCAATAAAAAAAAATTAGCAAGAGCTTGCCTTCTTAGAAATATTGAGAACAGTTGATATGCACCTACACCAAAGAACAGCATAATCAATGCAAATTCTCTACCGTCTTCATAGATAATTTTTTCTTCTAAAATTTGCATGTTTCCAATTGCAGGTATCGATCGAAACAAACCTCCAGGAAATGCTGGATTCATAAAAATAATTTCAATTTTTAACTGATTTTTTCCCTCTAAATTAATTAAATTTGAAGGAATGAAGTATAATCTTTTCAATAACCAATTTGGATTGTAGTCACCTTCTGGTGGAAAGATTCCTGTGCTTCCTATTAACTGACCATTGAAATATACTCTATCAGCATCTTGGATTCGATCTAGAAATATTCCTTGCGGATAATTTAAATCATGAACCGAATACTCAATTTCCACAGAGTAGATACCAGAAATTGGCGGAAGTAAATTTTGTCTTACAAGTCCCTTGCCGACTTGCACTTGTTTTGGCATTAAGCCCTCAGGCTGAAAAGTCCAACCTGAGGAAATTTCATAGACTTGTTTAGAATCTTTTATT
>PEQN01000092.1 GCA_002786225.1 Leptospira sp. | reverse complement strand
TGATGGTGGAGGCACCTTCTTTGATTCTTCCAGCTATGATGTTTACAAAGAATGCTCTAAATATTCCCCTAGGGTCTATACCCTTGTGTTCAAAAAAATCATTATCCTCTGTCGAAACAAAACATTGTACCACCTTATTCATGATATGTGGTGAAAGAGCTTTGTCTTCTTTAGGAAGATCTTGCAAGCGGGTAATGATTCTAGAAAATTTGTAGTATTCTGCTATGGGTTCAAATTCTCCTTTGGTATTCACACCATAGAGAACGGAAGGCTCATCAAATTTCAAGGCACGATTCATTCTAAAGAAATCATTTGGGCTTGCAATGATAAGTAGAATATTGAAAAATATTCCAAGAGCTAAAATTAGAAACAAGCGATTGATACTCTTTCCATCTTGGATAAGTTTTGAGATAGTGTCTCTATATTTAACAATAATATAACGAGAGATTAATGCTACTGGTTCTTTTTTCATGGATTATCCTAAGGGAGCGAATTCTTTCATTTGGTGAACACCTTCTTTGAGGCCTGTGTCCAGGTTATAACCTGAGAATTTGGAATGCAGGTTTTCTCGATTTTTTTTGGTTGGAGATTCCACATATTCAAAAGCAAGTGTAAGCATATCCTTTGATAAGCTTACAGCATAATTCAAAAGTTCAATAAAAGTTTCATTGGATTTCTTAGAGGGAAGTGCAGGGTAAGACCACTCTCTCTTTTCCTCATTCATAATTCTTGGATCTATGTTTTCTTTTAGAGGAAGAAGCAGCACAGATGAGTTGGCTTTTTTAAATGTAATTTTATCTACAAACTTCAAGAAACCTCTAACGAACATACTGCGAGAATCTACAATTTTACTCATTTGAAAAAAGCCTAAATAGGATTCATTGAGAATGTCACCAGTTAGAATTTTATTTTGGGAACCTATATAATCTATTCTAAATTCACTTGGAAATGTCTCTTGTAAGCAATCTACCCAGAATTTCCAAAGCATAGTATCCATTTTCTTACGAGAGGATCCTGTTCGAACTGTGATGTCAATGTGTTGTGGGAAGTCATATTCTTTTGCAGTCATGCCCCAACGATGGTGGATCAGAAAAGAGTCCAATCCGTACTCTACTCGCATGTGGGCGAGTTGTGCTTGAAAGGCTATCTTGGGGTCAATATTATAATAATCCCCTGAAATATAAAAGATATAGGGGTGAGTAATAATATCTACGACGCAGTGGCAAAGATAACCTAGAGTAAAGGCAAGGTTCCTGTCGCGGTACAAGGAGAACTCGGAGTCAGCAACCCTATCCAAAAAATTTAAAATCAAATCTGCTACTTTTTCATGGTGGGAACGGTCTCCCCAGATACTTGCTTTTCGCGTTCTTTTTGGTGTAAGGACGTGGTAGAAGTAGAACATATCGGGTGCCACAGAACCTAAATTGGCATAGTTTCTGACCTCTTCGCGCTTGAGAAGTTGCGATATCTTCCTTTGTGTTGAGTTCCCATGCTCCAATTGCTTAATTACTTGGTTGAGAGATTCAATATGGGTGATTTTTCCAGACATAAATGAGAAAATCCCTTTCAAAATTCTGAGCTAATACTCTATTAGTTTTTGGAAGGACTATGCAATCAATAGAAAAACTAAAATTCTTAACTCCGTCGCAGGTAAGAAATCTTGCAAAAGAATATGGAACACCGATTTTTGTCTACTCTCAGGCTGAATTGGAAAGAAAATGCGAAGAAGCTTTGGCTTTTCCCAATGCTTACGGATTAACACTTCGTTATGCAATGAAGGCAAATCCTAATGCAAATATTCTCAAGATCATGAGAAATAAGGGAATTCAAATTGATGCCTCTTCTGGTTATGAAGTTCACAGAGCATTGCTCGCTGGATTTACACCACAAGAGATTCAACTCACCTCCCAAGAAGAACCCAAGGATCTGAAAGAGTTGGTGGAAAAGGGTGTATACTTTAATGCCTGTTCCTTGAAGCAATTGGAAAATTTTGGAAAAATGTTTCCAGGACATAAGCTCTCACTTCGATTCAACCCAGGTCTGGGTTCAGGTCATACAAAAAAGACGGATGTGGGCGGTACTACTTCTGCATTTGGAATTTGGCATGAGAAGGTAAAGGAATTAAGAGAACTTATAGATAAATACAATCTAGTAGTTGAAAAAGTTCATACCCATATTGGATCTGGCTCAGACCCTGAAGTCTGGAAGGCAGTGGCTCACTATACTTTAGAATATGCGGAACTTTTCCCAACATGTACAATTGTAAACCTAGGTGGTGGTTTTAAAGTAGGCCGTATGATAGATGAGAAGTCTACTGATATGCAATTGATAGGGGCACCTGTTAAAGAACTTTTTGTAGAATTTGCAAAAAAACACAACAGAAAACTTCATCTAGAGATTGAACCAGGAACTTTTTATGTGGCTAACTCTGGTTGTATATTAACAAGCGTAGATGATAAGATTGATACTGGAAACCAAGGTTTTACATTTCTAAAGCTTGATACAGGAATGGATGCAAATACTAGGCCATCTCTTTATGGTTCTAGACATCCTATGGTTGTTGTTCCTAAAGAAGAATCTTCTCACTCAAATCCACCTAAGTCCAAGGAATATGTAGTCGTAGGTCATTGTTGCGAGTCAGGTGATGTGTTTACTCAAAAGGAGGGTGGTGAGCCTATAACTCGTGAAATGGCTGAAGCAGCTATTGGTGATTATGTAGTTATGGAAGGTTCTGGTGCATACTGTAGTTCTATGTCTACCAAAAACTACAATTCATTTCCTGAGACAGCCGAAGTATTGATTGATCTAGATGGTAAGTCTCATCTGATTCGAAAGAGACAAAGTCTCGAACAAATTGTTCAGAATGAAATCCTTCTTTCATAAGAAAATAAGTTTCATGCCAAGCCTGTCTTGCAAATAATATGGGAAATATTCATGCTATTTTACTTGCAGGAGGTCTTGGCAAAAGATATGGATCAGCTCCCAAACAATTTCTCAATCTAGAAGGAGAGTCTCTCCTTCAAAGATCCACTCGAAGATTTAGAGAATGGGGATTCTTAAAGCAGCTTGTCATTGTCTCTCATCCAGATAGCATTTCTGAAGTTGAGGCACAATTAGATACCTATCTTCTTGGGAATGATAGGATAGTGGTTGGCGGAAATACTAGACATGCTTCTTTCTTAAAAGGATACGATGCTCTCCATAAACAAAAAGAAGATCTTATCTTTATCCATGATGTTGCAAGACCATTTTTTCTTTATAAGGAGTTAGATGATTTAGTGCAAGCTACTCGAGTACATGGACTTTCTACCTTGGCACTATCCTGCCCGGATACCATTCTTCGCAACAATTCACCACAAGAATTAATTTCCAGAGAAAATATTTATTTAATTAAGACACCTCAAATGGCAAAAGTCGAAATTATCGAATCCTTTCTTGCGTTTGAAAAATCATCGGCTAGTCATTTCGAGCCTACCGACCTGAGTTCTTGGGGACTGAATTGGAATAAAGCAACTCAGATGGTTGAAACTGGTCTTTGGAATCTCAAAGTTACCAAGCCAGGTGATTTAGAACTGGCTAAATCACTTTTATCTAGTATGCAATTTCTGAGTTCTAACTCTTAGTAACCAGATACGGAATCGAATCGGATTTCTATTTAGAACAATTTGCACTCCAAATCCTTGTTGTTTACCAAATTCTCCCTTAGGATTGCTCCAGCTTACTCTTGCTTCCAAATCAATGTTACCAGAAAGTGTAGGGATACGTATATAAATATCTTTGCCTGTAGGATAATGTATATTAGTATTTAAGTATAAGCCCTCAGCTGAGATATTGGCTAATTGGTCTTTGTATTCTTCGAATCCTCTTTCGCCAAATTGAACTTGTGTTGATACAACATACCTAGGAGAATACCTTTCTTCCAGAAAATAACTCAACTGAATCTTGGATTCGTTAGTTGTTGAATCGGATAAGAATCTCAATCCGATTTGCTTCTCTCCTGGTAGAAAATCAATCTCATCAATACGGATCAACATGCAACGAAATACACCTTTAAAGTCACGACCATCTCTATCTTCGAAAACGATTTCTACTTCTCCTTCTTCCCCAGGTTCAAACTCAAAAGATTTGATTACAGGAACCATAGCTCCAGATTTAGAAAGATTGATCGTCTTACCAGCAAAGGTCGAAGATTGAAATTTCAATTGAAAACTTAAAGGAATTGTTTCTCTAGGGTTTCGTCTCCATCCTCTGGAATCCGGACTGAAGTAGGGTGCAGAAATTTCTTGGTTAAGAAAATAATAAATAGATCCTAATAAGAAAAGGGTTAAAGAAAAATTCATGACTACATCTTGTCTTGTAAGAGGAAAGCCTGCTACATGAAAGGATTTTCCAAAGAATGAACTTGTTAATAACCAAACATTGTATAGGATCAAAATACCAGCCAAGGTAAAAAAAGCAAAGTACCCTGCTTTTTTTCGAAAGAGAATTCCTATAGATACAAACAGTGAGGATACTAAAACAAGAATTTGGATGTATTCCATCTTACTAAAAACATTTCTTACCTGCCAAATTGATAAGAAGTAAAAATCGGCTGTTGCAAGGTAGCTAAGTATAGGAATCAACATAAAAAGAAAACTAATTATGAGTATAGGAAGAGGAGTGATTCTTAGGGTCCGCATGGGCTTGACTTTGTAAGTTCCTCAGGATTTGGCAAACAATTTTTTATTGAAAAATAGCCCATCCTTCAAACACTGGACAACATGCGGGCGTGGCGAAATTGGCAGACGCACCAGATTTAGGTTCTGGCGCCGAAAGGCGTGGGGGTTCAAGTCCCTCCGCCCGCATTTCTCATCACTCATCCCCACAAAGCTATCTAAACTTACTCTACTAGATCCATCATCATCTCTATCTCCATAGTAACTATCCGATGTATAACTAGCTTCAATAACAGCTTCTTCAGAATAACTACCTGTGAATAACAACCTAGCTAAGTCTTTTTCAAATCTAAGGTTACCTAGAAAAGATAGCTCATCCAGATACACTTGGCTCCATTTGGGACTCACATAGTAGTATGATCTAAAAGCTTGCTTAAGAATATTATTTCTACCCTCAGCTATGTTACTACATACTCCTTCACGAGTTACCCAACGCTCTCTACTCATGTTGTAGCGAGGGTCATTACTGCGTTTGGAA
>PEQN01000091.1 GCA_002786225.1 Leptospira sp. | reverse complement strand
ACAACTTCACCGCCTTTGTATTGGGATAGATTTGATTCTTTGATGAAAATCATTGCGAACAGATTGAACGCAAATGTCTTCTTTAATGAATTAGATGCATCCTATGTTGACGAAAAGATTCGTACAAGAAAAAATCTTAGGTATTACAATAGTTCTACGGTTTATGATCCAAACGGTGATAGGAAGACTTCTTATCAGAAAGTTTATCTTCTTGCCTTTGGAGAATATATGCCTTTTGAATTTATGTATGAGTTAAGTCCACAGACAGGCAGATTTGAACCTGGCAAGAGTCTAGATTTTCTACCTATCTACTCTAAAAGTAAGTCTTCAGAAGAAGAGTTTGTTCATCTGAATTTTGCAGATACTGCTAAGATGAACACAGATCAAGTTTCTGAAATCTACCTTCCTTTAAAAAAAACCGCCCAAGAAAGAGCAAAATTCTTACCTTTGATTTGTTATGAAGTGATTATACCAGAGTTTGTTCGTACTTTTAGGGAATCTGGTTCTCCTGATTTTATTGTAAACGTAACAAATGATAAATGGTATGGTATTTCTGCTGAAACCTATCAACATGGGGATCTTGGAAGAATTCGTTCCATTGAATGGCGCAAGTGGATGGTTCGTTCCACCAATTCAGGTTCTTCATTTTTTGTAGATCATTTAGGGCAGGTTGTAGACAAGGAATTCACAGGGCAAGAATCAGCAGAATTTATACGAAAGAAAGTAGGACTTGTAAAATCAGAACTAACTTTTTATGTTCTTTACGGAAATGTATTGCCTTGGTCTGTATTGTTCCTGCTTGCTTTTTATTTTTCTTGGATTTATTGGAGAGGAAAGAGGGCTTAGTTGAAAGATTTTTTCCAATTCATAGGTGGGTTTCGCCTTAGACTTTTAGCAGCATTCTATCTTGCCTTAGTTGCTCACGCATTTTTTATCTTCTATATGATCAACTCTGGGAGAATTTGGGATGTGCCAGTAATCTGTGGTCCACCTCGAATTTATGCTCAGCCCTTAGAGGAAGAAAAGACCCTAAGCTTTTCCATAGTCAGTAAGATGGATGGTGAAGGGGAAGAGTCGGAAGGTTCCGAAGAGGATGAGAACTCCGATGGTGAAGGGAATTCTAAATTTGATCGTGGCAAATACAAGGGTGGAGAATGGGAAGATCTAGTCGAGAGGTTAGATGAGTCCAAGAAGGTCAGAAATAGTTTCAAGAATAACTTTGATAATATCATCAAAGATGGTTCTGTACCTGACTCGTACATCAACCGTAAGCGAGACTATGAAGATATCATGGTTAAAGAGGTCTACCCCACTCTATATAAAATTGATAAGCCGTTTGCAGAAGAAGTTCGTAAGGCTCCAGAAGACCTAGAGAATTATAAAGAAAGAAATAAAATCATAGATCTCTACCGAAATAAATCAGTGGAAGAAGATATCCTTCAAGTTGAAATAGAAGCAGAAGATCAGAAAAATACTAGGGCTCCTCTTGCAATGAACCAAGAACAAAGGATGCAATATCTTGATAAGAATCTCAAGAAGAAGAAGGAAGACCAGCTAAAGGATTTCACTTCTAGGTTTCTCAATTACAATCCAGATGAGGGAGATCTTCCTCTTTTCTTAAGAGATTTATACTACCAGAATCTACAAAGATTAGCTTATCCTTTTAGTTCAGATAGTACTTATTTTACGATTGATTACTTCCAAGAGAATTTGAATAAGGAAGACTTTCTAAAGAATACCTTAGCTATGTATTCTGAATTTCAGAATAATAAATTAGGAACGGAAATACTTTTTACCCTAGAGAATATCTATGATATCCAAGGAAGGGCTGTTAGTATGTACTTCCAGAATAAAGAATTATTGTCTAGAATGAATGAGCAAGAGAAAGAGCAACTTCGTGTAGAAGTGATACGAAGAGTCTTAGAAAGATATCAGAAAATTTTCCAAGAGAAAAATATTAAATCTATAGATGATGTCAATCGTCTCTATTCTAAGAAACGCCTTGAGATAATGGACACTCTTATTCAAAATACACCCAATAACTATCGCAAGGCGGACGGTTTGTTCGAAAAGGCAAGAATCCACTGGGAATATTCGCAGACACTTGCCATGGAAGAAAGAATTATAGAACAGAGTAAAGCTATCCAAATTTGGAAGGGTATTTCAGCAGTTCATGCCACCAATGGGGATTTCTTGAATGAAAAGGCATTAGAGGAAATTAAGAATACATTAAGAACCAGCCAAAGATCTCCAGATGGAATGATAGATGGAAATTCACAAATCGCCATCTCTAGTATCTTAAGAAATAGAATCAGTGAATTTCTAAGAGCGAAATCAGAAAGAGAGAGCAAGCTTCTTTGGAAGAAATCAAAAGTGAATTAAGTCTTTATTTTCGTTTAGCACTTGCATCGATTCAAACTCGTATCGAGTATAGATGGAATTTTATCATTTTTATCTTTACACTATTGTTTCTTTATACGGCTCAGATACTAACAGTTGGAGTGATAGTAACTCGCTTCCATACAATAGGTGGGTGGAATTTAGGAGAAATAGTTTTTCTTTATAGTATTTTGATTTTGATTGGTGGTTTTGTTTCTAGCTTATTCACAGGGATTTTGGAATTTGGAAGTCTTGTGCGCTTGGGCAACTTTGATCGATATTTAATTCGTCCTCTTTCCCCACTGGGTCAAGTGATGTCTATGGGCTTTGATATTTCGGGCATAGCTCATCTAACATTAGCTACGATAACATTTATCTATGCAAATAGTTTGGTTTCTATTGAGTGGAATATTGGAAATATATTTTTTCTAGTGATCACTATTATCGCTGGAATCTTAATTATGGGTGGGATACGTCTTATTATTGCCAGTGTTGCTTTCTTTGCTATCAACAACCAATCCCTGGTTCATCTCTTTGTGTTTTCAGCTAGAGAATTTCTCTTATACCCTGTTAGTATTTATTCAAGGTCAATACGATTTTCATTGACCTTTTTGTTTCCTATCGCCTTTGTAAACTTTTACCCTGCCTCTTATTTCTTAGATAAGCAAACTGGATTTAGTCCATGGCTCGCTACTATGGGTCTACCAACTGGTTTACTTATCTTTGGAATGGGGTATGGCTTATGGAAACGTGGGATAAGATACTATGAGTCGGCAGGTGGAGCCTAGATTTTTAAATTTTCGATTCCATTATCATTGAATTCGGTTGCATACTTCTCAACAAAGGGTGTTTCCTTTTCAATGCGCTCTTCGATTGCCATCTCTGAAATCGCGGTCTCACCATAATGACGATTGAAATCTCTATGTGCCAGTCTGTGGATTAACTCCTCCCAGAAAGTTTCCTCTTCATAGTATTCCAAAAGTTCAGCTATTCCACTGGTCTCTTCGAACTCTCGAGTCAAGGCTAGGGCATCTGAATTCTGATCATGGGATACCAATTGTCCAAGTCCTGCCTCTTCGGCATGACTGTAAATCCACTGAGCAACTTCACTCAAACGATTCTCTCCAGGGTCGGAATTGTCTAAATCATTAAATCCTACAACCCAATCCCCGATAAAAACGAGTTTTAGCAAGGCTTCATACTGTTCGATAGAAAGCTCTATGTTCATCAAATCTTATATAACTTTAAAATCGTTCGTAGAGGCAACGGATTTTTTTGACAAGAGATCAATGTTTTCCCAGAAAAGCCGATTTAGGTAGTAGGAGTCCGCATGAAAATCATTAGTCCATTTCTTTTAGCCATTCTAATCTTAATCCACGGAAATGGAATGCATGCTCAGACTGAGAAGGAAACAAACCAAGGTAAAATCTTCCAATGGAAGTTGGTCCAAGATGATGTCCTAGAGTTAAATGAATTTCATTCTGTCTTATTTCGAGTGGCTTCTCGTGAAGTCCGTAGGCAAGACAGAAATCGTATCGCCTTGAAGGTGGAAGATTGCAATGATAAATCTTGCCGACTCAATGGATACTTTGATACCTATGTTAGATATGGAAATACAGAAGGTCCCTTTCGTAAGGATAAAAATTTCCAATCTAACTTCTTTATACAAAAAAATGGAACCTACCAAGTGCCAGACGAATACATCATGCCTAATCTTAGATCCGTTCCTGGATTCTCAGATCAGCCTGTACAGGCGGGAGATTCCTGGTCTTTGGATGCGGAAGAATCTTTTGATTTTCCAGGTGGACGAATAAAGATTCCAGTTAACGCAGAATATATGTTACATGGTAAAAGAGATTGGAAGTGGAATGAATATTCTGGCAAGGCTGATAAAATTACCTATTCTTATTCCATACTTCACCAATCCAAGTTGATTAAAGAAGGTCTTCCTGTTAAGATCTATGGTTTTGCGAGGGGAACAGTTTATTTCAATCAAGAAAAGGGTTATCCTGAATACAAGGAAAATCGCCTGACGTATACCTTTGTCTATCCGGGTGGAATTGTTCAAGAAGCAAGCTTTTTGATCAATGGTATTTACCAATCTCGCAAAATTCTCACAGACTCAGGCAAGGAAAATTTTAAAAACCAGATTGAGGCAGAGCTTGGTATTCCAAGAGATGATTCTGGTAAATCTCCACTCAATGTTCGAAGAACGGAAGAAGGCATTTCTATTTCTATGGATTCCATTCTTTTTAACCTAGATGACTCAGATTTAAGTAAGGATGCTATGGACCAAGTAGCCAAAATTGCTGAAGTTCTGAAAAAGTATCCAAGCAGGGAAATACGAATTTCTGGTCATACGGATAGTACAGGTGGAAAGGATTACAACCAGAGACTTTCGGAAGATAGGGCCAAATCTGTGTTAAATGCCTTTGTGGAAAAATTTGGTCTGGATGCGAACCGTTTGTCCTACCAAGGATTTGCAGATAAAAAACCTATAGCTTCTAATAAGACAGAGGAAGAGCGTAAAAAAAATCGAAGAGTAGATATTACCTTAGTAGTAGAATAATGCAATATAGTGAGAAAGGAATCATATTTTTAATGATTTACGGATGGGATTCCTTTACAAAAGTGGTAATATCACATTAGAAATACCCTCGACATTCTCTTCGGTAACCTTTCGACAGGACACTCCATGAACCAAACCACATCTTTTCTTGACCTAGGTCTATCCCAATCTTCTTTAAATGCAATTGAGAAATTAGGCTTCACTGAACCATCTCCCATTCAATCATCTGCTATTCCTAAATTACTAAAGGGCCACGATCTTATCGGCCAAGC
>PEQN01000090.1 GCA_002786225.1 Leptospira sp. | reverse complement strand
TACTTATTAGATAGTAATAAATCGGCTCATGTTAAAAATATTCTAGGGAAAAAAATTGGCGATTCAATAAAAGTAATTCTTCCCTCTATAAGCAAGGGTTACTCAAGGATACTTTCATTTCCAGAAGACAAAGTATTGATTGATAAGCCAACTTTGGGAGAAAAGCTACATCATTATGAAATAAATAAACTTTCTGAAAAAATGAAGGTTTTGTCCAAAGTAAGATTAATACTTCCTCTTCCTCGACCACAAACAGGCAAAAAAATCCTACACCTAATAGGATGCTTTGGGGTCGCCCAAGTTGTATTCTTACTTCCTCAGTCCCATAATAAACAATTCTTAACCTCGCCTGTCTATAAGACTAGTGGTATTTGGAATGAAATCAAAACAGGTATGGAACAGTCTGGATCATTTCTTGTTCCTAAAGTTCAAATTGTACATTTAAATCTAAAGGAATACTTAGAACGAAGTAAAGTAGCTTGCAAAATTTCCTTAGATCCAAGCATGGAGGACTCTTTTTATGACTTAGAAACATTCGAATATGTTTCTCGACAAGAAGAAATAGGAATAGAAGTATATTTCGGTTCAGAATCGGGCAATTCACTGGAGGATATTGACTTACTTTCAAAAATGAGCAAATGTTACTCATTAGGTGATACTATTCTGAGATCTGAATACGCGATTGCAAATGTGTTAGGTATTTTAAAGAGCAAAGGATGATGAAAGAAGAAGTCTTTGTTCATCAAAGGATCTAAAACCTGTTTCGTTTTCTGCAAATGTCCATCTTCTTAAATTTTGCAAACGAATTTGTATAGGTCCAATTGGAAGTGAGAGTTCTGCGGCTCCCAAACTTCCGTTATCAATCTTAAATGCATCCCCAGAAGCATCAAATCCTTTCTTAGTATAGAAAAAGGAAAGTGTGAAATTACTTCCTAAAGGAATATATGAGGCAAGAAAAACTCTGGCGTTGTTAGGTCCCGAATAATCTTCATAAGAAGCTTCAAAGCTATAAGAATAAAAATGAAAAAGTAGAGTATTATAATATCCAGCTATTCCACCTGTAGTAGGAAGATTCCTTGCATTTTCTAATTTACTAATCATTGGATTTTCAGAAGATAAAGTTCCATGAAAACGCTCAACTTCGTAAAAAGTATCAAAATACATAGGAAGATAATTCTTACTCATTTTTCTTAATTCAGGCTTAATGACCAAATTAATATCTTTCCCACCTATTCTTGCCATAAGACCGTAATGAGTTCCACCTGAATTTTTTAGTTCCTTTATAGTATTTACATCCAAATAAGGTGTCAGTTCCCAGTATTTCATGTTGAGCAATCGATATTCAATATCATATCCTTCCACTGAAACTTTACCTGACTCATTTACAATAGGAGTATCAGAGTTTTCTTTACGATTAGGGATTCCTGTTTGAGAATAACTATATTGAAGAGGACTGTTGCTATCAAATGCTCGCGTTATACCAACTGTTAGTCGATTGTACCATTCATCCATCTCTTCAATTTCCATTTTACTGTATTTGGAGACTGGTCTTGGTAGAGAGGGTCTCTTTTTTTTCTTTTTATTCGAGCCTAATTCTTCTATGACTGATTTTCTTCCAGCCTCATCTAATACATTTCCACGAACTTGCATCATTCCAATGTATTCATCTTCATCCACATACTCATATTCATCATCTTCATCATAAGAATTTTCCTGATACCAATGGTAAAATTGTACCAATTTACGACCAATTGCTAAAGGTTTGATATAGACTCTAACTGCGTTAACATCACGAGAGTAAATTGAATTGGAAAAATATTGTGCACCAATATAATCAGTATTTACATCAGCTAGAACACCTGCATTGTATGTGTCATAACGTATATTATTATAGTATTGATTTACTATTGTACCATGTCCAATTCGACCATCACGAATATCACCCAAATAAAAGGAATAAGTTACCTTCCCTGGAGCTTCCCTTTCATATTGTCCATACCAAACATAATTTAAAACACGGTAGTAATCAGAAGCTTCATTATAGTCATAACTACGGATCTTGCCTGATTTTGAATCATCTTGTAATGGTTGTTTATCATTAACAAGACCATTTATAGGAAGAGAAAAGGAAAAACCAAATTCTTCATTCATCTTATATGTAAAATTAGGTGATATATGAAAAAACGTATCTTCATTATTGTTTGCTGCACCATAATCAAGAGTTAAGGAGGTTTGCTTGCGAGTGGATTGAGCTGTTGGAATCCAACTTTCCGCTGATAGATGAAAGGAGCAGAATAGGATGCAAAGAATAGATAATCTTTTGAAAATACAGCTCATCCCTTTAAATATCGAATACCCAAGCACTAAAATTGATTTAAGTTCTAGATTTTGGCTAAAATCCTAGTTTTTAGTTGATTTACTCATTTCCAAAAAAACAGAATTTTATTTCGTTTTAACGAAATTTATATTTACTTTTATTCTTTCTTCTTCTAAATGGTAAGAAATTAGCAAAGATTTACACGAAAGAGAGGCTTAATAATGGCTAGAAATTATAAATTAGAAACAATCGCCCTACACGGTGGACAAGAACCAGATCCAACTACAACATCCAGAGCAGTTCCTTTGTACCAAACAACATCTTATGTTTTTCACGATACAGACCATGCAGCAAGACTTTTTGGGCTTCAAGAATTTGGAAATATCTATACGAGACTTATGAATCCTACAACTGATGTTCTAGAGAAACGAGTTGCTGCCTTAGAAGGTGGTGTTGCCGCACTTGCCACGGCCTCTGGACAGTCCGCTGAGACTCTTGCTATTCTAAACATAGTTGAAGCTGGTCAAGAAGTTGTTTCCTCTTCTTCGCTTTATGGGGGAACCTATAATTTATTCCATTACACTTTACCTAAATTAGGAATTAAGGTTCATTTTGTTGACCCTAAAGACCCAGAGAACTTTAGAAAGGCAGTTAACGATAAAACTCGTGCTTTTTATATCGAGACCTTAGGAAATCCAAAATTAGATACTATTGATATTGAAGCTGTCGCAAAAGTTGCTCATGAATCAGGAGTTCCTCTCATGGTTGATAACACTATGCCTTCCCCCTATCTTGTAAATCCTATCAATCATGGTGCTGACATTGTGATACATTCACTTACTAAATTCTTAGGAGGACATGGAACCTCTATAGGTGGTATCATCATAGATGCAGGAACATTCAATTGGGGAAATGGCAAATTTAAAAATTTTACAGAACCAGATCCTTCTTATCATGGATTAAAGTATTGGGATGTTTTTGGAAAATTTGAGCCATTTGGTGGAGTCAACATTGCTTATATATTAAAAGCTAGAGTGCAAGGTTTGCGAGATTTAGGCCCTGCTATCTCACCGTTTAACGCTTGGCAGATTATCCAAGGTGTTGAAACCTTACCGCTTAGAATGGAAAAGCATTCAACAAATGCTTTGAAGGTAGCAGAATATTTAACCAAGCACCCTAAAGTTGAATGGGTCAACTATCCAGGTCTTCCATCTGATAAAAATTTTGCAATTGCAAAGAAATACCACCACAGAGGCTTATTTGGGGCCATCATAGGTTTTGAAATCAAAGGTGGACTTGAGAAGGCTAAAAAATTTATTGATGGCTTGGAATTGTTTTCTCTATTAGCTAATATTGGAGATGCAAAATCACTTGCGATTCACCCTGCATCAACAACTCACCAGCAATTAACACCAGAAGAACAAATTAGCGCTGGAGTAAGCCCTGGATTTGTAAGACTTTCGGTTGGTTTAGAACATATAGATGATATTCTACTCGACTTGGAGGAAGCATTTAAAACTATCTAAGCAATGTCTTCTATCTCATCTGGTTCAATAGGTATAGTAGAAACTCAAACTGTTAATTTGGGTAGTCTTTCATTGGAAAATGATGAGGCTATCCAATCTATAGAGCTAGCCTATGAAACTTATGGAGAATTAAACTCGAATAAGGATAATGCCATCTTAGTTTGCCATGCATTATCTGGTGATGCCCATGCAGCCGGATTTCATCCTGGTGATAAGAAGCCAGGTTGGTGGGATTATTATATTGGTCCGGGTAAGGCTTTAGATACGGATAAATATTTCATTATTTCTTCTAATGTAATCGGTGGCTGTATGGGTTCCTCTGGTCCTCTTAGCATAAACCCTATTACAAACAAACCATATAAATCTACCTTCCCCTTCGTCTCTATAAAAGATATGGTGAAGGCCCAAGCTCTATTAGTTGATTTTTTCGGGATTCATCAACTATTCGCTGTTTGTGGCGGTTCAATGGGAGGTATGCAGGCCTTACAGTGGGCTGTTGACTATCCGAATAAAGTTCGCAATTGTATTGTTATGGCATCAACCTCAGAACATTCTGCACAACAAATTGCTTTCAACGAAGTGGGACGCCAAGCAATCATTGCAGATCCAAACTGGAACAATGGTGAATACAACCAAGATGCAAAACCACGGAAAGGTTTATCGATAGCAAGAATGGTAGGTCATGTTACATACCTAAGTGATGCGGTAATGAGGGAAAAATTTGGTAGACAACCACCCAGAGGAAATATTAAAAATACAGATTTTGCAGTTGGTTCTTATTTGATTTACCAAGGCGAGAGTTTCGTAGACAGATTTGATGCTAACTCTTATATCTATGTTACAAAAGCCTTAGATCATTTCTCTCTAGGGTTAGGAGAAGATTTAAGTCGTGCCTTGTCTAAGGTTCAATCAAGATTTTTGATACTCGCTTATTCATCAGATTGGCTATATCCTCCTTATCAATCTAGAGAAATAGTAAAAGCTTTAGAGGTAAATGCTATACCAGTAGCTTACTGTGAATTAAAAACTGAAGAAGGTCATGATTCTTTCCTACTTCCATCTGATGAGCAGACAAAGATACTACGTGGTTTCTTAAATTTTTCAGGACAAGATGAATGGCAATAGAAGAAATTACTTTAGAGAGACCAGATTTTGCTTTTATTCGAAATCTCGTTCATGCAGGCGAACGAGTGTTAGATTTAGGATGTGGAACTGGTGAGTTATTGGAACTCTTAAGATCTCATGGTGTAAGATGCCAAGGGATAGAGCGAGACGAAAATTGTATTATTTCTTGTGTAGAAAAAGGATTGTATGTTCACCATGGTGATATTGATGAAGGTCTTTCTCATCACATTTCTAAAAGTTTTGATTATGTAATCTTAAATCAAACCATACAACAAACTCTTCACCCTGGAGATATCATCAGAGAAACTCTACGAATAGGCAAAAAAGTAATCATAGCCTTTCCTAATTTCGGACATTGGCGAATTCGATGGACAATATTAAAAGATGGACAAACGCCTGTTA
>PEQN01000089.1 GCA_002786225.1 Leptospira sp. | reverse complement strand
CCAAATTTATTTTTAAATTAAAAATGCCCTCCGAACAACTTAAGATACAAGTAGATTCTTATGAATCAGGTGAAAAAGTTTTGGGAACAGCATACACTGGCAAAAAAAAGGAATTCAATAACTCGAAATTACTACTTTATTTTTTAAAATACCCATTCGTAACAGTCAAAGTGATAGGGGCTATCCATGTACAGGCCCTGAAATTGTATATGAATAAGTTACCCTTCTTAAAAAAGAGCGATCATCAGGAATTACAAAGAGGTGTCTTCCTTGGAAAAAACAGTCACTCAGAGCATATCTGAAGAATCATTAGACAAGCAAAGGTCTAGTGGATATAAATTTTACCAATCTTTATTTTTTAAAGCACTTTCATCCATGCAGAAAGGATCCTTGCGAATATTATTGCCAGATGGGACACAAACCTATTTAGGCGATCCTAATTCAAATCTGGATCCGAAATTCCACAATGGAATGATCCAAATTCATGACCCTGTTTTCTTTCGCAAGGCCGTACTTTACGGAGACATAGGCTTTAGTGAAGCTTATCTAGACGGAGACTGGGATACAGATAACATAGAGCATGTGATCAGTTGGTTTATTCTCAATGTTGAAGCAGCACCAAATATGTCAGGAACAAATAATAAAATGTTTCATTTGGATCTATTCAACCTTGCCAATAAATTTTTGAATGTGATTCGAAAGAATTCAATCAAAGGATCTCGCAAAAATATAGTTGCTCACTACGATCTTGGGAATGGTTTTTATAAATTATTTCTTGATAAGACTATGACATACTCTTCTGCTTACTTTGAAAAGGTAGATCAGAAATTAGAAGATGCTCAATTGGTTAAAGTTGATAAGCTATGTAAGAAACTCAAACTAAAGAAGGGCGAACATCTTCTTGAAATAGGTTCTGGTTGGGGATTTCTAGCTGTTCATGCAGCTAAGCACTATGGTGTCAAAGTAACATCGGTTACACTTTCTGATGAGCAATTGAAATATGCGAGGGCGAGAGCTGTTCAAGAAAATCTATCAAACCAGATAGAGTTCAAATTATTGGACTATAGAAAGATAGAAGGCTCTTATGATAAGATTGTATCAGTGGAAATGCTTGAGGCTGTAGGGGAAAAATACTATGAGTCCTTCTTTGCTAAATGCCAAGAAGTTCTTAAGCCAGACGGACTTATGGCTCTGCAAGTAATTACCTGTCCAGACAATCGCTTTGAAGAAATCAAAAAGGGTGTGGATTTCATCCAAAAGCATATTTTCCCAGGTTCCTTAATTCCATCTATAGCACGCTTAAACAAGGCAGTCAATCGAACAGGAGACATGTTCCTCTATGAGATGGAAGATATGGGTAGGCATTATGCAAAAACCTTGAATCTATGGCAAGAGACCTTTGATAAGAATGTAGAAGAGGTACGTAAAGAAGGCTTCGATGAAAAATTCATTCGCAAGTGGAGATATTATCTAAGCTATTGTGCAGCTGCTTTTAGAATGAAGAATCTTAGTGTTATTCAAATGGTATACACAAGACCTAATAATTATAACTTAGAGGATTAAAACACTTGCGCGAAATCAAAAAAGATTATGAATTTCCTTGTTCAATAAATATACTATGGGATACATGCACAGTGTACGAGATTCTCATACACTGGTTAGCTGATGAGGTAAGAGGTCGTCCCAAGCTTGGGCAAGAATTTTCTTGGTCTTGGAAATTTGGGGAAGAGGGCGAATTCACCACAAAAGGTATTTATGAAGCAATAGAGCCTAACAAACTTTTGGTGTTAAGATGGAAGAATCATCCAGCTGGAGATATTTTCTTGAAATTGGAGTTCAAAGAACACAGCAAGGGCTCTCTACTAACAATCACAAATGGAGGATATCCAGACTCTGGGCATTTTGATTTATGGCTAGAAGGAGCAGAAGCTGGTTGGGATGATCAAGTAAAACGATTGAGAAGTTTCTTAGAAGAACATCCTAATCCACGAGAAGTCATAGTAAACAAATAAGACTTGAATGCAGGAGTCGTTTAAAAATCATGGTAAATAGACAGGATTTTTTAAATCAGAAGGAAAAAAATATGGAATATCCGGAACTAGAAACTTATTTCCAGGAATTAACGGACATTACAGATAAGGTGGCAACAATGAATACTCATTTTGATGCCACCCCAAAAGATGATATACAAGCTATGCTTAAGTTTCATGAGAATCTACTCACTATCCCTTGGGAACATTCGGAGAAGCCTTACTTTGAATTATTTTGCAGTTACTTTTCCTTTCATCTAAAGATTGTAGAAGAAATTATCATGGAAGCTAGAGAAATTCTAGAACCAGAGCATAGACCTTATGTAAAACAAATAGTAGCTTACGTAAAATCATGTGAAGAGTGGTTTGCTAATCTAAAGAAAAACAAGAAAAAATCCATTAAAGCCCAGGTTGCATAATTTTCTATTTCCCATAAATTGCCTGTCCTGATTAATTTGAACATTACGGTGATAGGCAATTGAAATCCAAAAAATTCTTATTCTACCCAATCATACTTTTTGGTTTTTTATTTCTAGTTGATAAAATATTTCTTCTAGATTCAGTTCGGCTTTTAATCAAGAGCGATTTTACTTATGTTTACTACGAAACCAAAGATAAGCTTCTCAAAGTTTTTATAGAAAAATACAAATCTGGTGAGTTAACATCTAACAACAAAAAAGTAATGGTGATTCTTGGATCATCTCGCCTGCTTTATTTCAACAATAAAGAATTGGAGGAATTCTATCCTAGTTGGGAGATCTATAATTTTTCTTCTGCCGTTACAACACCTGCCTACTATTGGTTCTATTTACAGCAAATAATCCAAGCTGGAGTGCGACCTGATCTGGTTGTTCTTGAGACAGATCCTAACCAGTTCAATGTGAATTCGATTTTCAAGGAATCGAATCTAACGTATAGCTTTGATCTTCCTTTTATTTTTCAATATGCTAGTCTTTTTGGTAGAGACTATGTCAATTACTATATTGGCAAAAGTCTATTCGCTGTTAAGGTAAACAAACCTTATTTAGATGCTGCTTTTCGAAATTACAATAGCCCGAATCTTCCATTTGTTGCGGCAATGAAAGAATCCATACGCACAGAATTGATAAAAAATAAAGGGCATGCTTCCTCTCCAGTGGAAGAGTTTTTTGAAAAAGATTCAAGCAATTTAGAGGCAACAAGTCAAAGAACTATTGATTGGCTTTTTAGTTCTTACAAGCCCTCTGAAATGCAATTTTCTTTTTTTGATATTCTACTTTCTGAAACCAAGAAGAAGGATATCCCACTATTGATTGTCTGGCCTCAGTCTTCTAAGTCTATGCAAGATCGATTGAAAGCATCATCCTTGCCCCAAGATTGGTACAAGCAAGCTGAGAGTATAACATCGAAATACGGATATTCGATTATGAATATGGACGATACGAATGAGTACTTTTGTAATAGCTTTGCTGACGGTGGGCACATTGCTAAAGATTGCTATCGACCATTCATTCGTTATATATTCTTACAGTATTTCAAAATTTATCAACCCGATAAGTACAATTAAGATGAGCGAATCAAATATTATTTCATTGTTTAGTGGAATAAATCCTATTAGTCTTGCTTTTATTGCAACAATCTTTACTTGGTTATGTACCGCCTTAGGTGCATCATCCGTCTATTTTTTTAATTCTATCAATCAGAAAGTTTTTAATGGAATGCTTGGTTTTGCCGCTGGCATTATGATCTCAGCAAGCTTCTGGTCATTGCTTTTACCTGCTATAGAAATCAGTCAAGAGAATGGAAATTTATTTCCATGGCTTCCTGCAACAGTTGGTTTTCTAGTAGGTAGTCTATCCTTATTTGCATTTCATAAAGTACTTCCTCATCTTCATGTTGGTTTGGATTCTAATCGAGAAGAAGGTGGCAAAAGTTCGTGGACTAGGAGTATGTTACTTATTATCGCAATAACGATTCATAATTTACCGGAAGGCTTAGCCGTGGGTGTTGCCTTTGGTGTTCTTGGCAATGGATTTACTCCTGAACTTTTTCTAACTGCCATAGCGGTAGCTTTTGGCATTGGTATTCAAAATATTCCTGAAGGTGCCGCTGTGTCTATTCCACTTAGAAGAGAAGGGTATTCCAAGAATAAAAGTTTTTATTATGGTCAACTTTCTGGTATGGTAGAGCCCATAGGTGGAATAATAGGTGCTGCCTTGGTTGTGTTTATACAATCCTTATTACCATATGCACTTGGTTTTGCGGCTGGTGCTATGATCTTTGTAGTTGTTGAAGAGCTTATTCCAGAATCTCATAGCGGAAATGAAACACAAAATTCTACCTTGGGAGCAATTATAGGCTTTACTCTTATGATGGTCTTAGACTTGGGAATGAATGGGATTCTTCTTTGATTAGAAAATTTTAAAATTGCGATAACATTTTGAAACCGAAGAATTTCTAATTCCACTCTTCGAAAAGACTTCGTGAATTGATCATCAAGATATGTTAGAATTTTATTTACGATTAATTTAGATTCGATGTTTAGAATATTCTGAATAGATTGCAAAACTATTTTCAAAATACGAGCTTTTATCTTGTAAATTTACGCTATTATAAATACAAATTGTCCAGCCACTGTGTGAGCTTTGTCAATATCGATGCTACTAATGAATTTTCTGCGCTCATGAACCCACCAGTCTGTATGAAGGGAGAATTTCCTAAAAAAGGACTTCCGTCACAGAACTTTGCTTCAAAAGTATGAGCAAGAAAACCAGCATCAGTAATTGTATGGGTAAGAAATTAAGGAACAAGAGTTGTTATTTTTACTAGGCATTTCAAGTCGGCAAATTCAGTTTCCGAATTATTGGACAGAATATACGCTATTCAATGCCCTGAATCGTAAATATTTTGACTTAAAACGAATTCATGGGAAGAGTTGGATTTAGATAAAAGTAATATTAGTAGAGTTTAACTGCACACTAAAGAACAATTTATGACTAAGGTATACACTACTATCTCTATAAAAATTATAGGATCAAAGATGTTCAATTTATAGAAGCTATTTATAAAGGGACTGTATTATTCAATGAGAACCCATGAAATATTATCTATTGTATCTTTCATAAACCCCCTGTTTAGGGGGGTGAGATAAAAAAATATAAGTTCCTCTTGTAGGACGATTCTAAAATGATAAACCGATTCCTGATAATTAATTAGATTTATGAAAATATATATAACAAATAAAAATTCAACAAGCCATCAAATCATTTTCTACTTTCATATTTTCTTATTTATTTGTCTTTTGCTAACCTGCAACCAAAATAGAACAATAAAGCTTGAATCATCTATCGCAGAGAAAGGT
>PEQN01000088.1 GCA_002786225.1 Leptospira sp. | reverse complement strand
CGCACGCTTCTTCATGCCGCCTGATAGTTCAGATGGCATATGATCTGCAAAATTTTCTAAGCCAACCATCTTAAGCTTCATTCTTGCAATGGTATTCATTGCATCGAAAGGCAATTGGGTAAATTCTTCTAATGGCAGGCGAACATTTTCAATTAAGGTCATTGATCCAAATAAGGCTGATTGTTGGTACATAACACCAAACTTATTGAGAATATGTAATCTTTCTTTAGGGTTCGCTTCCCATAAATTATCATGGTCAATAATTATTTTACCTGAAAATGGTGGATTTAAACCGATTAAATTTTTTAAAATAGTTGATTTCCCACTTCCAGAGCCACCAAGAATTCCGAAGATTTCACCTTTTCTAACATCAAAGCTAATATTTTCCATAATAATTGTGCTTCCATACCCACTAGTTAGATTTCTAACTTGGATGATGGGCTCGGTATTCTGAAAATGTTCTTTTTCAATTAGATTTTCTTGGGACTTCTTACTCTTCTTCATATGCCTAAGTAAAAATATGCAATGCTAAATATTCCATCCAGAACAGCTACATATATGATGCCACCTACTACAGCCTTAGTGGTTGATTCACCAACTGCACCTGCCCCAGTTGTAGTTCTTAATCCCTCATAGCAGCCTATACTTCCAACTACTAATCCGAAGACTACGGATTTTACCAATCCACCGACTAAATCAATAGTCTTTACTGCTGAAACTATTTGATTGATAAATGTTACCAAAGGATATCCAAAACTAATTAAAACTAAGGCACCTCCCACTAGTCCAAGAAGATTAAACACAAGGGTCAAGAGCGGTGTCATAAGAGTGGATGCGATGATTCGAGGAATTACTAAAAATTGAACAGGAGAAAGTCCCATAGTGGTCAAGGCATCTACTTCTTCACTTACTTTCATAGTACCAAGTTCAGCCGCATAAGCTGAACCAGATCTACCAGCCAAAATAAAAGCTGTCATAAGAGGACCAAGTTCTCGAAATAGAGAAAGTCCCACAAGATTAGCCACAAAAATTTCAGCACCGAATCTTCTCATAGGGATTGCTGATTGAAAGGACATGATGAGTCCAAGTAAGAAACCAATCAGTGCGATTATTAGCCAAGCGTTAACACCCGTTTTCTCTGCAGAGGAAAATGCATCTTTCCATCTTACTAATTTTGGTCTGTATATAGAATGGAAAATGGCTATGGTTAATTCACCAATAAATGAAATTAAACTTTGTGTATTGGATACAGAATCAACAAATTTCTTTCCAATTTCAGTAGGTTTCCCTTTCAAATCCTTGAAAAAACTTTTTTCTTCCCATTTTTCTCGAAATTGAACAGAAGTAGAAAGATCATAGAGATAGGTGAATTCTTCTTTCAAACCATGAAGCAAAAATTCGGCTTTTTTATTATCTTGAAGATACTTCCATTCTTGCAATAAGGCAATTCCCGAAGCGTCGCAAGATTCAAGTTCAGAGGCATCTACAATTAGGCGAGAAGGTTTCCGAACTGCTATTTCTTCACGAGTAGAATTCCATAGCTTAGGAACGGTAGAAATTTGCAAATCACCCACCAGTTTTAATTCAGCAGTACTGCCAGAGTATTGAAAAACTGCCGATACGTGGGGTTCAGACATGTTTCTAGGAAATCCCTTCCAGCTTCTCTAGCAAGTATAAAGTTTGATCCTTGAGGAATTTTGAAATATTTTTCTCATACGACATAAATTGTTTAATGAAAACCAGAAAAGCCCCGATTGTATAAAGGAGGTATCAGATTGTTTGAGAAAACCCATTTTATGAAAACCCAAGACCTACTGCACAGAGGGATGAATGCATCTGTAACTCGTAGAAAGGTTCTTTCTGATAATATAGCCAATGTGGATGTTCCCCACTTCAAGAGATCCGAAGTTGTTTTTGAATCCATGATTGCGAGAGCCTTAGAATCTGAGAAGATCGAAAAGGAAAAAGCAGTTCCTACGAAGATTTCTAGCGATAAACATTTTGAATTTTTTAAACCACTTGATTACACTGAAGTCCAACCTAAAACAAATATAGATTATCTGACAACTGTTAGAGCTGATGGAAACAATGTAGATATCGAAAAAGAAATGGTCGACTCTACCCAAAACCAAATGACTTATATGCTCTTGGTAGAGAGGTTAAATCAAAACAATAGATTGATGCTACAAATGATGAGACCTAGCTCATAAGATAGCTTAAATTTATAACATTTACGAATAATGAAAAATAGCAAAAAACTAAAGAAAAATTTCGAAAAATAAGGGAAAAACCAAAATGGGAATGTACAATAGTATTAATATTTCTTCTACTGGCTTATCAGCCCAAAGACTGAGAATGGATGTTGTATCCAACAATATAGCGAATGCAACAACAACGAGGAATGCAAATGGAGATGGACCATTCCGAAGAGATAGAGTGATAATGACACCAATGAATCTTAGAACTAGATGGAAGTCACCTCTCTACCCTTTTGGATTATCTCCAGGAGAAGGCAAAGGAGTAAAGGTCATGAAAATAGAAAAAGATATGACTCCTCTTCGACTCGTATATGATCCAACTCATCCTGATTCCATTCAAATTGGACCAAAGAAAGGTTATGTGGAAATGCCGAATGTAAATATAGTAACTGAGATGACAGATATGATCTCTGCCTCTCGTTCGTATGAAGCAAATGTTCAAATGATCAATGGTTCCAAAGCAATGATCAATAAAGCCATGGAGATAGGTAGAGCCTAATGCAAATCGATAAATCATTTTTCAACAACACAACATACTGGACTCATGATTCAGGTAAATCTTTCGGATTAAGACCAGATGGAGACAAAGTAAACGTAAATCGCACTGATGAAAGACACTATGGAAAAATAGATACTGCTGTATCTCCTGATGATATAGCTGGAACCTTTGGCTCTGTTCTCAAAAAGGCCTTTGAAGAAGTAAATGACCAACAAGTTGTTGCTGATGAAATGACCCAGAAATTGGTCTATGATCCAAACTCAGTAGATGTTCATGATGTAATGATTTCTGCTGAAAAAGCTCGTATGTCACTTACCTTCACAAAGACTATGGCTGATGGATTCATAAGAGCTTATAGAGAATTAACTTCGCTCAGATAGATTTTTAGTTAACAAGTTAATTTTCTCTTAAACTTAGGGAGTATAATTGGAAGTTTTTACTACCAAATTTACTCCCTTTTTATTTTTTCACTTAATGTGCGTTAAATGATTTCTAAGATTATGATCTTACAAAAGTTCATAGGATATCTTCCTGTTTTTTTAAAATGATTTATTTTAAATAAAAATTTAATCTGAGTTATGAGGAATGAGTAAATTTGGTAAATTATCATTTCATAAGTATAATCCAAAAAGTAGATTTTATACTCCTTTAAGAAAATATCTTCTACAATAGCCGACAAAAAATCTTTGATTCTAATAAAAAAGAAATTTATTGACCATGATATTTTTTAAATAGAAGAATCTATTCTGAAAATACATACTAGATCTATAAATTATTTAGTTATTTAACTTTTACATGCTTAAAAAGGAAATAAGTTCTTAATTTTAAGGTTTAAATATAAAACAAAATGCCTCATTATTGAATTAAGTATTTATCTTAATACCTTGCACTAGATAAAACTAAGGATTTATTGATTTGAAAAGGAAAGCTTGGATTTTAATTTGCCAAAATTTGTATTACTTTTGTAATGATATTCTAATAGGATTTTTAGAGTTTCATAAACCATCAATCCAATAGTATGACTCAACCAATAGATAATATCGATTTAGAAATATTAATGAATGAGAATATTGATGAATTCAATATCGTAAATTCGTTAATCTATGAACTTTCCTATAAAAACGATTACTCTGCGAAAGATTTTTTCTATCATCAAATCAGTGATTTAGAGAGAATAATTTACAATCGAAATGAAAAAGTACCTAACTTTTGGAGAATCCAACTCCAAGAAGGTATTGAAATTTATTTCTTTGAAATCAATACTAATAAAAATATTATTATCCCAAGAGATGCATTACCGAATGAAATCAATTTCCTATTCACTATCAAAGGTTCAAATGTTATCAAATTAGGTAAAAATCCTGAAGTAAATAATAAATTTATCAATACCTATAACTTTCCTTATACATTCATCAACCAATCCCAAGAAACCGATAAATCTTCTTACCTTTTGATAAATTTTAATAATGATAGTTTCCTTTCCTTTTTAGATGAAAACGTATTACATCCTGAGTATTTAGAAAAAGTCAAAGATACACTAAACGATTCGACCAATACAATATTTATTTCTCAGAATTTTATTTCAGATTTTTTAAAAACTTTTTTGGAACAAATTCAAAGAATGCCATTTGAAAAACGATATCGAAGAGAAAGTCTAAAGTTAAAAATGATTGAATTGATTTGGATAAGTATATTCGATTATTTAAATCAAACAAACCAAATAAAAAAACAAGTTAGACTTACTAAAAAAGATTATGAGAAAATACAAATGGCTAAGGAATTACTTATTAAAAATATGAATAATCCACCAAGTTTGATTGAATTATCAAAAATGGTTAACTTGAATGAATACAAAATAAAAGTTGGATTCAAAAAGGTTTACGGCATGCCTCCCTACTCTTTACTGCAAGATGTTAAATTAAATTTTGCAAAAAAGCTACTTTTGCAAGGAGATAAAACAGTGACGGAAGTTGCTATTTCAGTTGGTTATACAAATTTTAGTAAATTTAGTTCTGCATTTAAGAAAAAATTTGGATTAAATCCTAGCAAGATAATTCCCAATTAAAGTTTAAGGAGATCCTCCTGGGAAATAATCATCCCAAGCAAGGATTTCAATCCTGCTAATTGCAAAGCAGAGTGAATTCTTTCATCTAAGTCGAACAAATAAAGTAGTTTATTGGATAATTGTGATTTTTTTTGAATGGTATTTAGTACAAGCAGTCCAGACGAATCAATATAAGGAACCTTATTAAGGTTTATTACTATATTTTTATTTGATTCCCTCTCCATCAATTGGATGATTTCATTTTTAACTTTTTCAGAAGTATATAAATTAATCGATTCATTGATGAAAATCATTGTATAATTTGGTTCTACTTTTCTTTCCATTTTATATTTTCATCTTCAATTGTGTGGACTATCCGTGTTTTTTTAAAATAAAATATGAGATTTCTTTGTATACTTTTTAATCCAATTAACATGGATTTTTTTTAATTTATATGTATAGAATTGAATGATTCAAAAATCTTTAGGAACATATAAGCTGGAAGTAATTTACTATCTAGTTTGGAGAAAAAGAATAGAAATGTATTGTTTAACTAATTCTCCTTTAAGAATTGCTATTTGTATTGCTTAGGTGATCTGATGAACTTTTTCCTATGATTTAAAGTCATTTCTTTGCTTAGTATAGATTAACAAAATTTTCGGATAAACTTCTTGCGTTTACTAAGTTGTAACTTTTTCTTTTTCGTTCTAGCTATCGGTTACTTAGCAAAAAATGTAAAAGTAAAGTTA
>PEQN01000087.1 GCA_002786225.1 Leptospira sp. | reverse complement strand
CGACCATCTTTTCCAATTTAGATCGATCGTTTTTATCTTCAACAGATACAATCTCTCGATAATGAGACCAAGAAATTCTAGGATCAATACTTTGCTTTTTATATACCAAATAAAACTGACGCATATACCTCAGATTTCGAGACGAAAAACCAGTCCCTAGTTTACGTCTCAAATCCTGCGATAAAGTATGTATGATTTTTTCTCCGTATTTTGCGCGGAAATTAGAGTCTTGTTCTACCTCAACAATCCTCTCACCTATCTTCCAATTCGATACAAGCACAAATTTATTCCAATCCGCATCTCCATCAGCAAGAGCTGTTTCATAGATTTGGGAGATTTCTTCGACTAATGATTGGTAGGAGGAGGGCATATGCTTTATAAAATTTTAAACAAATGAAATGTCAATTATTTTACATAACTAAAGTTATTGAATAGATGTTAATCTGCATTTTCTTTAAAGAATTCTTTAATTCATGAAATAATTCTATTTAGAAGTTTAATAGTATAAATCTTAGAACAGGAATTATCCATCGACAATTTATAAAATCCCATATCCCCGCAATCAGGACCAGGAAAGCAAGAAATTTCTATATAGACTACATAGGGAATCTTCTTTTTATAAATCTTTACTTTCGTTGAGCTACCATTTGACATGAATGGGAATAACTCTTGATTGGCATAATCATCAAGTTCTTCTTGCATAGGTGCTAGCAACTGCGCGTTATTATCCTTTCCAGATTCATCTTCTTTGAAAACTTCAGCCCAACTTCCAACTCTATCAAAATCTTGTAAAAGTAATTTAGCAGCCAAAACATGAAAGCCCGATACTGCATCACGAAGAAATTGTGTAAATAAATCTTCACCGAAATTTTGAATATATTCGAGTGATGTCATTTTTTTAGAAATCATACTTTTAAGCTCACATTCTCATTTTTATTATTACCAAATCAAAATTATAAATTAACGAAACATAAACCTATTAACTGGTAAAACAAAACTTTATTTTCTTTTATTCCAAAATCACTGATCCAATTCAGGCGGTATAAAGAACTGTCCTATATCTGAAACATGTTGAATTTCTGGTATAAATTGATTAATAATTTTACTATTGCCGTAAATACCACGAACCCTCTTTACTATGTCAGGATTTGTATCTAGAACATACACTTTTTCCAAACTCTTACAGCTCTGAAACAATTCCCTGTCAATAAAGCGATTGAAAGTAGGGAAAGAATATCCTATAACTACAATTACCTTCACATTTTGTAAAGATTCGAAGAACTTATTCCTTTCCTGAATGATGATTGGATCTGTATCCCAAGCAAAGTTTAGAAATGGATCTCCTTTCGCCCGCAATTCATCAAAAATTTCAATGAGCTTGGCAATCTTATCATTAAGATTTTTATTTTGATCAAAGATATCTTCCAAGTAACATCCATTGATCTGATTTCCAAAAAGGTAAGATCCCGCATAGCCGTTGAGTCGAAATATTTTACCAGGGTTTTCTGATTGAGATAGTTTTAAATGATACATATCACTGATATAGTCATGGACTCTCGGAAGATCCATATTTAAGAGAACTGATAGACTTAATGGAATCTGAAGATCGTAATTCCATGTTGCAATTTTTATATCAGGATGCAATTGCACAGGTTTGTGCGTTTTTTTTTCAATAGTTGCTGAAAAGAAGCCAATATATCTAGGATCAATTGTTTCTAATAAATTTTCTTTTAGTTGAAGATATGTTAAATAAAAAGAAAGAGCTCGCTTTACAGATGTATAATCTTTTTTATTCCCCTGCAAATACAAAGATTTAGCAAAGATATCAGGCGTTCCCATATTAACGATTCCATTGTGCAATAGAATTAAGTCATCAATTAAGGATTTAGAGATTTTTGACCATACAGAATCTTTATCTTCTGCTAAGCTTTGTATTCGAGATAAATCCGACTTCAGTCTTATCTGAAAATTTGAAACAGTAGGAATGTATTCTTCATTTTCAGATAAATAATTATTTATTTTTCCCGCACTCGCACCTGCTCCCAATAGATACAATGTTTCCATACTATATAATCTACCTTATATAATTCCCAACTAGGAGATCAATTGGAGCAGATCGATTGATCGCAGAATGAGAAACTAATAAGTATTTCAAACATTTTCCTTTATAGTGTGAGGTATAATCCTTCAATCTCTGTGTCGCCCAGATCCGGAATTGTATTCCCTGGGGAAATATGACCCGATAGCTGACGGAGATGATCACATCTAGATTGTAACCATTCACTTCGTTTTCTTGGGTCTTTCCTGCTGTTGCACCATGGGGAGTGGTTGTTCGGAATTTCCGAACAGTTGCCCCTGGTTCGACTTCCCCTTCCTCGAATACATTCTTGATATGTTCACTGATCGTAGACTTGGATTTCTGGAACAACTCGCAGATCTGTGCCTGAGTCAACCAGACAGTCTCGTCTTCCAGGCGGACATCGATTTGGATATCACCAGATTGGTTATTATAGAGCAGGAATTGGGAGGAGTTGGAAGATGATTCAGTCATTTTATAAATTGATTCCTACAAAATACTTGTGTAAAATTATATTGGTATTTTGATTCTCTCTTTTAGATTATCAGCATTTTTAAAAAATTATTTTCTTTGGATATTGAGTAGAGCAAGCTGATCGGTTTTTGGATCTTTAATGGAAATAGCCATCCTAGAATTCTATACTATTTATATAGAATTCGTCAAGTATAATCCGTAATCAAATCCCAATCTGCTAACTCTATATCCCAATAGTAGAGATGCATTAAGTAAGATGGGCGATCCCCAGCACCAAACACCTTTTAGCGAACCAAAGGTGAGCATTAAAAAAGGTACTGGGTCGGGCTTCTTCGGGGTTCGCTAACGCTCCCGTCCAGCACCATTCGTCGCATACGCTCATCTATTACAATGGTGCTGGACCAAGCCCTACGAATCCCTATCGCGGAAGAAAAGAAGTAAGAATAAAGGGAACTTCCTGTGGGATGATTCACCTCGGGTTAAAACCCGAGGCATCATTGGGATAGGTCTGTGGTTCTGTAAATCGGATGAAGATACCAATTCGTAATACTAAGATGCATATCTCTTGTGAGTAGCCATCCAGCATTATGCTAAAGCCTAACGTCTAGATGGGGGAGTAAAAAGTAGACCCGCTCTTTATCGCAGGAATAACATCTAAGATTCCTTAAGAATTTTTTATAATTGTGAAAGAATGGATTGTTTTATTCATTATAACCTTCTTTTAATATTTTATTCCATTCATAGTGATATGGATGATTTGAATTTGGTGAATATTTGCCATTTTCTTGAATCGATTGGAGCACTTGCTTTTTATCAATTGGTATTTCAGAATTATCTAAAAAATTCAAAACAATCTCCGGAGTTGTCCATAGTTTCTTATGTTCTGGATAAGATCGATAGACTCGAATTGCCTTTTTATCATCACTTCCAAAATCATACCCTCTAGATAAGGCCAATGCAATAGAATACGCTTCTCCATCATCGATTTCATTGATTAAATCTAAAATTAATTCAGCTTCTTCTTCATTGGGCTTAAGTATTCTTCCTTCAAGGGCGGATTCTTCATAAGAGTATTTTTCTTTAATTGGAAAAATCTCTTTTCTAAGAACAAATTCAGCAACATATACATCTTCAATCCTTTCGAAAAATGAAACCAGCTGATCAGAGCAGAGGAGATTTATTAGAACACAACTATCTAAAACTAACCCACTTTCTGAAATTTTCAATCTTACCTCATATTCACGTGCAACAAATCATAATGAGGTGAATTCATTGACTCCGACTCCAATAAACTCCTAACTGACAATCGATCCAATCCTAAGTAATAAGCTACTTGTCCCTCTGAAAACTGTTCTAGTTTATATAATTCCATTACCATCTTCTGATACATATAAGGATAAGTCCCTGAACTCTCATTATCCTCATTATGCAATGGTGATTTTTCTTTATATGGACGAGTTAAACTATCGAATTTAATACCATTCCTTTTCATGAAGTCATAAGTGCCTTTGGGTAGAAGTTTTAGGGAAACCAATTTGTTAGTAATCGCTTCAAAAGAGACACCAAAATATACAGATAAATAAGCAATATCTAATTCAGTAAATTTTTGAGTTGAATTAGCAATATGATCAAACATTTGTTTCACTTTACCATCTGGCATTAAAAAGTGGGAAGCAAATAAATTTGCGAAAGTATCCGATTCGTCGATTCTATTGTTACGTGAAGATTCTGAATCATCATCGATAGACATTTTTCTTCGATCTGCAAGAAAATGAGCATATTCGTGAGCTAATGCAAATCTTCTTTTTTCAATCGAGTGCTTCTTGTTAACAAATACACAGCCGCCAACATCATCGTTAAAGATATAACCAGCAGTAATGCTAGACTTCTCTATAGGAAAATAAAAAACTAATAAACCGATTTCCTGTTCAAGAAGGTTACGCATAGAGAGAATCGGATCATTACCTAAACATAATCTTTCTCTTTCTCCTTCAGCTAAGACTCTAGCCCCTTCCTGAAGAGTATACTTTTCTCTATCGAAAGGTTGTATAGACTCTGGACTTACTCTCGAGTATTTTATCTTCCTTTCTAATTCTATATATTTTTCTATATACCCGTAGAACTCTTCTAATACTGTTTCTTCTTCTTCTTTAAAGGCATGACTGCTAATATATTTACGAAATTGTATTTTATAGCTTTTTATATCCAATTGAGGTATCTGTCTTAGTTCAGAAACAGATATACCTAAGACTTCCGCTATGCGCAAGATCTCGCTTGCCTTAAGATTTCTCTCTCCCTTCTCAATGGCTGTAACAGAAGTCCTAGACAAATTCAGTTTTTCGGCCAATTCCTCTTGAGTCAGTTTGACTTTTTTCCTATAGAATTGAATCTTCTCGGCTATTCGTTGTTTTTCTATATCTTGCATATATACATTTTAGGCAATAGCCTTTGCTTCTTCAACATTTTGTTGATCAATAAATAATTGACTTTCAATCTTCTTGCATTCTTGAATATAAACATTCAAAAAAGAATTTAATTTATTTTTAAAAATATCTGGTTCTAAACCTGAAGTTTCTTCAGCTCTATAAAAATCAGGATCATCCTTATACAAGGCATCTAATCCGCCATGGTTAAGTAAGAATTCTATTTTTTTATATTGTCCATACATTGCTTGGGTTTCTTTTCTATTGAATAATCCTGGATTTGAAAGTTTATCCTCAAAATAGCTTTTTTCATCTTTTAATTCTGCAGTATAAAGAGAAAACCTTCTCAACAAACAAGAAGTACAATAACCACAATCTCTTGGTTTCTTTCTAAGTGGACTGTCGCAACTAGAAGTAGCAGCTATTAGATTAAAGTTTCTTGGTCCACAAATTCCTCTCAGCATTTGTGACTTAGTTTGGAATGCAAAAGGATTCTCAATTTTTACATAGGTTCCAGAAACGAGTTTAAAAAATTCCTCACAAATACGATGGCTTTGGAAGGTAGCAGTAATAGATTGGTCTAAGCCATAATTTCC
>PEQN01000086.1 GCA_002786225.1 Leptospira sp. | reverse complement strand
TGAACTATTAGCAGGTAAAGTTCTCTATGTTGCTCAAGGATAGTAGCCCTTTTTGCCTCTGTTGGATGAGCAGTTAATACTGGTTCTATGTGAATAGATTTTATAGTATCTAAAATTTCCTGTTCACTCAGTCCATAATTTTTCATCTTTTCAATGTTATAGCGCCAAAGTCCATGCAGAGAGTGGTATTCTCCTTTATTTTCTATGGATCTTCTATATTGAGCAGCTACGTTTTCTTCAATCATATTTAACAATTGGAATGACAAACTTAGAAGCTCTACAGCCTTGTCTGGAAGCGGGCTGCTTAATTTTGAAGTGATTTCATTTTCACTAAGTGTTGGCAATAAGTGGGTTATGGATTTTTCACCTAATCGTTCAAGTACGATTTTTAGGTTTCTTGTTAGGCTTGTATAATCTGAATTTAGTTTCTCAAAGGAAAAAGTATCGTGATCCATATTTTAAAACTAATTTAAGCACAAAGATCTGTCAAATTTATACTCAAGTATTTTCGTGAGATTGGATTTCTTGCTGTAGAAATTCCCCTTTACTCCTAGTCTTTTTCCAAAATTCTGGAATTAGGCTCATGATCTGAGTTAAAAAGGCAAAAACTATGAATCCAAAATCAGTATCCGAGATTCGCGACTTATTTCTTCAATATTTTCATTCCAAAGAGCATACTATCGTTCCTTCCTCATCCCTAATTCCAGCGGGAGATCCTACCTTACTTTTTACTACAGCAGGGATGGTTCAGTTTAAACCATTTTTTACAGGGGCTGTTGAACTTCCATATACTAGGGCGACTTCAGCCCAGAAATGTCTGCGAACTACTGATTTAGAAAATGTCGGCCAAACAGAAAGACATTGCACTTTCTTTGAAATGCTAGGGAATTTTAGTTTTGGTGATTATTTTAAAAAAGAATCCATACATTATGCCCTAGAATTTTCTATCCAAAATCTTGGAATCCCCATTGATAAGATTTGGATAACAATATTTGAAAATGATGACGAAGCTCGCGATCTTTGGTTAGCTGAAGGCATTCCTGCTGAACGAATTGTTCGTTTAGGAAAGAAAGATAATTTCTGGGGGCCCGCAGGTGATTCCGGTGCTTGTGGACCTTGTTCCGAATTGTATTTGGACCGAGGTCCTGCAAAAGGTTTTCCAGGATGTGGCAATAAGGCTAGCTGTGCTCCAGGTTGCGATTGTGATAGATTCATGGAATATTGGAACATTGTGTTCAATCAATTTAACCAAACAGTTGAAGGTGAACTGCAACCACTTAAGCAAACAGGTATTGATACTGGAGCTGGGGTCGAACGAATTGCACTTCTTTTACAAGATGTAGATTCCGTTTATGACACAGATGAATTTAAACATATTCTCTCTAAAATATCTTCTATATCTGGTAAGGAATACAATTCAGAAACTAAGATTGCCTTTCGAGTTATCGCTGATCATTCTAGATCTATGTTTTTTGCGATTGGTGATGGAATCTATCCTGATCGCACAGGTCGTGGCTATGTGATTCGAAGACTTATTCGACGAGCTGCACTTTTTTCTAGAAAGCTTGGAATCAAAGAACCTTTTTTAAATAAATTAATTTCAGAATTGGTTGCAGTCTACAGTGCACGCTACCCAGAATTAAAAAGCAAACAAGATGAAATTACAAGAGTAATTGTAGCCGAAGAGGAACTCTTTGCAAATACCTTAGAACTGGGCTTAGAAGAATTAGAGAACATTTTGTCCAGATTAAAAGAAACTGGATCTAAGCTGATTGATGGTAAGGACTCTTTTCGCCTTTACGGTACTTTCGGATTTCCCAAAGAAATGACCAAGGAACTTGTTGTTGAACGTGGTTATACTTTTGATGAAAAAGGTTTTGAAGAAGAACTCGAAAAAGATAGAATGCTATCTAGAGATAGTTGGAAGGGTAAAAAGCTAAGCTTTCTTACAGGACTCAGTGCTGGTCAAATCAAGGCTACTGAGTTTCTAGGATATGACAGACATAAGGCAGAAGGAAATTTATTATTTTTATTTAGCTCTGAGGGTAAGGTAAAAGATTCATTAAGCTCAGGTGAGAAGGGAGCACTTCTCCTAGATTCCACACCTTTTTACGCAGAATCTGGCGGTCAGATTGGTGACCAAGGTTTTATTCGAAATAAAGATTTTATTTTTCGAGTAACAGATGTTCAGAAAGAGAATGATTCCTTTCTACATTTAGGGGAAGTCTTAAAAGGGGAGGTGAAAGCCTCCCAGAAAGTAGAAGCTGAAATCGATCCAACTAGGAGAGCTGCTCTTGCTGCCCACCACTCTGGAACCCATTTAATGCATGGAGCCCTGCGTAAAATTCTTGGTGAACATGTCCGTCAAAAAGCATCCTTGGTGAGTGATGATTACCTGAGATTTGATTTTTCCCATCCACAAAGTCTTACTGACCAAGAAATTTCTCAAATTGAAAATTATGTAAATGATAGTATCCAAAACAACCTAGCTGTGGTAACAAAGGTTCTTCCTATTGATGAGGCAAAAAAGGCTGGGGCTATTGCCTTCTTTGAAGAAAAGTATGGAGACTTGGTGAGAGTTGTGCAAATGGGTGAGAGATCTACAGAATTTTGTGGAGGAACTCATGTTGGCAATACAAGTGAAATCGCCTACTTCTCAATTTTGAAAGAGTCCAGTCCGGGAGCAGGCAATAGAAGAATAGAAGCTGTATGTGGTCCCGCAGTTATCCAATACTTTGTATCCAGCTTTCAAGAGTTAGATGAGAAGGTTCAGACATATAATCTTAAAGCCAAGGAACTCTTCCCTAAAGAAAATTCAGAATGGATCAATAAACATGTACCCAGTCCTGAAGAAATAGAAAAAGCCTTTCATACTAAGGGGGCTTCTATGGTATTCGAATACAGAGAATTGAAAAATTCCTTAACTGTAGAATGGGAATCCAAGAACCAAAAGCTTTTTAAAGAAAAGAAAAAGAAAGAAGCAGAAGAATTTCAAAATAATCCAGAACTCATTGAACAATTGATATCAGGTCAAGTATCCAAAAAAGATCTTGTCATCATTCAACATATCTTTGATTCAGTAGATGCAAAAAGTCTTAAAGATTTAGCTGATTCTCTTAAATCTCGAATTCCAAATGTTGTTGTTTTGTTTGGTTCTGTTTTTGATGATACTGCAACCTTGGTATTTATGTGCAATACCTCCTCCAACCAAAAAGGCATTCATTGTGGTAACTTGCTGAAAGCCTCTGTTGAAATTTTAGGCGGCAAAGGTGGAGGAAGACCAGATATGGCACAAGGCGGAGGAAAAGATACTTCACGTATCCAAGAAGCAATTCAATTGGCACTTGACTCCATCTAATTTCAAATCAAATTCTATCTTTGATTCAAACAAAAGAGCTACAAATAAAAAAAGCCACATTCAAGGAATGTGGCTCTTGCTACTTTTTCAAATCAATGTTTGATTGTTTTAGAACAATTCAATCAACTTAACTGAGTGCTTCCTTAACTAGATCTGCTTGTTCTTTGTTGTGAATCTTTAGGTGACCTGCAGCAGGACTTGCTGACTCCTTTCTTCCCGCATAGCCGAGTCGACTGTTATTAGGAAGTAAAGATTCAAGTCTATCTTGCAAAAAGTGCCAAGATCCTTGGTTCTTAGGTTCTTCTTGTGCCCAAACAAAAGACTTAGCATTGCTAAAGATACCGATAGCTTCTTTAATTTCCTTATCTGGAAAAGGATAAAGTTGTTCTACCCTAATAATTGCTATGCTATCATTCTTAGATTCTTCTAAGCCCTTCTTGAGATCGTAATAAACCTTACCTGAACAGAAGACCAATTTCTGAATCTTTGCCGGTTTGATAGCTTCCACGTCATAGATGATTTTCTTGAAAGCACCTGAGGTAATCTCTGAAATATTGGAACTTGCATCAGGGAGACGAAGCATACTTTTGGGACTCATTATGATGAGTGGCTTGCGGAAAGATCTTAAGATCTGACGTCTGAGTAAATGAAAATACTGAGCTGCAGTTGTACAATTTGCAACTTGAATATTATCACCTGCACAGAGCTGAAGGAATCTTTCTAATCTTGCTGAGGAATGTTCTGGGCCTTGTCCTTCGTAACCATGAGGCAGAAGAACAACTAGTCCAGATAAGCGATGCCATTTAAATTCGGAACTTGTTAAAAATTGGTCAAACATAACTTGAGCGTTGTTTGCAAAATCACCAAACTGAGCCTCCCAAATAACTAGGGAATTTGGATCAGCTAAAGAAAAACCATATTCAAATCCAAGACAAGAGAATTCGGATAGAGATGAGTTGATCACTTCTATCTTTGCTTGCTTTGTTGAGATATGATTGAGCGGAGTATACTTTCCACCTGTTAGAGTATCTGCAATCACCGCATGTCTATGAGAGAAAGTTCCTCTTTGTGCATCTTGTCCTGCTAGTCGAATAGGAAATCCGTTTTCTAAAATGGAACCAAAAGATAGTGCCTCCGCAAAACCCCAATCCATAGGAATCTCTCCGCTTGCCATTTTGGTGCGGGTTTCAAATACCTTCTGAACTCCTTTGTGGGGAACAAAATCTTTTGGATAGTTGGTGATTGCCTTCGAAATTCCTTCCAATTGTTTATTTAGAAGTTTAGTAGCTGTATCTGAATCCAAAGGCTCCTTGGAATACTTAGACCAAACGCCTTGCATAGTATCCACTTGCATAGCAGTCTCTTGTTCTTTTGCCTTATTAAAGGAATCTTCCAGGCCGTCTTTCGAACCATTTTTAATAAAATCCAATTCTTCTTGGCTGATATCACCTCTTAAGAGGAGACGTTTTTCATAAAGATCTACAGTCTTTGGATGCTTGCGAATGATCTCATACATTTGAGGTTGTGTGAAAGATGGCTCATCTGTTTCATTGTGTCCAAGTCTTCTATAACAGATTAAATCAATGATGACATCTTTCTTGAATTTCTGTCTGTACTCCATGCATAATTTAACAGTTCTATAAACTGCTTCTGGATCATCTCCATTTACATGGAAGATGGGAATTTGGAAGCCTTTTGCAAGGTCGGTTGCATAAAGAGTGGATCTTGACTCATTCGGTAAGGTTGTGAATCCAATTTGGTTATTGATGACTATATGAAAGGTTCCACCTATAGTGTAGCCATCTAGATTCATAAGATTCAGAGTTTCAGCAACAACGCCTTGTCCAGCAAAAGCCGCATCCCCATGAATTGCAATCGGCATCCACTTGGATCTGTCTTGGTCATTGGATAGAGATTGTCTTGCTCGAACCGATCCCGCAATCACAGGATCTACCGCTTCTAAGTGAGAAGGATTAAAGGCAAGAGAGATATGGACTTCTTTGCCCGCTCTCGTCATGATCTTGTTTGAGTAGCCTAAATGGTATTTCACATCACCGTAATCTAAAGTAGAGGGATTGAATTTTTCTTCAAACTCAGCAAAAATTAATCCTGCCGGTTTACGAATAATATTTACAAGAACATTGAGTCGTCCTCTGTGAGCCATACCTAAAACGAGCCCATCCATACTATGCTTTCCAGCTTCTTCGATTACAGTATCTAAGAGAGTTATGGTGGACTCTCCACCTTCCAAAGAAAATCTCTTCTTCCCTACATATTTTTTGGCTAGGAAGTTCTCAAAATAATCTGCTTGGAATAATTTCTCAAATAATCTAAGAGCAGTTCCCTTATCTATGGGTTCTGAATTTGCAAGAGGTTCCATTTTTCCTTGCAACCATTCCCTCTCTGCATCATCTACGAGATAGTAATGCTCAGAACCTATAGAACCACAGTAGGTTTTCTCAAACCAATCTATGATTTTACTAACCTTGGCTCGACCTAAATTAGGAACCCCAGAGTCCACTTCCTTATCAAGATCTGATTGTTTCAATGCTCGGATTTTAAGATCAATAAATTCGCGGTTGGGTTTATTTATACCAAGAGGATCAAGCTTAGCCGCAAGATGTCCCTGCCTTCTGTAGGCGTTTAAAAGATTGATGATACCAAAATCAGCAAGGGAGGAATCAGCCTTGTGCTCCGATGAGGCATATTCAACAGATAGATTCCCATGTCCATTACCATTATTGCTGGTGTGACTACCATTC
>PEQN01000085.1 GCA_002786225.1 Leptospira sp. | reverse complement strand
TAGGTGATCTTTTCTATTTTATGCTAGTTGGTCTCATTAAAAAAATATGTTACGTATATATTTAGCTGATTAAATTCTTTACTTTCATTTTCGCTCTTAGTTGTATTATTGATTGATAATTTCAGAGCATATTCTCTAGCAATTAATTCGGCCAGACTTAAAACAGGTGTGTTACTATAATGGAAATAATCAGAGTTTAGTCTTACATTATTAACTTCTATTCCTTGGAAAGTACTCATCATATAGGTAAATCCAAATTTAACCGAACCGACTGGGTAGCGTAGACCTATACCAATACTAGTAAATAATCGCCTTCTAAAATCAATAGATAAACTACTTGGCATAGTATTTGGTTCAAATAAGAAGGTTCTATTTACATCAGATGCATTTAGTAAAACCCCATCCGGTAAGATTCTATTGAATTTCCATGAAATTTCTGGGCTATATCCTATTTCAGCAATTATTTTAGGTTCAATTTGAGTTTTGGGATATACTTGTTGAATCAATTTTATATAATTAAAGGAAAGGAATGCTTTATTAAGACCACCCTTTGCAGTTCGAGTGATTTTGTAAGGTTCTCCAAATTGATTTTTTATGTGTTGATTTTCTTCATTGAATGTTTGGTTTAAAGAAAAACCTAATTCTATATACTCTTTATACGTTCGACCAAATGATATTCCAGAATAGCTTAACATTTCATTGTCTTTATAAGAGCCAATTCTTTGATTTAAACTATTATTAAATTTTACTAATGAATAGTTCAATGAAATAAAATATTTATTTTTTTTATCTTCCGCATAAATTTGCCCTGTTGTTAGTAGAACAAAGATGATTAATATTAAATTATTAAATTTTAAGTTCAAAACTAATTAATCCTAAGCAGACTGGAGTTAAAAATCTATCTATCTCTCCATTGCTACCATTCGCTAAATAGTTAACAAATATTCCGTAACAAGCTCTAGACTGCTGGTCGATCTTCTTTGCATTATCCTCATCATATCCTACAATAGCTCCTTTAATATCATTGTCTAATTTTGATTTAATAGTTTTAAATAATCCCTCACGTAAGTCGAGACGAAATTCTCCTCTTGCTATTCGTCTGAAGTCATTTGTCTTTTTTAAATTATCTAATATTTTTTGGGGATTTATTTGTATTTTAAATAATCGTCTAAATAATTTATCAAAGAAGGAACCTGTAGAAAAGTTCCCACTCTCATCTCTAGACCCCACTGGATTCCCTTCCACATACAGGTGCGGGCGGTTGTAAATTAGTAATTCATCCACAATTAATCAAAGTATGCGATGTATTAAATATTGTAAATATATTTTTAAGTTAGTTGAAATCTTCCCAACAAACGAGGATTTACCCTTTCGAGCCAAAACGACATGGATGTCGTTTCTCGCACTTTGGAACAGGATGTTCCAGGGTGCGACGAGAAAGGGTAAACCGAGATCCTGCCCAAAAGCGAAAGTTGCGAACGTCCTGTCGCAAGCGGTGGGAAGAACAATCCGTCCTCTTAGGGTGCCAAAGGATGCATTCCTACTACAAAGAGGATGAGGAGGTGGTCACTTCTCTAGGTGGTTGTAGTTTAATGATTTCATTGTAGTATAGGAAATATTTCTCACCAAACGAGGATTTACCTTTTCGAGCCGAAATGACACGGAGTGCGGGCGGTTGTCCTTCAAATATTCTTCAAACTCTCGCCTCCATCATAGGATATAACCTTCATCTTCAACTGTTCGACCTCTTGCCGTAGATTGTAGTTCTTCTTGAGAAGTTCAATGATGACAGTAAGAAATGCCGTCTCCATAGGAAAGGGATGACCCTGGGCATTGCCTGCCTGTATATTCTCATTGACAATTCGGAAAAAATCATCGAAGAAGACTTGGTCTTCTCGGCGCAGGGATTTGCGAAAAGCCTTCCATTCCTTGGATAAGCCTTCCACTAATATAGAGTATGCCTGAATCTGAACTCCCATACAACATTCCTCGCTGACTATCTGTTAATCGATTCTGGATGATTTGAACAGCCTCTGCTCTCCAGTCAAGTGTGAGGCTTGCTTGGGCATACAAACTTCTTTGTAGGTACCCCCTTCTCGTCTTCTCTCCTGCCCAACTGGTCTCCCAGAAAAATCCAGGAACCTTTGCCTCTTCTAAAATTCCATTGAGAGCATCTCTATCTTTTTGGAATAAATGCTCTCCCACGCGAGAAGAAACATTCTCATCAATGTATTGCTTGGTAAAATTGTAGAAGACAGGGAAGCCTCCTTGGCGTATCCAATCGGGCATGCACTGGATGATATCGGAAAGATGGTACATATTGACCGAATTAGCTACAAGCATCTTACCCATGGTGGCGGCATTCAGACCCAAGAACCTACCCCTTCGAAAGAAGCGATCAAAGGAAAAGCCCTCTTCCCCAGTTACAAGGATAGGAATTGAACGAAGGGAAAGAGCCCTTAGCAGAAGATGATCCAAAAGAATCTGCCTACCATTCTGATCCTGAGTGAGACAAAGAAAGTCCATATATCCATATACTTACTATTTATTTACTATACAAGCGTTTTAATATCAGATGATAATTTTTATTTCACACAATTGAAGTAAAAATTTTATGCGGAACCTAAGGAGAAGCGAGTAGAAAGCATAAGTAAAAATATAGGTAAAATATATAGTTACAGATAGAAAATAGGAAAATATTTATTTTTTTAATACAAATTACATAATAAGAATACTTCGCCATACATAATTTAATAAAAATTACATAAATGAATTAATAACTTTTTTCCAATTTTTTTCATTAATCAATAAAAAGATTTTGACATAATACCATGAGACTATTATACCAATGACTATATGAGTATTGAAATATTACCCACAATAATGCAATTGATATCAAGTGGTGGATTGAAGGAATTATCTGACAAAACTGGATTGAACACAACACAGGTTACTTCAGCAACAGCAATCGCATTACCTCTAATTATCCAAGCAATGGCAAAGAAAACAGAGAGTGAAAAAGGTGCGGAAAGCTTAGCAAAGGCTGTTTCTAAGGATCATGATGGATCCATCCTAGAAAATCTAGGGTCTTTTATCCAAAATAGTAATGAGAAGGAAGGCCAATCTATCCTTAAACACATCATTGGCAAAGATAGAACTGATATTGCGGAAACTATAGGTAATATGGTTGGTATTGATAAAGAAAAATCAATGATGATACTTTCTGTACTCGCTCCTATCGTTATGGGCTTAATTGGAAAGTATATGAGCAAAGAAAAATTAACCGCCTCTGAACTAGCCAAAAATCTATCAGAGGAAGGTACAAATGTTACTAACTCTGCACCAGATGCTTCTAGTTTATTCAATAGTTTAATAGATTCTAATGGTGATGGGCAAGTTGCTGATGATGTAGTAAAGATAGGATCTCAATTGTTAAGTGCTTTTTTAAAAAAATAAATACAGGAGAATAAGAAGAAAAATGGCAAAACTAGTAGATGTAGAAGGAATCGGACCAAAATACGCGGCGACTCTGAAGAAAGCGGGTATCCGTTCGACTCACGACTTACTTAAGAAAGGTGGAACTCCAGAGGGAAGAAAAACAATCGTTAAAGATTCTGGGATAAGTTCTAAATTAGTTCTTGAATGGGTGAACCATGTTGACCTTTACAGAATCAAGGGTGTAGGATCTGAGTATGCAGATTTATTGGAAGAAGCAGGTGTTGATACAGTTGTTGAATTATCCAAGAGAGTTCCTCAGAAATTATTTGAAGCAATGCTAGCAATTAATGTTAAGAAAAAATTAGTACGTATAGCTCCCGCTTTAGTAAAAGTAGAAAAATGGGTAGCACAGGCAAAGAAATTACCCCGAGCAATTTCATACTAAAACCAAAAATTAGCAAGATAGAATTCCCTTCTATCTTGCTAATTGTATTTTTTAAAATTTTCCAATCCAATTTTTAAAAATAAAAATATTTTCAATTTCAATTCTATAAGACTAACTCACTATTTATATCCTTCTGCTTGCAAATGAAATAGGTGGGAATACCTACCCTCTAATTGAAGAAGATCTTCGTGTGTTCCCTGTTCAATAATAGAACCATCATTCATAACCATAATTTGGTCAGCCATTCGAACAGTTGAGAAACGATGAGAAATCAATATAACCATTTGGTCTTGGGTAAGGGATCGAAAATGATTGAAAATATTCATTTCTGCCTCCGCATCCATGGCTGAAGTTGGTTCATCCAATACAATAATATCCGCCTTGGATCTCATGAATGCTCTGGAAAGCGCAATCTTTTGCCACTGGCCACCAGATAACTCTTGCCCTCCTTTGAACCATTTGCCCAATCTAGTATTATATCTTTCCGGTAAAAGTTCTATAAATGTTTTAGACATACCTTTGTTAGATGCTATTTCCCATTGCTTCATATCCTCCAAATGATCTACATCACCAACTCCAATATTCTCACCTATCGTGAATTGGTATTGAACAAAATTCTGAAATATAACACCGATACGTTTTCTGAGAGTAGACTCATCCCACTCATTCAGATCTATCCCATCCAATAAAATTCTTCCTTGGGACGGTTTGTACAATCGTGTAAGAAGTTTTATCAAAGTAGTCTTCCCGGAACCATTCTCGCCTACAATAGCGAGTTTTTCTCCAGGTTTTAAATGAAAAGAAATATCTTTCAGTATAGAAAGATTAGAACCTGGGTAGGTAAAGTATACATTCTCAAATTGAATTCCGAAGGAATGTGAAGATTCTTTAATGCTTCCATTAAACTTATCAATAGGTTGCTCTAGAAATTCAAATAGATTCGCCAAATAGAGGTTATCTTCATACATTCCTCCTATTCCACTAAGAATGGAACTAAAAGTAGACTGACCTTGTCTGAATACAACTAAATACATAGTCATCTCACCAAGGCTAATATTCTTCTGAATAGTTTCATAAACTATCCAAGCATAGGCACAATAAAATGATATAGTGCCTAAAAGTCCAAGTATGTAGGACCAAAATCCCTTTTGGATAGTAAGATTTCTATCTTCGAAATACAAACGGTCAAAAATTGCTTTGTATCTATCTAATAGCATTTCACCTAACTGAAATAACTTCACTTCTTTCGCATGATCCTCTCTTGCAATCAATGTCTCTAGATAGATTTGCTCTCTAGTATCTGGCGATCTCCAACGAAAGAGTCGAAAGGCATGGTCTGAAAATTTTGTCTCAGCAAAAAAAGCAGGAAGGGTTGCGATCAATAGAACTAGAACAGCCCAATAGGAAAATTGAAAAAGCAAACCACCAAAAGTTATCAAAGTCAATGCTGATTGAAATAAGTTGAATATTCGACTAACGAGAGATAATGGTCTGCTAGATGCCTGAGTTCTAGACTGGGTCATCTTATCATAGAATTCTGAATCCTCGAAATGGGAGAGCTCTAAGGTAAGAGCCTTTTCGAGAATAAGCACATTGACCTTTTGACCAAGTAAAACTCTAAGCAATGCCTGGCTGACCTGCGAAGCTTTCTGAGAACCAGCCAGAATAATAATAACCAAGGCTTCCATTCCAACATAAAAGTAAGCTTCTTTGTTTAGATAATTTCCAGTTTCTTGCGAAGCAAGTAAGACCGAGTCAACAATTAATTTACCAATATAAGCAATTAAGGCAGGCAATAATCCATTGATGATGGTTACAGCAATCAGAACAATTGTGAGTATTTTACTAGTATCCCAAACTAAACGCAAAGCTTTTGGAACAAACCGGAAATGGGATAAAGTTTTATTGATCATTTATAATATAAGTTTAGACTAATTCTTTCTATTCGCTTGCTCATATTATATTTTGTATCGGTGATTTTATTCAGAATCAATCCTTCTTAAGATTAAGACTGAGTGCATTCAATACGACTGAAATAGAACTAAAGGCCATTGCAGCTCCACTCAACCAGGGAGCAAGAAGCCCTATACCAGCGATTGGAATTCCCAAAGCATTGTATCCTAAAGCCCAGAAAAAATTTTGGCGTATATTCCGTACGGTGTTTTTACTAATTCTTATAAGATCCACTAACCTTTCCAGATCGCCTTTGACCAATACGACCCCTGCTGTTTCTATAGCAACATCTGTTCCAGTTCCCATAGCAATTCCCAAATCTGCACCTGCTAAGGCTGGAGCATCGTTGATTCCATCACCAGCCATTGCAATTTTCCGATTTTGAGCTTGGAGTTTTCGTACCCAGTTTTGTTTATCTAAAGGTTTAAGTGATGCATAAACTGTGTCAATTCCAACTTCTTCAGCTATCTTTTGAGCAATAACTAAACTATCTCCTGTTAGTAAGATAGGCTCTATCCCCATTTGCTTCAAGTCCTGGATTGCCTTAATAGAGCCAGGCTTAAGTTTATCTTCCATTGCAAAGATTCCTTGTTGAATCTCATATTCCTTAGAGATAATAGCATAAAAAACAGTACTACCATTTTTTTCCCAGATACTTGCTTGCTCTTTCAATTTTTCATCAAAAGTATATCCATAGGCGTCAAGATAAGTAAGCTTTCCCACCATAGCCTTCCATCCTTCAATTTTACCACTCACCCCACCACCCGATTCAACTTGAATATCTTGAAAAGGAAGCAGACCCAATGATTGTTGCTCAGCATATTTAACGAGTGCTTTACCCAATGGATGTTCGGAACCTGACTCTAATGAGGCAACAATTTGAAGA
>PEQN01000084.1 GCA_002786225.1 Leptospira sp. | reverse complement strand
TCGAGTTGCCAAACGATCGCGATCGTATTTCCTGTTATGGGAATGGAGTCGGCGAAAGTGGCGACTCCATTTTGCTTTATGAGAGAAAAAGGAATCAAAACAAGTTCAACATAATTGATCCTAACACTAGCGCTGAATTCAAACTTCAACGATTCCATAAAAGCGAAACGACAAGATAAACCTCGCGGATGGATTTCATTTCAAATGATGAATCATTTGATTAATCACTAGGTTCAAACAGAATTATCATTAAGCAGTGTTTAAGTAAAATTGTTTTGGAATCTATCGCGAAAGTATTCGGTTCAGCTCTTCGCCAAATTGGGTTTTGTCTTTAACATCCTTGAAAAAACCCTCATCAATTTCTTCCACGATTGTGATTGCTTTATTAACCGTTAGAGCACCAAGAGAAGTAGCGCTTATTAAAAAAGATCTTGAGTCTTCTTCATTTCTTTCCTTATCAACAAGTTTTTTGACTACCAGAGATTTAATCACATCGGAGATGAGCATTTTATCCATTTCCGTATGCAGACTTAAAAGTGATTGGGTTAGCCTATCATGTAGTGAACCAAGGTAGACAATGCTTGCTAATACTGAAAACTGAGTTGGTGTTAAGTCTAAATCTTTAAGACCCGCTCTATGCAAACGTTGAAGTTTGTTAGATGATTTCCAGACTAAAAAACCTAAACTATACTTGGCTTCATTGAATTTAGTTTTTAGCTTATGTTTTTTCAAGAAGACCTCTCCGTAAAATATTAAAATCTTTTTCAGTGAGCTCTATCAATCCAAAGCGAAGCTTATAACCCCAGTTCTTGTCTTTCGTCAGGTCTAGCTCACTTTTAACCAGCTCAAGCGGCAATGGGCTACTTTTGTGATATGTAATAAATCTGCGGAAGGGCTTAAAGTCTGTTGACATTTCAAACTGAAATACGTTGTCATCTTTGACTTCACCTATAGCAGTAAATAATTTACTTATCTCTGTTCCACTCATCGTTTTTTTAGGTGAATAATAAATGAGCCAGTCATTCTTTTTGAGCCTTGTGAGTGGAGTTTTTTTGCCATGGCAAACTTGAGCAAACCCTTCGGAAACTCCTTTCTTTACATGCTCTTCACTAACAACACCAAGCCAATACTTCATCTAGTTAGCTCGGCTTGTTGAATTAGTTTTTCCATAGCCGTTGGCATGTCTTTTTTTATTCCAGTGCCAATTATTTTAGAAAAGATAAAAGTTAAGAGTCCTGTCATCTCTACTTGATGAGTGACAACGGAATATTCTCCTTCCTGCTCAATCGTATGAATAAAATCAAGTTTGGTTAGTGGCAAAAAAGAACGGTCATGAAATTTTTTAAACGGAACGGCTTCTATGATTACAAAACTAACTTTCGGGGCCCCCTTAGGTTTAAGCCACCCTTGTGACCCAGCTTCAAATCTCCCATCAAGCTGACTGGTTTCAATCCCGTGATCCCATTTTGGCCATTCATCGATTTTTTCCCATAATTTCCAAATAGCTTCAGGTTTTACTTTTATTCTAATTGAATGTTTTGTGATGAGCATTTTACACCTCTAGCTTCTTACGATAGTAAGTGCGCTTACTAAATTGTCAAGCAAAATTAGAATAGATTCCTTTTGGGTAGGATTATCATTTTCCAAATGGGATTTTGATGAGGATTTTTCAAAGATTGAGCTTGCAAAAAAGGTCTGGAATTTCCCGATCTGAGTGATCGTGTTTCCCGTTACGAGAATGCAGTCTTTCGATAAGAATATGGACTAGGTTTATATTCTAACTCAATTTAAAAATTTCTAATTTCCCTTGATAAGAACAAGATTTTTCATTTTGATCTATACCTTTTAGAAAATGGATTGTAATTATATTATTTGAAGCAAATAAATCATCTACTTGGATATAATTGTAAATTAATTTTCTTGCTTGAATGGTATATTCTGGTTCTTCTGGATAATAGCCTTTATCAAATTTTAGATCACAGCCTCGTCCCACCAATGGAAATATATAGTTACAAGCCAAGCCTCTGAATTCATAATCATATGTTGTCCTAAATTCTTCTATGGGAATACCTCTCTCATAAATCACAACTCTTTGCATTCGGTTTGGAATGAAAAACGGAATAGGCAATGGAATTACAGGAAACAACCCATGAAACAACCATTTCCATTTGCCTTTTTGGTAATCGATTGTATAATTCTTAACTTTGTAGGTTTCTTGGGTTTCAAAAGAATTGGATGGAATCAATAGTTCCTTCTCATCAATGAGAGACCATGATGACAATCTTGGTTTCTGTCTTCCATAGCACCAAGCAATCAAACATTGCAATTGTGTGCAAATTAGAATCACCAAAATAAGAAATTTGATTTTGGTATTTACAAAGCTCATTGATACATTCATATAATTATTATTTTTTATTGAGAAATTCATTCAATTTCTTTTGGATAGATTTTTTACCAGAACTAGAAGGACAAAGAGAAATTGCTAACTCAAAGTGACTTTTTGCTAATTGAAAATTTTGATTCTTATAAATATTAGCAATTATAAGGTGAAATTGATAGTTATTCTTATCTTCAATCTTTTGGTTTAACTCTTGAATCGCTTCTTCGTCTCTGCCACATTTACTCAACACATAAGCACGATTCATAATGACAATTGGATTGAAACGAATAGAGAGCAGCTTGTTGTATAAGTCTAACATTCTTTCCCATTTTTCAATAGAGTCCTCTAAAGTATGATTCCATACTATCAATGCTTGGATTTGGAACTCTCCCATTTCGAATTCACCTATCGATTTACTTAAAAAACTATTCCCATTTTGGATCAATTCTTTGGACCAAGTTTCACGATCCTGGTCTTCTAGACTCGAGATATCTCCTTCTTCTGAAATTCTATTTTCCAACCTTGAACTATGGTAACGCATCAAAGCCATCCAAGCGTTCATTTTGCCCTTAGAATGGATATGAATTACTTAAAAAAATTCTTGCCTTTCCTATAACTTGGTTTATACAAGAGAATACAATTATGGACGATGCAAAATATCCAACTATCCTCAAAGGAAATTTCATACATTTATCCTACACAATGGTATGGCTGTTGATTTTTGTTTGTATTTCTTGTTCTCCATTGTACTATTTCATTTTTCAAACGCAAAATCCTGAAAAAGATTCGATGGGCCTCACTCCATTGCTCTTACCCCTGATCACCTTACAACTGTCTGCTCAGTCAATTCAATCCGTCACATATCCTTGGGGAACTTTTACTGACAACCAAGATGGAACCATCCGATTCCTAGGGACTGCTGGAACTTTTGGTGGACAATTGTATTCAGAAACCACCCTCACCTATGCAAAATGTTCCATAGGTCAAACTTGGATCCGTGAAGGCAATTCCTGTTCCCCGGAGATTCCAAGTACTGGCTTATATTGCCCTACAAATAACAATGATTGCAATGATATAGGTACTTCTTTATTGAATAATCCACTCAGTACCGCTTATGCTTATTGTGATTCACTTGAGTTAGGTGGAAGAAGCAATTGGCGAGTAGCAACAAAAAATGAATTGAAGCTTACAATTGCCTGTTCAGACAATCCAACAGATATACCTATAGATAATAATGTTGCTGGCTGCGGAAGTATAAAACGATACTTTCTCAATACGAATATATTTCAGCTGACTGGTACTGGCTCTATAGGTACTTATTGGACTGCAACTTCACAATCTTCTGGCATCGCCTTGTATGTAGATTATACTACGGGTAGTACTACAGGATCTGGTAAAGCCCTTGCCAGACAAGTTAGGTGTGTATCTGTTCCTTAAATTTCACAAACTTCAATCACTCTTGTTTTACGACTAATGCTTGTCAGTGATCCTACTAACAAAGTTAAAGAAGTATCAACCCAAGATGATTTGAAGATTACATGGATAGGTCTAGCATCATCAGGTAGCATCTGCTTCCATTCATCTTCATTTGTTATAGAATAGTTTCCATAAAACCAAAACCATTCTGGATTGGAAGCATGAAAGAAACATTCTCCTTCCTTTGGTGTAAGAATCCATTTTCTAGAATTCATAGAAGGAATGGTTTGGGTCTCTTTTTGATTTGGAGATTTTTTTTGTAAAGCCATGACTAGCTTACGTTCTTCTTCCTTTTTAATAGCAAGTAACTCTTGATCATTGGATTCCTTATAGACGGTCTTTAAAATAGAAGACTTAGGAATGGTTTTGTTGTTTCCTTCTTGGTCTATAATAAGGATTCTTTCACCATCTTGGGAAATAATTTTTCCTTTAATAATACCACCGGATTTGAGAATGATACTTGTTGCATACATTGTCTGACAATAAAAAAATAAAATAATACATAGGCTCTTTTTTAACATAGGCAAGTCCTGTCTCAGAATTACTCAATATTCTAGCTTAGAACCAAAATGTTACAATAATTTTTTTTCCTAAAAGAAAAAAACAACATATCGTTTCCTATATAAAAGGAAGCCACACACATTGAAAAGGTTCGTTTTATCTTCATAGTATTGTTTATCACTCAATTCTCTTCTAAGAAGAAGTTCATGGTTATACCATGATCAAATACCATTGGATGTTGGGTTTATAAGTTTAAGAATCCTTATTATTGGGTCTTGCTTATATATAATATTTTAAATTCTTTAAGTTGAATCAATAGAGTCCTCTAAGGTATGATTCCATCCTATCAATGCTTGGATTTATTACTCTCCCATTTCGAATTCACCAGTCCATACATATTCAAAGCTATCTTATAATCCATACTTCACTATAAATTATCACTTGTTATTATTGCCGTAGCTTGATTTTATGTAAATTTTAGATTCTTTTGGAGATCCAATGAATAAGATAGTGTTTATGCTTTTTACCTTTATAAGTTTCAGCTTAAGTGCAGAAGAAAAATTTTTATGTCCAATAGAATATGAACAATCCTATAAACTCATTGATGGAATCAATGTTCTAACCTTAAAATCAAGGGAAGAAAATACTTTTTTGTATGACCATGCTGAATTGGAAAATTCCATAAGAAATTTTAATAGCACTAAAGAACTTGAAAACTTCCTAAAACATCGGCAATATGACATGGTTTTCAATAATCCAAACTTTGAAATATTTCCTGTGCTATTGAACGAAAAAATCGGATTTATAGACAAGAACAGAAAGTTTGTGATTCAACCGCAGTTTGATCTTGCATATAATTTCAGTGAAGGTTTTGCCAGTGTAAGTATGAATAATAAATGGGGTTTTATTGATAAAACTGGAAAGTTTGTAATTCAGCCCCAGTTTGATCTTGCATCTAACTTTAGTGAAGGTTTGGCTAGAATACGTATTGATGGAAATTATGGCTACATAAAGAAACCTGACTGTAAATGAACTTTTTTCTTTTCATGAGATTGTTGGATGATTTAACTTCAATTTCTGAATTTATAGAACATAAAAACTGAGGTTGGGTAGATTAGGGACTCAATTTTAATCTTAGATTCTTTTTCTTTAGCTTTCTAGCCATATTGATTAAAAAGACTTTATTCTAATTCTAAGCAAGTGCAAAACCCAAATTCATCTATGAATTTGGCTCATCACCATTTAGCGAGATGAAGACAGTTACTAAACATGCTGTTGGCTGCCTAATCTTTAGAATTTTATTTAGACTAACGAAAATTATCCTATATCAATTTACATTCCAACCAAGGATAGCAGAGCGAGTTAGAATTCCTCTTTCATCGATCTCAAGATTGCCCAAGGGAAAATCTTCTTTGCTCAACTTTCGAACCAATTCTACTGTCTTGTATTGGGGATCTAAGAATGGAATACCAGGAGGTTTCATCTCAACTGGAATTATACTTCCTTGAAGGAATCTACCTTTGCTATCTAAGGCAAGACTTAGGATCATGGAATATCCAGCAACACCTTGAGAACGAAGTGTACGGTATCCTAAGAAATTTCCCATTGAATATGCTATAAACTTATCTTTGTAGAGTTCCATTGCTCGAGGAACATGAGGCCCGTGACCAAGGACCAAGTCAGCTCCTAGATCTATCATCTTATGACTAAAACTGACTAGATTCCCTCTGTTCTCTCCTAAAAAAATCTCTACTTCATTTCGAACGTGAAGATAGCCCCCACCTTCTCCCCCAGCATGAATAGAAAGAATAACTATATCTGCATTCTCATTTGCTTCAGTGACTAATTTTTCTGCTGAGGTAAAATCATTGATGGAGTTGTGATAGGATTGGTAACCAAAACCTATGAAAGCAATTTTAATTCCTTTAACACTTGTATATTGAATAGAATTCTTCCCACCAACTGCAAGCATTCCAGATTCATTGATATTCTTCATAGTATCAACAAATCCTTGTTCCGTAAAATCATAGGAATGGTTATTAACCACACTCAAGATATTAAATCCAGCATCTCTTAAGACCTGTCCATAATTAGGTGGCAGACGAAAAGCAAAAGTATTGGGTCTATCCGTATTCTTGCCAGACTTGGGGTAGTCAGTTAAGGTTGCTTCATAATTTCCAAAAAGCAAATCCGCGCCCTTTAGATCCTCTGCAACATTTTCAAAAAGCTTGGAAGGATCATCAATCAAGCGATTGTCAGGATAATTTGTTCCTGGGATCACATCTCCCACAGCCTTTATTGTGAAAATATTAGATTGAGATTCATGCAAATCATCCTTGCTTTCAGGACGTAGGATTGTTGATTTTTTTTCACCAACACATTGTACGAAAATAGAAATGAAAAGGAAGAGAGGAAGGAAATAGGAATAAAACCTTTTAAATTGCATAGAAAAATTCATAAAATTATCACCTAGTTAGCAAACTATGAAGGCAGTTTGCTCTGTCGAATGATTTTTGAGGTCGGTATTCTTTGCATTTGGGCGCCTCTTCCAGCTCCCCAGCACCATTTAGCGAAGCAAAGCTGAGCGTTGAAAATGGTGCTGGATGCCAAATTCATCAGAAATTTCTGTAATTGTCCCCTTTTTCTAACTAGTGTCAATTATAGTATCCCGTATTTCTAAGTTGAGATTCTGATAATCCTGTGATTTTCATGATCTTCTCAATTGGATCGCCATATTCTTTCATCAATCTAGCATCTTCTATGGCTTTCCTCTCTACCAGAGAATAAGCTACGAACATAGATATCATGGTGATAGAAAGAAGCCAAATACATTTACAATATCGGATTTACACTTGCTAGAATTCACAGGTTATTCTCTATTCCATCAGATTGAATTCCGATTTTAAGAATATGGATTCTTATTTTAATTGGATACTGTTCATTTTCTTCTATTTGCTTTTAAGAGATATTTATTCTAATCATAATTTCATGTTAGAAAACCTTTTCCTCAAGACACAACT
>PEQN01000083.1 GCA_002786225.1 Leptospira sp. | reverse complement strand
CGCAAAAATTTCTAATTCAAGAAAATGAATTATGGAAGGAATCTTCTTCAGATTGGAGAGCTAACCCCAGTTCAAAAAATTTATATCCAAAAGTTTTAGATGAAATTCTCAATATCATTCGAAATAAATACCCTAATGAAATTTTTGAAAAATGGAGAAAGGTGATTCAAAAAGAATTAACCGAAACTAGATTCAATCATAGTATAAGAGTTTCTAATCTTGCAGAAGAATTATCAATTTCTTATGGATATTTATTTCCACAAAAAGCTAAAATTGCAGGTTTGGTTCATGATATAACTAAACAGAAGACTATAGATTTTCATTTAGAAAAATTCAATCGCTATGGATTTGATGGATACAAATCTATACCTAAAGAAGCCTACCATGCCTTTTCAGGCAAATTTTATCTTTCAGAATTGGGTATGATAGACTCTGAAATATTAAATTCCGTAGCGCATCATACATTAGGAAACCCACAATTAACAGCATTAGATGGAATTATTTATATATCAGATTTTTTAGGTTCTGATTATTTTTATGATCATCCAAGCTTTGATGACAGTTTTTCCTTGGCTAAAAAAAGTCTAGCGTACGGAATGAATTTGAAAGCAAAAAATACTATGCAGGATTTAATTTCAAAGAACAAATCAATCCATGAAAATACATTACAAATTTATAATAAAACAAATAAATTATTAGAAGAAGTATAGATGAAAAAAAATAAAACCCAGAAATTACTCTTAATTATAGCTTTGGTTACAGTTTTGCTATCAGGTATTTTATATCTATCACGTAATTTTGGATCCTTGAAATTAGATAAAGATATTGGAAATTTTAAAAAAGTTACTTTTCTTCTTCATGCAACAAGTGACACGGATAATTATTATTTTAGTGTCTTAATTTCTCTTTATCCCAAAGAAAAAAAGTGTGCTTTATTTTTTATCAATCCACTTTCTAGTTTTGAAGGTGATGATGAAACACTGGAGCAACTAGGAAGTTCTGCACCAAGCAGATTAGAAGGAGAATTAAATCGTATACTTGGATTTAATCCAAATTTTATAATCACAATTAATGAAACAAATTTTAAGAAAATAATTAATTTTGTCGGCGGCATACCATATTATTTTGAACCAAAAACCTTTACTCCTACCAATTCCTTTAATCGTCCAGAAAGTGGCTATTATAATTTGGATGGTAAAGATGCTTATGATCTTTTTACCTCACTGAATTCAAATAGGGCTCTAGACTATGTTGCTAGATTAGAAAAACAAGAAAGTGCAATTTTATCCTTTTATAATAAGGTATTTTTATCTAAGGATGAAATTAAAAAACCTTGGTTTACTTTTTTATATTCCATAATTCAAACAAATATGGAAGAAAGTGAGTGGTTGAGTTTGATAGACTTTCTTCTTGCGGAAGAAATTTATTTTGGAGTTTCAGAACTTCCAGGTGAATTAATTGGAATTGAGAAAACAGACAGATCTATGCTCAAAATTAAAAAAGATACTGTTAAAATTGCTTATAATAAATTTGAAGCCGATATACTATCAGAATTTTTCTCGGATACAGAAAGATCAAGGATAGAGGTATTAAATGGTACAAGCATAAATGGTTTAGCCAAAAAAGCAAAATCATTGTTATCCGAAAATCGCATCAAGGTATTGTCTGTAGAAAATGCTTGGTCTAGCAATATTAAAGAATCTATTGTATTAGATCGTTCGGGAAATTCTAAAGTATCTTTTAAAATTTCTAATACATTAAATAATATGCCTAGATTTTTTATTATAAGAAAGGAACTTGGTTTAGATTCAACTGTTGTCCTAGGAGAGGATTTTGATAAAGCAAAATAATAATGAAGTGGTTTCCATTTTAAAAGAAATTCGATCCATTCTTTTAGATAAAAAGTGTGAAGATATAAATTTTTTAGATCTACAAGATGTTAACTCATATTTGACATATTTTGTAATTGCTACTGCAAAAACAAACACCCAAGCAAGATCAACTGCCCGAGAAATTGATAAGTATATGAAACCACTTAGAAAAAGTAAGGGTATTCAAACCAGGTCTGTTACGGGTAACTCTGTAGCAAAAGATGATTCTGGTTGGTTACTTTTAGATTATGGAGATATACTTGTTCATGTGATGGAAGCTGATGTTCGATCCTATTACAATCTTGAAAGACTTTGGGGTGATGCCAAAACAATGGAACTAGATTCTATTTCTTAAGTCTTCAATAGTGTATACAGGAAGTTGGCATACTCGATTTTTGCAGAAATAAATTTCTAACTTTTCTCTAGGCTTCCTTCCTTTCAGAATAGGAATCAATTCTTTGGTTCCCTCATAAAGCTTGTTAGTGTTCAAGACAAAATGTATCCCTGGAAGAAAATTCTGGTAGATTAAATTCTTTATTTCTTCGATTTCTTCTTTGGATGATGATTCGATATTAATAACCCATTCTTCGCGAGTTTCCTTAAATTCTAATAAAGATTTTAACATATGAGGGAAGCTTATTCCTTGGTTGCTTAGCTCTTTGTGGAAGTGAGAGAAAATTCCTTCAACTGCGCTTGATAGTTGGTCTGTCATTTGACCAATCCCAATCAAACTTAGGAAAAATCTTGCAGTAGCACTATTCCCAGAGGGTTCAACTCCATCATATCCATCGATAGATCGTCTGATTAAATCTTTTTGCCCAAATTCTGTTTCGTAAAAAGGTCCAAACTCAGAAGAAAATTTTTCAACTATTGTTTTGGCAACATCTATAGCGATGGAAATATAATTCGGATTTTGACTCACTTGAAACAGTTTCATAGCGGACAAGCCGTATTCTGAATAATCAGATAAGGTTCCATTGTATTTCTTTTCTTTTTCTCTATATCGTCGAAAAATATTATTTCCATCGGTTAGATTTTCTTTTAAAAAGAAAAATGTTTTCTCTGCTAAGTCAATAAGTCTTTTATCAGAAAATGCGGAACCAGCGCTCGCAAGAGCTTGGATATACAAACAATTCCAAGACATAAGAATTTTATCATCTCTTAAGGGTCTAATTCTTTGCTTGCGTGCTTGTAACAATTTTTCTTTAGCTGATTGTAATTTATTGAGAAATGATTTTCCACCTAGAGCTTCAATAATTTTATCACGATCCTCTTGTATTGTTTCATGAAAAATTGTATTATGTTCAAAGTTACCTCTTTCAGTAATATTCCAAAATTTAGCAAGGTCCTCTAAATCCTTTCCAAGGAGAGTTTGTAATTCTGTGTAATTCCAAACATAGAATTTACCTTCCACCCCTTCACTGTCAGCATCTTCTGCGCAAGAAATACCACCCTCTTCTGTTCTTAAATCTCTTTCAATGTAATCAATTATATCAAGGGCAATTTCTTTATAAAATGACTTATGTGTTAGTTGCCATGCTTCCACATTTGCTTGTAAGAACAAAGCATTGTCATAAAGCATTTTCTCAAAATGAGGTACTAACCATTCATGGTCAGTAGAATATCGACACAATCCACCACCTAACTGATCATAAATGCCTCCTCTTTTCATAGCTACCAATGTTTTCTCGGCCATTTCAAGAGCTTTTGGATTTTTCGTCCATTTGTGGTAAGCTAGTAAAAAAGAAATACCCATACTGGGTGGAAATTTATTTTGGTTATTCGTCTTAAATCCAAAAAATTCAGTATCAAAATAATTCTCGAATAGCTGAAAGCATGAATGGAAGGCGTTATTGGAAGGAAGACTTGTGTCTTTTTGAGAACTTAAATCCATTTCCACAAGATACTTGCTTAATTCATCAGCAGCCTTTAGCATTTCATCTTTTCTTTCTGTCCAAAAACCAATTACAGTTTGAAGAACTTCTTTAAAGCTTTTCATTCCGTATCTTCTAACGGGAGGAAAATAAGTTCCTCCCGTTAGAGGTTTTAATTCAGGTGTTAGAAATAAGTTCAAAGGCCAGCCACCTTGTTGGTTCATAGCGTGAATAGCATCCATATAGATTTTATCCACGTCTGGTCTTTCTTCTCTATCCACTTTGATACAAACAAAATTTTCATTTAAAACTTTTGCAGTGGCTACATCTTCGAAGGATTCTTTTTCCATAACATGACACCAATGACAGGTTGCATAACCAATTGAAAGAAAGATCAATTTATCTTCTTTGGTCGCTTTTGTGAAGGCTTCTTCCGACCAAGAATACCAATCTACTGGATTGTGTGCATGTTGTAATAGATAAGGGCTCTTCTCTTGGATCAATCTGTTTGAAAAAGACATACTTATTAGACCAGAGTCGCATAGTTTCAATGAACAAAAATTCATTTTATCTTGAATTCCCATTTGAGTCTTTGAAACTGACAAATAGAGATTATAGAAATCAATGCCTTTTTCAACTCATTATATTTTGAATTTTTTCCGCAAGATTCTAATAATCACTTTTCTTAGTACTTTTCCAAGTTTCCTATTAGCTGATGAGTTCGAAGAACAAATGCGAAGAGCTTCTCTGAATGAATTTGAGAACCCAATTCCTTCCAACCAAAAGATTAGCTCAGAAAAGAAAGTTAGTTTAACAGTTCAAGAAGCAGTTCAATATGTAATTCAAAACAATGTCTCTGTACAAAATGCTAAATATGAAATCATAAAAGCTGATTCTCCTGAGCTAAAGAATAAATCAAAGTTTGTATGGAAAATGATTGGTGGTGTTACTGTTTTTAAAAATTTACAACCACTGAACAATGCTAACCTTTTCGCAGGTGCAAAATTAAACCAAGATAAGATCACAGCAGGATTTGAAAAACAATTTAAAACCGGCTCTTACTTCAAATTGGAAGGATACTCTCAAAGATTTGATTCTTCTGCATTTGAGAATCCAAATACAACTCCTTCTCGATTTGCTATTTTGGGTGCTCCTCCACTCTATACGGGAGGTCTGAATCTAACTCTTAGCCAGGAATTATGGAAGTATTCCTTTGGTAAATATGAAGACAACTTGGAAGTAATCTTAAAGAACCAAACAAAAATGAAACGAGATGAGATGGTTAATTTACTTACACAACTTGTTGTAAGTGTTTTAATTGATTATTGGTCTCTTTCCATTTATGATTCACAAGTTGAAACATATGAAAAACTTTTATCCAACACTAAAGAAATTCGCAATCTCACAATTAGAAAAAGAAATCTTGGCTTATCCGAAAGTTTTGAAGTCAACCAATGGAATTCTATCCTTGCAAAGAATGAATCTCTCTTAGAAAATGCTCGCATAGAAAGATTGAAGAAAGAGAGAGATTTAATTCGTATCCTAAATGTAGATCCCAATTCAAGCATATCAGGTGTGACTGATCTTTATGATCAGGCACCCAAAAGAATTAATTTAGAAAAAGATATAGAATATGCCTACAAAAATCGTTTAGATTTAATTATGGTTAAGCGTTCTAGGGAAATGACAAGACTAGGACTTGAGAATGCCTATGAAATGGATGAGCCTTCCCTGAAAGCGAGTCTACGTTATGGATCCATAGATCAAAATTATATATCTCCCCTTGACAACTGGAATAATCCAAGAGGTGTTTATTCTTTTATGTTTCCGCAAATTTATGCAGAGCTTAAGATGGATTATCCTCTTTGGAATGCCGAGACCAAGGCTGAAATCAAAGCAGCAAGCATAGATTCAAAAGAATTGGCGATTCGAGAAAAACAACTGAGAGATTCAATCAAGGACGAACTTACCAATCGAAGCGAATTGATTCTTTCCTCGTATAAGATTCTTGAAGAGACTAAAGAAACTCAAAAGCAAACTGAAAGCTATTACAATGGTCTTGTTTCTAGATTTCGACAAGGTCGTTTCAATGCAATTTCTGTGAAATCAGCCTTGGATTCTTTAGTTCAATCCGATTTAGCAGTTACCCAAGCCAAAATAAACTATAACATCAATCTACTTCGATATGAACTTGCAAAGAATGCTGTTTTTGAAAATTACGGAGTTGATATCTATAGAATTATTGGTGAGGCTATGAAAGAAGCAGAGAAGCAAGGTTTACCTAGCTCCGGAAGTCTTTCAGAATAAGTCTAAGCATTAAATATGAACTATCATCCAAGTCATTTAGTATCTGACCAAACTTATCAATCTATGGTTGAGTTTAGAAGAACCATTCATAAGCATCCTGAATTAAAATATGAAGAAAAACAAACGGCAGCCTTTGTTAAAAATCATCTACAAAATCTAGGCTGGAAATTTGAATCAGAAATTGCTGAAACGGGTATTGTTGCCTTGATTGATAGTGGATTACCAGGAAAGACCTTGCTTGTTCGTGCTGATATGGACGCACTTCCCATTTTTGAAGAGAATGAAGTCGAATACAAATCAACCATTCCAGGAACCATGCATGCCTGTGGTCACGATGCCCATACTTCTATACTTATGGGTCTTGCCGCTGATTTAAAGACTAGTATTCAATCACACATTCCCCAAGGAAGAGTTCTCCTAGTATTCCAACCAGCTGAAGAAGGCGGCTCTGGAGCAGATCGAATGATAGAGGCTGGAATTCTAGAAAAATACAAGGTAGATGCTTGCCTAGGACTTCATGTTTGGAACCATATTGATATAGGTAAGATTGGTGTTGTAAACGGTACTATGATGGCATCTGTTGATGAATTTAAAATTACAGTGCAAGGTCAATCTGGTCATGGAGCCATGCCTCAGTATACTGTAGATCCCATTGTTGTAGGCTCCCATATTGTTACCGCTTTGCAGACTATTGTATCAAGAAATACTGATCCTTTAGATTCAACTGTAGTCACTGTAGGTTCTTTTCATTCGGGTAATGCTTTTAATGTAATTCCTGAGACAGCCGAATTAGTAGGTACTGTTCGTACTTTTTCTAAGCATATGTATGAAGTGATTCCAGACAAGGTGCAATCCCTCGTTAAGGGTGTAGCGGAAGCTTTTGGTGCAAAAGTCAAAATCGACTATAAACGAGTGGATAAGCCAACTATAAATGATGCAAAAATGGCTGATTTAGTTCGAATTTCCGCAAAGCAAGTATTAGGCGAGAGTTGTCTTACTGAAGAAAATACAAGAACCATGGGAGGGGAAGACTTTTCTGCATTTCTTATGAAAGTTCCAGGATGTTACTTTTTTGTTGGATCTAGAAATGAACAAAAAGGATTTATCCATTCTCACCATAGTAGCTTTTTTGATTTTGATGAAGAAGCAATGAAAAATGGACTCTCTGTTATGAAGCGAGCTATTTGGAATTTTTTAGTATAATTTTATTATTGAAAATACTGAATTCCAGGGATAAGTTTGAACATACCAAATTATAAAGTTTTCTTTTCATCTAAAAGAAACTTAAAAACCAAAAAACCAATAAAAAGCTCTGTAAATTACATACTTCGTATCCGCTCAATGAAACCATATCATAAGAGATTTGGCTTGTTTCCTATTGTTACCTG
>PEQN01000082.1 GCA_002786225.1 Leptospira sp. | reverse complement strand
ATCCAGTAATAGCAAACTTCCAATAACTTGTAGTAGTTGATGTTCTCCGTCTGAGAATTTTCTATATTGCAATTGTACTTTATCCTTTGTATAAAAAGTAAGTCCCGATATTTGAAAATTTAATTTAGAAGCCTCATGCTTAGGTAATTCATCTGAAAGGTTCTCATACGATCCAGCCTTAGCAGACGAAATAGCTTGCCTTGTCTTTTTCGATATTAATTCCGTATTGAGTAATTGGAAAAAATAAAATGTTCTATATAGCTCATATGCAGTTTTGAAATTATTTCTAAATGCTTCTTTAGTAGCTTTATTAACCCAAAACACCAATTCAATATTTACGTGATTTTCATTTTTTGTATCATAATTTTCTTCATTTATAAACGTTGCACAGTTCTTTAATTTCACTAGAGCAATATTCAAGTTGGAATGCATTTTAAAATCATTCTCTTTTTTTAATTTTTTTAACCTAAAACTAATTCGAAAAGAGCGAATATTTTTTATTAATAGCTCTCTCTTAAGCGCCCTTAAATCAATTCCGCCAAAATCTGTTGCTTTTTGACCTTCAATAAAGTTCGACATATCAAAATCATCCGCATCAAATATAAAATTGCAAATTGTGATGAATTTATTTGAGTCATAGTTTAAGTAGAATAAACGGTTTACATCTAGTGCAAGATCGGATTTTAATTTTTTTAATGAAGTTAGATCATTATAATAGTCAAAATCTATTTTTATAAATGGATTACTAAGTAACTCATTCATTCCCGATGAATAAGCAACTATACGTGCTGGTAAAATTCCAGAAATCTGACTATGATCTACAATTTGAAATTTTTCTAAGGATGGCGCATTTAAAACTGAAATTTCAGGTAGTTGGTTAATATTCTTAATTGCTTCAATTGTTGGATTTTCTTGTGATTTTTCCAAAAATGGAATCAGAGCTTCTTCATTAATACGAATTGAGAAAAGATATTCTCTCGGTAATTCATATTCAATTTCAAAACCGAATGGTGAATTAAATTTGGAAATATTTTCTTTTTCTACCTTACTTAATGTTTCTAAATAATAGAATATTTCTGCAATAACTTCCAAAGCATTTGATTTTCCAGAGCCATTTAACCCAACAAAACAAATTGGAGAAATTTCACCTTTCTAAGTTAAGATATCTTTATTGAATATTATTTCGTAATTTTTAGGTAATCCTCGAAAAGGTGATAGAATTTTTACTCTTTTTATTTTCAAATTAAGACTCGAAATAGAATTTGTTTTGTTTGGTTAATAAATTTATCTGCATTACTAGGTTCATCATAAGTCTGCTCGATACAAGGATTAGAATCTTCCAATATTTTAATTATTAAATTTTGAATATCCTCTCGAGATGGTTTAATGCGATTTTTTAAGTTTAAAATTTCTTTCCAAATCTCTTCAAAGCTAAGGCTTTTTCCCGAATACTTTTTTAATAAAATTATTAGATCATCAGTATTAAACTTATAAAATTCTTCCTCACTAAGTTTGGAAATATTTAACGTATATTTATCTTCCTCAATTTTATCTTTTTTATATTCTTGGTCTGCCTCTTCTGGACCCTTCTCATTTTTGAAGTTTTCCTTAGCATCCGTCAGACCCAACTCCAACTCCAACTCCCCCCGAAACGCCCTCTGGCTCAAACTCCCATAGAGCGCTTCCAATTCCAGCAAACTCTCCTGGTATGTCTCCTTCAACGCCTCCACCTTTTCCACAACGACCGCAAATTGGTTTTGGAGTTCCAGGGGAGGAACACAAATTTTATAGCCATTCATAATTTCAAAATTCAAGGCAGGCATTGCGGCACCGAATGCCTTCATTTTTATATACTGAGCAAAATTATCTGATTTCAAAGTATGATACAAGTAAATTGGAAGAATTTCTTCTTTATTAAAATTGAACTTGAATAAGTTATTTGCGATAACACCAGTTTTCCTAAAGCCTACGAATCCAGCTGTTGCACCGTAACGAACCATTACAACGTCATCTTCATTTATAAAGTATCGTTGACCTGGAAACTTTATATATCTGGGCTCATCTGATTGAGTAAAATCGATTATACGCAAAAATCTAACATATCCATCCTTCTTTTCTGTAGATTGTTCTTCGATTGGTATTTGAATCCCTTGTGAAAATTCACATATATCTCCCAAAGCTTTGAAGTTCTCTACTTCCCCAAACATTTCCAAAAACGTACTCTTTAAATACGCATCTAACAACGCCAGACTCTCTTTGCGTTTTGCAATAAGTGCCTCCGCTTGAGACAAAACATTCGCAATATGGATTTGTTCTGACAGGAGAGGGAGGGGGATTTGGATTCCATATACATCATTTCGATTTAGTCCTGGAATCGCAGCGGACCTGTCTAATTTTTTAAGATTTAACGCCTTCAGTATATCCTTGAACCAAAAGAGATTAACTTTTTCTAAATCGGTCTCAATATAATATGCAGTATCAATTACCCAGCAGGGTTTCTCTGAAAAGTAAATCTCTCCTATCGACCCTTTTCTACCAATAATGATTGTAGGCTGATTTACTAAATATTCATCGTGATATCCAATTATACCAGCCGATCCAAAAACAGGATAATCTCCTTGTTTGCGATTTTCACTTTTAAGTGCCTTGCCATATTTGATTTCGCACAAATCGGAGATGCGAAAAGTTTTATTCGACAATGAGATCACCAATATAAGATAACTTGGTCCAGATAAATCCTATTTTTGAATAAGATTTAAATAATATATAATCTATTTGGCCAGTTGAAATTTTTGATAACTGCCAACTCACCGAATCATCCCCGTTAATTCTTCTAGCCCTTTCCCAATTTCCTTCTCGAATCCTTTTAGTTTTTCCAAAATCACCTTCGGCGATTCATAGCTCACCTCTTCAAAGACATCCTCTTTGAATTTGCTCATGGAAAGGTCATAACCCTCATTGACGATTTCTGCTTTAGGAACAAAGAAATACTTCGCTTTGCGGTCGTTTGGTTTTTTGGGATCGCGGGTTTTGAATTGTGTGAAGATGTCGATGAGATCCGAGGTTTCTATCTTGGTACGTTTGTCATCCAAGGTGTAACCATCGGCGACCATATCATAGAACCATACGTTTTCGGTTTCGCCTCCCTTGGTAAAAACAAGAATGGCGGTGCTCACCCCAGCGTACGGTTTGAATACCCCGCTTGGCATTGTGATGACAGCTTTGAGTTCTGACTTGTCGACTAGGATCTTCCTTGCTTCCACAAATGCCTTGCCACTGCCAAAGAGAACGCCTTGTGGCACGATCACAGCAGCTGTCCCACCGATCTTGAGCATCCGGTAGATTCGTTCCACAAACAAAAGTTCGGTTTTGGTAGTAGGAAGGGTAAATCCTTCGTTGATATCCCCTTTGTCGATATTGCCAGTAAACGGGGGATTGGCGAGCACCACATCAAACTGACTGTCCTCATTGTAGGACTTACTGAGTGTGTCTTTGTAATCAATATGCGGTTGGTCAATGCCGTGCATCATCAGGTTCATGAGGCCCAGTCGCACCATGGTGGTATCAATATCAAATCCGTAAAAACTCGATTCTAGAATGGCCTTTGTTTTTTCATTCAGTCCTGAGCTAATCGCCGCTCGTTCAAAGCCGTCTTCGTCCACTAGTGTCGTGTCAGATGATTTTCCGCTTTTGGATTTTTTGGCAAGGTCGGTCAAAATGTATTGGTAGGCTCCGAGTAAAAACCCACCCGTTCCGCAAGCAGGATCGGCAATTCTCTGTCCAAGCTTCGGTTGCACAAGTTCTGTCATCAGTTTGATAATATGTCTGGGTGTGCGAAATTGTCCGTTTTTTCCAGCCGATGCAATTTCACTAAGAAGCATCTCATACACATCTCCCTGGATATCTTGGAAGGCATGTCCTCCAATACGTGCATCTCTTTCGATTTCTTCAAAGATCTGTTCGATGATATTGATTGCCTCAACTAGAAGAGAAGGTTTGGGCATAATAAAAACAGCATTTGCCATGGACTTGGTAAAAGGAGAGCCACCATCCAGTTCTTTCAAAAAAGGGAAAACCTTGGTTTGAACATGAAGTAACATCTCTTCGGCGGGTTTATGTTTGAACTCACTCCAACGAAGCTCAGACTTCTTGATTGATTCACTGCTTCCGGGAACTTTGTATTTTCCATGAAACCGAGAGACATAGGGCTCACCTGTAAACTCAGAGTCACGCACTCGTTTGGAGTCCAGATCATCAATACGTTTCATAAAAATGAGATAAGTGATCTGCTCTATTGCCGTAAGTGGATTGGAAATTCCCCCACTCCAGAAATTATTCCATAGTTTGTCGATCAGGGACTTGAGAGTAGAATTAAATGATACCATTAAGCAGCTAAAACCTTTTCTGTTAAAATTAAAATCTCATCGATTTCTTTAGGTGAAAATACTCCACGAATACCTTCGGGATGGATCTGGGTAAAAGGAGATTCGATGAGATCCCTTTTTGTTAAGTTTTCCTTTTCCAGTATAAATCCTTTCAAGAGATCCATAAACTGCAACTGTCTTGCACTCAAGTAACTATGGACACTGATAAAATTTTCAAACGACTTGCTCACTATCTCAGGAAAACTTTCTAGTCTCTCAATGCCAAGGATATGTTTTAAAAATTGAACCAGTTCTGCCTTGCGATTCTGATACACCCTTCGCAAAAGATCAATGGTGATATTTGGATGTTCCTCATGCAATTCTTCAGCAAGTGATTTCACTTCATCCTCACTGAGAACCATTCCCGATTTTAGTTTTTGCAAAAGCGGATTCGATTCTGTGAGTTCATTGATTTTTTCTTCTACCAACTCTTTATAACGAGTAATACTCACCGATTCATGTTGTGGACCAAATTCCACATATTCTTTTTCAACAATAAGATCCCCGAAATCGAATTTTGCAAAAGGATGCGATTTCGTAGAATTATCAATAGTGTAGATAAGAGGAGATAGTTTCTCAACAATCAGGTCAAAATTTTCTTCAGTTGCCGCCGCCCAATAGTGGTTAGTCTGAGCTTTCCGAATGAGTTCCTCTTCTTTGGCGACAGTATTTACCGATAGAGGAAGTTCGGCAATGGTTTCTATTACTCCCAATTTAAGTGTTTCAAACTTTTGCTCATCATTTTCTAATTTTGCAATCGAAACTTCTAAAATATCCCTTTCAAAACGCATAGCTTGAAAGTCCACTTTGGATACAGTGCGAAATAGAGGCTTTACCACTTCCTTTAGAAATCGAATCTCTTCATGACCCGCCGAACTAGACAGTCCATTCCAGAAATTTACATCTTCTATTCGCTCCAATGCCGACTTCGCATCTTTGATGACAATAGAGTTTTCTGGAAGAGTCCCCATTTGCCTTTTCAATTTTTCAATTTCATTAGCAACGATCTTACCCTCACCTAACTCTTTAGCCCTTTCGATTTTTTCCAAACGCATACCAAAGAGTTTTACAGGCAGCGGGATTTGATTTTTTATTTCCTTACCTTTGGGATTCAATTTGAAATATTCAAAGTTGTCCCAACAATCCAAAACCAAAAATTGATCTTTTTCTAAACACCAAGGATTTTTTTTCTCTGCATCCAGAAGTCTAGTACCGCGCCCGATCATTTGCCAAAATTTTGTATAAGAATATACAGGCTTTGCAAAAACCAAATTCACAAGCTCTCGTATATCAATCCCAGTATCGAGCATATCCACACTAATCCCAATCCTTGGCATATCCTTCGTCTTGAACTGATCGAGAAGCCCACCTTTACCATACACGCGCGGATCATCTGAAACTATCACTTTGGCAAATTCCCCTTTGTATTCTGGATAGAGAGCATCAAAAATACTTTCTATCTCTCTTGCATGTTTAATACTAACACAGAAAATAATACTTTTTCCAGGAATTACACCATTGGGATCTTTGATGCTCTCCTCCATAAATTCTTTAACAATAAGCGTATTTGTTCCACGATTACTAACTTTCTTTTCTAGTTCGGTTCCTTCATAATTGATTTCTGCAACTTCTTTACCTTCCAATATCAACTGTTTTTGATCTTCTAGGGAAATGGTGCGTTTGCTAATTCCTTCGTTTTGAAATTTTGTTTTAATCTTCATTACTTGAAACGAACATAGATAAGGCGGAATATGGTTTACAGCTTCTTCATAAGAATAGGCAAAAGTCGGAACCCCGTCCTCACACTCAAATAATTTAAAAGTATTATGATCGATCACATTAGTTGGCGTAGCAGTGAGTCCGAGCACCATAGTGCTAAAATAATCTAAAATTTCTTGGTAAGTATTATAAATACTTCTATGACTCTCATCGACTACAACCAAATCGAAAAAATGGGAAGATAGAGGATTTTTCTCATCTCTAATAACATTGAGCATTGTTGGATAGGTCGCTACATAGACTCTTCTGTCTTTAACAATTTCTGTTTCACCAGCCTGAGGCCATCTTGGTTCATTGGGGATAAATTCCTTAAAGGCATCTAACGCTTGATCACGTAGTGATATACGATCCACAAGAAATAAAACTCTTTCAGCCCAGGCAGCTCGCATCAGAGTTTCCACAAGAGCAATGCATGTCCTGGTTTTTCCAGTGCCCGTTGCCATAACTAGGAGAAACTTTGTCTTTTTCTTTTCAACGGCTTCCAAAACAGATCGAATCGCTTGTATTTGGAAATCACGTCCCGCAATTCCAGTGTTTATCAACTCACCCGTTAATGGACGCCTGGATCTTCGAATGTATGCATATCTTTCTAAATCTTCTCTTGTCGGAAACCCATAAACCTTACGAGGAGGACTATTTTCTAATTCCCAATAATATATATCAAGACCATTTGTATAAAAACAAAACGGAAGTTCACCGCCTCTTGCTTTCTGAATATTATAACAGTATTGTTTTGCTTGCTCACGACCAATTGCTGCATCAACAGAAGATTTTTTTGCCTCAACTACTGCCAGAGGTTTTCCGTCTTTAGCTAATAGAGTGTAATCACTGAATTGACTTTTATTGGGAGAAGCTGCCTTCAATAAAGATTTTGACAAACTAATTTCAAATTCTTGAATCACATGGGTTGGATTATCGACCTCCCATCCCGCCTCAGCTAAACGTTTATCAATAATCTCTTTTCTAGTAATTTTCTCGTTTGCCATACTTTCGTATCTAAATAGTAGCTCTAAAACTAAATCCTACAAAAAGTTGATTTAACGTATCCCATTTTCCGTAGGTCTCTAATATTAACTATATGCAGGATATACAAGGAAACAATTTTATGGCAAGATATAAACAGTCTTTCACCATTCCCCCACCCACAAAAACAGCCCCCAGCACCATCCCCCCAAACCCACAAAAAAAGCCCGCCTTGTTAAGCGAGCTTCTCTTCCTTCGAATCCTAATTCAACGATATACAGCCAAATCTTTTTGCATCTTTGTTCTTTTCCTAGCACCATTAAGTCGCTTTCGCTTCTTTGTTGTTATGGTGCTGGATGGCGCACTTACCTGTTTAGATTGCCCTGATATATT
>PEQN01000081.1 GCA_002786225.1 Leptospira sp. | reverse complement strand
CAGAAAAAGTCAATTATATTTTCTTACCTGCGTTAAAAAATGTTACAGTTTCTAATCAGAATTGATGAAAATTGTAAAATTTAATAATCACTTCAAACATCTAATACCTATGGTTTGTTTATAGAACAGATGTGCAATGTTATCTGGAATACAGTTTGATTAATTCATTTGGGTTGCATGCAACCAAAATCTATGTAAAAAATCCCATCCATCTATTTCTTCTTTCATAATTTAGAATCCTTATATGGGAAGTGAAGCCAATATATTAGTATCAAAAGATCCAACAAAGAATTGATCAAATGAATTGATTCCAAGAATGCAGCAAGATCCCCTTTAAATTTATTGAAATTCAATATTCATCAAGATTTTCATCTTTCAATTCATTGAGAACAAATTCGACAATGAAAATTTAAAGATTCAATTGATCCAAAAGCTTATTGAAAATCTCCCCTTATATCAGATTCAATTGCAATGATTCGATGAACAGAAATAAAATATTGATTGAATATCATATCCTTTTATTTATCTTTTATGCCATGGACGTAGACTTGAATTACTAGAAGGCACTCTAGGGTATTCCTCTTCCAGCTTTTTATAATTTACTGCTTCTCTAGTAGGAAAGCACTCAATTCCTTTAGCTGTTTCCTCATAACAATCATTATATTTATTTTTTTGGTAGTAATTTTTTGTATTATTGCAATAGCTTAACATTGATGGAAATATAGATAAAAAAAGAATCATTTTCAATTTGACACCTATACATAGCAACAACTGAATTGATTCTTCTATTTGTAGGTAAAAAGTTCTCATATCCTTCACCTCTCCTGCAGCTGTAATCTTGCTTGATTGGAAAATTTTAAAAAATCCTCTTTTATTATCCTTCTAAGGTTTACGCTAAGTGTATTAAAAAAATGTTTAATATTTTTCATATACAACACAAAGTTCTTTTTCTTGGCATTCAATCTCACAGGGCAAGATTATGCGCGTATAAATTCCCCTAGAACTGAAGCCACTTATTTTTTTAATTTCTATACAGTTTTCGATACATAATCTTAATTCAGGACAATTTTTTCTATGATAGGATTCTTTTAAATTATCTAGATCTTGCTGTTTTTTATAATCGTATTCCAACATGATTTCTTCTGAGGATTTTGGTTTTACTTGTTTAAGAATAGAACATTGGTTATTATATTGAAAGAAAAAGACTAAACATAAAACATGTATTCCTTTAGAATAATTAAATTATTTACTCATTTAGCCAATATCTCAAAAGTTGGTTTCAAGATTCTCTATTACTTTGGAACTAAAAACATTTCACAATTCATAGTTTTAGCCTTTCCGTTCTTAATTTTAGTATTAGTTTGATTTGAATTCTCATGCATCCATCTTCCTTACAAGCAATTCCATCGGCAATTCTAAAGATCGCAAAACCTACTCTTCTTGCCCTTTGCATTTCCCATTTGATTTTTATATATAACGATTCTATTATAGAATTGGATAGTTCACGCCTTGATAGAATATTTTACCAAACCTACGCTAATTGGAATGAGTAGTCAAGCTAAAAGAATGAGATCGTTTAGTAGCCGACTTTCAAGGATTAGAAGCTCAGGAATGTATATTTAAAATTCTCTTAGCTAAATGAAGGGATAGTCCAAGAGAAAGTAAATTTTTAAGGTTTTATAAGTTTGTTGATGGGATCTAAAGTGGGGCTGAGCCAGTCCTCTAACAAGGGTTCCGTACCCAGTCTTTGCTTTTTCATGAGCAGATCCTTATTGGAATTTGCCATTTCACTTACAAGTTGGATCTTTCTAGCTGCTTCTATTGCCTTCCAGTAGTAGCCCAGAGCTTGGACATAGTCTTGCTTTTTCTCATAGACGGCACCTATATTGTTGTAGACGGCAACTAGAGTCTGGTAGATTTCTTGATGGTCTTGGTCATCTTCTACGAGACGTTTGATCATGGATTCTTTGGCTTCAAAATCTTCCATGACCTTGAGGTAATTGGAAAGTGCCGAGTTCAATTGGTTCGTATAATAAGCCGCATTTCCAAAACCAAGAATCAAGCTAGTATTAAAGTAAAGGTCTTCTTCTCCGAGATTAGACCAAGTATTGATGGAAGCCTCAAAGTCACCTAACATGTAGGATATCCATCCTTGGTAGTATATCATTTCACGCTTCGCTTTTTCATCCAAGAGTGCGTTTGGTTCTGCTTGTGCCTTTTCGAAATAGGCTTGGGCCGTGAGAAGTCCTCTCCTTCTTTCGATTTCTTTTTCCGGAAGTTTAACTAAGGAACGATTGGGGTAAATCTTTCGTCCTGGAAATTCTCGTATCAAATCAGATTGAAGGATACCAGAAGATTGAAGGTAGATAATTTTTCCTCTATTGAAATAGATCTTGGCTGGATCACCCTCTTGTAAGGTTTCGTCCTCATCTCTTCGACCATATTGTTCCTTGAATTCTAAATGCCTCTTCTCTGAATTCTGCAAAAGATTTTCAGCTTCGGGAAAATCTAAAACTCCCATATAATATTCTGCCATCCTAAGAACAGCCGGATAATGACTTTCATCGTAAGATGCAGCAAGTTCAAACTGCTTCATAGCGCGCAGTGCTTCACTTTTCTTTAAGTAGAATCTTCCTCTTTGGTAATAGCCTTCTGCATATTTATTTCCATAAACAGTGAATCCATTTTGTTCTTCATCTTTACTAAATATGATGTTCAGTAGTTCTTCTGCATTATCATCAATATCCATTTCAGTTACTTGGTCTTCTGGAGTCACATTGTAACGAACTCTGGTTTCTTCTGGATCAAGATCTATATAGAATGAAGCAAGCTTACTTAGTATAAATAAACTTAAATCCTCTTCGACACCTAACTGATTTTTGACGATTCTATGATGATTTAGAACAAATTGTGGATTTTTATCTCGTTTCCATATTTCAATGTAGGAGCTTAAGATTCCACCATGGCCGATGGGATCTTTAGGATAAATCTCAACTATCTTATTGTATTCCGCAGCTGCTTTCGGGAATTCTTTGTTGTTATAATAAATTTTGGCAATACCTGCCCTAGCTTCAATATTATCAGGTGTGTTAGCATCCGTGAATATTCTTTTATAGTATTCAATCGCAAGAGTATCATTTTTAAAAATTTTAGACTTTTCATCCTCCACAAAATCTCTGGCATGAAAGGAATGAAACCATCCTAGATTTAAGTATGTTGGAATATGATGAATATCTTCTTTTACTCTGGCAACAATATAGGCTCCTGCTTTGAGGATGCGTCGCTTTTGGCGATCTTGAGATGTTAAATAAACCTTGCGATCTGGATCTTGGATGATACCTGCTATTTCAATTCCTTGGTCTGACCAAGATGAATCTTCTGAAATAGAAATATAAGGAACATCTTTTCGCTTAGACCAATCAGGAAAGGCTGGTTCCACTTTACCAAACAGCATTTCGAAAGATTCTTCATATCGCCCAGCCTTAGCATACTCCATTCCAAAGGCATTGAGATATTTCAAATCATTCGGATGAATTTCTTCGCCTTTTATAAAGAATTCTTTGGCTTCTCGCAAATGTCTTTTCTTCTCTGTTTGATCCTTTTCTGAATTATAGAGACGAATAGCTGATAGTCCTTCTTCATAGTAGCTACTTGCACGACCAGGAATAATAACAAACTTATACAAACTCACAAAACTAACAACGAATAGAAGTGCAGCAGCGGATGCAAAAATCGTATTTCGAATTAATTTTCTCTGTTGTAAGGCACCTTCTTTGGTATAGATAGGCCTTGTTGAGATAATAGGAACGCCATCATCAGAATAGGGTTTGGATCTATCATAGAGACTGACTTCTTCCCCATAAACCCCAGAGAGATACTCTGCTATTTCTTCTGGCTTCTGTTGGTGCTTGATTAATTCTAATAATTCTTTTTGATTCTTGGTCGGTATACCCTTGTTAACGATAGATTCAATAACGAGCCTTCTTAACTTGGGAGGATATTTTATAATTTCTCTTTGGATGATAGCCAGATCTTCATCAGTCAAGTCTTCTTCTAGAGAACCATCATCTTGGTCCATCAATGAGGACAATTCGTCCTCAAGAACTCCTTCGGAACTAAGATTAGAAGAGCCTATGTCATCTAGATCTGGAGGTTCCATATCATCCACAGAATCCATGCTAGACTCTAAGTTAGAAAAAGAGTCATCACTAGTCGCAGAATTTAAATCAACACTCATATCCCCAAATGGATCACTATCATCCATAGAGGAAACATCGGGGCTTGAATCAGAGAAAGAATCCATTCCACCAAAAGGATCTTCCTCTTCTATTTTACTGCTCGCTTGAGCCTCTCCAAAATCACCAAAGGGATCTTCCTCTAAGTCAGCAGATGGACTTGTATCTGAGCCAAAATCACCAAAGGGATCTTCAGCTCCAAAGTCTTCGGAACCAGAAGAACTTGAATCGGGAGAAAAATCAGCAAATGGATCTGTGTCTGTAGAGGCAGCACTTGATTCTCCCAATTCAGCGAAAGGATCTTCCTCATTTAAGGCAGGACTGCTTGAAGAATCAGAAAAACTACCAAAGGGATCTTCTTCCTTTTCAGAAGGTTCGCCCTCATCTGTATTTAATGGATCGGAATCAAAATTAGCAAAGGGGTCTTCGTTATCAACAGCAAGATCAGCACTGGGTTCAGAAGGTTCGCTATCAAAGCTAGCAAAAGGATCTTCTTCACTCTCTGAAGAATCGCTCTGCTCTGAGCTTAGCGGATCGGAATCAAAATTAGCAAATGGATCTTCGCTATCAGTCTCTTCTTCTTTTTCTTCGCCTGAAAGACTTGGGAAATCATCAGCCGCTAAATCCTCATTAGGTGAGGTAGGCTCTGCGCCCAAATCAGTAAAGATATCATCTCCAAAAGGATCAGAGTCTTCTTCTGAACTCATTTCTTTCGGTTTTTGATCGGAACTTGGTTCCGAGAGCAGTTCATCTAAGTCAATATCATCGTCGTCAAAACTTTTGAAACTAGGAGGTGCTGGAGTGGAATCAGAGTCTGAGCCAAAGTTGGAATCATCTTCATCTGACCACAAATCAGAGGCAAGCTCTCCCTCGGCAGGGAAATCAGAATCTTGGGAATCATCTTCCCTGGCATCATCATCAGTAAAAACGACAGGCTCAGAATAGCCCATCTTCTGACGGTACACCTTGGCCATTGGATTCAAATCTTCTGAATTCAATGGGTTTTTATTCAAAGGCTCAAAGAGACTTTGAATCAGTGTTAGTTCATCTGCTGATAGTTTATCCAATGATTCCGACATATTGGTATAGTGAAAATATCGGATTCTTAGAGAAAAACCAAGAGATAAAATTGATTATGTCTAAATAGATTTTTTTTTGATCAAAAATCTGAAAAGACTCGAAAATATCTATAGAATGATCTCGAAATCCAAATTCACTGTTTTCCTTATACTATTTCTATTGTTTTTCATCGGAAGCATTTTTTCAGAGGAAGCCATGGACTGGATAGGTTCTTATTCCTCACTCGAAATGGAGTCTGGGGAAATTGAGGATGTAGATGATAGCAAAATGTACTACCAATGGCAAATAGACTCCTTAAAAAGAGCTGTCTCGCCCAGATACATTCGACTTTTAGATATCTATAAATACGCTGAATCTGGAAATATATTGAATAAAGGAATTTTATTTAGTTATACGGGTTTAAAGAATAAAAAAGTCGAACTCTGCGGAAATTTCTTGAATTGGAAATGCGAGCCTATGCGAAAGAATCAATACGGAGTATTCTACCGATTGGTTCCACCAACTTCTATTGATGAGAATTTCAATCGTCTGACCAAATACCAATACAAATTTAAGGTTGATGGTCTTTACGAATATGACATAGAAAACCAAGAATTGGAAGCAGATGCTTCCGGATCTTATTTCTCAATCTACTACCTAGATAAAACAGACAAAGACAAATTTATCACGACTATCATATTAGAAGACTCTGAATTAGAAGAACAAAATTTAAGAACTGTGAAATTTCAAATCTATCTCCCTGAAAATGATTCAGTCAGTGTTACTGGAAATTTTAACAATTGGAATTTAGAAGCTGATTACATGACTAAGCTACCCAACGGAATCTTTGAAATGGAAAAGAAATTATTACCTGGAACTTACTACTACCAATTCGTTGCCGATGGAGAAGTTCTCGCAGACAAATTCAATCCTAATGTCAAAGTCAGAGAACCATATGATGAATTGGTATCTGAACTCATAGTACCTACAAGAACAGATGCTATAGAGAGAAAGTAATTCTATGCTATAGAATTTTATTTAGGGAGAAGTGGATCATTTTTATTTTCCACCTCATCCGATTTTTCTTCGCTGGATGAGCCAAATAAAAATTTTGTGGTCGACTTGAATCCTTTTTGAATATTGCTAATTGCTGAATTAACATACTCTGAGGCAGCTGAGCCAGCTATCCCTCCCACAGCTGCTCCGGCTGGACCCGCGAGAAGAATAGTTCCTACATAAACTGAACCCAACCATACAGGATCTACGAAAGGAACATTTTTACCAAAGACTCCTTGGTAAAGAATCGGGAGTTTGATTGCCTTACCTGCTGGACCAGGAAGAGATACAGTGACTCGCATATTAATTTTATCAGCAGATAACTTGCCGTTAGCTTCTGCATCCAAGCCAATTCCTCTCATCTTAATATTTGTTAGATTGGTAACTTTTTTCTCATAGAGCAGATTTCCTCTTATAGTTGAATACTCCATACTATTTCTTGTTGGTCCATTGAAATTGATAAATTTGCCTATACTTGCAATAGGTCTAAAAAAATTCAAATAACCCATAAGTTCACCATCTTGAAGAAGATAATCTCCATTGATATAAAGGTTGGATTCAAAAGAATTTAAATCCGTAAATCTAGATGAGAGAACAAAGTTACCAGAGAATTCTCCACTTAGGTATTTTTTATCTGAATAATTGTTCAGCAATTCTTCCATATTGATATTTTGAATTGTATGATTGCTATTGAGTTTAAAAAGTCCATTGCTATAATTCAATTGTCCATCAGAGAGGATTTCCCCACCATAGTATTTTGTTCTAATTCCTGAAAGGAGGAGAGTTCCATTTTTATAAATTGTCTTACCGCTTATGGAATTGATCTTATATTGGTAGTAGGAAATATTTTCAAGATTCCAATCCAAAGTAATATTCACTTTAGATTTATATCCCGTATCAGGAATACCCTTGAAGGCTTTTGATTTATCTAAATCAGCATCTAACCATAAGTTTACAACCTGACTGATCGATTCATAATCAAAAAAATTAGAATTAATAGAAAAGTAAATGATAGGAAGTCTACCAAAAGTAAGAATTCCATTTCCGTATACCTTGCTCTTGCCTATCCATTCTACTTGTATATCATCCAGGCTTAATTTATTTTCTTTATAAGAATAATAGATCCACAAACCTCCAATAAAATTTCCAAAACTTTTCTCTTGCTTATATGATAGATTTAAGATTCTTGCATCAAATAAATGCAACTTCACTAAGTCTTCATCATCCTTTGTTAGATGAATCTTGCCAGTCAAAGAAGAAAACTTAAAATTTGCCCTGGGAAAAATCACCAATATATCTTCTGCTATGGAAGCGGAAAATTGAGTTAAAAAGATAGAGGATTTGATTCTGAAATTTTCATAGGTCATCTGCTCATCTTCAAAAGAAAAGTCAGAATAAATTTCCAATTTTTCTTCATTCATCTTTCCAAATAAATCTAAATGAAAACTCCTAGAAGTAGCATGGATTTCTAGCTTAGATTTCCAAATATAAAAATGATATAGTTTACCATTTACACCATTATTATACTTTATATGAATATTCTCTAATTCGAAATAATCAGGTAAATCTGCAAGAAAAGCACTAAGAACAAACTCTTCATTGGTAGAATTTATTGAATCCTTTTGATGGTCAACTTTGTCTTGATTCTTTTTGACTTTTTCATCTTTTGATTCTATTCTGTTCTGATTATCATTCTTAGTTTCATCATTTAAATGCAAGG
>PEQN01000080.1 GCA_002786225.1 Leptospira sp. | reverse complement strand
AAATATTTTAACCAAATTTTATTTTCCTTTGAAGTTTATGTCATCGTTAGTTTCTCTTGTCATCTATCGCCTAATGAAATCCATTCTCAAAACCGTAGGATTGAATCCTACAGTTTGTATCCAATTCCAAAATTACAACCAAAAATCATAAAAACTAAGAAAATTCCACCAAATATTATGTAGATGCAACATTTAAGCATAATAGTCTTTTTAAATGATAACACTATACTAATTAGGAAATTTTGTGTTTTCTTGCCTTCCAAAGTCTCTTTTAGCGTAGTCCTCATCAGATTCCCAATAGCACTGTTTATTCTCCCAATATTTTATTCGCCATGATTTGTTAGGGAAATGTATCTTTTTTACAATTCGTTCATAATACATAAGATCACAGAGTGCATCTGTCCAAAATTTTCTCATATTGTAATCATAAACACCAGAGTATCGGTCTAACTCGCCAAACACGTCTTTTCCGATTTCTGGATCATAATAATTATGATCCAAGTCATATATAACAACCTTGCCATTATAGAAATAGAAAGTTAGAAATATTTTTTCATCACTATAGGAAACTTTAATATTTCCATAATCTTCATTTATACCATTAATGAAAGAATATAATATCAATCTCGTAACTAACACTTCTCTGCCAAATAATAATTTGGGCATAGGAGGATCAAATGTTAGTCGGTCGTTGTATTTCCTTCCAAATTTCTCCAATATTTCGCTTTCGGTCATACCAATGAAATCAGAGCTTTTTATTTTTTCTTTGAGTGTTTGATTTAGCTCATTCGAATTTCTTAGATTGATGTTATCTCCACAGAACTGAATTCCATAAATTAAGTCCCATCCAAGAATCAAGTAAGTAATAAATTCTTTCATAATTTTCCTACCATTTGTTTAACAGATTTCTTCCTGTCTTTGCTCTGTATAAGTTAAAGAAAGGTTTATAGCTTCTCTTATAAGAATGCGCTGCTAGCACATCTATTTTTAAACCAGGTGCTAGTTGATTTCTATCTTCTTCTGAAAGCAAAGTTCTATGGAAGTAATTGGCTTTCATAGGATCATTTGTTGTAGGCGATGTTGCAAACATGCTAATACTATCTGCATTGTATTTTATATTAGCCCATATTCCACTTGAATAAGCCAATGATCCACGAACACCTGTGAAACCACTTACACCTTGCGGTATTAGATCATTGTTATTGAAAGCGATTGCCAGTGCCCCACCTGAAAGCCTTTCTTTTTCTGGCATATTGAAATGAGCCCCTCCTGCTAGATAGATATTGGCTCCTAGTTTCTTATCAGTAGTATTATCCATCGCTTTCATAAATAGATCTGCTCCCTGGCTATGGAATATTCAACACCTTGCCCTGATCCAGCATTAGTAGACACTATTTTCATATTCAAATCTATCAGGATTAACATAACCTAAATAGGAATGAATTCTTTTACAATTATAAAACTGATCGATAAAACTAAAAATATGAACTGACGCATTTTCTAGATGATGAAATCCATTCTTTTTTTAAATGATCAAACAGGAGTAAGATACGATCTCTAACATAGCTAGAACAGTAATTTGGAGAACTTTGAAGATATTTTTTGGATGATTAATCTATAGAGCATAAAGAAAAATGATATTGAATGATTCAATTCAGATATCACCATTCAAACTAAGTTTATTAAATAGTTCTTGTACGGCGTTCTTAATCAGCTCATGGTCCTTCAGATCTCCACGACTTGTCGTATAATCAATATTTTGCTTCCAGAATATTTTGTCATATTTAGAAGCTTTACAGATTGCATCATATTTGATTTGGATGCTTCCTTGTTTACTTATTTCCATTTTTTCAAAACTTAGATTCTCGATAATAATACTGCGGTCGATTTTAGTCATATCCGTATAACCATCACTCACTTCAAAGATTTGAAAGCCTTTGGAAATAAACGAAGATTCTATAGAGGAAAGGAATAAGGAATTCAATTTATTCTGTTTATAAGGATTCTTAAATTGAACAGAGTAATTAGGTGAATCATTTATATAAAAACTTTCCAACAACTTAGGATCCCGACTCAAATCATAAGTAAGGTCACGATAAAAAGCTTCGTAGGCTCGTCGCATGATACTAAATGTTCTCTCGTTAGTTGAGTGATCTATATAGTCTGAGAAAAGAGGGATAAAGGGAGATAACAAAAACATAGAAAGTCCCTCGTATACACTGTGGCTTAACTCATATGTATACTCTTTGATTTTTTCATTTTTATTTAAATCCATTATTTCAAAGGAAATTTTCCCATTAGAAGATTTTTTGGTTGGGATAAGACCAAGGGAGTAAAAAGTGAATACTTTATCAGGATCTACATACTCCACTTTCTCAGGAAGCGGTTTAATAACAATTAATACATTAGAATCGGGATTATTGATAAAAAGATCACTCAATTTAAATTTAGCTAAAATTTCTTCAGAATAATAATTTTCTAAATAATTGATTCTACTATAATTAGAAAAATCCTCACTGCCACTTCTTCTATCTGCACTTGATCTTATTATATTAACCTTAATTGATTTTGGAACATTGGATCTATCTAATTTTAACTTAATCGGAAGTTGGATCCTGCCTAAGTTATTATCCTTACCGTCATGAATTTGATTAGGTGGAATCTCATTAGTATAGTGCATGAAACAACCCGAAATTATTAAAGCAAAGACAAATATCAATAGAACTTTTAGAATTTTCACCAATAGGAAATTCGGAAGGATCATATATCTCCGCTGGTTTGCAATTGATAAATCATATCACGAGCCGATAGACCAATGTGCCAGTCAATAGAATTGGACTCTGAGTTTGTATATTTGGAGATTTTAGACCAAATGATTTTGCCAGTTTCAATCTCTACACAACGAATGGAATAATTGATTTCTGTTTTATTTGCATTCCTTCCTTCATTGATAACTAAGTCTTCTACTAGGATCACTCTATCAGCCTGGCTTAGTTTACCAAATTCAATTCGATTGGAAGCGGTTAAGCCCGTACTCGAGAATTTAATTTCCTCAAGAAGAACATCTATTTTTTTCCTTTCTACCAAGTTGAGCCCTGATTTAACGAATTGGGACTCGAGGGCTGAATGAAGCTTCTCTTCGCTTGACTTTATTGAAATTGTTTTACTCTTAATTGGAATGAGCGCATAAACCTTGTCTGTTTCTGAGGTAAATTTAGTTAATAGGGTTTTATCTTTATCTAATTCGTGCATCAAATCATTTTCAAATTGCTGAAAGGCAACTCGCATAATAGCAAAATTTCTCTCATTTGTAGAATGATCAAATCTATCACTGAAAAGTGGTAAGAATGATCCCAGAATAATAGAAGTTGTCCCCTTAAATTCTCTGTGCTGAATTGGGTATTTGAAGATTCGGATACTTTTATTTTTGGAGGAGTCGTAGAGTTCAAACTGAACTCTACCATACGTTCGAGTGATCGCAGGGAAAATTCCCAAGGTTCCAATATTCGCAACCAAAGAAACAACGGGAGCCTTTACTTCTTCGAGGGAAGATGCAACTCGTATCTTCATGTTTGCTGAAGAATTGTGTGTAAAATATTTACTGCTTCGAAATTTAGCTACGATTTCATCTGAAAAATAACTTTCTATTGTATTCTCATTGACTTCAATGTTCTGCCCCTTGCGCTTGAGATATTCTTTCACAAACGCTTTCTCACTTGAATCGAACTCTACTCTTATGGGCAAGGTCCCCTTAAAAAAAGGTTCCTTCCCAAATATAAATGCTTTTGCCCCATATGAATCTCCTTGAATATTCGCATGATGAAGATAGCAATTTGAACCAATAAAAACTACAAACAGAGCTAGAAGGAAATTTTTGAACAGATACATGAAAATGCCTCATAAAATAAATTGTAGATTTGCAAGGCTAAATCTTTTACAAAATAGCCCTGCAATATATATAAATTCTTAGAATATTGATGAGATTTACTTTGTCATCTTAAAAATTACTTCTCGATACCTCACACATATTCCTATTTTTGTACAAGTTCCAAAATATTTATAATTTGAAGTAGAATTACTGTAACAATAAATATAAATAGTTAAATCTCCAAAATCTAAGGTAATGAAATAATTTTTTTAACAAATGCATACGCCCACTGATCTTTTGAATTAAACCTCAGTACTTCTTTTCAGTTATGATCTAATAGTATATATTCTTCATTACTTCTTGTTAAAATATATTTTTCATCGTATTGAAAACTAATAGAAATATATCCATCTCCTAATTCAAATATACCTAACCAATCTCCTTTTCTGTTAATTTTTAAAATACTTTGAGTCGTAGTGTTTCCTTTTAATTTTCCCTAATAGAATCAATCAGTAAATAGAAATTAACTTAGAGTATGGTGCTCCCATTCTTCTCGCCTAGGATACCTTTTTTCTTGTAGAACCATGACTTATCTGCTTCAAGCCAGAGTATCCCAACAAGCATCTCTACGTATGCCCTAAGCCTCTAGATTCTGGTTGGAATTCTTTTCTCGTATTGGAAAACTGGAAAATATGCCATCTGCCTACAATCCCGAACGTAAAAAGCAAAGCATCTCTAAGAAAAAAATTTTTACCATCCTTGCTATAGGTCTAGCCCTAGGTGGACTCTTAGCCTTATTGATTCGATCTTTTATCTGGGAACCAGTAGAGATTTCTACAGCAACTATGGAACCCAGTCTGAAGATGGGGGACTCCGCCTATTTGCAGAAATGGCAGAATCCTAAAGATCTTCCCTTAGGAGAAATCGTTCTAGCCAAGAGAGAATCAGGCTACCTACTCGCTCGCATTCTTGGTCGACCTGGGGATAGAATCCGCTTAGAAAATAAGACATTGTTCCGCAATGGCGAGGTCATCCCTCCCGAACTTTATCCCATCCAACATACCGACAAACGTCCAGCACTGCCGGTGGAATTTACACCCAGAGACAACATGGCAGAAATCCGAGTGCCTCTGGGTCACTTTTTCCTGCTTGCGGACAATAGGGATGAGGCCATGGATTCTCGTTTTTTGGGAACAATTCCTATGGATCAAATTGTGGGTCGCTTTTCTCCTTGAATCTCAGTTTACAGATAAAGTTTCTCTCTTAGCATGGAAAAAAAACCTCGGAGCAGGATATGATTAGAATTGCCATCAATGGATTTGGTAGAATTGGAAGACTTGTTCTTCGATCTGGAATGAAAGACAAAAATTTGGAGTTCGTAGCAATCAACGATCTCGTTACTCCTGACAATTTAGCCTATCTTTTAAAATATGACTCAACCCATGGTAGATACGATGGAACCGTTGATCACACTGAGGATGCTCTTATTGTTGATGGAAAGAAGATCAAGTGTATCTCCGAAAGAGATCCATCTAAGCTTCCATGGAAAGACATGAATGTTGATTTCGTTGTGGAATCTACTGGACTTTTTACAGATGTTTCAGGCGCAAGCAAACACTTGCAAGCTGGTGCTAAGAAAGTTGTTATCTCTGCTCCCGCAAAAGATAAAGAAATTCCTACCTTTGTTATGGGTGTCAACCATGAAAAATACAATCCAGCAAATGATAATATAGTTTCCAATGCATCTTGTACAACCAATTGCCTTGCACCTATTTCCAAAGTTATCTTAGACAATTTTGGTTTTGCAGAGGGACTCATGACTACAGTTCATGCTATGACTGCTACCCAACCAACAGTAGATGGCCCTTCTAAGAAAGACTTCCGTGGAGGAAGAGGCGCAGCTCAGAATATCATCCCCGCTTCTACTGGTGCTGCAAAAGCAGTAACACTTTGTCTACCAGAACTAGCTGGTAAGTTAACTGGTATGTCCTTTAGAGTTCCCACTCCCGATGTATCTGTGGTAGATCTTACCGTTCGTACAGAAAAACCTACTAGCCTAACAGAAATTCGTAAGAAAATGAAAGAAGCAAGCGAGGGTTCTATGAAAGGAATCCTAGGCTATACAGACGAGATGGTTGTTTCCAATGACTTTATTGGGAATACCTTATCCTCTATTTTTGATGCAGATGCATGTATTGAATTGAATGATAGATTCTTCAAATTAGTATCTTGGTATGACAACGAGATGGGTTATTCCAATCGCGTGTTAGATTTAATTAGGTACATGTCATCCAAAGGTTAAAAATGAATCTTCCAAAAATTGAAGACCAAGACATAAGCGGAAAGAGAATCTTCTTAAGAGTTGATTTCAATGTTCCCATAGAGAACGGAATTGCAAGTGACACAACCCGAATCGAGAAGACTCTACCAACCATTGAACTGCTAGCCAAGAAGGGTGCTAAGATCATTATTGCCTCTCACCTAGGTCGTCCCAAGGGTAAGCCAAATCCAGAATTCTCCATGAAGCCTGTCTTTGAGGCACTTGAGAAACTTACAAGCTTATCTGTGAAGTTTTCCGACAAGGTAGTTGGAGCTGAGGTGGAATCGGCTTCTAAGGCACTTGGCAATGGAGAAATCCTGCTCTTGGAAAATCTTCGTTTTCATGCGGAAGAAGAGGAGAACGAGAAGAAGTTCTCCGAATCCCTTGCAAAACTTGCTGAGGTATATGTAAACGATGCCTTTGGAGCAGCTCATAGAGCCCATGCTTCCACAGAAGGAATAGCCCATATACTTCCCTGTTTTGCTGGGCTTTTGATGCGCAAAGAGGTTGAGACCCTAACATCCCTTATGTCTAGACCCAAGAAACCCTTTGTTGCCATCATTGGTGGATCTAAGGTTTCTAGCAAAATTGGAATTATCAAGAACCTCATAGAGAAAGTAGATCACATTCTCATTGGTGGTGGAATGTCTTATACTTTTTTGAAATCAAGAGCCATTCCCATAGGCAATTCTCTCTTTGAGAAAGACTATGAAGTCCAAGCCTACCAATTGATAGACAGAGCTGGGGTACAAGGCATAGACCTCCAACTTCCTGTGGATCATATTATTGCTGATTCTTTCTCTGAAAAAGCAAAGACCAAGTCCGTAGACAAGATGGGCATCTTAGATGCTTGGATGGCTATGGATATAGGTTCTAAGACAATCAGCAATTACGAAAAAATCATTAAGGAAGCAAATACCATACTTTGGAATGGACCTATGGGTGTTTTTGAAATGGATCCTTTTGCAAATGGAACCATACAAATTGCTAAGGCTGTTGCCAAGTCCAAGGCTGTTACTGTCGTCGGTGGTGGTGATTCTATAGCTGCTGTCAATAAAGCGAAGGTAGCTGATAAGATTACTCATATTTCTACAGGTGGAGGGGCTTCCCTAGAATTTCTAGAAGGCAAGACTCTACCAGGCGTTAAAGTTTTGTTAAGCGAGGGTAAAGAATGAGACCAGTAATTATTGCAGGCAATTGGAAGATGAATCTAAGCCATGCGGAAGCAACCAAGCTTTCGCGCGGTCTCAAAAATGACAAACCAAAAGATGGCAAGAGAGCTGTATGGGTATTCCCCTCTCATCTACATCTTCCATCTGTAAGTGAAATTTTGGAAGGTTCGGGAATTTCAGTTGGACTACAGAATTTTTACCCATCTGAACTCACTGCAATGACTGGTGAGACATCTCCAGTGCAAGCAGAAGAACTTGGAATCAAACTTGCATTAGTTGGACATTCGGAGCGCAGACAATTTTTGGCAGAGACCAATGCATCTTGCCGTGAAAAGATCAATTTCCTTCTGAACAGAAAATGGACAGTGGTTTATTGTGTAGGTGAATCCTTAACAGAAAGAGAATCGGGTAGAACCTTCGAAGTTTTGAGTTCCCAAATTCACGAAGGGCTCAAAGATATTCCAAGTTCCCTATTTGCAAATCTGGTTCTTGCTTATGAGCCTGTTTGGGCAATTGGTACAGGCAAGACGGCAACTCCTCAAATAGCTGAGGAAGCCCATGCCTTCCTTCGCAAAGAAATCGCCAGCCTATTTGTTGGTGGAGAAACTATAGCCGAGGCTATGCCTATACTTTACGGTGGATCTGTGAAGCCTGACAATATCGCAAGCTTACTTGCCGAAAAGAATATTGATGGTGGTCTTGTGGGAGGTGCTTCGCAAAAGCTTGAGTCCTTCCTAGGTCTATTATGATTGTCTTGTGGCTCAAATAAAATAATTTGGAAATACTATGGGATTTTTAATAACTTCAGTTCTAGTCATTTTTTGTATTACTTGTCTTTTCTTGATTTTTCTTGTCATGGTTCAGACGAGTAAGGGTTCCTCTGGTGGAATGCTCACTGGTGGAGGATCTTCCTCAGTATTTGGGG
>PEQN01000079.1 GCA_002786225.1 Leptospira sp. | reverse complement strand
ATGAGGTTTTCTTTTTTGTTTTTTTGATTTATCTTTTCTGAATTCTCCGAACAATTCATAATAAGAACGATCTCGGAATTCTTTGGTTATATCTTTTATGTTTAAGATTTTTGTTGGAATCAAGGCTTTTAAATAATCTCGCAAAAATACATCAGCTCCAGTCTCAGGATGAATCCTTCTAAAGCTCATGAACTCGAAGATGCAGCGATCAAGAAAAAAATCTATTTCAAATTTTTCACTAATATATGCATCCACCGCATCATCATAATCTTGACTTGCTGTTGCGAGCAACAATAAGGTATCTTTATCTAGATCATGTCTAGCCAAGGACTCCTGGATGATATGTTTAAAATTTTCTCGAATTTCATAAAGGACTCTTTCATCAAAATAGATTCCAGCAGTAGCAAATCTATCTTGGATTCCTGAAATATTTAAACAATATTGTAAAAATTCACAAAAGTAATCCCCATCGATTTCTGTAAATCCCAGTCTAGTTTCGCGATCAGGTTTAGATGTTTTGAAATTATAGATTTTACGATAGAAATCTTCCTTTCCCAATTGCATAAGTTCAGCGAGTCTTTCCATAGAAATTGTCCACCGACATTCTAAGGCGGTATTTTGAAGATCGAAGATTATATCATCTAAAATTTGATCTGGACTTAATTTCTCAGGCATAGCTACATTCAAGCTAGAGACAAAGAACAGCTTGGCAAGTAAATTATCTTAGATAATTTAGGGATATGATGAATCAAATAAATAATCCTGGATTAGAAAAATTTGATATTTCCGATTACAAGGGAAGTAGTGGAGTAAATTTTTACGAGCAAGATAAAATTTTACAAAGGATGGTTGATAGATACTCTGCCTATTTTACTCCAGAGCATAGAAAGGATATGCACAATCATTTAAGTGGATATGGTAAACTGTTAGGTGGAATTTTGAATGACTTGACACTTGCTTCCCATAAAGAAGGAAAGTACGGGGAAATCAGAAAATATGATTCTGTTGGAAACCGTATTGATGAAATCATATATTCTGAAGAACAACTGCAATCAAGAAAGATCTCTTATGATTATGGTGTTGTAAATCTTGACTTTCATAAATCATGGAATCACAGTTTCCCATATATCCACCGTTATGCTCTGGCTTACTTAATGAATCTGAATGGGGAGGGTGGTGTTTCTTGTCCCCTTGCAATGACAGATGGATTAATAACTGCACTCAAGCAAATTGGAACAGATGAACAAAGAAATAAATACCTTCCTCTGATAGCCGGAGAGGGAAGTTCTTCTCATTTTATGTGCGGGCAATATGTAACCGAAAGAGTCGGTGGTTCCAATGTAGGCGCTAATAGAACAATAGCGATCAAGCAAGAGAATGGAAAGTGGAAATTGATTGGTGAAAAATGGTTTTGTTCCAATCCAGGAGACTTGTGGGTGACAACTGCAAAAATGGAAGGAACAAATACGATAGGAATGTTTTTGGTTTCGAGGTACAAAGAAGATGGTAGTCTGAACGAACACCATATTATAAGAAAGAAAGATATCATTGGATCAAGGGGCAAACTTACTGCTGAAATAATTTATGACGGAGTTGAGGCTGAAGAACTTGGTAGACCCTCTCATGGTATTGCAAATTTAATAAGAACTATCATTAAAGCATCCCGTATACATGTAGGTTTGGGGGCATGTGGGAATTCAAGACGTGCAATTATGGAAGCCTCAGCTTATTCTAAGTTTCGAACAGCATATGGTAAAAACATTAACGCCTTTCCAGCTTATAAATCTCAACTTGTTGAACTTCAAATACTTCAATCTATCTGCACAATATCTAATTTTAGAATGGTTTACCATGCGGAACAGAATACGAAGCTTCAAGACCTTTTGATTCCATTAATGAAATACAAATCTTCCTCTCTAGCATCATATATTTGTAAGTCTGCCATGCTATGTTTGGGAGGAAATGGAATTATTGCAGATTTCTCTCCTATCCCGAGGCTCTTAAATGATTCCATAATCAATGAATCTTGGGAAGGAACACATCTTATCATCAGCGATCATTGCATGCATGCCTTAAGTAAGGATAAAGTTCGAAAGGAATGGATGGAGGAATTGAGTGCAAATATAAAATCTGCCTCATCCATCCAAGTATTTTCTGACTTAATTGTGTTTTTCCATAATTTATTGACTAAGTGGGAAGCACTATTCTCGAATTCGAAACAATGGAAGGAAGCAAATCGAATTTACATTATTGATAAAACATATGAAATATTTTCTCTATCCCTCGTTATTCAAGAGGCTGCATCTCATTATGATGAACAAAGTAAGATCCATTTTCACTATGAACATCGAGAAGAAATTTATCAGGACTTAGCTTATGCATACAAAGAAATTTTGGAATTTGGAGTGGGTGCTTACAAAGCTCCTGATGGTCTTTTTATGAACCAAGAAAAATTGGATAGATTGTTAGAATATTTAAGTTGAATATTCAGATACACGAATGACGAATCTTATTTTAATTTTCTTGTGCTTGTTACTTGGAATGTTAATCCGTCGTAGCAATAGGTTTCCTCAAGCCTCACATCGTGCATTAAATGGATTTGTTATTCATATATCCCTTCCAGCTTTGATTCTTTATCATATTCATTACCTAGAATTAAGATCTGATTTGTGGCTAGCAGTTTCTATGCCATGGATAGTGTTTATTTTTAGTTTGTTTATTTTCTGGTCTCTTTATCTTTGCGGCTACCTCGAAAGGAAAACTGCTGCTTGTCTTATTCTGACTTGTGGATTAGGAAATACTTCCTTCGTGGGATTACCCTTGATAGAAGCATATTTCGGTAAGGAATTTTTAGGAATAGGTATCATCTTAGATCAATTGGGAACATTCCTTGCACTGGGAACAGTGGGCGTATTGTTTGCGTTTTATGCTAAATCAGATACTTGGAATTTTTCTGAGATGGGAAAAATGGTTTTTTATTTTCCTCCTAGCCAAGCCTTGGCTATAGCTTTTTTAAGTAAAATATTTATCTACCCTGAGTGGTTGGATAATATCTTACTTCGTTTAGGTGATACATTGACACCAATCGCATTGGTTTCTATAGGGATGCAATTAAAAATATCAGACATTCGAATAGAAGCAAAATCTATTTTTCTAGGTTTAACTTATAAATTATTATTAGCACCTCTCATCATTTTTCTGATCTATATTTTCAGTTTTAATACCAGATCAGATCATCTAAACGTAATAGTATTTGAATCAGGAATGGGGCCTATGGTAACTGGAACAATTATAGCTATAGAGAACGAACTCAATGAAAGATTAGCTTCTGTTATACTGGGAGTTGGAATCCTAGTCTCGATACTTTCTACCAATGTTTTGTATTCTCTATTGCAAATTCAGTTCTAAATATATGAATTGGATTTATTTTGAAAAATAAAAGTATGGTTTAAGATGCAGTCTAAACCACCGACAAAATTTTATATCTTATTAATTATAGCTATGATCACATGGGGTTTTGCTTGGCCTTCGGGAAAAGCTATAGCAGGATTGGAACCAGCTCCAGTAATCATTTTTTGGAGATTTTTGCTAACAGCGATTACTTTACTTCCTATAATTTTAATAAAAGGTAAATCTCTTAAGCTTACTCATATCACGGAATACCGTGACGTACTTTTTGGTGGTATTTTATATACTGTTTACAATCAATTTTTTCTTTATGGACTTGAGAATGGTCTTGCCGGAGCTGGGGGAGTCCTTGTTACAACGCTAAACCCAATTCTAACCTATATCATAGTTCTCTCAATAGCTCGTAGACTTCCTACTATTCGTGTAGCTACAGGGCTTACATTGGGTTTGGTTGGGGGCTGTATTCTTCTTCGCATTTGGGATATTAATTTAGATTCTTTATTTGCTACGGGAAATATTTATTTCCTTATTGCGGCTATGTTTTGGGCACTTTTAAGTATGAATAGCCATTCAAGTGGTTCAAAAATTTCTCCAGAAGTTTATGGATTCTATGTATATTCGATTGGAACTCTTATTGATCTTACTTTTGCTATACCTTATGGAATCTTCCATGTCTTCGAGCAATCTCTTGTATTCTGGTTGCAGGTATCTTATCTCGCGGTAGTTTCTACAACGTTCGGCACAACAGTTTATTTTTTTGCAGCAAGTAGATTGGGATCTAGAACTGCATCATCTTTTATCTTTTTAGTTCCTGTTACAGCCTTATTTGGATCTTGGTTCTTTTTAGGAGAGGTTCCAAAAGTTTCTACTCTACTCGGAGGAGTTTTTGCAATTCTTGCTGTGATGATTTTAAATTCGAAAAAAGAAGAAATTAGTAACTAAGCCATCATCTTCATTATTTTTTCTGCAAGACCTCGAACAGTACTTTGCATAGATTTTGCATTTGCTTGAGGAAAATCAGAGTCTATGGCAAGGCTTGAATAGCCATGAACAATTGACCATGCGTACATAGCGTATTCTTTCGGATCTACAGATAGATTCTTATCTTTGATATAATCTTTACTCAGTTGAACTAAAACTGAATAAGAACGGATCATGGCTCTTTTTAAAATTGCATCAGGCTGTATGTATCGCCTTTGAAACATGAGTTGGTACCATCCAGGGAAGCGAAGTGAAAACTTTATATAAGCAAGACCCGCTCTGCGAAAAGAATCTTTAGAATCCTCTCCATGAGTTGCCGCATTCGCTTGGTAAACAGCAAGTCTATCGAATCCTATTGCAGCAATTTTATTAAATAAAGACTCTTTATCTTTGAAGTGGCGGTAGACTGCTGTATGCGAAACTCCTGCTGATTTAGCAATTTCCCTCAGGCTTAAATCAGTTGCCTTTTTATCTTTAAGAAGAAAAAGAGAGGATTTTATAAGACTATTTTCTAAATCACCATGGTGGTAAGATCGTTTCCCTTTTTTCCTATTCATTGGTAGATTTTTAAATCAATGTGACCGATGGCAACATTTATTTGTTTCCTTCCTTGTGGCTATCAAATACTTTGGATAAATGTAACCACTGGTAACATTAAGGGAGAATTATGGGTCATTACAATAAAGAACAAATCGAAGAGTTACTATATGAGATGAAAGAAAATATGAAGTCAAGTCCTATTCCAGTAACCATTCCACCACCCAGCTTCACTACAATGAAAGCGGAAATGGTCGAATACGTTAAGAATAAAAGTCTAATTGTTTCGTTTCCTGTAGAAGAATACCAAACAAATCCCTCTGGATATATGCAAGGTGGATTTATCGCTGCAGCTTTTGATAATGTATATGGACCTTTGAGCTATATGATTGCCAAAAAGCCGACAACAACTATTGATATGAATATTCAATACATAAGAGCAGTCAATATCAATCAAAAGGTATTAATCGAGGCAAAGCTGATTGCAAAAGGCTTTAGCACTCTTCACATGTCAGCTGAGATGATAGGGGAAAATGGAAAGCTGCTTGCTACTTCTACAACAAATTTACTTGTGATGAGGATTCCGAGTTCAATGAAATAGAAGTAGAGGATAGGCTTAATTAAGCTAAGCCCTTACCAAGAGGATAGTTAGATCGTCTTGAACAAGTAATTCACCGCCTGAATATTCAATGACATCATCAACAATTTGTTGGCAAGCATTAGAAGGTTCTAGGTTTCTATATTTATGGATCGCTTTTGTAAGCCTATCAATTTCAAAGAATTCTTCTTTACTGTTTCTTGCCTCGGTTATTCCATCAGTATATAATACGATTTGGTCACCTTGCTGAATATTATAAACACCTAATTCACAATTAGGTGGAAAATATGGAAAAATTACAGTTCCTGTGGGGTTGATTTCTGTTCTAGAACCATCTTTATGAACGATAAGTAGAGGCATGTGGCCTGCTACAGCAAATCGGATCACTTTAGATTTTAGATCAATGCTAGAAAATGTTGCTGTAATGAAATGGCGATCTACTTTTTTAGCAACTGTTTGGTGAATCATGTTGGATGCTTTGACAACATCAGTTGGAAAATCATACCAACTTGAGAGTCCCATCTTCATCATAGTTGCAACAAATGCAGCAGCTACTCCATGGCCTGAAACATCACAAATGAATAAATTTAATATACCATTCTCTTTGAAATATTGAATATCTAGAAAGTCTCCTCCAACATCCATCATAGGGAAATATTGGTAGCCTATCTTAAAATCATTGATCTCTGGAATTGCATCTGGTAATAGGTATGTCTGAATGGATCTAGCCATCTTGATTTGGTATTGAAATTCTTGATTTTGATCTTCAATGATTTTGGTTCTTTCTTTTACTTTTTTTTCTAGTTCTAGATTGTTATCGATTTGACTAGAAATCAAAGAGTTGTTCTTTTCATCTCTCTCGTTTAACAAAACAACCAAGCAATAAGACATTGTAATTTTGGAGAAGAGATAGATGTCCAGAAAAATCAAAGTATTATTTAGTGATTTGATTCTATTAGTCACCTCAGCAAATGGTCCAACTCCATGGATAGCATGATAAACAGCTATCGTTGAGAAAATAAAACCACCTAAAACTGTTCCAATGTTTCGGTATCTTACAGCAAGAAATACCATGAAGGGAATGGGAATGAACATCAATGGATCAGACACTGAAAACACATACCAGGCTACTTGACTTATTATAAGAATACTTAAGAAAAATTCTATTGTCTTACCAATTGAGAACACTTTGTAATTATCTTTATTTAAAATGCTAAGTAGAAAGGGAGCTACAATAATAAATCCCTGCATTTCTCCAGCTAACCATGTAAAGAAAACATTCCAAAATGCTTCACCAGGAACAAAACCAAAAATCATAAGAGATCCCACTCCAACAAAAGCACTGAAGGATGCACCTGGTAGAGTTCCAAAAAATAAAAACACAAGCAAGCTTTTCATACTTGAAAGTGGGTCGAGGGCACCTGTCAATTTCTTGAGTATCCAAAGATTTATAAGAGTACTTCCAGTGTTGCCTAATGCGATAAGGCTTGCAGTTGGTATATTTGGATTATTTACAAGGTTGGCAACAAAAGCACCAAGAACAACTCCAGGAATAGCCTTAGGACCCAAAAGCGCTATTGCTGCAAAACCTACACCTTCAGGTGGCCAAATAGGTGAGACCTGAGTATTGAGAAATGCTAAGAAAAATCCTAGTTGAGCTGCTAGAAAATAACAAAGGGCTATAAATAAGTTAATGAGAACCTTGTGAACCATTGTATGTTGAATGAATAGGAGAATCATGGTGGAAGAAAGGTATTTTGTCAATTAATATTAATCTTTTTGTCAAAAATATACAGCTTTGTACATATCTTGTTGTTATTCAGAAAATTTTTTTTGAGTCTTTAACCGATAATAAGTTTATGATATGGGAAAGTCTTTCGCCTGGGCAAGAAATTGCTTTGCTTCTTGTGGTAGTAGCTAGCTTACTTTGGATAACTGAAATCATACCTCTTCATATAACCAGTTTTGTTATCCTTTTCGTCGAACTTGTTTGGCTTCTTCCAGAACTTAAAAAGGTGAATTCCACTTTAAGCTCCGAGCTTTTTCTGGCTCCATTCTTTTCTGATACCATACTCTTATTCTTAGGAGGTTTTGTCTTAGCTAGGGCAGCTAACAAATATGGAATTGATAGTCGAGTAGCAAGAATTCTTTTAAAATCAAAATCCAGTAATTCATTTAAAGTATTATTGAAAATTGTTTTTATAACATCGCTTTTATCTATGTGGATGAATAATACAGCGACTGCTTCTCTCATGATAGGGCTATTAATGCCTGTAATGAATTTGGTTCCATCTGAGTCTCATAGAAAAGGCTTGTTACTTGCTGTGCCTTTTGCAAGTAACATAGGTGGTATTGGAACACCAGTAGGTACCCTTCCCAATGCGATTGCAATGGAATATTTACGCGGCTTAGGGCTTGCGCCTAGTTTTTTAGAATGGATGCTTTATGCTGTTCCAATAATGCTTATTTTAAATTTAGCATTATGCTTTATTCTCTATCTATTTTTCTTTACTGGATCAAATTCTAAACTTGAAGATTTACAAATTTTTTCTTTAGAGATAAAAGAGGATAATAGATCGAAAAAAATTGATCAATTTATTATTGCAATCTTAGTTGTAACTATAACACTTTGGCTTACATCTGATCTTCACAAAGTTTCAATTGGAACTATTGCTCTAATTCCTGTTATCTTATTATTCTCAACAAAAATTCTGGATTTAAAAGATTTCAAGAGTCTCTCTTGGGATGTCCTGATTTTGATGGGAGGTGGAATTTCATTGGGTAAAAGCATAGAAGTTTCACAATTGGGAACAGCCTTACTTTCTCCTTTTCATGCTGAGAGCTTTGGTATCTTTACGGTAATTGTTTTTTTTAGT
>PEQN01000078.1 GCA_002786225.1 Leptospira sp. | reverse complement strand
GAATCAGTAAATCTAGAAATGTTAGGAGCACTCAGACCAGATATCATCAAAATTGATTTAAAAGAAATATCCTCAATAAAGAAAATGAATTCGAAACCACTCTTACCAATCAAAAAGATTTTTCATTAAGTTATGCTTATGCTCTTTTATCTTCTCCAAATTGCATCCGTTGATATTTCAATTTTTTTCCCCTAATCGATTCATATCTTAAATTTAAAAAAAAATAAGTAAAGAAATTCAATTCAGAACTTTTAGAGCGATTGAATGAAAATGAAATTCAGGTTCACCCAGTTGGTGGGCTTGTTCAGATTGATGCATTGAGAATCTTCAAATTAGAAAATTCTATTTGTCGTATATATCTCACATATTGGATACGATCACAAGTTTCGGCATATTTTGAAAGATCAGGTGAATCAATTTTTAAGGAAAACAAAACTTTTTTAAATAAAAATTGGTCTTATCATTCCTTCTTTTATAGACATGTTAAAAAAACTTTTAGGGAACCAGAAAATTGGCCTATCAGCTACTTATAATGGGAGCGTGGCTTAAATCAATATATAATTGATTTCTCAAAAAAACGTTGGAAACGAGTCTTCCACTTTTTTGGATTTAGTGTTAGAAACAAACCATTTCCTTTACAATCTATATTTAGTTAAGGTTCCGTATTTCTGCTCCAATAATATGCTAAGGCTGCACCAGATAATAAATGCCAAATACCCCACCAAGCACATATTAATGCCATTCCACCTAATCCATCAAAAAAATTAAAAACAATAGCTAAACCTAAACTTGAATTTTGAATTCCCGTTTCAATGGAAATTGTCCTTCGGTCAGCAACCTTCAATTTAAAGAGTTTTGCAAAATTGTATCCCAAAGCTAATCCAAAGAAATTCATTACGAAGACTAGCCCAAAAAGCAAGTGGATGTAGCTGATAAAATTCTTCCAATTTCCTGCTAATGCACCCAAAATAAAAACAGCTAGAAGAATTACTGAAATAATTTGGAAAGGATTTCTTATTCTATCCCTGATTCGAGGAAAATAAAATTGAAATACCAATCCAAGAATTAGAGGAAGAAGCAACAGGATTGTAATTGAGAAAAACATTTCTTTCGGATCAACCGAAATTTCTTTCAAAAATGATGAGGTTTCGGGCAATATATTTCCCCAAAAAAAGAATGCAATTGGTGTTAAAATAAAAGCCATACTGGAAGAAAAAGTAGTAAGACTAACGGAAAGTGCCAAGTTACCTTTACTCAAATTTGTAAAAAAATTTGACATATTTCCACCTGGGCATGCTGCAACTAAGATCATTCCAACTGCAAGACCAGGGTGCGGCTTCCACAGAACAATGATTAAAAGTGTTGCTAATGGCAATAAAATATATTGGCTTAATAGACCTACAAAAGCAGATTTCGGATTTCGCCAAAGGAGCAAAAAATCATCTTTTTTTAAATCTAAGGAAACACCAAACATAATAATCCCGACTAAAAGATTAACTAAAATCACAGAGTCTTTGTTAAAGTTGAGATGAACTGAGTTCGGATCCATATTATTCTGACCATCCTACTAAAATTTTTCGGTCACCAGTGAAAGGTAATCTTCCATGAGAAACAGAATAGTTATCAATGATAAGAAGATCTCCCTTTTGCCATGGATAAGCTACCATATGTTTCCAAAATAAATTACATATTTCTTTTATTTCATCACTTGTAAATTCTTCTCCATTTCCGTAGGTCACATGAACATCATAATTTTCAGAACCAGATAATTTTTTTATAAAAGTTAAAATGGACAGTAAAACTGCGACCCCAAGCGATCGAAATGTTTTTTGTCTTTTAAAAATATTCCAGACTTCGATTACAGGTGATTCAAAATGGAATGTCTGAACATGATTGTGCCATGATATGACGTTTGTTTTTAGATGATTCCTGAAACCTGTTTGGGAATTTGTTATAACAAGAGAATCTTTCCCATACCAATCTAATTTAAACCTATTCTTTTTTGCAATTTCGTTTACCTCAATTAGGTTGGTTGTGCCAAACATTTCATCCCATCTTTTCGTTTTCCAGAGTGAAAATCTAGATTTATTGGAGGGACCATCATACCGTCTTCTGTATTTGATACCGTATTTTTTAATTTTTTCAATAATCTCGGGATTTAACTCTTTGTATATTAACCTAAGATCCGTTAAAGGAGTCTCTCCACCAAAATCAGATACTTTTTCCGCAAAGAAAAAAAGTAACTTAGGTGGATTGTCTAAAAAGCTCATTTCTGCGTGTTGCATAATTGGATAGTGTGGAGGAAGTTCGCTCGCCGTAAATACATGTTGAACAACCTTATCTCTCGGAGAAGTTCCTAAATAAACATCACCTAACTTTTCTTTTGTGGTATATAAAACAGACTGAAAGTCTACTGCGTTTTCAAATGGAAATCCGCGAAGGAGTATGGCTCCATAGGTATCTAGATCGCGGCGCCATTCCTTTTTATTTTCGCCAAGCCATGAGAGAATATCAGTACGTCTTACCTTATTGCATGATGGCTCATAAACGATAGGAAGATAGGATTCAGACAAAAATGTCTTTTTTACTACTTGTTTGGAAGTTGTTTCGATCGCTTTCATTTTTCTAATTCTGAAATATACGTTCATTTTTCCAAGAAATTTTCCGTTATAACGGAATTTTATCCAATATTATATGTAAAAATCCTTAAAATCCACTTTATAGTCTTAACAACCTAGGAAATTGCTCAAGCTTTTCCAAGACCAAACCCCAAATCTAGAATAGATTCCAAGTATTCAGATACACAATGCCAAAAACAGAAAGCCGGCTGGCGTAAAACCAACTATAATTATTTCATTGCGATCCGAAGTAAATAAAAACGAAATTTGCATTTTAAAAATGAACTAGGTTCTTATACCTTTTGGCTTTTCATGCGCTATTATATAACAGGAATCTGGATAACTTTGATTGTGAATGGAGTAATTTTTAATAACGATATCATCGGCGGTTTATCTTTTGAAGGGTTTTTCTTTGCATAGCTTTTCTATTTATGTTGGTTGATTTATGGAAAAAAAATACAGAGGGAAAATGAAAAGCGCTTTATAGAAACACTTTCAAAAATAGAAAATTTATTTCTTTATTAGATAAAAAGATCGCAATTTAATACAAAACTGCATTACATAATTTCCATCCTTCATATATTGAAATTACAGAGACTGAATATGTCATTGGGATCAATCCTAAATATAACTAGCATCTATTGGGAATCGAATTCATCAAGAAGATGATATCAATAATTTATTTAAGATCTTCGACCAATAGAAACTATTTTTTATAGACAATTCTATGTAAGGTTTCAACCAATTTATTAATATCTGAACAAGTATTATAAAAGGCTAGAGACGGTCTTACACTACTTTCCAATCCAAACCTACGAAGAATTGGCTGAGCACAATGATGTCCCGTCCTTACAGCAATTCCTTCCTTATTTAACGCCTGTCCAATTTCATCATTACCATGCCCCTTGATGATAAAAGACATTATACTTGCTTTGTCGGGTGCAGTTCCGATCAAACGAAGACCTGGAACAGTTTTGAGCGCATGAATTCCATATTGTAAAAGGGCATTTTCATATTTTGCTATCAAATCCATTCCAACGGAATTCACATAGTCAATTGCCGCACCCAATCCGACTGCATCCGCTATATTTCCAGTACCAGCCTCAAAGCGAGTCGGTGCATTATGAAACTCGGTATGTTCGAACCTTACATCTTTGATCATATTGCCGCCACCTTGGTAAGGTTGAATTTGGTTTAATAGATCCTCTTTACCGTACACAACACCTATACCAGTTGGACCAAAAATTTTATGACCAGAAAAAACAAAGAAATCTGTATTCAAAGAGGCTACATCAATTGGCATATGCGATATGGATTGGGCTCCATCAACAACAGTCTTAGCTCCAACTCGATGGGCCATTTCGATAATCTCTTTCGCAGGTGTAATGGTACCCAAAGCATTTGAAACTTGAGTAAAAGAAACTATTTTGGTTCTATTATTTAGTAGTTTTCCATATTCTGATATTATTACTTGTCCGTCCTCGTCTACAGGAATAACTTTTATTGTAAACCCTTTTTTCTTTGCTAGCAATTGCCAAGGAACGATATTAGCATGATGCTCAAGTAGGCTTAGAATAATTTCATCACCAGGCCCAAGATATTGATCACCCCAGCTATTTGCTATTAGGTTAATACCTTCAGTTGTTCCTCTAACAAAAATAATTTCGTTAACAGAAGGAGCTTTAATAAAAAGTTGAACTTTTTTTCTTGCTGCCTCGTAAGCATCGGTTGCTCTTGCTGCTAATTCATGCGCTGCTCTATGAATGTTAGAATTCTCGTGTTCATAGAAATAACTGATTCTATCGATTACAAGTTTTGGTTTATGTGTAGTTGCTGCGTTATCTAGCCAAACTATTTGTTTGCCATTTACGACCGTATTAAGAATAGGAAAGTCTTTTTTTACTTTATTGATATTGAATGGAGGTGTAACGAAACTTACAGAACTAGTATTGAACGAACTATCTCGCGCGGAAAAGTCTTGAAATGGTGCTGAGTCCGATTCCAAATTATTCAAAAAGTAAAAGTTAGGCTTCTTGTGAAATCCATCCAACTGGATTGGAATCTGTGGATAGGAGCCATATGAAATAATCTGGTTAACTATGGAATTTAACTCCATATCATGACCAGGTACATGGATATTCTTTTTTGTATTCTCTAAGGATGATTGTCCACCGAAACCAGATAATGATCCAGGTATTTCCTCCTTTTGAAAATTGGTCTCTTTTAGAAAGAGGTTAGGATCATCAACGTTAAACTCTACTGGTTGAAAAATTGAGGCTTTCTGTAAATCGTTTTGAGCCAAATTTATATTGGAAATAGACTCATTGACAAAGTGATTCGCTACTGGTTTATTAGTGTTCTGTGAATTGACTATAGATCCTAAGCTACCAGGTGACACACCAAATCCAGATGGAATTATCTGTCCTGTAGATTGTAATGCAGAGGTTATCTCTTCAGCAGGATTAGACGAGAACAAAGCATTCGCTAATTTCTCCAATTCATCTGCTGACGGAATGCCATATTTATTGAAATCAGAATTTTTCATCAATATTTATACTCATGATATTTTGTTATATCTGCATCTTCGAGTACTGCTACAGCATCATCAACTAACACAACCAATGAGCAATACAATGATATCAGATAGGATGCGATTGCTTTATCATTAATTCCCATAAAACGAACTGACAATCCAGGAGTCTGCTCACCAGGAAGACCAGGTTGAAACAATCCAATTACTCCTTGTCTCGCTTCACCAGTTCGTAATAATATAATACTGGACTTTCCTTTTTCAATCGGCAATTTATCAGAAGGAATCAAAGGAATTCCCCGCCAAGTTATAAATTGAGAGCCAAATAATGAAATCGTCGCTGGAGGAACACCACGTCTTGTACATTCTCTTCCAAAAGCAGCAATTGTAAATGGGTGAGCTAGAAAAAAACCTGGTTCTTTCCAAACTTTCGTAAGTAAATCATCTAAGTCATCTGGTGTTGGCGCCCCAGTACGTGCCTTGATTCTCTGAGAATTATGAATACTACTTAGAATTCCGTACTCAGAATTATTAATCAATTCACTTTCTTGTTTTTCTTTTACAGTTTCGATAACTAGACGGAGTTGTTCGCTAATTTGATTATAAGGTTTTGAATAAAGATCTGAAACTCTTGTATGGACATCTAACAAAGTGCTAACAGCTGAGAGATTATATTCTCTCGGATCCTCTACATAATCAACAAAAGTATGCGGAATTTCATGTTCATCACGACTAGAACAATCAACTTCAACATTATCCTCATCTTTTACTTTGTTGAGTCTGTATACACCGGATTCAACGGGAACCCAGTTTAATAGCTTTGTAAGCCATCTGGGTGTTATTTTTTTCATCTGTGGAACTGTTCGCGTTGCAATTGCTAATTGTCGTGCTGCAACATCTCCGAGTGCTGTTTGTTGTCGATTGTTTGGTTCTGCCATTTTTTATCCTTTTTTATCCTTAAAAATTATTTTATTAAGTTCCATTTGTATCATTAAGACCAAGTCATTAAGATGCTTCTCTCATAAGAGAAAGCTCGTCTTCGGTGTGAAACAGAGTAATTATGAATTAACAAAATATCACCAGCCTTCCAAGCAAAAGTATTGCTATACTTCCAAAAAATGTCGAAAAATTTTTTAATAAAAGTCAAAAAATAAAATAGTATTGCAACAGCCAAACTACTAGCAGTCTTTTGACTTTTAAAGATTTTCAAATACTCTATGACAGGTGCATCAATATGAAAAGTTTGACTATGATTTTGCGAATAAGAAATACCTTCAGACGCTGTATAAATAAATTGACTGACTTTATTATGGGGAGCTGCACCTGGATACTCGTTCTGGAATTTATCTTCAAGATTCACGGCAATTTTTTTAAAGGATGTTGCGTGTTTTATTCCTAACCAATGAAATAAAATAGCTCCATAAATAGTCAGATCTCGATAGATTTCATTTTTATTGGATTTAAACCATATTTCTAAGAATCTATCTTCTTTTGACTCTAGTGTTTCTGGTTCACATACAATAGGTAGCAATAATTTATCAAACAAATGCTTCTTTATCAGCGTAGTTTGAGATTTCTTAGAATCTGATAAAAATAAATCTGTTGTCTTTATATTTTTTTCATCTATAAAGCCATTTTTCAGTTTTGCTTGTTTGTGTTTTAGTTTTATGGACTTCATATTTAGTTTCTTTAAAATTAAGTTTAATTAGAACTAATGACCTTGAATATGTTGTTAGGATTGAAGCCTGGCTTAAAAAAAGTCCGTTTTACATTCGCATTAATGTATATGGAATCACTTTTGTTTAATATGTATTTTTTTATATCTCTATCTAACTCTAAGGAACCCTCTGCTATATGTAAATTTTCAATTGAACCAAACGAATGTAGTTTTGAGTTTTCTATACCATGAGGCGAAATTCGGATTTTATAAAAATGAAAATTAAGATTAGTACGGTGAAGAGGTTTTATTTTATTTTTAACATTCGTAAAACGAAGTAGACGAAAGTTATAAGATCTAGTTAGATAAGAGATTTGATCGTCTTCACTTTCAGTAAAAACATTGAATGGAAAATTAAGAATTTTATAAAGTTTCCAAATTGTAATAATGGACGGATCATTTTTCCCGTTTTCGATCTGCCTCAAAACTGATTGGCTTACTCCCGATAATTTGGTAAGAGATTCTTCTGTATTTTTTTTTGCTTTTCGAATTTTTTTTAATTTTATAACTAAAACAACTTCCTGCAAAGGAATTCTTTCTATATTGTAAATTTGTTGCGAATCTGAAGCAATATCCTTAGGCGTTTCGGTATGGTTTATTGAAAATTTCATAAAATATTTGCCTTTTTTTAAGGAGTCGATCGTCACTTTTTTAATACAAAATAACAAGAACATCCAGTATGCAAGACAAAAAATCTGTTATAACGAAAAAAATTAAGAATAATTGGGATATTGCTCTGAATTGGTCAAAAATTTTTTCATCATAGAAAATTGCTCAAAGTTGCCCAAGACCAAGCCCCCAAATCTAGATTAGATTGCAAGTATTCAGAGACAAAATTTCCATTATAGTATGCAACTTTGTGCGAGTGGGGACTATATTTTTAGGCAATAAATCGCAAAAATGAGATATAAATTTTGATGAAACGCAATGAGGTCAAGCCATTGGAATATGGCTTTTTTTACTCTAGCCTTGTAAAGACAATGGTATAGGAAAACAATTTGTTCTTAGAATTCGCATGGGGAATTCCAGTCGGTCGTTTTTAAAAAGTTGTATGTGTGATTCATAACTGCCGACATAGTCCTTACTGGAGTAAACATGATACGTACGTTTCGTCCATTATTGGGTCAGAAATTTAAAAGAATGCAAATACATTGAAAAGAATATCTGGAATTCTATTACTAGTTTTAGCAAGGATTATGCTTTTTAAAGCTAGGAAGTTCAAGTCCTACCACCTGCAATAAAAGCTGTTGGTTTTTTAATCATTGGCCTCAATTTTTTTCATACAAATTAACTAAGCTTTCAAATGTACTATATAAACCTTTTAAGGAATAAATATGTTTCCTATTCTAAGGTAGATTGAGATTAATTTTCTGGAGTTGATTCTTTACCAAGACTTGTTGGGATATTATCTTTAATTTCGGTATTGACGTCGTTTCTAGCTGTATTACCCCATTCCATAGAAAAGGCAACAGTCCAAGCTGCATCATACAATCGGTGATCGGATTCACGGTAAAATGGATGTCGGTATGCAAGAACCACATTGTATTTTTCTGAAAAATTATAGCTAAGTCCCAAAGTGCCTTCCCGAAAGATTCTAGGAATAGTATCTCTTGTTTCTCTATCAAAGTCAACACCTTGGTAGGGTGTCCGGTAGAGAATTCCACCAAATGTAGAGATTGTTGGCTTCCAGTAGTATGTAATGTAGCCTTGTATTA
>PEQN01000077.1 GCA_002786225.1 Leptospira sp. | reverse complement strand
CCTTAGACTCTGGTCTGTCAATTCCTTAAATTCTTTGGTTCTAAGAATTGACAGAGAAATCCCTAGGGCAATTCTGTTCTTATGAGAATGGTTTTAATTCTATCAATTATGACAACTGTGTTTTTCTTTTCTTCATGTTCTGAGAGAAAAGACAATACTCTTAATAATGCAATTCTGCAATTTGCTTTACTCTGTCCAGGAGGAACTGCATCTGCATGTGTAGCCCAAACTTGTACAAGCCAATTTCCTGTTGTTACAACAGAGAATTTTACTGCCGTAAGCAATTGTACATCAAACTGTACGAATAATTGTAATTTGCAAAATATCTATCTCCTTATAGAAGCACAATGAACTTATTGGTTCCTTTAAGGATTAAATTATTGATTCGAAAGGGATAAAACACTGCTTAAATAGATAAAAGCAGTTTCTATTCTGAGTACAGACTGTCCTAACTTATACTGTTTTAGGCCCATTTCCTCAAAATTTTCCTTCAATTCTCCAAATCCACCCTCTGGTCCTATAATGGGAATTTTCCCTTTCATTTCTATAGGATTCAATCTTGCTTTCGCCTTAGGATCCAAAAAATAAAATTCTAGATCGTGATTTTGCTTTATCATACTTAGAGGATTATCGTATATTTTGCATTCAGGTAAGGAAACTCTTTTGCTTTGAACAGCGGCTTCCAAAATAATTCTCTCCGCTCTATTTAAAGAAAATTCCATGCGAGTCGATCTTGGGAAATTACAAAACCAAAATTCAGTTACTCCGATTTCTGTACCCTTCTGCAAAAGCCAGTCTAATCGATTGCCTTTAGGGATGGCTCCGGAAATTATTAAAGAAGATTCTATCTCCAAAGATTTTTCAGAGCCAGGGATGAGTTCTATTTCCTTGCCATTCGCAATGGATTTATAGAATACACTTTGTCCAAGTCCATCACGAATCTCTATGACTTTATCTTGATTGAATATTCTTAAACTTTTGAGGTGAGCAATTTCTGTTTCAAGGAGTTTTGAATTTTTCACAACCTGGAAATTTTTTCTAAATGTCAGAAAAGAATTTTCCTTATCTGGCAAGATTCTCAACCTCAAAAAGAGCAGGATCATTTTTCACAGTTGTATCGACTTCTTGTATCTCAAGAACACCTATGTTACCTGTGGATAGATCAAGCATTTCTAATCGAGCAGCAACTTCTTTTTGTTCCACACTCTTGCTTGTTTTAAATTTTACCTTAGCATATTTGATATTTAAACTTTTGTACAGAACACCTTCTTTGTCATGAAAGTCAATTCTAAATGGTCTTTCATCCTTTGACATCAAAAGAACGAGTTTCTTATAATCATAAGTTATGATGGGCTTAAGAGTAACTCTTGTAAAGGATTCTCCATTGATTTCGGCTTCTCCATTCACAATAGGATCATAATTTGCTTGGTAGAGATAACCCGAAAGATCTATGAAAGAAAATCCTGAGTTTTGAAAAATTTCATATTTCTCTTCTTCCGCTTTGCGAAAGAGTTTTGTGGATAGGGAGTTATAAACAAAAACTCTATCACCTTCATCTAGAGAAAGAAGTTTTGTTTCGAGACCACGACCCTTCCTTTCCATGAGATATAGCAAATTTCCTTCATTACGAAAAAGATTTACCTTCCATGTTTCACTAGCGCCTGTTCTACGAATTAAAACCAAGTTAGATTTAATCAAACCATCACCTAAATTCAATTCTTGGTCTAATTTTGCTAAAATATCTTGGGCATTTTTACGACCAACTGTTTGTGCCTCTATCTGATCTACAAGAGATGATGTTAAGAAGCAAAAACTCAAGAATATGTAGAAGATGGTTTTCTTCATAGGCTGTAATTCTACTCTACCCTCATAGTGGGAGCGGTATAAGAATACAAACCATGTACAGAACCTTGGGCTTGGGCTTGTTCAGATCTTCTTTCAAATCTAAGATTACCGCTTGCGAGCTTGCTATGCAAATCTTGCACAGAACGCACTCCCATATCTTGAAAGGATTGTTTTAGACCTTGAACCAAATAGGGAATAAAATTTAATACAGATCCCTTATCGACTACAGTACCGGAAACACCTTGGGCAACTTTGATTTTCTGATCTTCTGAAAAATATCTCTTAGCCCCACCAGTCTTCATTGCTTCCATACTTGCCATACCACGGTATTTTTTTAAACGTATACCATTCTCATAAAAGTAATCTCCGGGCGCTTCCTTGGTCCCTGCAAACATAAATCCCATCATGCAAGTAGAAGCTCCTATAGCCAAGGCATTTGCCATATCGCCTATACTCGAAATTCCCCCATCTGCAATTACTGGAATCCCAAATTGAGATGCATAAGCTGCCGTGTTATAAACTGCTGTGGCCTGGGCTCTCCCCACTGCCATAGTATCTTGGGTAATACAAATGGAGCCTGGACCCATTCCAATTCTTAAACCATCAACACCTGCATCAATTAAACTTTTTGCTTGGGCTCGGTTAACTATATTTCCACCAATAATTTGTAAATCTTTATGAGTTTGTTTGATGTATTTGATCATATCAATTTGATAAATAGAGTCACCTTGTGCAGAATCTATGATTATAACATCAACTCCTACTTTTACAAGTTCAGCAACTCGGTCACGAGACTCAGGCAAAGTAGATACTGCGGCACCAACTAACAATCTTTTGTCGGCATCTTTAGATGCATAAGGGTAATCTCTGTTCTTCTTGATATCGCTCCTAGAGACCAATGATACCAATCTTCCTTGCTTATTTACAATGGGTAATTTTCCTTTTTTACTTTTCTTGAGAATGTCATTTGCTTCTAAAAGAGAGATGCCTTCGTTCGCGGTTATGAGTTCAGTCGTCATAAGTTTGCCCAAAGGAAGTGTGCGATCTTTTTCAAAATCAACGTCCCTGTTTGTAACTATTCCAATTAATTTAGAATTCGGAGTACCGTCTTCTGTGATCGGAATTCCACTGAAGCCTTGGATTTCTTTAATTCTATCTAAATCAGAAATGGTATGATTGGGTCCGAGTACGATTGGTTCTGTAATAAATCCATTTTCGTATCTTTTCACTTTTTTCACTTCAGCAACTTGTTCATCCAATGTATTATTGTAGTGAATGATTCCAATGCAGCCCATTAATGCTTGTGCAATAGCCATTTGATGTTCAGTGACCGTATCCATAGGTGAACTAATGAGAGGTCTTTTGATACTGATTTTTCGAGTCAGTTTTGTTTCAAGATCAACATCAGAGGGATTAAAATCTATATAACCAGGAAGTACCAAAAAATCTCTGTATGTTAATCCAACATTTTGGCGAGAAAAAAGTTCTGCTCCGGAGACTCCATCTATGATTTCTAAGTGATTTCCGCTAGAATTTGACATAATTATCCTTATACCTACTACAGTCTAAATTAAAAACGAGAAAGCAAGAGAATTTCCAGTATTCTTAAGCCGATAATATCCTTAATAGAAAATGGCACAAGACACAGTTGAAAGACAAAAACGCAATATGGATCTTTTCTCCGAACCGGAAAAAAAGTTGCATGTGCTAACTAAATTTCTAGCCGGGCAGGATCTTAAATTTAAGGATTTTCCAGAAAAAGGAAAAATTGTAATCAAAAAAGTCAGTCCTGATGGGAATAAAATTTTAATCTCTGCCGATCCCCTGAGTGATCTTCAGGTAAATGAAAAAATCACTTTTTTTAAACTTTTAGCAAGATACATACAATTAGAATGCAAGGTAATACAGGCTAAAGGTAACAATGAATATATTTTATCTGTTGAACGAATCGGTATAGCTAATAAAGACAGAGAAACCCCAAGATTACCAGTACCTCCAGGTCATGTTTGGATTACGAATATCTTGACTTCTAAAGCGACCATTGAAGCGAATATGTTCATAATCCCTACCTCAGTAAAAGTTAATTTTTCAGATTATGAAATTAAGCTTAAAAACTCATGTGATTTTATCAAAATTTCAATTTTCAAATCGGATGATCCTGAAAAATTTCAAAGTGTAAAGAAGACTCAAAAAATCCTCTTAATCGAAAATACACAAGATATTCACTCCTATAACTCTACCCCGACTCCAGATTTTATAAATTTTGCCGAGGACGTAGATTCAGATGTAGCGGCAGCTATGAGAGATTTCAAAGATCATAAAATAATTTCTGAATTAATTGTTCCTGTGATTTATATAGATCTGGAAGAAAGAGCGATACCAATTGGTTATATTCATATGCAATCTAAAACTGAGAATTTTGATTTAATGAAGGCTATGGAAATAAAGACCTTAACTTTTGAAATGGTTGATCGTATTCGAAACTCAAATACAATAACAATCACAGACCGCTTCCCTGTTCAAGACATTTCCACAGGAGGACTAAAGGTTAAAATCAATAATCCTGATTTGAATTCTAATCTTCCTCGCCTAACTGGCTTTAATTTTGATATTTTCTTTAAAATGCAATCTCCTATGTCTGTGTATGGAACTATACGTTCAGTAACAAAGGATCTAGATGGATCTTTGATTCTTGGAGTGCATTTAGCTGGCAATTCATCAAGACCTGGTGAAAAGAAAAGATTTCTTGAAAATATAGAATTGCTAAAGAAAAATATGGGAAATTCATGATTCCTTTAATCAAAAATAACATCAATAAATAGTATAAGGCCTCCTTCAAGATTTTTTGAAAATGTTTTTAGAAAAGTATTTTCAGAAATGTCATGATAAACTGAACTAATCACCCAATCGATTTGGTTCTGTGATGATTTGTATTTATGTTCAAAGAAGTAAGGTCTCCAAGACCAATTCTTTCCTTTGTATTCCGAAATTTCGCTGACTACATCATCTATCTTTACATAATTTGGTGAAACCTGAATGCCTTTAGAATCAGTTATATACAATCTAAAGAAAGAAATATTTGAATTAATAAGATGTTCCTTAATTAAATCTTGGTTTTCTAGAGAAAGATATTTTAAATCTAAAGTTGATAGACTTTTTTGAATCTTACTTTCCCAAGCATTTAACTTTAGGATTTCATTCGTCTTTTTCCGATAGTATTTATCAAGACTTAGATTTAAATCTTGTTTAAAATTAGTAGAATCAATAAATTCTCTTTTAGCTTCAGAAAAATAATAGCCTTGCAGGAATCTTGAACCATAATTTAAAGCATTGTAAAGTTCATCTTCTTTTTCTATGCCCTCAAATAGCAAAGAAGAACCTAAGCTTTCACCTAATTTGGATAAGGTAAATAATATTTCTTTAAAATTTCTTGAAAATACTGACCTCCGTATCATTTGAAGATCTACTTTAATTATATCAGGATGAAATAAGCCTATCCTGTCTAAATTCGAGGATTCTGAACCAACATCATCGACTGCAATCCGAAAGCCTTCTGATCGGTAAATATCAATAATTGGCTTTAATACTTCAATATTTCCGTCTATTCTTTCTTCTGTGATTTCCACTATTATCCTTTTAGGATTGATTCCATGCTTTCTTGTTAGTTGAATCGTTAAAGGTAGATCTTTATTTATAATTTCCATATAACTAAAAATGCTAGATGGTGATATATTGAGAAAGAGACTTGCTTGGGGCTCAGCTTCTCTGGCAAATTTTTCAATTGCAAGTCTTCGTATCTCTTCATCGACACTTTTCTTTAAGCGCAAAAAACTTTCTGAACTATAGGATTTATTTGGATAGGTTAAGAAAAAGTTTCCAAGACTACTTTCTACTTTTTTTTCCTTTCCTGCAATGTTTCTAGTGTGTTCAATACGTCCTAAAACTTCGTAACCATAAACCAAACCTGATTCAATGGAGACTACAGGCTGAAAGGCAGGGTATAAATTGCCTGTCTCAATATAATTCCTCCAATCTATCCAATTTTGTGGTTTTTCCATCATTTGCATCAAAGTAACTATGGATTTAGTGCAATATCTATGCTAGAAGCATGAAAACTTGGTAATATGTAATCAATCAGCTAATAAAATAAACAAACTTACTTTCATAGAGGATTTAGTCTTAGATCTCATGTTCATTTTTTAAACATAAAGCATTTTTTTTGATCATTTCGGATAAAATTCCCTACACCAAATAGGATTTTGCCTAAACTGATCCGCCGGCAATGATTAGAACTTAGTAAAAACAATTTGACGAATAGATTTGTGTAAGGACAATAGACAACTATCTATGCGCTTTTATTCCAAGGCAATTTCTTTGTGAAAATCATTCTAACTCTATTTTCCATTTTTTTCTTTGCCTTTCTTATATTTAACATCTACCTCGATACAAGTTTAGTCACAACAAGAAATAATTTTTTGTTGTTTTTATTAATTTCTATATCTGTTAGTTATTTTTTTCAGAAACCTCAAAAGAGGAATATTTTAGACTTCACCTTTTTTTTATTAGGTGGCATAATAATAATTTATTTATCTTATTCCGCAATCGTCAATTTCCCAACGAATGACATTATTAATAGAAACTTCTTAAGAACTTTGAATTATATCTTGCTAGGGGGGTATATATTTTTCTATCTGAAATATTCAGAAAGAAGTTATTTAATTCCAGCTACATACCTAATCCTAATTCATTCAATTTTTTTCATGTACAACGATTATTTAGCAATTTATTTATTTCCTTATCTGTTGATTTCAATTGCCTTAGAGAAATTTTTACATAATAATTCAAAAATAAATATTTCTTCTTGGATGATCACTTTATATTTATTTTTGATTCTTACAACAATTTTTATAACAAAGCCTGCTTCAATTCAAGAGTTTCGAGCTTATGGCTTATTAATAACTTTGATACCCATTATTTTAGTGATTAGAAACATTCCTGAAATAAATATTTCAAATTTTCTTTATTTGATAGTAATCATTTTTATAATTCAAGGCTTAGTCTTAAATTTTAACATTATTAGAGATTTACTATTTGTTCATCATACAATTCAACCCAGAGGAACTATAATAGGAATTCCTGTTAGTTCAATTGGTTCATTAGGTAGTTTGGGATTTTTTATATCAACTTCTTATATCTTATACAGCAAAAGCAACCGGGTTCAGAGCATTCTAGGTTTCCTATTATTTGCGATTTCATTAATGCTATTGTATTTTTCTTATTCAAGGACATCTATAATAGCGAGTATCCTTGTTTTTTTCTTAATTTATATTTTTACCTCCAAAAAAAATATTCACTTAATATACAAAAATAAATTAAATCTTACCTTGTTTATAATTCTTTTAGTAATTAGTTCATTTATTTTTATTCAAAAATCATTTGAATTGAATACTTTCCATGTAAGATTATCAATCTGGGAGTTTCATTTAAAATCCGTTTTACAATTTTCACCATATTTTGGATTAGGGATGGAGCCTGAATGGCGAATGATTTACTCCCTTCCCAAAAATCTATCCCAGACCAGCTTTAATGATTTAGTCGAATACTTAAATACTTTCAGATCAAATCCTATCGCTCATAATTTGATTGTACAAACATTTAGTTCCTTTGGATTTATTGGAATTGTTTCTCTCTTATCATTTATAATATATTTAATTCTCCCAGTTTTTAAGTTTTTATTTAAAAAAGAAATTTCTCATTATAATCTTTTATATACAGCTACATTAATTGGAATTCTTATCCATGAATTAACAGATGTAAGCATAATCGAACACCAAGTATTTTTCCCAGTTGTTGGAATTATAACCCTACTTAAACCAAAAACCGATAGGAAAGATAATGGAATATTGAATATTATGAATATATCAATATTATCAGCATTCATAATTCTAATCTTGATATCTATCATACAAATCAATATGATGAAGATTCATAAAAAAGATCTTAAAGATATTTATTCCGCAGATAATCTAATGTACCTAATAGAAAAAGATTCTAATATTGAGCAAGTTAGTTGGTCACAACCCAAAACGGACATAGCATTCGACATTCTTCATGAAAAAAATTTCTATAAACTAAAATACTTTTACCATTTACATAAATTTAAATCATCCAATGATCTTTCTTATATCAGCCAAGCAGCTATTGATCTGAAAAAATGTATCCTATTGAAACCCGAGGAACCTTTATGTATATTTTATTTAGCAGAAACTATTCAATACTTAGAACCGAATGAATTTTCTAATATTACAGAATTTTTATACACGATTGCCAAAATCCAAGATCCATTTTTTACAATAAATAAAGGAAAATAATGAAAAAAATAATAAGCTTTGTAATTCCATGTTTAAATGAGGAATTAACACTTCCACTCGTATTAAAAAAGATCAATCATTTAAAGATGAATGAATTAAAAGACAGAGAAGTTGAAATTATAGTATCAGATAATGGAAGCAATGACAATTCGATAACTATAGCAAACGAATTAGGAGCTAGAATCAACCATTGCTCAATACGCGGTTATGGTGCTGCATTAAATTCAGGAATCCTTGCGGCAAATGGTGAAATTATAATTTTTGCAGATGCTGATGATACATATGATTTTTTAGAAGCACCTAAATTAATTCATAAGCTAGAAGAAGGATATGAATATGTAATAGGTTCAAGATTAGATGGTACAATTCATAAGGGAGCTATGCCTTTCTTGCATCGCTATGTTGGTACACCTGTTATAAATTTTATTATAAATAGTCTTTATGCGAAATCGACTAAAGTTCGGGATGCGAATTCAGGATTCAGATGCTTTTTGAAATCAAGTTACCTAAAGTGGAATATCAAATCTACAGGAATGGAATTTGCATCTGAATTATTAATCAAATCTTTATTATTCAATGCAACAACAGCAAACGTTCCCATTTCACTTTATCCCGACAAAGAAGGAAGAACTCCCCACTTGAAAACATGGAGAGATGGGATGCGCCACTTATTACGAATTCTACTTTATGCTCCCAATTTTTTTGAAAGAATTGGATTATTAACCTTTTTTTCATTTCTTGGTATACTAGTTTTTGGATATTTTAAAAATTTAACACCTTTTATGGGTACGAATATTTTTGGTATACATACGCTTCTTATTTCATCTTTTGCTTCATTAATCGGACTATCAATATGGGGTTGCGGATTATTTTTATCATCTCGTGTTCCTAATCCAAGCTTTTCTTATAAATGGTTACTTAATTTATCTGAAGATACCCTCTTCTTTTTATTAATCACAATATTTTTATTAGCAATATCGTTAGTTGCTTACGTGTTTTATTTCTGGGCAAATTTCAATTTTCAATTTTTAAATATGGAAAGAGAATTACTTATGGCTAATACTATTTTCTTAATTCTAATTCAAATCATTTTAATATCCTTAACGGCTCATATTTTAAAAAGATCTGAATAAAAAATGAATATAGATGTAATTTCAAAGTTTTTAAAAAAAAATTATTTAGTTTCAATTATTTTAATTATATTTATTTCTTTTGTTATAATTACTCGAAAGAACTTGGATAAGGATCATATTTTTATTGCGAGTGATGCTCAAATTAAATTTTATCAAACGATACAATCTAAAGATAAAAATCTATTGAATATTGACTGCCTTTATCCTGGAAAAGATAAAGATCCAGAGTATAACTATTACCCCATACGTTATCCTTGGACAATCATTGATAATAATAAGAACACTTGTGTATATGAGTACCCTCCTTTCTTTCCACTATTAGGCTCGATAATGATGTCGTTATTGGGAAATTATGGTGCTCTTTATCTTCCAATAGTTTTTTACATCTTTTCAGGTTTAATCTTTTTAAATATTGTATTGAAAAATACTCAGAATAGATTGATTCCTTCTATATTTTTTATTCTAAGTTTTGTATCCTTTCCTCTATTAACTTCAATGGATTATTCAGAGAGTCCACTGTATCATTTTTTTATTTTGTTTGGTTTGTTAATTTATTTTCATTTCAAAATACCTATGAAATG
>PEQN01000076.1 GCA_002786225.1 Leptospira sp. | reverse complement strand
TATTTTGGCGCTTGTTCTTTCCTTTCTTTTTGCAAAAAATGATGACAAACTCATTCCTGAAGCAACAAATGATCCAGCAAGCTTTGAAGCAGCACCGGAACTAAAAGCAGATGCCAAAGAAGAAACAAAAGCCCCTATTTCTGAAACCAAACCAGAATAAACCTAGGAATTTTTCTTTCTTTTGCCTTTTTGATAAATTCTTTAGACAATTTATTATTTCCAAACCTATTCACAAGCTAATACTCATTAGCTTGTTTCAAGCATCCCTCCTTTATGCAGATCCAATTCCCGATAAAGAAGAACAAAGGTTGGATGAGAGCATACGGTCCCATTATGAGGGACTAAAGAAAGCACGAGAACTACTAGCTCTTCCTAAGATTCATACCCTTCCTTCAAATACAATAATCCGCTTTCTTGGTGAATACCCCAACCGTACGGGCATCAAGATTATTCGCTACAATGTGATAGAAGATCCCTTGGATAGATTGAATATCAAAAGCTCTGAAGAAAAATCCATCTTACTTGAGTTCAATGGCTCTGTTCTTTCTCGAATCGAATATATAGTTAAAATAGAGGAAACAGGATCTAGTCCTAGAACCTATACAAAAATACTTGATGAAACTCCTATGGATGAAACCATCAATGATTTAGAAATACATACTCTAGATGGTATTTCTTCCGATCTATATCCACTCTCGGCTATACCCAACTCTGGCATAAATAAAAGTCGCAATAGCTTTAAGAAGAATTTCTATCTTAAACTATTGCAAGAATCCTTGATTCAATTGAATTTAATTCTACAACTTCAGAAGCAAACAGAGAATACCAACCAAAATAAAAGAATCAATTCTCTAAAAAATTCTCTTAATTATTAGAATGGAAGAAAATACTGAATACCTTACTTCCGAAATTGAAAATCTAGAGTCAATTCTTGATGGTATAACAGAGCCTATACTACAAATCTCTTCAGATTTTAACATAGCCAAAGCTAATCAAACTGCAATTGATTTCATCAATCTTAGCAGAGAAGAATTAGATACTAAAAAATGCTATGAAGCAATCTATAAGAGAGATGAAGTCTGTCCTTATTGCCCCATCCAGAAAACCCAAGAAGAAATAGATATCAATCTTAGCTTCCCCGTCAAACAAAATGGCAAACGAAATTCGATTAGTAGAGAAATCCTCTTTAAGAAAAAAGACAGAACCCAAAATCTCTACTTAGATTTTTTTCCTATATTAAACAAAGATAATACAATAGGCTCTTTCGTTGAAAAAATATCTGACATTACCTCCATCAAAGAAAAAGATGAAGAATCTCTTAGAATGAGAAATCTAGCTTCAATAGGAATATTAGTTTCGGGAGTTGCCCATGAACTGAACAATCCTTTAACAGGAATTAGTCTAACTCTTCAGAATCTACAGAAAAGTATAAAAACAAGTAGTGTAGAATTTATAGAAAAACGTTTGGATATGATTCGAACTGATCTGACTAAGGCAGCGTTTATAGTCAATGAGATTATAAGTTTTGCAAAATCAGATAAACTCAAAGTAAGCCAAGGTGATATTTGCGAAACCATACAAAAAGCATATGAAAATGCTATTCGATTGTATCCTGTTTTGAGTAAAAATATTGAATGGGAATTGAATTTTGAAAATAACTACTTTATGCCCTTCAATCCATTTAAGATTGAAAGAGTTTTCTTGAATCTATTTCGAAATTCATTGCAAGCCTTTGATTATCGTTCTGGTAAAATTACAGTTGAAGTTCGTAAGACCAAAAATATGATTCACGTTATTGTTGAAGATAACGCAGGTGGTATGAGTAGCTCAGTGATTAGTAAAATTTTTGATCCATTCTTTTCAAATAATAAACAAAGCAATGGAACAGGTCTTGGTTTATCGATTGTTTATAGTGTCATCAAGGAACACAATGGTAATATTTCTGTAAAGAGTTATGATGATATAACTCGTTTTACTATATCTCTACCATATGGAAGCGGAGAAGCTTTAGCATGAATAAAATTTTAATAGTAGAAGATAATCACTCTATTCGTGAGGGTATCAAAGATTTAATCTCTCTTAATTATGAAGTATATGATGCAGAAGATTATGATCATGCCATCCAAATATTGAAAGAACATTCTATAGAATTAGTAATCACAGATATTCGAATGCCAGGCAAATCTGGACTCGACCTAGTTAAATACATCCAAGATAATTATCCTGAAATAATTTACGCACTCATTACAGCTTACAATATAAACGACTACATACATTTTGCCAAAGAACACAATGTTTGGAATATCATTCCGAAATATTCTTTCTTAGATATCCGAGTCATAGAAATTATGATTCATAAACTATTGACTAAGAATATTTTTGGAGTGGAGAAATATTTTCCTGAATCATTTCAAGTTATTGACAATCAACTTAATTCAGGATTCCAAGAGCCTCCCAAATCTGGGATAGTGTATAAAACTATTAAAAGTGATAAGGAAAGAAATATCCTTACAGGCAAGATAGCAAAGTATATGATCCAACAAGGTGCCCCAAATTCTATCCAGCAAGTGCTAGAAGAATTAACTGCTAACGCAATGATTCGAGCTCCCAAAGATAATGATGGACGATACAAATACCAATTTGAAATTCCTTCCAATGATTTAATTGTTCCCTTGGAAAATATTGACCTTCAACAAGAGGATTATTTTACAATTGGATATGGTCACGATAAAAATACTATAATACTGGTGATACAAGACCGATTTGGTTCCCTTAAGAAAGAAGAAATTATTATGAGGCTTGATAGACACATAACAAATGATAGTTCAACAGGCTTCCCACCAGGACTTGCTGATTCCCATGGTCGAGGTCTTTACATTTGCAGAGAAATAAGTGATCAATTAATCTTCAATATTGAGAAAAATAAAAAAACAGAAATAATATCATTAATTGACAAAGCAGGCAGATCAGGCTTCAAATCACTATCTATTTACGAAGTGTAATTTGCCTAAGATCTTTAGATGTTTCAATATAATAATTATTAGCCGCCTTAGAGGGAAGAACTCGAACGGGCTTTAAGTTACTAGGTAAAAATAGACTCCGCAATACAATTCCCTTTTTATTTATTATCTGCAATTCATTTCCCGATAGAAAAAAGAAAATTCCATCTTTGACAAACACTGTTTGGTATACCTTCTTAGTATCAGCCTTATAATTGCTAACCTCATCTCCATCCTTATCCAATAATGAAAATTTATCATTTTCATAGTACAATAAAGAACCATCATCGTCTAAGGCGAGATAGATTTTATTTGGGATTATTGAATTTAAATTCTTTGAGTATATTAATTCATTTTCTGAATTGTAAACAGAGATAGTATCAACCTCACCATTTTGGGCATGAATGGCAAATGCTTTCCCATTGGGAGAAAGTACTACTGACTTAGCAAAGTAGCTTTGATTGTGTTCAATATCGTTTGAATTATGTTTTTGCAACAAGACTCCTGCACCATCCAAAAGAAAATATTCCCCACCTGAAAAAAGTATTATAGTATGATCGGAATAATAAGAATAAGAAATATCTGTTGCAAATCTTCCAGTTACCTGCTTGACCCCTGTTTGATTTCCATTTTTATCAACAAGGAAGACGATATTTCCATCCCCAGAAACAAATGGAATCAAATTAGGATTATAACCTGGTCTTGGATAACTAGAATAGGGTTTCTTCCAGAACAATTCATTATTCGCATCAAAAAAAGAAACCTCATCACCTAACTTTTTATATTGGTAAAAGCCCTCACCGAAGATGGAATAATCCAATAAAAATCCCTCTTCCATTTTTATAAATTTTCCAGATGGAAAAGAATAGAAGGAACCTTGGTTTTTATATCCTGCTAAATTCGAAGTTGGGTTTTCAGAAATATTGGAAGGCTGAGTTCCGTACCCACCTTGCTTATCCCAGATCCAAGTATCTATCAGATTAACTTGAAAATCATACTTAGAACTAGGAAAAATGATAAAAACTAAACCAAAAAAAAGAATCGAAGCTAAATATATTTTCATTGAGTTATCTCCTTAAAAAGTTGAAACATCGCATTATGAGAGCTAGCTTCTCTTACTATTTCTCGGTTCCCTGGAAATCTATATTCAAGAACTCTAGCAGCCTGTCCTTTTTTCTTTGTTGCAATATATACCAAGCCTACTGGTTTCTCATCCGTTCCTCCATCCGGCCCAGCAATTCCTGTTATACTTAAGGAATAATCTACATCAAAATGTTTCTCCAAACCATTCGTCATTTGAATTGCAACTTCTGGACTCACTGCACCTTTCTTCAATAAGGTCTCACTATTAACAAATAGAATATTTTCTTTGGCAATATTATCATAAGTTACAAGCGAAGAAATAAAATATTGAGAAGAACCAGCAAGGTCAGTAAATAATTTACCAACCCAACCCCCTGTACAGGATTCAGCAACTGCTATCTTTTGGTTTCTTTCGATTAGAATTTTAGGCATTAGACTAAATATATCATCCGAGCAGGAATCTGGGAAAGACTTATCAAGATCACTCAAAATTTTAGCAAGATCGGATTCTTCAGGACTAAGGTATGTTACCTTGACATAGCCACGTTTCGCAGTGACGCCCCATTCTATTCTTCCTGTTTGTAAGATGGGATGATTTTTAACAAATTTTTCTTGGTAGAGAGACTCACCTTGGTTCCAAATAAACTTCTCAGCCCTATACATTTTCGTTGGAGATATAGAATCACGAATCTTGGGAAGCAACCTCTTAGTAAACATTTCCCTCATTTCAGGTGGCACGCCAGGCATACAACACAAATTGATATTAGGTGCTAATTCTGAAATGAAACCAGGAGCTATACCAACTTTATTATCTAAGGGTATAGAATCAGCAGGAATTCTAGTTTGTCTAAGAACTGCGGGAAGAAGATCACCAAGATCCCTTCCCCTAGCACGATAGATTGATTCAAGTTTTAATCTAGCCTTCTCAACTATTTCAGATGGCTTATTCAAAATTTTTAAAACAACATCAACCGTATAATCGTCCTCAGTTGGTCCAAGCCCTCCTGTTAAAATGAACCAAGCAATCTCATCCTTCCTCTGAATAGATTTGTCTTTAAGACTAATAATTTCATCGTAGATAATCTCTGGATCATCTGGTAGAGCAAGGAAGTTTCGAACTTTGATTCCGAGACCAGCTAGCTCATTAGCCATCCACATAGAATTAGTATCTTGAGATTTGCCTCCCGTAATTTCAGATCCTGTTGAGATAATTGTAATTGAATACTTTTTCATTGCTTATTGCTTATCCATCCTATCAGGAGCATCAATACCAAGAATACCTAATCCTTGCTGAAGTGTAATCTGAGTCACCTTACATAAGTAAGCAAGATTCAGCTTTGTAGTCTCATCACAGTCTTTTAATCGATTTAATTTATTTCCATAGAATCTGGTAAAATGCTTAGCTAAACTTTGCAAATAAGTTGCTATTCTATGAGGCTCGCGATTCAATGCAGCGTCATAGACTTCTTCAGAAAATCTAGCCACCCAAAATAAAAGTGTAAGTCTATCATCAGTCCATTCAAAATCTTTGTTAAATTGATTAGAATATTCTAAACCTACTTCTCTGAAAATAGAAGAAATTCTCGCATGGGCATATTGAAGATAGAAAACTGGATTCTTGTCGGATTCGTCTTTCGCTAAATCCAAATCAAAATCTAAAGGAGCTTCCGCTGTTCTTGTTGTAAAAAAATAACGCCCAACATCTTTTGCACTCTTACCAAGATAGTGGATGAGATCTGTCATTCTTTGAAAATTGCCAAGCCTTTTACTCATCTTTACTTTCTTACCATCTTCGATAAGATTCACTTGTTGGCAGATGATAACCTTGAACTTATCATTCCCGTATCCTAGAGATTGCATAGCACCAGCAAGTCTAGCTATATAACCATGGTGGTCTGGTCCCCAAATATCAATAATCTCATCATAGCCACGTTCCATTTTATTTATATGATAAGCAATATCAGCTAGCAAATAAGTAGGTCTTCCATCATCTCGAATCACTACTCTATCTTTATCATCACCATACTTGGTAGATTGAAATATTTTTTTTCCATCTTCTTCAAAAATATCTCCTGTTTTAATGAGATTTTCAATGGAATTCATAACGGCACCAGATTCGTGTAAGGTTCTTTCAGAAAAAAACCTATCAAACTTTACACCAAAGTCTTGCAGATCTTTCTTCTGACCGTTTAGATTACTTTCAATTGCTTTTAATGAAAACAATGAAATCAAGTCATCCCAAGATTTATTTTCTATAAGAGTAAGAATTTCTTTCCAAATGGTAGCTTGACTGGAGATAGATCTAACTATATCTATAATGTATTCACCTCTGTAGCTTTCTTTAGGAAGAATATTTGCTTCAATCAATTCGTAAATGGAACGTCCATCCTCTTCCTCTTGAAAGCTTATTGACTCACCTAATACTTCTTTGGTTCTCAAAATACAAGCAACACCGAGTAGATTGACTTGATTTCCATAATCATTTACATAAAATTCTCGATCCAGGCTATGACCCAAGGTCAATAGTAATTTGGCTAAAGAATCTCCATAAGCACAAGCTCTAGCAGAAACTATATTGAGTGGTCCAGTAGGATTTGCACTTACGAATTCTAAGTTTATTTTTTTAGATTTATCCAATTTAACAAAAGGATCATTGCTAAGAATAAACTTATTAACAAAACTCAAAAGATGAGGCTGAGAGACTCGGAAATTTATAAAGCCAGGTGCAGTACAAGTAATCTCACTAAAGAAGGAATTCACTTGGTTTCTTCTCTCAAGGAAATCAGTTAAGGATTTAGCTATTTCAAGCGGAGCCTTGCCAAAGAGATTTTTATTCTCCATAGCAAAAGGAGATGAATAATTACCGAATTTCTCATCACGAGAGTATTCGATTCGAACTCTACAATCATCAATTTTAACTTCATTACCAATTAGAAATTCTAAAATTGATTCTTTTAATTCTGAGAGAACTTTTTCTTTGATTAGATCGTTGACTTGCATGCTTGCTGATAGTTTTCAAAATCTACCCTGAATTGCAATTGAATTTCCTGCACCAGTTTTCTTCTAATTCTTGGAAGATGATAATTTTCTCAGAGAATAAAAAATCTCGAAAAGATTCTTTCTTTTTTATTTTCTCGGATTTGTAATTGGTACTTATTGATTTTCCCTTTTTCATTGATAGCGAAATGGAAAATATGGTCAAAGATAAAAGCATGAGAAAGATTAGTGTTTTAATGAATGAGTTCATTTTCTAATAGCCTATAAAATTCCTTAGAAGTTTTCAAGCTTCTTCCTAGGTAACTTTCCAAAAAATGATTCAAAATTCTATCTAAATCCCTTATCAATTCCATAGGAATATCTCTAGCAAATAATTCAGAAAATTTTACTCTACTGCAATCCTTAAAAAATTTGAGTGTGTTGATTTTATTTTTAAGTATACTTCTACATTCTCCACAAAACATTTCTAAGGTGGTATCACTGATATCTGCTTCCTTCTTGGTCCAGAGATCCTCACCACAATCAGAACAAAGAAAATCCTCAGGAAATAATCCGAGATAACCCAATAATCGAACTTTGATGAAGGGAAGTATTCCGAAGTAAAATCCATTTAGATTTACTTCTTCCATTGCCTTAAGGATAAGCACAGCTTCCTTGGTATGATTTTCACCTTCAGGCAAAAGCAAGGAGCAAATTTCAAAGATATAGGAAAGAAAATACAAGCCAATCACCGATGATTTGATTTCTTCAAATCGATTGATTAAATGAGTTTCTTTAACATCCTTCCAATCTTTTCCTTCTCTATCGTAATAATTTAATTCCACATAAGAACCTAGTTCGGCTGCAGGCTTAGATCTAGTCTTAGATTTACGAAGACCCCTAATAAAATAATTCTGCCTAGGTCCTTCTTGAGATAAGACAGTGATCAAGCGATCTGCCTCATTCATATCTCTTGCAGAAATAATAATCCCTGAGTCTTTCTTTAATCCCAAGTTGAATCACCAAAAACTAAATTTAATAATTCATCTTCTTTTGCTTTCATTTTGAGCTCATCTTCTTGGTTAGTCTCATGATCATATCCAAAAAGATGTAATATACCATGAACCAACAATCTATAAAACTCATCATTTACAGAATGTCCGATTTTTTCTGCTTGAGTAATGGTTGTATCCCAGGAAATAATGATCTCCCCTATCATCTGATGTGGAATAGAAATATTCATATCTAACAATGGAAAAGATAAAACATCTGTTGGAGAATCTTTGGATCTTCTTTTTCGATTGATGGTTTGAATTTCTTTATCCGTGCAAATAAGAATAGAAATTTCCCAAGATTGCAACCAAGAAGGTTTTAATTCTTTTATAAATAATGCAATATTTCTTTCTAAAGAATGTAAGAGAGTATCTTGGATTTTGATATCAGTGAATTCTACTCTAACTGATTCCATAGATACATACTAAGACTTAATCTTAGATTTAGGCTTTTTAGAACTATTTTCTAATGCCTTTGTATCTTCTGGTTTAGGATACTTAGGTCTTTGGTGCAAGCTAGAAAGCAAGACTTCTTTGAAAGATGACTTAATGACCTCCAAGTCTCCTATGGTAAGTCCTGAATCATCCAATTGATTCTCAGCTAGTTTTATATTAATGATCTTTTGGATCAAATTATCCAAAGACTCATGAGTAACTTCTTCTAAAGATCTCGATGCTGCTTCCAATGAATCTGCAATCATAACTATTGCAGTTTCTTTGGATTGGGGAATAGGCCCTGGATATTGGAAATCGGATTTGGATATCTTTCTTCTTTGTTTGACAGATAGACTAGCAAGTGCTTTGTGATAAAAGAAAGCCATGGTGCTTGTACCGTGGTGTTCTGGAATGAAGTTGATAACTTCGCGAGGCAATCTTGCTTTCTTAGCCATTTCGATACCATCAAGCACATGATCTATTACTACCTTAGCAGCAATAGATGGATTGTCCTTATCAATGTTCTCAGGCTTAGGAATTAAGTGCTGGTTTTCAACAAAAAATCCTGCATTGGGAATTTTACCTATATCATGGTAGTAGACTCCTACTCTGGTTAACAACCAATCCAAACCAAGATTCTGAGCCGCTCTTTCGGATAAAGCAGCCACAAGGAAGGTATGAGTATAAGTAGAAGGAGCCTTAGTCAATAAAGATTGCAACAAAGGATGCCCAGTGTCCGCAAGTTCGACTAACTTAAATCTGGTGGGTATGTTAAAAATATACTCATAGATAGGAAGTATAAATTGCATGGCTATAGCAGAAAGAAAGCCATTCACAGCACAAAGCATATACAATCTAAAGATATTAGAATTAAAAAAGTCAGTTACAAAATTACCAGTAGGATTTGAAACCCAGTAATCTCTAGAATCGAATAAGTACCCACTTGTAGATACTACCAATTGGATCAAGGCAAGCAAAAAGGCAGCTTTGATGAAATCGATACGCTTACGAATCTTCATGCCATATAAAGAGCCTGCAACGGAAGTAGAAATACATAAGATCAAGGAGGTTGAGTTATTATGGGATGCAAAATATACAAAAAAGGAAAGATAAAAACCCAAAGCTAGTGCCATCTTTTCATCATAGATAAAACTAATTAGAAGACAGACCATACCTATCGGTATAAAGAGTGAGAAATAATAAGTAGTCATAAAATCTGATTCAACATTGAAATAGATTTGTGAAACTATAAAGGTGAATATTAGTATCAACCATATCATAGAAAAAACAACAACATTACTCGAAACATCATTCAATCTTTTATGATTGTATTTAATAAGAAAACTAGCAATGATTACAACAAAAACTATTTGAACCAGTAGCATAGAAATAATAGAGGAGAGATTGGCACGTGTTGCGTATTTATTTAAAATTTCTAACCTAGTGCTTATCTCGGGAGTGATGATTTCACCACTTCGGACTATCACTTGATTAGATCCAATTTTGCTCTTTACTACTTCAACCGTAGACCTTGCTTTAGACCTAGCTTTATCTGTTTCTTCCGAGTTAAATTCACAAGCTGGATAGGAGAATATGTAAGATTGCCCAATTTTTATTATTGCTGCTAAAATATCAGAATTGAATCCTTTGATATTTAGTTCAGCTAGCATCTTCAATCTTTCAGCTATTTCTTTGTTATTGTACATATCAGAACGAGTGAAGATATATTCAGAAGTAAGTATGGAATCACTATCCTTCTTGCCTTCATTTCGAACTCGACCGCCAACTTTTTCTAAGTTTTTAATATCTATATTTAAATCTTTTAATACGCAGGTCTTACTAAATACAATATTGGTATATTGTTCAATTGCACTTTTTAATTTATCTTTCTTAGG
>PEQN01000075.1 GCA_002786225.1 Leptospira sp. | reverse complement strand
TTGTCTTTGTCTACATAAGCTATTTTAGTCAAGATATACCTCCAGTCTTCTAATTTGACAGTAATGGAAAAGCAAAACTACTGTCAACGATTTGAAGATTGGGATTCCTCATCCTTAGACAATACTTTGAGTACTAGAATTGTTAAAGTAAATAGTAAAGTAATGCTATTTGCAAGAATTATAGGAAGATCAGATTTCATAAAGCCGTAGACTAACCAAAGAAACACACCAAGGGTCAATACTAAATACATGTTTCTTGAAATATCTCTTGTTCTCTTCGTTAAGACAACGAGTAAAACTTGGGGCAGGAAGGAAACAGTTGTTAGGAAGGCAGCAAAATATCCAATAAATGATTCCATTATGGTTTGTATTCCCTAGTAACTATAGTTTTAATACCGCCCCTAGGATTGAAGTCTCCTCTTACCTTCAAATAGAAAGGCTGGCAAGCATCTACAAGATCTTCTAATAATTTATTAACAACATTTTCATGAAAAATGCCTATATTTCTAAATGAAAGAACATATTCCTTTAAGCTTTTTAATTCTATACAAGAAATATTTGGCTTATAAGATATTTCTAAAATTCCAAAATCAGGCAGACCTGTTTTGGGGCAAATAGCCGTGAATTCGGGTATAGTAAAGTCAATCTGAAAATCTTTGCCTGGGTAGACATTGGCGAAAACTTCGATTTTGGGCATAATAAGTTCTGGAATATGGGATTGTTTTCCTTCATAGCTTGATGGATTTTTTTCACTCATTGCTTTACCCCTAGAATTCCAATAATAATTTGGCAAGCAACGTGGAAAGTGATAAAAAGATAGCAGTAGTCGATTTTGGTGGTCAGTATTCTCATTTGATAGCATCCAGGGTTCGTAGGCTAGGAGCTTATACAGAAATCCTCAGCAATGAAGAGAAGCTAGAAAAGTATGCCTCCTATTCGGGAATTATTTTATCGGGTGGGCCTTCATCGGTTTACGAAAAAGATTCTCCACAAATATTACCTGAAATATTTCAACTTGGAATACCCATACTTGGGATTTGTTACGGTCACCAATTGACAATGAAGATTCTTGGTGGAAAAGTCGAATCCACTGGGGAATCAGAATATGGACCTGCAGAAATACAAATTCTTGATTCTAATATTTCCAACCTTTCAAGAAGTCTTAGTAAAACTGAAAAAGTATGGATGAGTCATGGAGATGAAGTTGTAGAACTTCCTCCAGGATTTTCGAAAATAGGTTCTACAGACTCTTGTCAATATGCTATGGTTTCTCATGAATCGAAGAAAATTTATGGAATCCAGTTTCATCCCGAAGTAACTCATACAATTCATGGCAATATTCTCTTAAGCAATTTTATAAGGATCAGTGGTTGTAAGGATACTTGGAACCTTCAAGAGTTCATTCAGAAAGAAATGGAAATCATCCGAAGACTAGTCGGTGAAAGAGGAAAGGTCTTCATGCTTGTTTCTGGGGGTGTTGATTCTACCGTAGCCTATCTAATGCTTGCTAAATCATTGGGTGCCCAAAGAGTGAAAGGATTACTTGTAGATACAGGCTTCATGAGAAAAAATGAAGTATCTGGCCTTAGAGAAAATCTTCATAAATTAGGTATAGATCTCACAATATCAGATGAGTCCCAAGTTTTTTATAATGCCTTAGTAGGTAAGTCAGATCCAGAAGAAAAGCGCTTGATAGTAGGAAATTTATTTCTAGAAGCACAAGCACGTGCCGTAGAAGAATTAAATCTAGATCCTAAAGAATGGATACTAGGCCAGGGAACAATTTATCCAGATACAATTGAGAGTGGTGGAACCAAGCATTCTCATAAAATTAAAACCCACCACAACCGAGTTCCAGCCATACAAAAAATGTTAGACGATGGAAAAATCATTGAACCACTTCGGGATTTGTATAAGGATGAAGTAAGAGAAATCGGAAATTACCTTGGCTTAGATACACAATGGACAGATAGACACCCTTTTCCAGGACCTGGACTTGTTGTGCGAATGATAGCAACTAAGCGTGAAGTAGACTCTGCAATTGAGAAGAGTATTCAACAATTTTTTCAAAAGGAAGTATCTAATTTTATATGTAAGGTACTTCCCTTTCCATCAGTAGGTGTGCAAGGTGACCAAAGGTCATACGCCAACTGTTTACTCATAAACCAATTCAGCCAAGATTGGAATCTTCTAGACAAAATTGCAACTTCGATAACAAATAAATTCAAAGAAATCAATAGAGTAGTCATTTTACCAAATGGTTTAAACTCTATTCGTTTTCCTGATTCCTTAGAATATACAGAATTGCATTTAAATAAAGAGCATTCAGATCTTTTGCGGGAAGCTGATTTTATTACCAATCAGTTTATTTATGATCATAAAATTACCAAAGAAATCTGGCAAATGCCTGTAGTCCTAGTTCCCTGCGGTAGAGAGAAAGGTAAGTTTTCTATCATACTTCGTCCTGTGGAAAGCAATGAGGCTATGACTGCGAATTTTTATCCCATGAATTGGGAACTTCTTGCCAAACTCTGTTCTGATATCCAAACAATCCCTCAAATTTCAGATGTATTTTTCGACTTAACAAATAAACCTCCTGGAACCATAGAGTGGGAATGATTGTTAAGAAACTTTTGACTATTTCTATTGACTCATTCGTGTCATAAAAAATCCTACCATTATGCCATGGCGTCGTGGCCAAGTGGCTAAGGCATGGCTCTGCAAAAGCTTGATCCCGGGTTCGAATCCCGGCGACGCCTTGCAAAGTAAAAACGCCTGGATGGTGGAACTGGTAGACACACAGGACTTAAAATCCTGTGAGAGTAATCTCGTGCGGGTTCGATTCCCGCTCCAGGTAAATTAAAACTTAATTTACACAAACAACTTACCCATACTTAGCATCAGAATAGTAAATGGAATCGAACGACCAAGCACCGTTCCGATTGTAGCGACCCTAGGGAGCGTAAGCAATCGGACTGAGGGCAGGAAGCTGGAAGCGGGGATTGGGACTAAAGATTTCCTTTGCTGCAGTTTTGGTTTACAAAGAAACTTGGTTCTTGACCTCCTAGATCATTCTTATTGATTTCTATTTTAAAATCACGAAATCTTACATTGCCAGGAAAGTCTTGGGATTCTTTTGCATGAGTATTGGGAATTTCTATTCCGTTCTTATCAGTATTTAAGGGTAGGATAAGGGTTTCTAAAATTGTAGATTGATGCGCTTTGTATTCCTTATCTTGGTCAAAACTATCTCTATCAAGGATAGTAATTTTAACCTTAATTTCTTTTGGTGGTGTATTCATCTTTGAAATAGGGTTCCAATTCACATTGATCCAAAAAGGTTCCTTACGAATGGAAAGATTATTTGAATATGTATGTGTGAGACAACCTTGCAGATCAAAGATCAATGTATTGTCCACAGTATAGCTGTTTTGTTTTTGGATGAGAATCTCTTCCGGTTTGACTTGATTTCTGTAGAGATAGACTCCTAAACTTGATAAACTAATTCCAAGAACTAGAATGAAAGCAAAGATTTTTTGAAAGCTAAAAAAAGAGGGAGATTCAATTTTGTCTCCAAAAAGCAAACCAATCAAGGCATAGAAGGGAAGAGCAACTTCATCATCTAACATATAACATTGGAAAAACCCCCCAACAAAGAGCACTGTTACGCCCATTCCTAAATTGATTTTATTTTTGAAAAAAAGTTCCAAATACTTATGAAATACTAGAACCCAAAAAAGCAGCCATGCTAAGCCTGAGATGAGTCCACCTGCTAACCAAAATTGTAGAAAATCATTGTGAGCATGAGATTTGGGAGTTATAGTAAGTTCATAGAGCAACCATGGTTTAGTTAACAAAGTCTCATGAATGACCTTATTTTGTTCTTTCGTAAATTGTCCATTTCCAATGCCAAGAATCCAATTTACCTTGAGAATCTCAAATGAATTCCTATAGATAAAATACCTTTGGTTTTCTGTACTCCTTGTTTGTGTTAATTCACGAACACTTCTTTGCAGCAACCAATTCTTTTCCCAAAAGCTTTGGAGGACTGTAAATGAAAAGAGGATGAATAAGGCTGAGCTGAAAAAAATAAAAAGGATTCTTCTTTTTTTTTCAGAGAGAAAAAAAGAAGGAATGTTATTTTTAGAAATGTGCATTAAAAGTTTGCAACTAATAAACAAACCAAGTAAAAAGAATATAGAGATCCAAATCGAACGTGATTGGTTCCATACCAAAATAGAAACAGATGCTAAAGTAATAAAAATAATTAGAAAACTATAAATGAATTTTTTCCAGACAGAATGCAAACTCCCAATTTTCTGGAAGAAGGGAATAAAATTAGAAAGAAAAACAGAAAATAGAAGCATACCATAAATTCCGCCATAGGTAAGATGGGTGTTCATAAGTCCAATTGGGAGATAGGTAAATCTACCAAAGATAGAACCTGCAAAATGTTGCAATCTTTCCCCTTCGGGATACTCAAATCCAAGACTTATCCATCTACCCAAACGATAGGGTGTGAAAACAGAAATCATTCCAACAAGCAAACAAAGAAGGAAAGAAAGTAAAATTACCTTTTTTAGAATTCTTTCTCTTACCTTAGATCTCGAATGAAAGATTGCAAGAGGAATAGCAAATACCATCCAAATATCATGAAGTTCGGATTGGTTATTCCAATAAGAGGCAAGTGAAAATGATCCTATTTTCCAATTGTAAATAGTAGAGATAAAAACGCCTACGTAGATGAATAGTGCTGCCCAAAAAACAGGAGGAAAGTATCCTTTTTGAAAGAAGAATTTACTCGTTCTTTTTTTTTGAAAAAGATACAGAAAGCTAGTTAAAAAGCTGAAAACAAAGAAAGTCTGGGAGAAACTTACAGAAAGGGGAAAGCTAATTAGAAAAAGCACAAAAAATAGAAATGAGATTTGGTGGATCTTTTTTAGTTTCATTTTTATAAAGGAACTGAATACTGAAATCTAATTATGGAACAAGCCAATTCCACCAAGCTATCTGTCTCTATCATAACCTTCAATGAAGAAAAAAATATCCAGGATTGCATAGAATCTGTTTCAGAAATAGCAGACGAGATTCTAATTTTAGATTCATTTAGTAAAGATAGAACTAAAGAGATTGCTATCCAAAATCCAAAAGTAAGATTTCTAGAGCATCCATTCTATGGCCATGTTCAACAGAAAAATAAAGCTATGGAGTATTGTGCAAATGAATGGGTACTCTCCTTGGATGCCGATGAACGTGTTGATATGATACTGCGAGAAGCTATTCTGGATTGGAAGAAACAAAAATCATCTGATATTGTTGGTTTCAAAATTTCAAGACTTACTTGGCATATGGGTAGATTCATTCATCATTCTGGTTGGTATCCTCTCTATAGATATAGATTGTTTCAAAAATCTAAGGCAACTTGGGTAGGCGAAAATCCACATGATTATATTGAAATCATAGGAAAAGGTTCGAAGATAGCTGGCAATATCATTCATTTTAGCTTTAAGGATCTAAGCGATCAAATCGAAACGATCAATAAATTTTCTAGTATAGTCGCTCATACTCGTTTTGAAAAAGGAAATAAATTTTCTTTGCTCTCTACTATTCTTAAGCCCATAGGCAAATTTTGGGAAATTTATATTTTCAAACGAGGTTTCTTGGATGGCTTTCCAGGATTTGCTATAGCTGCTTCCTCAGCCTTTTCCACTTTTCTTAAGTATGCTAAGATCTACGAACTTCATCATAAAATAATCCAAAGACCTTCAAATTTACGAGAGAGTTATGGCGAAAAAGAAACAAAATAAAAAATCTTTTTTGTCTAGTTTTTTTGGGTTTGGTAAGAAGAAAAATATCCAAGCGGAAGATGCAGAAGACATCATCCAACCTGAAGGATTTGAACGAGAACTTGAGAAAGCTAAGAAAAAATTTCATTCCTTTCATATAACAAAAGCACTCAAAACTGGCGAACAAATTGTACGAAAAGATTATAAGTTAAAGAAAAATGGAACGGATCTGTATAAACTGGAAGGAAGTAATTTTCAAATAGTATTAATCACTGGGAATTCTTTAATAGAAAAAGATGGAATAACAACTGGGGTCTTGCAGATAACTGAGGCAGAACTCTCCAGAGCCCTGCAAAGAGAGCATTCAGATCTGAATTCATTTTTAGAATTATGGAAACCACAACTTCCACAAAAGCACCAAGATTGGAAACAAATTTTGGATTGGTCTATCTTTTGGCAAGAACAAATATTACTTAGGTTAAGACCGGATTCATCGGCACTTTTGATTGTTTACTTAGATAGAGATTTTTCTGATTTTTATTTATCTCATGCAACCAGAAAACAAAAGAAAATTCTTCATGATGAGTTGTTCTATCTGAACCAAGGAAAAAATAGTGAAGATTGGAATCCCCATACAAAAAACAAATCACTATTGTATCCTGACAAAGCAATGGAAGAATTGTACCAATTAATCGAAATCATTAAAGCAAAGATGGATAAAGAGAAGGAATTTAAAAAATGAAAGATATGATCCAAGAACAAATAAAAGATTCTATTCAAACTAAAGAATTAGTGTTAAAAGAATCAATTAATTCCATAGAAACTATAGGCCTTGCTCTCAGTAAATCTTTAAAAGCAGGCAACAAAATTCTATTTTGTGGAAATGGTGGTTCTTCTTGTGACGCCGCTCATATTGCAGCAGAGTTAGTGGTTCGTTACAAATCGGGAAATGAGAGAAGGGCTATCCCAGCTATGGCACTTGGAACAGATCATGCTATTTTGACTGCTTGTTCTAATGATTATGGATATGAAGATATTTTTTCTCGGCAGGTAGAAGCCTTTGGTCAAAAAGGTGATGTTTTGGTTGGGATTACTACCTCTGGCAATTCGCCTAATGTGATTAAGGCATTTCAACAAGCAAAACTTCAGGGCTTAAGCACAATTGCAATGCTAGGTGGAAATGGTGGTAAATTAAAATCTGTTTGTGACTATGAAATAATAGTTCCTTCATCAGTTACAGCTAGAATCCAAGAATGTCATATTTTAATCGGACACATTTTTTGTAGCATAATTGAGAAAGAGTTGTTTGGCTTAGATTAAGCTATGGAAGCACTTTTAGAACTGAGAGGATTAAAAATTGAATCTATCAGTAATTCTAAACCAATCCTAGATAATTTTTCATGGAGGATTCAACAAGGTAAAGTATATGCTTTAATTGGGGAATCGGGTAGCGGCAAAACAACTTTTGCATTTAGCCTATTTGGTATGCTTCCCAAAAATACTAAAATTGCCTTTGAACAATTTAACCTCTTTGGCAAAACTTATGATCACTGGAATAAAGAAAGATGGAAATCTATACGTGGTAAAAAAATTAACATGATTCCACAAAATCCTCATTTGGCTTTCCATCCTTATCGAAAGATTGGAAAGCAAGTTCAAGAATACTATTCCTTGGTTTTAGATAAAAATTTATCCGAACAGGAATGTTGTAAGCATTGGGCAAAATTCGGAATTAGGGACCCTGAGCGATCTTTCCAAAGCCTTCCTAGCCAAGTATCTGGTGGAGAGAAGCAAAGAATCACTATTGCCATGGCTCAATTTTCTGAATCAGAAATTATTGTAGCAGACGAACCGACCACAGCCCTAGATCCCATCCAAGAGAAAAATATGATTGAATTATTGATGAATTCTTTAAAAACTAAGAATTCCAGTATTGTTTTAATTACTCATAATTTAAAACTCATGGAAAGAATAGCTGATGAAGTTATGGTCATTAAATCTGGTAAAATAGTCGAAGTTAATAGTAGAATAAACGGAAATTTTCCTTCATGGAAATCTGAATATGCAAAACAGCTACTAGGTCAACTTTGAATTGAAAATGAATCGTAAAATTTATATTTTTTTATTTTTTATACTAAGCACGCATCTCACAAGCAAGCCTATATTTTTTTTAGAAAGTTTAAATTCTTCAAGATTTCCTAGTATTGACATAGAATTGCGTGAAAATTTCAATCATCCACTAAGTCCATCTAATTTAGTATTAGCAGAGGAAATGGATGGAATCAGAACTATTCCAGCTGATTTGGAAGTTAGACGAGAAAAAGGAATTGATCCTATTCAATTGGTTGTATCTGTACAACCAACCGATTCTAAGGCTATCAACCAATGGACAACGGATCTGGTTATTTCACTTTCTACACTATTGGATGAGAAAGACAAGTTTTCTGTTCATATCCAAGAAGAAAGAAGATTCTTATATCAAATTCACCAAACTACCAAAAGTTTACAATCTGGTTTTATTCTCCCTTCGGTTGATTCCTATTCTAACACTCTGGAAACAATTTCTATACTACTTGATAAACTTTCCATATCTGGAAAAAAGTCACCTTTCCTAGTAGTTATTATACATTCTAAATCTATTCCAGATAAGCTTAAGATAGTTGAACTAACCAAAAAAGCAAGGCGTATGGGAATTCCAATTCATATTCTTGGTTTTCCTAGCGATGAAAATCGAAAGATAGCAGAATACAGCGATGGTAAATTTTATTCTTTGAAGGAAAAAGATTCTACTCAAAAACTTTTTTCTGATGTAAAACAATATAAAATGCCTCCTTATAAGATTAGTTATACTTCAAAAAACAAGGTGGGATTTTTTGATGAGAAAGTCATTTCAGTTAATTTGGGAATAATGAATATTCAAAATATTAACTCTGAATATGATCTTTCTTGGAGCTCCAGGATAGAAAATTCTATACGAGATCCATATGTTTTTTTGCCTGTTGCTATCTTCATTTTCATGCTTTGTATCTCCGCCTTATACCTTTTACCTAGAATGCGTTATCCAAAATTTACGAAAAGCAAAGATAAATTAGAAGAGTTGAAGACAAATATCTTCGATGAATCTAAAGCTTATGAACAAATGTATGGTCGAAAAGGAGAGAGTGATGTTTCTTCCCATTATTTAGAGGAAGATATTGACACACCTAAGATTGAAAATCAGATTCGATTTCCCTTGCAAGGTGAAAAATACCAAAAAGCAGTATTGATTCAGAAGTCAGGTCCTAGTCCTGGTAAACAATTTACCATCTTTGGATCAGAAACCATTCTTGGAAAATCAGAAACTGCAGATTTTGTTATCTGGGATAATTCTATGAGCAATACACATGCTAAAATTGTGAATCTACAAGATCACTTTATTTTATATGACTTACTATCTGATTCTGGTGTATTTCTCAATGGGAAGAAATTACTTAGGCCGAAAGTTTTGTATGATTTTGATGAAATTAAAATGGGAAAGACTCTTCTGATTTTTAGAGGTAAATAATTCAGATTTAGTTATAATGTTTCTTTGCTTGACGTATTCACAGATTCCCATAGAATGATAGTTTATGATTCTAAGATTGATTGACATTTTAGTACAAAAAATATTTTCTAAAAATTTAGATTTTTCATTAAACTTATTTTTTCCTTTTCAATTTTATAAATCTTTTTTAAGTTTTTTTTTCATAATACTTATTTCTATTTCTTCTTATTCTTTCTGCTCAGAAACTAAAGATAATTCCACAACTACCAACTCGCTTTTTTCTTTGCTTCCAAAAGAAACTGGATCAAATGGAAAATGCACAGTTTCTGGACTAGGTTCTCAATTTTCAGCTGGTTTTATTTCTGCAACAGTAGCCTCTCAAAATGTTCCCTTTTTAGCAGTTGGCTCTACAAGTTATGCAGTTGTTCAAGTGAAGGGAGCTAATGTTAATACTATATTAACGCTTTCGAAAACTTTGAATATTAGTATTTATAATTCTTCCTCTTGTCCTTTAAATATAGATAGAGATACTCTTGCATTAGGAGGTGTAGATTATATTTTAGATTCTTCCGCAGGTACCAAAATAACTTTCTTTAAGAAAGGGAATTACTTGGTTTACATTTATTCTATCAACCATAATGAAGCGTCTTCTATTTCCACTATTATTTCGGGCACTGAACTTTCAGTTGATGATACAGGTGTATCTGGCTTAACTTTTAATAACTCATGTAATAATCCAACAGCCAACTATTGTACGGATTTATATGGGACTCAGTTTACTTGCCTAAGTGGGGAGACAATCGCAAGTACGAATTGTCCAACCACAAATATTTTAGGTGTTTGCAGACAACCAAAGTCTTTGGGATATAGATTTACTCTTTACAATAATTCCTTCTCAGGTGGAAGTACTGCTGCTCAAGTAGCATGCGCCGCTGTTTCAGGAACTTATTCCATTGGTTATACTGCCCCTTAGATCAAATTCTCAGTTTACCTCTAAGAATAATTTTTGAATTATGGTTATAGGAGACTTTTATTCACCTATGAAGACGATGTTTGAGAAAATTTGGGACGACCACTTGGTTCATGAAGACCAAGGCAGTAGCATAATTTATATTGATAGACATTTAATACACGAGGTTACAAGTCCTCAAGCCTTCGAAGGATTGCGAATATCGGGTAGGAAAGTTCGTCGTCCTGATGCGACTTTAGCAACCATGGATC
>PEQN01000074.1 GCA_002786225.1 Leptospira sp. | reverse complement strand
AAGCTATCTATTGAACTTGCATTTTGGAATTGGATTCTTCCATCCTTCTGGAAGTAGAGGTGGTTCCAGGTATTTCCATAGTATTGGGCTGGGAAGGTATAGTTAGGTCTTTCATCATACTCCATAAGTCCGCTAGAAGTCTTGGTATGCAGATTGCAACTAATGGTTCCTACTCTACGATCGTAGTAATGTACAAAATGTTCATTAATGGAAACGGGTGATTTGGATACTGTATGCCTTTGGTCGTATTCAATAAGGTCAGAACAATAGTCTTCGTAAAGGGGTATAATGAAAAAGCCGACCCCAGTCCAACATTCTGTGCCCATGCTTTGGACAGGCTTGCCTATAGGATTCCACGATGTCTCCCTGCAATCCTCAGGCTTCACATCTTCGAAGAACTGCTCAAAGCTACGATTTTGGGCTTGGTATTCTGGCATGGCACTAGTAAACCAGAAGTGTTCAATGGCTGGGGATGTGAATGGATCTACTCTTGTGTAATCAATGACTCCCATATCCTTGGTCTCTTTACCTATAGGGTTCCAAAGTATATTTGTAGAGTAAAGAGGAGTGGATTCCTCCAAGAAGTCCAACCAATCGATTCCATATCCATCCGTCCAGGTTAGCTCATTTGTCTCGAATGTGTTGGCTTGGGTATTGGTATAATTAATCTTAGGTTGATCCGGCTCTGGGTTTTCCTTCTTCCATGTAACTGCAATTGCATTGGTCGGTACATGTTGGGCTTGGAAGGATTCAATGGACTTGGATTTATCCAATTCTAAGATATTTGTTTTTTCCATTCGATACTTGGGTTGGATATTGAGTGCTTCAATGTTGGAGGCAAGGTTGAGATCCTGTTGGATGATATTGGAAACATTGGCAAAGCATTGTAAATTCTCCGTTGTTTCATCTTTTCTTTTTATGGTAAATGTGCCAAAGAGTGTCGTATCGTACGGATTCCATAGCTCTAACCCTTTGGTCAATCCATTCAATCCATGTAAGTCCACCAATTCCCAATAGTTCTCTTGGGTGACTCCCAATCCTAGTACAATTGGTGTGATGTCTTGTAGCTTCGCAGGGTAGGGAAGGTATTGAATTGTATGAATGAGATTGGATCTTCCGATATTGACACGATCATGGAATCTCTCTTGATTATTAATATATCCATTGTTCCGGATGATTGTTCGAAAGCTATCCTTGCAAGAATCTTCTAAGTCATAAAGAAAGCTAGAAATGGCAACTGTTTGGTTGCTATCGAAATCATCCTGAAGAGGTAAAGTATTAATATATCTAAGAGAGCTACCACCGTAGTATATATCAAAATTGGAATGTGGTATAGAACCACCAATTACATTAATGACTCCTCTTCGATAACGAAGAAAAATCCATTCATCCATATACCCTGTATGAAGGTTTGCTTCAATATTATTGCAGCCTGGGCAATAACTCATATTGCCATTGAGAATAAACTCAAAGTAATTGGCAATTCCTTCGTGCATCTTGCCATATTCTGACCTCCGTGGATTAACTCCTTGGACTACATCTTCCGCATATTTGCTGATCTGCTCTCTATACTTACTTTCCCCAATTAGAGAGCAGTGTGCAATATGGGAAAATTCGTGAACCACTGTTAGGAAATCATCATACTTTTTCAAATAGATATCATAAGTCATAAAAGGTGCAGCAAGTGTAAAGATTTGTGGAGAAAATAGTGCCGCTTTATGGTAATCTTGGAGATGGATGATCTGACCGCAGGGCGCAAAGGCGCTAATACCATCGATCCCAGGTGGCTTCCACTCAGCTGGGTTCATTAATCCACCTTGGAATACATTGACACGTTTCGTAAAGATTCCTAGCTTATGGATTGCTTCAATATTGGAAAATTGAATCATAGCCGCAGTTTGGGAGAATGGATTTTTAATTTGAATGAAATATGGAAATTCCCTGGGTTTGAATTGCCCTGCACAGACTACTTTGGGGAAGATACCATTGTCTGTTATCTTAGAATATGCATTGTCCAGGTTGTAGCATAGATTATATGAAATTGGTGTTCCTATGATTGGCACTGTGGCTTGGAGATTTTTATTAAAGATTCCATTTAGGAAAGTGGTGCTTTTTTGAGTGAGTAAATCAAAAGGATTGAAATCTTGCAGGTCGCCTGGAAGTTGCGGACCAACGCGAAATTCAATCGGTGTCCAGTCTAAAGTCATCTTTCTGTCTTGTCTTTTAAAATTGAATACTTTACCGTTCGCATCTAAAACTTCTATCATTCCTCTTAGTGGTTTATACTGGGAAAGTTTTAATTTATCTCTTAACCATTTAGGGGGTTTCAATCTGTCCCGTATCCATTTAGGTGGAGTGAAAGCATTTTTAAGAAATTCAGAAGGTTTAAATTTCATACGATTCCTTAAATCTTCAGGGATACTCAATCGATTTAAATCAAATTTAAGTCGATTTGTTAGTTGTGCAGTAGCTTTGATCACTCCTACACGAACCTTATTCCAGACATTAGAGAAGATTCTGGTCAAGCCACCCCTCAGTACTCCAAAGATTGCAAATTGGTAATTTCCAGGTGGTTCTATGAATCTTTGCAATTGTAAGTAAGCTTGGTTGTCTCGAACTTTCCATTCATTTGCTTCTTTGTGGAGTTGATCCGTATAGGTCTGCAATTGTTCGCCTGACATGCTTAAATCGAAGTTAAGCAAGGCAAGCTCTTCGTATTTTAGTTCTTTGATAATTTCGATAGCTTGGAAGAGTTCATTCATTAGTATAAAATTGTAATGATAACCAGTTAGAATTACATATACAAAACCACCTTCTGTATATTCTGACCAATCAATATGACCAACTAATTGTTGATTAGTCGGATGGTAGTTCATCCCTTCTACTTCAAAGTAAGGGAATATAGAATAAGGTATGATCAACTCTTTTAAGTATTGAAGTTCAACACTGGATGAAATGAAGATTCTAGCATGATATACTGTAGGTTCATCTATGTTTTGTGGAAGGATTTTTTTATCTTGGTTATCCTTATGAATTCTTTCTCTTAAGAGTAAGGTTTCACTCGGCGAGTGAGGAAGGGGAATTGGGTTAGAAGCGTCAATCTGAATGGCATCTTTGGATTTGAAGTCGGTTATCGTTAAATTTTCAGAAATCTCATCTTCATCATTTGGTGAGAATAACAACCAATTTACTAAATAACCTTTGGCAATTGGATTGTCAGTAGACCAAACATCAACTTCTTCAATGGAAGAGTCTTTTTCATCGAGAGAATTTGTATTATTAATTGGATTTACTGAAATATTGTCGCCATATTCCCATGGCATTAATAGAGCTAAAGATTTATTTGGCTCTTCTTGGGCTATGCAAGAGGAAAACATTACTAAAAAGTATGTAAAAAGTATGTAAAAAGCATGTAAAAAGGAATTTCTGTAAATTTCAGTTTTCATTTTATTCCAATACCTTCCGAGTAATAACTAAGTGTTAGTCGTACAATATATAAAGTTAGATTTAGGGAGTCAAACATTTTTTATGTGTTATATTCTTATTCAAAATTGGGCAACATGGATCTTCTCATTAACAACTTTGGGGATTTACGGCTTTTATTTTTTATTCAATCTTTTTATAAAAAACGGTTATCTATTCGTTCTGAGTAAACCTCATTATTTAATGGAAATTAGTGCAGTTTTTCTTCAAATACTATCAATTATTTGTTATTTTATTTCTGTTTTGCGTTGCATGAAGAACAATCGCTTATCGTATTTCATATTATTTCTATCATTTGTCCTTATAACTATTTCTTCTCTAGTAGAATGTATCTATGAGTAGCTTTGTTAGGTTCTTGAGTAGATGAGTGCGAGATACCCTGATTCCCTAAGGCCACTCGAACAACTTCCAATCTACTCTATCATTTTCTTGGAAAACGATACCCTCTGATTCGAGAAGTTTCCTTTGGAGAATTGCTCTGCTTGTATCCGATTTGAAGCTAATGGCTCCTGATGCATTGATGACTCTTTGCCAAGGAACTTCTTGTTCCTGGTCTTTCTTAAGTGCATTCAGTGCGTAGCCCACAGCTCGTGCGGCTCTTGGATTTCCTGAGAGTACGGCTATTCTTCCATAGCTTGTAACTTTTCCTTTTGGAATGGATTTTGTAATTTGGTATACAATTTCATAAAAGTTTGGCTTATCGGATTTCATTTTTGAACTTTGTCCTTATTAAAAAAAACTAGATCATTTTCTTGAATCGAATATGGTATCCATAGTGAAAGAATTACATTCTTATTGCAAGATGATCTTGGGATCTCCCTATCTTAAAGATAAATTAGTACCATTCACGGACTGGGCAGACTGGGATCTAAGTACTGAAGAAGTAACCAAGGATGAAGACTCCAATCATTTTCTAGTAGGTAACATTCCTGCTCGCGAGCAAGGCATCATCATGTCTGATACTAAATCTAAGATTCCCCGTTTAGAACATTTGAATGAACCACGAAATATAGGAATCAGTCTTCATCATTTTGCAAACCATGAATTAATGGCTATTGAATTATTTGCTTGGGGTATATTAAAATTTCCTAATGCTGGTAGAGGGATTATTCGTGGATTTCTTAAATCCATGCAAGAGGAACAAGATCATTTTCGATTGTACAATTCACGTATGAATGAGTTAGGCGTGCAATTTGGAGATAAACCCTTGAATCGTCTTTTCTGGAAGCAGATTGAAAAGATGCAGACCTTAGAGAAGTTCACTGCTATACTTTCTCTGTCTTTTGAAGGAGCTAATTTAGATTATACGAGAATCTACAAAAAGGCTCTCGAATTCCACGGAGATTTTGTAACAGCAGGGCTAATTGAAAAAGTTTACCAAGATGAGATCAAGCATGTCAAGCGAGGTCTTGCAGTATTCAAGCACTATCTTCCAGAAGGTTTGGATGATTGGAGTTATTTTCGTTCTCTGCTTGAATATCCTTTTACTCCTAGACGTGCCAAGGCTTATATGTTCTATCCTGAGACTAGAATCAAAGTTGGTTTTAGTGGGCATTTTGTCCAGATGCTGGGTGACTTTACAGATGAATATTCTGGTAGAGTGAATATGAGTTCTCTTGAAAAAGTAGGAATCTAAGCTAATGAATGGAATCTAAACTAAACTAAACTTTACAAATGTAGTAAAATTTTATCAAATACGTCTAAATAAAGAGGAATTTATGAAACAAAAGTATTTTGCAACCGCGCTTCTCACTCTATCTCTTGCTCTCTTTGCCCAAGGAAAATCTAAAGAAGAGACTGCAACAAGTCAACAAAAAACAAAGAATCAGTCTTCAGAAAAGTCCAAGCCATCTAACAAAGCTGAGTTGGAAGTAACAAACCTGCATGACTTTATGGAAGACTATACAAAGCCAGCCATGAAGTATTTTAAGAAGTCAGGAGATAAATCCTATCTTACCAGAATTCTGAATGAGGTTCCTGCCCTTGCCATTGAGGAAGAGAAAGCAGATTGGCAGAAAATAGTGGATGAATCTTTGGCGAATGATATGCCAGAGAATTCTTGTAAGTCCTGTCATGATCTCTACAAAAAGTCCTACAAGAAGAGCTACCGCAAAAGAGAAATCAAGGTTCCAATTAGTTTAGTTGGATTGGACCAAGAGATTCGTAAGAAAAAGTAATGTTCCAACAAACTAACTTATTGAATATTTAAATCTTTAAATCTTTGAATCTATCTTTCTTTCTTTCTTTCTTTCTTTCTTTCAAACTATTGATTTATCTATCTAGTGAGCTATAATAGTTAAGTAATAATTGATGTAAGGAAAGTGGCTATGCTAGATAGATTGAGTTTCAAAATAATTTGCCAGGATTCAAGATTCCATTTGGATCAAATATAGCCTTGATAGCCTTCATGGAATCAATTTCTGATTGAGATCTAGAGAATCCAAGAAAGTCTTTCTTGAGTAAACCTATTCCATGTTCGGCGGAAATGGAGCCATGGTATTTCTGAATAAGTTCAAACATATCTGGATCTACTGATTTGCATTTAACAAAGAATGTTTCCTTATCCATTCCCTCAGGCATTAGAATATTCAGATGAAGATTTCCATCTCCTACGTGTCCAAAGAGAGCAATCTGAAAGCCAGGGTATTTGCCATTCAATAGACTTTCCATTTCTTGGATAAAGGCTTCCATATTGCGAAGTGGAAGTGAGATATCATTCTTATGAACTGTATTATGAAGGGATAGGCTTTCTGAAATGCCTTCCCTGTATTTCCAGAAGGTTTCATTTTGTCTTGAGTTCTGAGCAATACTCCCGTCGGTAATGTATTCTTCATTGGTTATTGTCTCAAGAATTGAAAATAATTTTTCTTCATCATTCTCGCCACTTACCTCATATTCCATCAACACATAGTAAGGCGATGGTGAGGAAAAGGGAGATGGGACACCTAGGTGATCTTTAACTTTCTCAAGACAGAATTCTGTAAAGAATTCAAATGCAAGCAGAGGAAGGGGAGACTCGTGTGTTTTCTTGAAAATTTCTAATATAGATTTAAAATCAGGAACCGCAACAAGGATGACTCGAATATCCTTGGGAGAAGCTGTAAGCTTAAGAGTGCATTCTGTAATGATTCCTAAGGTTCCTTCTGAGCCGATAAACAAATGCTTGAGATCATAGCCTGTATTGTTCTTCAATATCTCACCGTTGAATCTTAGGATTTCGCCTTTGCCAGTAACGACAGTTAGACCCAAGACCCAATCTCGAACAAGACCATATCGGACAACACGTACGCCTCCTGCATTGGTAGCTATATTGCCACCTATGTGAGAGGACCCAGTTGCAGCGAAATCTACAGGATAGTAGAATCCTCTTTCTTCCGCTTCCTTATGCAGATTCTTGGTAACCATACCAGCTTGCACTGTAATGGAGCCAAGGAATGGATCTGCTTCAATGACTTTGTTCATTTTGTTCAAAGAGATTACTATTTCTGAATTTTTGGCAACTGCTCCACCAGCATAGCCAGTTCGACCACCCGATGGGACAACTGGGATTTTATTTAAATTAGCATATTCAATGATGGCTGCTACATCTTCTGTTGTTTCAGGAAAAACTAAGATTTTATATTCAGGTTTGTAAGTTTTGGTTCTATCTAAACCAAATGAATCGAAGGTAGCTTCATCCATCTTTCCATCTTCTTTCCAGATGACCTTTGATTCTCCGATTTTGGCTGATAGTTCTTTCTTAGTAGTTTCGAAATTCATATAAAGGTATTCCTGTTTATTCCTTACTTTTTTCTTATGATTAAAGATTTACCATATCAACTTGCGCATTGATTGCTTGCTTACCCTTGGGTGGATACAATCGAATATAGGATCCATCCGCTTGTAAGACTCTTGCAGATGTATTGTCATTTAATTGAAGGTTGATGATCTTCTGGATTTTATCTTTGTTCTTATCATCAAGAATAGGGAACATAACTTCAATTCGGCGAAGAAAGTTTCGTGGCATACAATCTGCAGAAGCAAGAAAATATTTGGGACTTCCCCCATTTGAGAAGTAGTAAATCCTAGAGTGCTCTAGGTATCTGCCTATTATAGAACGAACATTGATATTTTCCGAGATTCCTGGAATCCCAGGCTTAAGGCAGCAGATTCCTCTAATGATAAGATCAATTTGCACGCCTGCTTGGCTTGCTTTGTAAAGTGCAATAATGACATCTGGATCGACTAAAGAGTTCATCTTGAACATAATGGAAGATGGTTTGCCTTTCTTTGCGAAATTGATTTCCTCGTTTATTAATTCTAAGAAAGTTTCTTTAAGATAAACAGGAGCAGCAAAGATTTTGTTCATCTTTGGCATCTTAGCATTGGAAGTTATAACATTGAATAGAAGAGCTACATCTTCTGTGATTTCGATATTGTTAGTGAAGAGGCTAAGGTCAGTATAGAATCTAGCTGTAGTAGAATTGTAATTGCCCGTTCCTAAGTGAGCATATCGATTGAGGATATCGTCTTCCTTTCTAACGATCAGTAGCATCTTACAATGTATCTTCAAGCCAACGATCCCATAGACAACATGAACTCCAGAGTCTTCTAGCTTCTTTGCCCAACGAATATTTCTCTCTTCATCAAAGCGTGCCTTGAGCTCTACGAGAACTGTAACTTGCTTTCCATTTTCTGCCGCCTCAGAAAGATATTGTATGATAGGACTGTCTCCACTGGTTCGGTATAATGTCATCTTAATTGCAAGAACTTTCGAGTCTCCACTTGCTTTCTTAAGCATATCTTCGATTGATTTGAAACTTTCGTAAGGGTGATGGAGAAGTTTATCACTTTTACGTATATTTTGGAAAATGTTGTCTAAACTTTTGCCATAAAAACCTGGTTTGGCGGTTGGAAAAGTAAATTTCAAGTGGGAGGTAGATGCCTTTTCTATCCCATAAAAATACATAAGATCTCCAAGATTCAAGAGTCCATCCACTTCATAGAGTTGGTGTTCTTCAATTCCAAGAAGTCCCTTTAGTAATTCTCGAATTCTACCAGAACCTGTCATTACATCTAGACGAATAGCATCACCCCACATTCTATTCTTGAGTTCTGTCTTCATAACTGAGATTAGATCACTGGCATTTTCTTCTTCGTTGATTGCAATATCTGCATCTCGTATGATACGAAATGGATGGATCTCTCTTACTTTCATTCCATAGAAAAGATCGCTTAAGTGGAGTTTAATGATTTCTTCCAATGGGAAGAATCTCTTTTCCTCTCCTTGGTCTGGTAGCTTGAGAAATCTTGGGAGTACAGAAGGTACTTGAACGATGGCAAAAAGATCATTCTTGTTTTTGTCATCATTCGAATTTAGAATAATAGCTAGATTTAATGTACGATTTAAGATATGAGGAAAGGGGTGAGAGGTATCAATGGCAAGCGGAGTCAGAATGGAAGAAACATCTTTCTTATAATATTCCTTTATAATTTTGATTTCATCTTGGCTCAATTCATCTGGATTCTGAATTATATTGATGTTTTCTAGTTTAAGTAATTTGATGAGTTCTGTTAAGGTTTTGTATTGAGCAAAAACAAAATCAGAGACTTTCTTAGAAAGTGACATGATGATTTCTGTTGTGCTTAATCCGTTTAAGGATCTTTCTTCGGCTCCAGAACTTTGGATGTTCAATAAGCCTGCTACTCGAACCATGAAGAATTCATCCAAGTTGGATTCGGTTATGCAAAGAAATTTCAGTCTTTCTAGGATGGGATTCGTTTCGCTCTGTGCTTCTTCTAGCACTCTAAAGTTAAAATCAACCCAAGAAAGCTCTCTATCAAAGAAAATTTCCGGGTTGGACAAGTCAATCGTACTCATGTTTACTAGTTTTAAGGTCAAAAAAAACCTGTAAATCCCTAATATTTTTTCTAGACTCGACGAAGATTAAAAGGAGAAAACTAAAAAGGAGAACGGTATGCCAGCTTTTACAATGCCAGGGATGGCTTCAGGCCAAGATACAAATTCGATCGTTAAACAATTAGTCGAATTAGAAAAAAAGCCAATAAAACGATGGGAAACCGAGAACCTATACACCAGGGCTCAGATTGAGGTTTGGAATGAGATGAAACTCAGATCCAATGATTTCCAGCTCAAAACACGAAATCTCACAAGTTTTACCACTCCCCTAGCCACAAAAAAAATCATTCCTTCTGTGGAAGGCGTGCTAAGTGGGGAAGCTACCCGAGGCGCTAAGGCAGGGAAGAAATCAATTGAAATTATTGAACTCGCCGCAAAACACCAAATAAGTGGCAATAAAGTTGACCTAGAGACCAAGCTCCCAGCGGGCAAATTTTCTATAGTATCTGGTAAAGAAAAAATTGAATTGGAATTCCCAGGTGGAAATCTATCCGAGTTGAATAATCTACTGAAGAATTCAGCTGCGACTATCGCCAATACTCATCTAGTAAAGGTTACTCCCGAAGAAGGAATTCTGAGCTTAACGTCCGTTAAATCTGGTAAAAAATCTGAATTGAAGTTTATGGATCCAAATGGAATACTATTTGCTGCCGGACTCGTAGGTGAATACACTGCTCCACCCGAACCAAGTACAAGTACCTTAACCTTGGGTATCCTCTCAGCATCCGCTTTCCAATCTGAAAAATACGAGAACAATTTGCAACCGGATTGGAAACCTGTTATCTTGGAATCAGGTGTAAAATTAAAATCTGATACAGCTTATAGTTTTCCTATTTCAACCACAAAAGTAAAAGAAAATGATTACCTTAGATTTCAAGTTCAATCTGAAACGACTGTTCCAAGACTAGATGTAGGAGTTTATATTAAAGTTGGGGAAGAAGAAAGATACAAATCTTCCTCTCTCTATCCATCGGACGAAGGTTATACTTGGAAGTCAGATGAATTGATTGGAAAAGATATTATTAAAATTGTTATTTTAAATGCAAATGATACAGATCTTTCCATCTCTCAAGTAGAATTGGTTTCTGTCCCAGAATGGAAGGGTGCAGCCCCTGCAAATGTAATCGCTGAATCCAAAGATGCTAAATTCAAGATAGATGGTGTGGAGATTACCAGAGATAAAAATGAAAATCTGAATGATATCCTTGAATCTGTTTCTCTTAACTTTCATAAGGTGACAGAAGGTCCTATTACTTTTGATATTAAGCCAGAAACTGATAAAGGGCAAGACCTTATTA
>PEQN01000073.1 GCA_002786225.1 Leptospira sp. | reverse complement strand
CAATACCATTTGGAAACTAAGTTAGATGAGTTTATTCAATTTTACAACAACCACCGAACCCACATAGCTTTGAACAAAGAAACACCCATCCCTTCCGAAATCCAAAAGCCACCCAATTCCAAGTTAGTTGCTACCCCCGTTTTGAATGGATTGTATCATATTTATTCCTACGAAAAAGTAGCCTAGGTTCTGATTTATTTTATAAGCTAACTTTTTGTTTTTGCTCCAATCTACCTATGTACATCTCTGATCGTTTTTCCTGAAAACTTGCGTTTTCATTGAACTTTTATATCGTATTTTAGAATCATTCCAATTCCAAACTAATAATTATGTCCTTTTCGGACAACCCCCATCCAACATAACAGACAAATCGTACAAGGAATTAGTTTTTACGAGACTCAGGTCAATAAATTGTTAAGTGTTTCCCTTCCTCGCGCCCAGAGCCCAGTTCGGTCTGCCAAAACCGCTGCGGAGGCAACCACTTCGCTACGGTTGTAGTATTCATAAATTAACTTTATATTAGATCAAATATAATTTTTCCTCGACAATTCATAATTTTTCAAAAAAGATTAAATCGACGCCTACCTACCCGGGAAAGAGTCAGAAGGGATCTTGCTTAAAAGAAATTATACCATGAAAGTACTACTCGACATCCAAGACAAGAAAGCGGCTTCTCTACTCGAAGTTCTAAAAGGGCTTTCCTATGTGAAGACAAAACCTCTCACCAAAGCCAATGCAGAATTCTTAGAAGACGCTAAAACTGCGGTAGAAGAAATGAATCAGATCAAACAAGGAAAATTGAAACCTAGGCTTGCTACCGATTTCTTAAATGAAGTATAACGTCTATTCGATTCCCAAATTTGAAAAGCAAGCAAAAAAGTTGATAAAGAAGTATCCTTCCTTAAAGAAAGAACTCTTCGATCTCATAGAATCTTTGAAAACTTCACCCCAGAAAGGAACACCTCTCGCAAACGATTGCTACAAAATTCGTATTGCCATCGCTTCCAAAGGTAAAGGAAAATCCGGAGGTGGAAGGGTTATCACTCATTTTATGGTAAAAGATAAGTCCGTTTATCTTCTCTTCCTCTATGACAAGTCCGAAGTGGATTCGGTTTCAGACAAGGAACTGGAAGAGATCTTGGAAGAGATTCAGTGAATTGAAGAAATCGTCCAATGATTTTGTTTTTGCGGACTTCAGGTTTCATTTGGGTCGTGGTGGGTAAGTTTCAAGCTGATAGGTATTTAGAATTTTACCAATAAATTGTTTAAATCTAAAATTAATTATCAATATTTGAAATAGCATAATAATAGCCAATAACGGAAAAGCAAGTAATGCATAAACAAGCCCGTAGTTAAATGAATCTATAATTTTTTCAACTCCCACAGAAGTAGTATCCAGATACTTAGTTAAAAAATTCCAAGTAAAAATGATGCTCAAAACTATTAAATTCATTACAATAAATCCCATATGATTTATTGAACAAACTACAACTCCGTCTCTTTGTATAGATATTTCCGCTTTGTTAAATTCGTTTAATATATTCCAATTATAAAATTCTCCGAGAAGAAAGAGCGAACCGGAAAGCAAGTTATTTTTGATCTTCAGGCAATTGTTCTCGACTATTACTCTGCCATCTTTATAAAAATTTTTAATTTTTGATTCCATAAATTTAAATAATTGATCTCTCTCCTCAACCGAGATTTTGTGGTCGATATTAATCTTCATTTCAAAATACCATCTCCCTCTTATCTATTATACCTACTCATATGCTTATCAGTCACAATATATCGATCCTTGTCTTTAATTATTAAATTACCTTCAGGTGTATACGAAAATTGAGGTCTTGCGTTTCTTAAAAGTTCTTCTTTTACAGAATAATTACCAATCTTCCAATCGGGAAGTTTTTCGTTAATCCATTGGCTTGATGAATTATATTCTGGATTTATATTTAATGCTTTGAATATATTCATGTTATCCCTTACAATCGTTGACCTGTCATTTTGTATCAAGTTATTCCAATTTTCCTTGTCTGCATCGGATACTTCTTTATATTCTTTTGTTTTTTGAGCCTTTTCAATTCCTTTTTCTAATGCCTTTCCTCCCCACTTTAATGTTCTATATATTACCTTTGGAATTTGAGATCCAATTTTAACATAGGGAATATCATCTAACAAAGTAGATTCGGCTGGACCAACCTCATTTTCGACTTTAATCATATCGCCTTCATACAAGAATTGCTTAGGATTTTTATCTTTATCAAACAAATCTGGATTCAACTTTTTAATTTCATCCATTTGTTTCCGAACACTTTCTTCTGTTAATTCTTCACCTTTTTCTTTTAATATTTTTTCGGCTAAAACGAATAAACCCAAGCCAACGGAAGTCTCAGAATCTTCTATTAAAACAAAACTTTCTACTTTAGTAGAATCAGAAGAATGGGAAGGACCTGACTGCGGAGAAATAATCACATAACTATCATTAAGAACCCAAATCCCAGACTCCCCTACAAAGTAGGTATGGAAATCTTCTACCTCAAAGTTGTAGACAGTCTCCTCTCTACCACCCACTTCAATGGAAGAAATCGCAAGAAGTTTTCCATCGGCTGTGAAAGTCAGATCCCCGGATTTCAATTCCTTAGCTTCTGTCCATTCGGAGAGATCCAAGGGTTCGCCTTACCCTCTTTCGTCGGCATGTTCCGCATCCGTGCTCCAAATGCCGAGGCAAGCCATCCATGGCTTGCTTGCGAAAGAGGTCAATGGCTCACTGGTGGTTCGTTATACTAATTATTAACTACACAATCGGCAATCTCCCTTTTTTTTGTAATCTAGCAATTTCAAGCTCAAAGCCAGGAACATCTTTCATTAACGCAACTTCTCTCTTGGCATCTTCATTTTTACTTTTGCTGATTCTGTTAGCCAATATTAATCTCTCTTGACCATGGCTTGCATCTTTTAATATTTCTATTACAATAGGAATATCTTCCTCCTGGGACATTTGTGAAATTACTGAGAGTAATGCCCACTTATATCCTCTTCTCCAGGGAATAGAAATCTCTTCATCGGGTGGTGTCTTCTTAAGCTCATTCAAAATAATATCCCATCCTTCTTTACGACCCAATTTCTTGGTTGTGGAAAGCTTCAAAGCCATTGTTTTTTTATTACGGGGATGATAATCTAATTGGATATGCTTTAATAGAATTGGAATAAGTTCATTTTGTTCCTCTTTCGTAAAATTATAACCAGAATCAATTTTTTTAATATAGTTAAATCCAGATTCACGTAAATCTTTATATAATGAAATAAGTTCTTTATCTAAAGCTTTAACAAATTCTTCCAAACTATTAAATTTACTTTCATCAATCGAAGTCAATGATATTCACCTTTCCTTCTCTCCAAGCTTTGACTAAGTTCCTGGATATTTTAGCATCCTTTTGCAAGTATAAATCAAACCTCAATTTCTCTCTTTCACTAGCAATATCTGAATAATCCTTTCATGGAAGTATCTGAATAATTGTGTAAGTCTTCTTCGACAATTAGATAAGGAGAACAATTTACACATGGACGAAAAGAAGAATACTCTAAGGCGAAGAGCCTTGAGCGACCGAGAACCAGATTTTTTGGATGAAATGCTACATAAAGTCTAGATTTTCCTGAATCTACAGCGACTTCTAATGGATAGGACATAGACCTATAGAATGTATAAAAAAAATCTAAGAATTCTAATTTATACTTTTCATTAGAAAAATTCCTTAGCCAACTATCCTAAACAAAACCATGATTAAAGACATTGCCCTAGCACAGAAGCAAGAATCCTTATATTCCTTTCCCATTCTTAAAAAAGATTCCATAGATCGCTTTATTGGTTCTTTCAAAAAATTGGATGATTGGAAATTGTACAGAATGAATCCTTTTGCTTATGCAGAAGAAAATCATTTCTCAAATGCAGAGGCTATAGATCTTTTCATTCATGGATCTAAGGTTGGACTTTTTGATCTTCAATTCAATATGGTTTGTCCAATGTGTGGTGGTCTTGCCTCTAGTCATGAGAGCTTAAACCATGTATCGGCACAAAATTTTTACTGTGCAACCTGTAACGCGAGCATCGAAAGCACTTTAGATGACCAAGTGGAAGTGAATTTTGCAATCCATCCTTCCATTAAGAAACTGGAAATCAATCCAATAGCTGATGTTCAGACTTATTTCCGGTACCATTTTTCTTCTAACTTTGATAAGGCACCCGAATTACAAAAGTATATTGCAGATAGCTTATATGGTTTCAAATCATTAAAGTCGGATGAAAGTGTAGAAATTGAATTAGATCCATCCTTATCCTCAGTCTATCAATTTGTATGTATTGAGAAAAATACCAATGTATTCTTCAGGTACAATGATTTGGAAAATCCTGCTCATCCTCAAGTGGATCTTCTGCCTACAGGATTTTCGCCAAGAGAAATGAATCTTCCTAGGAATACTACAAAAATCCAAATTAGAAATCTATCTAAGGAAACTCTGGCTTTTACCATACTTCATCCCGATTCTGCTAGACTTGGGCAAATTGTAAAAGAACATCCAACTTCTATCAAACCATATTTCACAGCTAAGATGCTTTTGAACAACCAAAGCTTTAGAGACTTGTATAGGACCCAAGACCTCTCTAGCGATTTAAGTTTAAATATAAAAAGTCTTACGATAATGTTCACAGACCTAAGAGGTTCAACAGAAATGTATGATAGAGCGGGAGATATTCTTGCCTACCAATTAGTCCAAGAACATTTTAAAATTCTAATGGAATCCGTGAGAAAGTATTCAGGAACAGTTGTTAAAACTATGGGCGACGCTATAATGGCAACTTTCTCTAACCCCGAAGATGGATTCCTAACCTCTCTAGATATGATGACCAAGATTGAATCCTTAAATGAGAAGTGGAGATTGAAAGGATATGAAATAGGACTAAAAGTTGGCATTCATGAGGGATCTGCACTTGCTGTAGTGAATGATGAGCGCTTGGATTATTTTGGACACTCTGTCAATGTTGCCTCTCGTGTCCAGGGACTAGCTAAGGCTGGTGAAGTTTGGATCACTGATAGAATTTATTCTAATCTTAATGTCAGCAAGCTTCTCAAAGAAAAAAAAATAGCTACTGAAATGAGCAAGGCAACTCTTAAAGGTGTCGGTGAGGAAGCTATTGTTTACAAACTGTGCGTTGCAGTATGAAAGGAATCTTACTAGTCAATTTTTTTCCTTGCCATATTCAATTGTAATTAATAGCGTCGATTCTACTTAAAATAGGAAGGAAAGAATGGCAAATCAAAGAATCGGTTACCATGGTACGGGCGGAGAACTCTTCGTACTGTATCTGAAAAATATTTTTTTAACAATCATAACTCTGGGTATCTATAGCTTTTGGGCGAAAACCAATGTCCAGAAATATCTTGCAACGAAGGTGGAATGGGAATCGGAAAGATTTACCTTCCATGGAACAGGGAAGGAAAGATTTTTAGCATTTCTGAAAGCTGCAGCCCTTATCATTGGAGTTTATATAATTAATTTTATCATTAGCTATATTCTAGCCTTGGTGATTGGTGATACAGCAGCAGGTATTGTTTCTGTGATTATCATTTTCACCTTGTTCATAGCTATCATACCTTTTATTCTTGTTGGCAAAAGAAGATATCTATCAAGCAGAACTGGATATAGAAACCTTCGATTTGGTTTCGATGGTAAAAGCTTAGATCTAGCGATCCTTTTTCTGAAAAATGTTCCCCTGGTAATCCTTAGCCTTGGGATTTACTATCCTTTCTTTTCTATGAAACTGGAAACTTTCAACAGAAACAATACTCGATACGGAAACACGAATTTTCAATTCGAAGCTGATGCAACAGAGTATTTTTGGATTTGTGTAAAAGGTTACTTACTTTCGATTGTAACTTTAGGAATCTATGCAGCTTGGTTTATGGCTACCTTACAAAACTTTACTTGGGGACATACTAGCTTCCAAGGAAAGAAATTTTCATCAGACATTACAGGTGGCAAAATTTTTATAACTCTTCTGAAAGTTTATGCTATCGTCATTTTTACCTTAGGATTTGGTATGGCTTGGGCAATTAACATGGCGATGAAAGTTTTCCTTGAATCGGTATCTCTAGAATCCAATGTAGACTTCTCTTCTATCTCTGCTCAACCAGATACTGGTGCAAGTGCAACTGCAGAAGGTTTGGAAGCTTTAGCGGATGCTTTAGAAGGTTTCATAGGTTAAACATCTCTTTGATTCTTAACAAAAAATTCAAGTCCAGATTGATGGACGGTAGATCTCCCATTGCTAAAATGGGAGATTCTGAAATTCTGGAAGATACAATTCATTTTGAATCTGAAGATGTAGAAATCCAATTTGAATACACTAAGTTTCATAAAATTGAAGTTACAGAATTAAAAATCCAACTCATCCTAATTCCTGATGAACATATTGAGAGTCCTGTTTTAGAAATATTTTTTACAAACAAAGAAGAACTCAAAGAATTTCGAAAGCATTTTCTCACTCAACGAAAGGACAAGGGCTTCTTAGATAAATTCAATCATTGGCTTCATACTACAAATAAAGTTAAAATCCTAGCAAGTTTTGCGATAGCACTCTTATTTTCTCTCGGAGTGATCTATTATCTTGCCAACCATTCTTATATTTTCGTTCCAACCGAATGGGATATCAAATTAGGTGAATCAACGAAATCTATTATGGAATCGGAATTTACAGTCTGTAAGGACAAAAAAGCTGAGAACATTCTTAGTAAGAGCTTGCAGTCTCTAGTTCCCAAAGATTCGAAATTCAAATACGAAGTGAAAATTCTCTCCGATTCAACACCCAATGCATTTGCAATTTCAGGAGGAAAAATCTATGTTCTTTCTGGAATTTTTGACCAAGCAAAAAATAGCAACGAGCTCGCAGGAGTTCTTGCCCATGAAATAGGTCATGTGGAAAGAAGACATCATATCAGAAATCTCACTAAGGCTGTAAGCACAGCCTTTCTTGTCTCCATCATTGTAGGACCTGGTCTAGGGGATTTAGATATGATAGAAACCTTAACTGAGCTTGGTTCTACCTTACTCTTCCTTTCCTACTCTAGACAATTTGAAGAAGAATCCGATTCCTATGGGGTTGCACTCTTAGCAAATAATGGCTACCATCCAAGAGGCATGTCTGCTTTTTTTCGTTCCATGATAGATTATGAAAAAAGTTTAACTTCTGGCACGATTCTAGAAGAATCTGAATCTGAATCAAAAGAAGAGGACGAAGAGTCCACATCGCTAACTGCAAATAATCTCTTGAACTTTTTATCAACACACCCACCCACAGAAGAGAGAATCCAAGCGATTCAAAAATTGATAACAGAGAATAACTACAAAGGCAATCGAAAATTTATTTCCGATCAAGATTGGACATATCTGCAAAAATCTTGTTCAGCTTTGTGAACATTGTTCCCTGCTAGAACATTGTTCACTGTGCAGTGCAACAATGATGTCTTTTGTTTGATAAATGAAGCATTTAAACAAAAAAAGCTTGTAAAAAAACAGAATTTAGGTATATTTCTATAAACAACTATAGATAGCTTGTCTAATCAAATACAGATAAATTACAATGGAGAGAGAACGAATGTTAAGTGTTATTAAGAAAACAATCCCTATGGGTATTGTGTTAAGTTTAGTTGTGGCATTTGCTGCAAATTGTGGAGCCAGTCGTGAAGTTGTTTATAGCAAAGAATTTATTCCTCGTCTAGCTAAACCAACTCCTATCCCTGCAGCTACGAAGAAGCTTTGGGACACTCGTAATGAGAAGGCAAATCTTGAGCAAGCTCTCAAGGATCTTACGAAAATCGCCAACGAAAATCCAGGTGATTACGATGCTATGGTAATGCTTTGCAGAGGATATTACCTACTTGCTGATGGACATCTTTTTCTAGAAATAAACGAAAAAAATGCATCTGATATCAAGAGAAAACAAGCTGAAAATTTTGATTTAGGCATTAAATGGTGTGAGAAAGCTATGGCTACCAACCCAGCATACCATGCTAAGGTGGCTGTTGCTGGAGCGGAACCTGCAACTGCATTCAATGACATCACTTTGAATGAACTAGATGCTATGTACTGGCGTTATGCGAACCTAGCAAAATGGTCCAGAATCGAAGGACTTATGACTTTGCTTGCAAATAAATCTCAATTTACAGCGACTATTGACAGAGTTGAGAAATTAAACAAAAACTACTTCCATGGCGCAGTAAACCGTTACAGAGGTGGGGCAAATATTCTATCTCCTTCCGGAAATAAAGCAGAAGGTAGAAAGCAATTAGAAGCAAGTATCAAAGAAGCTCCGAACTATTTTGGAACCAAAGTTATCTATGCTGAAATCGGTCTACGTGCTGAAGAAGATAAAGCAGTGAAACTTTTGAATGAAGTAATCAATGGAAATCCAAATAGTATTCCAGAAATCGCTCCAGAGCAAATGATTGAACAAAGAAAAGCTAAGAAACTACTCGAAGAAGAATTTAAATAAAAACAAAGAGATGATTTTGATAAAAAGGCGATGTTGCAGTCGCCTTTTTTTATGATTCAATAAATAGAGAAGATTAAGGAGAAGAATGATGAATAAAATACTAACACTAATTTTGGTAGGAACTTTTGTCCTAACTGCAGAAATCTCTGCGCAAACCAAAGTGAAACTAGCATCTGTAGCACCAACAGGAACACCATGGGCAGATGTTATGTACAGAATCCAGAAAAGAATTAATGCAGATGGTAGCGGGAAATTCAGTGTAAAAGTCTATCCAGGTGGTCAACTAGGTGGAGAAAATGAAATCCTTGCTGGTGTCCGAAAAGGAAGAATTGAATATGCGGGAATCACTACAGGTGCAATTGCCACAGCAGTTCCTGAATTAAACGTTCTTGAAATGCCTTATTTATTTGATAGTGTTACCCAAGCGGATTGTGTTTTGGATAATCATTTGACCGAACCTGTTTCGGAATTACTAGAAGCAAAAGGAATGATTTTTATCTCTTGGGCTGAGAATGGCTTTCGTTCTATTGGAGTGAAAGGTAAGGCAATTAAAGTTCCAAGTGATTTAACAGGAATTAAAGTTAGATCCCAAGAAGCCAAGACTCATATTGCATTTTGGAAGAGTGTAGGCGCAAGTCCAATTCCTATTGCAATCCCTGAAGTTCTCCCTGCTCTTCAAACAGGAGTTGTAAATGGTTTTGACAATACTCCTCTCTTTACAATGGCTGCTGAGTGGCAGACAACTATAGATAATTTTACTTTCACAAAACATATCTACCAGCCTGCCCTAATCGTAGCTAGTAAAGCTTTCTATGATAAACTTTCTCCTGAAGATAAGAAAATAATCTCAGGTGAGACCAATGAACTTGCATCCGAAGTAAGAAAAGGCGTCCGAGCACTCGATGGTAGATTAGTTGCTACTCTGAAAAAAACAGGTGTTGAAATCTATAATCCAACTCCTGCTGAATTAGCTCAGTGGAAGAGCGCATCCGCTGGTCAAGAAAAAACTGTATTGCCTAAGTTAGGTGGTAAGTCCCAAGCAATTTACAATGCAATTCTTAAGGGAAAAGCAGCTTGTAAATAAAATTTTGGTTTAGATTTCATAGGAGATAAAGAGAGTGATAAAAAAAATTCTAGAAGGTATAACCTTTGCTGAAAAGCTATTAGGAGGAACTGCATTTGCGGTTCTAACTATTCTAATGGCTTTAGATGTTTTCAGCAGGGAAGCTGGAAATGGAGGGATAGATTGGGCTCAAAAGGGCGCAATCATTCTCATGATTTGGGGAGGCATTATAGGTGCTTCTCTGACCTCAGCAAAAGGTGGTCATTTAAGACCCGAAATTGCAGACAAACTCTGGCCAGAGTCCATGAAACCATTTTTGAAGGTGATTGAACACCTCCTGATAGCCGCTTTTTGTGTGCTCATGTTTTATCTCTCTCTGAAAAACGTAGATTCAAATCGAGGAATGGGAGACGTCCATCCCGTTATAGATGGTCTTCCCATTTGGACAATAATGATGATTTTTCCTTATGTATTTGCCTCCATGGCTTTAAGACATTTCATTTTCGCAGTCCAGCCGAATATGAGACCCGATGATTACGGCGAACTTACAAATGCATTAGATGAATTTGAAAAAGAAGAGGTAGGTTACTAATGGAAGTATTCGGATTACTAGCTCTTTTTCTTGTTCTTATTTTGCTAGGGCAACCCTTGTTCGTTATCATGGGTTCCATCACTGCTTATTGCTTCATGTTCCTAGGGGAAGGAAGTTTTGCAGGGATAGTTGAAGATATGTATTATGCAGCTGATAAAGAGATCCTGCTTGCGATTCCTCTTTTCATCTTAGCTGGAAACCTAATGACTTATGGAAGTATTTCTAGACGCTTAATAGACATGGGTAAGGCTTTCACAGCTCCAGTTCCTTCTGGTCTAGCGATCGCTGGAGTTTTCGCCTGTGCTATCTTCGCAGCAATCTCAGGTTCTAGCCCTGTGACTTTGATAGCTATAGGTGGGATCATGTACCCTGCTCTCCAAAAGGCTGGGTATGAGAAGAAATTTTCCATGGGACTTCTAACTTCGGGTGGAACTCTGGGAATCATTATTCCTCCAAGTATACCAATGATCATTTATGCTATCATGGTGGGCGTATCTGTGACAGACCTCTTTCTTGCAGGAATTGGTCCAGGTATATTATTAGTTATCCTTTTGATAATCTATGCTATGTTTAAAGGATGGAATATGCCAAGAGGTAAGTGGGATGCAAAAGAAATCCTCACTTCCTTGCGAAGAGGAATTCTGGCGATACTGATGCCAGGAATAATCTTAGGTGGAATTTATTCTGGTTTCTTTACTGCAACTGAATCTGCTGCTATTGCTGTTGTATACGCATTGATCGTAGAGCTTTTAATTCACAGAGAATTAAAGATTACTAAAATACCAACCATTCTCGTCGAAAGCGCAGAGATGCTTGGGTCTCTATTATTGATTCTACTGCTCGCATCTAGTTTAAACAAATTTCTAACTATTGAGCAAGTTCCTCAATCCATGGTTGAGTTCATGAATGGAATCATCACTAGTAAAATTGCCT
>PEQN01000072.1 GCA_002786225.1 Leptospira sp. | reverse complement strand
TGGATTATCAGAAATTCAATTGAAGGAAAATGGAATTCTATAAACTATATATTTTTGAGACAAGGTTAAGACTCTCTCTAGGGATAGAGAACCTTAATCTAAAGAGAAGTTCTTTCACAAAATATATAATATAATAGTTTGAATTTTGCATCCAGCACCATTTTCAACGCTCAGCTTTGCTTCGCTAAATGGTGCTGGACAAAATTGTCGACTACGATTGTTAGGCTAGGATTTCTATTCAACGAAGAAAAATCCAGCTTATAGCCCCTGGTTTTAACCAGGGGTAAAGCACCCGTTAGATTGTAATTCCCTGCGCCCCGGACCCAGCACCATTTCTAACGCTCAGCTTTGCATCGCTAAATGGTGCTGGGGCGCCCTCGTCGAGGGAGAGCCGGAGAAGGCGCCCAATAAACTATTTAATCTAGGCTGCCTGGGGAATTTTTCTTCCAAAAAATATTCTAATCTGCCCCATGCCCTGTCGATAATTTTAGCAATGGAAGTTTGGGAGTCAACATGGACGGATTTGCTAGTTCGAGTTACAGAGAAGGTTCTGCATCTAGAATCTCTTTCGGAGCAGATTTCCCAGGAATTACAGATCCAAAAGGCAATTCGGGAAGAATGGCAGAACTGGAATGAGGGCTGGAAGTCTGCATGGTTGCTTTCTCAGGATGACCAACTCCGTCTTACGCATTCTGTTCATAGAAGAATCCAGGCTCAGAAAAACTCTTTCCCAAATACATAATTTTAGAACCATAGACTAAAAAAACCAGGACAAGGTGTTTATGGAAAAGAAAGTCACTCCCTTCCCGGAGCTAGCTCCTTCTACCCCGATTCAAACGGGCGAAATTATTAAAAAAATCTACGGTCGCTATCTAGAAGAATTCCAAGAAGGAGATCTCTACCTTCATCCAAGAGAGTTTACTGTAGATAGAAGTTTTGCGCAGGAATTTGCAACAGTTTTCATGGAAGCAAATCCTTTGTTTTTATCTGCTCCTTATGCTCAGGCACATGGATTTGCAGATATGTTAGTTTCTCCCTTGCAAGTTTTCAATATTGCACTTTCTTTAGGTGTTCAGAATAACTCAGAAAAGGCTCTTGCTAACCTTGGTTACTATGATGCCCAGTTCTTACTTCCTGTTTACCCAGGTGACACTCTTTCGGCGAGAACCAAGGTTCTTAAGGTCAATGACAAAGGTGCGGACAAACCAGGAATTGTTCATGTGCGTACACTTTGTATGAACCAAAAGAGTGAAGTTGTTCTTCAATACGAAAGAAAAATCATGATCTACCATTCGAATGGAAAACCTAAAGGAACCCCAGAGCCATCCGCTACCTCTGCTAGTTTTCCAGAGTCGACAACTCCGAGTTTAAAACTTCCAAGTTTAAAGTTTCCAACTAACTTTAAGAATGCGACATGGTCAGGAACCTATTTTGAGAATTTCAAGCCAGGACAGATTTACGTTCACCAGAATGGAAGAACGATCACGGACGAGCACTTTCAATGGACTTATAGAATGGGAAATACTCATCCACTTCATTATGACAGATTGTATTCTGCAGGGATTTCTGGACCTATGGGTGGTGATCCAATCGTTTATGGTGGTTTGGTATTTGCGTGGTTATTTGGTCTTGCTTCTCGTGATATATCTGAAAATATGCTTTGGGAGCTTGGATTCACAGAAGGCTACCACACAGCACCATCTATCAGTGGTGATACGGTGACCTGTCTTACTCGTATTCTAGAGACCAAAGATGCTGGCAATGAATACGGTATACCAGCTGGTGAAGTTCAGTGCCAAATCATTGGTCTGAAAAATATCAAAGCCAATGATGCCTTCGATAAATACGGCGAAGATCTGTTCTACAAAGAGAATGATAAGAAGAAGATGGGTAAGGAAAAAATTTCTGAAAAAATCTTCGAACTTGAAAGACGAATCTTAATTAAGAAGAAGCCTTAAAATGTTCAAACTGCACGGTTTTCCAACAAGCAATTTCTATAATAAAGTAAAGATATCTTTACTTGAGAAAGAACTACCTTTTGAAGAAATCCGTGTGGTTCCTTCTATTCAAGAGGACTTTCTTAAGATCTCACCTATGGGACGCATTCCGATTCTTGAATACAAGGGTGAATTTATTCGTGAAACGCATGTTATGTATGAGTTTCTCGAAGAGGTAGCTCCTCAAACACTTCGCCTTCTACCCAAGGATCCTATGGCTAGAGTGAGAGTGCGCGAAGTTTCTCTTATGACGGATTTGTATTTGGATTTTTCTGCAAGACCCTTGTTTCAGTATGTTTTTTTTGGCGCTGAGAAACCTAGTGAAGACTCAATAAATCGAGCTTTAAAGGACACAATGTTCGGTTGGAGAGCTATTTCGAATCTAATAGATTGTGAGAATTATGCTGTTGGTGATCAATTTTCCTATGCAGATATTTCCGCAGCCTCAACCTGGGACATTGTGCAGAAGTCTATTCTAAATATGACAGGGAAAGATATTTGGGATGAGTCTCCTAAGATTGTGGACTATCTCAAGAAGATAGAGGAAAGACCTCATATTAAAGCAACGAATAAGGCTCAAAAGGCTGCACTTCGTATGGCAGCTATGGCTAAGAAGAAAATATAAAGCAAGGTATCAACATATAGAAAGGAAATAAATTATGGAAAATAATGAGCAAATACTAAAGAAAATCTATTTATTCACTGAGTTTGCAGATAAAGAAATTCTTAAGATTTCAGGAATAGCAAAACTTATAACTGTGCCCCAAGGTGAATCAGTATTTAGAGAAGGCAATGATGCTAAATCTTTTTTTGTTGTAAAATATGGAACACTCAAGATCACCACCAGTGCTCAGTCCGGTGATGATGTAAATATTACAACTATTTCTGTCGGAGATCATTTTGGTGAGTTACCATTTTTTGATCACCAGAAGAGGGCAGCTACAGTAGAAGCTCTAGAAAAGAGTGAATTATTGGAAATACCATACAAAGAATTGGATGATATACTCAATACATCTGAGACTATGCAGGTGCATTTTTATAAATCCATAGCAAACAATCTGATTCAGAGAGTAAGGATACTTACTCAAGATTTAACATACGCTAGAGAATTGAAGAAAAGGTTCACATAGTCCTTTCATCTTTCCTGTTTATAGGTTTCTGAATGTGGGCTTCTAAAGAAGGAATGCTTCTTCTCTAATATCCACTCAGAAACCAACATAGATTTAAATTTTTCCCGCTTTCATAAGAATAAAATTCTAAGCATTTTGATGCTGGTCTATGACCTATAAATTGGATTACATCTAGAAAACTTTGTGGCGCCAGATAGATGGCTACACGCGAGTTGATCTTGGCTATGATTTCTTCAGTGCCTGAGGCTACCTTTATCCTTGGGATGCTAAGACCTTTTTCATCTAAGGCAGTGATGATGCTAGGCAATCGAATTTCAGGATGTATGATGATGGGTGCATCGTCTGATATTTGTTTATTGGTAGCCTTCATCTCTATATACAATTCAGCTAATTTGTTGCCATAATCACGGTGTTCAGAAATGGAAGGATAGTACAATAAGCCAAATGCAAGATGAAAGCATAACATTGCAATTCCAATTTTTGTAAAGGAAGGAAAGTTTCTTTTTCGAAATGAACCCAACTCAAACAATATGTAAAACAATGCAAAAATCATACAAATTGTACCAATGACTTGGTTGGTATTAGCCCAATTGAAAATCGTTTTAAAATTTTCTAAAATAATACTTCCGTTGGCATTGTTATAGCTTGAACCGTTTGAATCATAGCTGTTCTTTGAATGAAATAAATATGGTAAATAAAGAAAGATTAATATCCAAAGTAATCCAGCAAGCAGACTGATAGCCTTTCGCCAGTCCAATTGTAAGATTAAATGAAGTTTTGGTATTTTGATGATTTCCCTATCGAGTATCAAATTTTCTTGAAACTTATGCCATTCTTGAGCGAGGAAAATACAAAAGAGAGGATAAACGGAAAGAGCATAAGAGGGAAGTTTACTTGGAAGCAATTCATAGAAGATCCAACCAAAAAACAACCAAGAAAGAAGAAATATCCTTTGATCTATATTGATCGATTCTATAGAATCGTTCTTTACTTCCAAGAGTCTATTTTCTTTGGTTTCTTTCACATTTCTATTTAAAAATACTACAATATGATCTTTGATAGTGCTGAGAGTTTGTGGAAGAAGAAAACTCCAAGGGAAGAGAAAGAGTACAAAAAGTACCATATAGTATCCAGGTGGGCCAGATTGTCCGAATACTGATCCTGTTGTTCTCTTCAAGATATACCAATCTACCATCCATCGAATCAATGCTCCATCGCTTGCAAGCCATGCAAGCCTTCCCCAAACCAAGAGTGGAATTAAGCTAATGGGAAAGAATAGCGAAGCATGAAATTGGAGGAGTTTTCTGCGGTTAGAAGAAAAAATAAAAAAACTCACGAATACTCCACCTAACAAAATAAGTATTGGTGGACCTTTCTGTACTAAGCCTAAGGAAATGCTCAGCCAGAAAATGATTACCCAAAGAGTGGGAGATTTAAGAAAAAGAGTTCTCTCTTTCTCTGTATTCGGGACAAAAGCAATCACCTTCCAAAAGGAAAACAATCCAAGTAGGCTATAGAATAAAAGTCCTATGTCTGTTAAGGAGATCCTTTGGTAGATCATAAGGAAGATAGAACTTAGAAAAATGATACTTGAGCGAAATGCGATCTGCTTTCTTCTATCATGACTCAGATTCTTAGCCTTAGAGTTGAGGCTATTGGCAAATGCATAGACTAGTAGCCCACATAACAAAAAGTAAAGAGTATTTACAAGTCTAAATGCGAAGTGGTTGATTCCAAAAACTTTCATAAATAAGGCAGATGTCCAAAAGTGAAGTGGAGTCTTCCTATGAGGTTCTGAGATGGGGTAATTAGGAACTATCCAATCATTCGTTTGGTTTATTTGAGAAGCGAATCCAAAATAGGCAGCCTCATCTTGGTCCCAAAGAGGTTCCTTTAGTCCAAGAAATGCAATGATGCTAAATGCACACAAGAGGAACAAGGGATTTTGAAAATTCTTAAGCATGTTTGAAACGATTGGTTTGCCTAGGCTCTTAGGCAAGCGATTCTTAGGATCTTACAGAGATTTAAGTAAAATCTTTGGATTAGTTTATTACAAAATCTTCTTATATGTAACAAGAATGAAGTATTAGTCAATAAATATTAATGAATGTAAAATATAAAATTATATAAATTATAACATTGAACTATTCAAATTAAAATAAAGTATGAATGAGAAGAAAATTTTACAACCTAAAAGATTATTATTCACTTTTATAAGAGTATTTGGATTTCTTGTCCTTCCAATTTTTCTTTTATTTGTTTCAATAAATACTATTGGTAGCATTCTTTTTACAAGTGAGCTAGAGAAACATGATTTTGGTGCAAAAGGTATCTATAACCCTTATAAAATTTCTGAACAAAATAAAACAAAGACTAAGTTTACTTCCTGGAAAAAGGTAGCTCTACACCTTCATTCCAATGAAGTATGGTATACTCCTGAAAGGCAATCTTTGCAGGATCTTTCTAAATCCTATTCAAGAAATGGATATGAATGGTTGAGTATTTCTGATTATAATAGAGTGACAGATACTCGTAGTCTAATCAAAAATTCTTTTTTATCTTATGAATGGAGCAGTAGTTTACTCAAGAGACATTTTCTCTTTGTAGGAGTTCAATCAGCAATTTTGGATCCATTTTACTTTTTCTCAACTCGTGAAAATATCCAATGGATCATAAATCAGCATACCAAGAAAAAAGCATTTATAGTATCCAATCATCCAACTCTTTATGATTCTATGCCTCTGGATTTTTTAGCAAGCTTGAGTGGAATTCATGCTGTTGAAATATTTTCTCCCTTCGGAGATGATCCCAAAATAATGGATAGATTGTTAGAACGAGGAAAACCCATCTTTGCAATGTCAGCTGATGATTTGCATTATTTGCCTTTGGAAGAAAGTAGATTGAATGGTGAATCATCCATCATAGAGTTCTGGAAAAAAATTTCACTAGTATATGGAAGAGAAGGCCAAGCCTTTCAAAGATTCGTTCTAATGAATTTGGAAGAAAATAATGAAGAAGGGATCTACCAAGCACTTTGCCAAGGTAATTATGTTGCTGTAAGAAAATTTGATCGCAGAGTAGAGGATTTTAAATTAAAAAAAATCGAGTTTGATAATAACACACTTAGGATTTCTTTTCATGAGAATGTAAAAGAAATTCGTTTTATTACAAGTAGTTCAGAACCAAATTATATTGTACAAAATGTATCAGAGGCAATATACTACCTCAAAGAAAAGGACAAATATGTAAGAGCGGAAGTCCTTGATTTTAAAGGAATTTTAACAACGAATCCAGTTTATAGAACGGAAGAAATGGAAATCCGACCAGGTTGTAGAAATGGAATACAATAATTGGAAGTTAACTACCAATGATATAAACTGTGTATTCCTTCTTCTTGTTTGAGATTTTTTTATATCAAAAAAGGAAAAGAGTAGATTGATAAAGAAAGTAAGGAATTGTTTCCTATAAAGAGGAACCAGAATTTGAAAACCTTGTATTTACTCAGACATGGCAAATCAGACTGGGAATCCGATTTTAACTCGGATCATGAAAGAGGTCTAGCCAAACGTGGGATTGAATCTACTAAGAGAGTAGGGCAATACTTATTGGATTATGGATTTTCAGTAGATCTTTGTTTATGCTCAGATGCAGTTCGTTGTCGAAAGACTTGGGAATTATTATTAGAAATGGAGAATTTTGCTGATGAGACATCTTACAAAAAAGAAATCTATGAAGCAAGTTCAGACAAGCTATTTGAAATTATAAAGAACACAAATGATGAAACCGAATCTCTTCTTGTGCTCGGACACAATCCAGGGCTAGAAGAATTAGCCGAATACTTAGTATTAGGTGATAATTTAGATGAATTACACAATTCTCTTTTTGCCAAATTCCCTACGGCTGCTTTTTTGGGATTGTCTCTCTCTGTCGACTCTTGGCACGATATAACTCCAGGACATGCTTCTATCATTTCTTATTGGGTTCCTGGCCGCAAGGGCAGGTAGAATTTTGCAAGCAGAGTCATTCTCTAATCATCGGCTAACATCTTATATTGCAAGTGATGAAATTCGCAGCAAAGTAAAGTATCTAGCTGAGCGAATAACAAATGACTTCAAAGATCATTTCGCAAACCAAGGAAGAGAAGTTTTATTGGTGGGCGTATTGAATGGTTCCTTGGTCTTTCTTGCAGATTTGATTCGAGAAATCAAAATTCCAATTCTAGTTGATACTATCGCTGCCTGCTCTTACGGTAACCAAACTCTAAGTTCTGGTAAAGTTGAAATTACAAAGAAATTAAGTCTAGATCCAAGAGGTAAACATGTAATTCTTGTTGAAGACATAGTTGAAACTGGTCTTACTTTAGAAGCAATCAAAGAGTATCTACTCACACTAGGCGTACAATCTGTACAAATTTGCTCTTTATTATTTAAGCAAAAGAAAGATGCGGTAAAGCATTCAATTGATTATCTAGGATTCGATATTGAAGATAGATTTGTGGTTGGATACGGTTTGGATTATGCGGGTTTGTATAGAAACCTCCCCTTTATTGCGGAACTTGAGTTCATGGTTTAATACGAATGCTATTCTTGCTCAGAGTTATTTAAAATCGAATCTAATGTTTATAGTTGAGCGTTATTGGATATTTATGAATAAAAAAGATTTTGTAAGAATTTTCCTTTAGAATTTTTGTAAATTGAAAAGTCTGAATCAATGGGAACTGCGTTTCGCATTTTTATTCTCTAAAGATTTATGCAGATATACTTTTCGATTTTGCAAATGAATTTAATTTTCTTTCTAACTCCGGTGGCAGTCGTAAACTAATCATATACAATGTATTTCATGATCTAGTAAATGCGTCAGTTCATATTTTTAGTTTTATCGATCAGTTTTACAATTGTAAAAGAATTCATTCTTATTTAGGTTATGTTAATCCTGATAGATTTGAATATGAAAATAGTGTCTACTAATTCGGGATCAGGGCATAATTAATTATATTATATCTTAACAGTCATAAAACCTTCTCGGTTTGCTGCTAGATTTAATTTTATGTCGAGGGAAACGAAGGTGAAATTGCTAGTCTTGTGTTGGCAAAATAGTATAGCGCTTGCTAGTTGTAAGGAATCTGCTGCTCTTAAGTCATGATTTCTGAGTAATTTCTCTGCTATGTCTTTGATGGAATCGACAGGTTGAATTTCATTCCATTGCTCGGATAATGTCCGCAACCTTTTCTTTGCAATCCCAAATTCGCTGAGAGAAAGATTCCTCTCTCTTTCCTTTCTAGCTAATCCAGAAAGACACTCAAGGTAAGTTCCCCACCATACAATTATTTCTGAATCGTTAGAGAGAATATTTAAAATTTCTGAGGAAGAGTCTTCTTTAATGATCAGTGGAAGAATAGCGGAACTATCCCAAAACTTCATCGTTTTGATTCTCTTCTTTCTTCAATTAGCTCTTCTGATAAAGATTTTCCAGTTTTTAATTCAGGTAATTTTTCTTTAAAAAAATCTTTTTTAAGATTATTCTTTCCTAATTTTAATATACCTCTCTTTGCCAATTCATGAAACTGTGGAAGTTTCGATCTCGTTGAATCCTTTATCATTTCAATTTGAGCTACTGGTTCGTCTCTATCATAGACAATAATGATTTCACCTAATTTTACTTTTTGAATATACATGCTGAATTGATTTTTAATCTGGGCTATCTTGGCTACAATCATAGGTCTAAGTTGTTTATTATTTCAATTCTTTTCAATTCTTTTTTTTAAATTGATTCTCTTTGATAATTTAAAGATAATTTCATGATTCAGTTGTCGATGCTCTTTCCGTAACTCAATCAGCATTGCTATGGGAAGCACAGACTTCTCCTCTGCCTCTGTTGAATTCAAGGATGGAAAGGCACATATACGGACTTGTTTTACAGCAGGGACGAAGATCAAAACGCAATCCGGCTACAAATCCATCGAAACCATCCAAACAGGTGATATAGTAGCTTCCGCAAACGAGCATACTGGAAAAATATCGTACAAAAAAGTTCTTCAGACTTTTATCCGACAATCACTAAGAATCTACAAACTGACGTACAACGATGGAACGACATTAGAAACTACAGGCGACCACCCATTCTTTATCAACGATAAAGGATGGACAACCGCCTATAAACTATCCAACGGAGACATTTCACCTACTTGGGCTGGGTTAAAGAATTTGAATGGTGTAGTGAAAAAAGAGATAGTCTTCTCCAATAGTGAAGATATGGTTTCTCACAGAGTGGGTGGATTGATTCTAAAAGAAAGTCTTGCGGTTGTGGATATCAATATCATCGAAGAAGAGACTACTGTTTACAACTTTGAAGTCGAAGATGATCATACCTACTTTGTGACAGAAGCAGAACTTTGGGGCATAATGCGCCAACTGCTGAATACAATGCATTGATAAAAAAAATAGATCAAGAGATGAACACAGGGAAGTTAATAGAAAATGATTATAAGGATAGATTAGAGCGAGGAGCGGCAATCGGTATTGATTTTTTTGACAATTTTGGTGCTAACATTGGAAAAATAACATCTAAAGCTCTTTCGGGGTTTGGAGAAATTACTGGACTATATAAAGATGCTGATGCTATAAATTCAGAAACCAAAAGCTCGCCCGAAGTTGAGCTAATGCTCGCAGAGGCGTTAGATGCTGAAAAGCAGCGTGCTAAACGTACGTTTCAAGCGGAAAGTGCAGCTGCAATGCGGGCTTTCAAAGATGAAAAAATGAAGATGAATGCATTGATGAGTAAGGTTAATCTAAATAATTTAGAGGAAGTAAATATGGAATTGGTCAAATTAGAGAAGTTGCAAAATGAATTTGGAATTCTTAGTAATGATGTTTTTCTTATAAAAAAGATAAACGACCTAAAAGCGATTAAGGAATCACAAAAAAATATAGTTGAGTATAAAACATCATTAAAAACTGCAACTGACTCTTATGTAAACACTAATAGTATCACGATTCATAATCTACGTCCTGGATTATCGAAACAATTTGATAATGAATGGGAAGCAATAAGAAATTTTGGTAAGTCATATAAAAATTTTAGGATGAATTCTGTTGATACTTCAGGCATAATGCAAGCATTAAATCCCGAAGGAATGAATGCAGAGGCTAACTATAAAATATACAAACAAACTTTAGAAAATCGTGAGAACCAACAATCATGCTCTGCTAGATATGGAATCTATCAATCTTGCTATTAGGAGGTAAAATGAAAGAAATAAGAATCATTTTAGTTTGTATGATTTTAGCTATTCTTGGTTTTTGCAAAAAATACCCTGCAGATATTCCAGACGAAGCTATACTAAGTTACAGCACAAAAAACTATACACTTGAAGATAAAATAAATAATAATAAAAGATTTAGAAGCTGGAATCAATTGGGGGAGTTGCAAACCGAAACTATTACATCTGAGGATGATGTAATAACAAGACATTATGAAAACGGAAAATTATTTAGCGAGCGAAAATACAGCGAGTTAATCAAAGAAAAGGATAAAAAGCCAGAGATACCCATAAGACCATTAAATATTCCGAAGTCTTCCTTTAAAAGTGAAAGATTAATTTACTGGGTTAGCATCGTGAAAACATCCCAGAAGGATAAGATCATTTGGAAACTATGGAATGATGATGGAGAGAAAAAGGGATATTGTATTTATACTGAAATGGAGTTTAATGGTTATTGTAGAATATATTTGGATGAAAATACATACGTAAACCATTTATTCGATCGTGGTAAAGAAATATCAAATTTTGAAATCTATACAACCCAAGAAAATATGTACAAGCTTTCTAAGGAGCAACAAGCTCTTGTTAAGATAACACCTGATTCTGATATAACGCTTGAAAAGAAATGGAACCAATTAGGAAGAGAATAGTGGAAAGAGAGGTTAGCAAAAACTAATTTACTTAAAGAAAATTCTTTTATAGTGAATGGGAATCATCAAATCAGAAAAACCCCAGTGAGCCATTGACCTCTTTCGCAAGCAAGCCATGGATGGGGTGCGTCGGGATTTTGGGCAAGGATGTCCAACTCCCGACGAAAGAGGGCAAGGCGAACCCTTAGAATCACCCTTTCCGAAGATTCAAATCAGTTTTACCAGGTGATGCTTTTTCAATTGAAAATTCCGAATGGACAGAAGC
>PEQN01000071.1 GCA_002786225.1 Leptospira sp. | reverse complement strand
GGAAACCAGTAATAGATAGAATCTATTCTTTGGTCGAACTCAGTAAAGCACATGAATATGTAGATGCTGGTCATAAAAAAGGGAATGTAGTAATTCAAATTTTGAAAGAAGAAAAGACTAAATCATCAAAGGTTTAAAATATGATCTTATTTTTTGCAGCAATAGATTCTTCAATTCTAATTCAATTAGAAAATAAAGTTCAAACTAGTAAAGATAAAGCAAGTGAAGTTAAAGAAAAATATCCAAATTCTTTATTGAGAAAATCAAAAAAAAATTGACTTAAGTTTGGATATTTTTTATTTTACGAATAGGTTAATTAGCTAATTGGTTAAATACAAAGAAGACTCTGAAATCTTAAACCAGGCATTTTCAGCACTGGCGAATCCAATTCGAAGAGAGATAATTATTGCTTTGATGAATGGGGAAGCAAGTGTGATACAACTGGCTAAGCCTTTTCAGATGAGCCTACCAGGCATTTCAAAGCATCTTAAAGTTTTGGAAAAAGCTGGACTAATTGAACGCAGTAAGAAAGCTCAATGGAGACCTTGTAAAATCAATACAAAACCTTTGGAAGAAGTAAATCATTGGTTGGATCGTTGTAGAAAAATTTGAGAGTCTAGGTTTGATCAATTGGATACATATTTGCAAGAAATCAGCAAGAAGAAATCCAACAAAAATTAAAAATATTTTTGTTGAGACAATATACTGTTAGATAAATTTAATATTATAATTAATAGTTGAAAACTAAGATTTAATTTTTGGGTAAATTAATATATGAATAGTGATAAGAATAATTTAAATACAGAAAATAGCATTGAGCTCCCTGCTCCACCACAATCAATTTGGAGTGCCCTCAAAGAAGCTCTGAAAGGCTCTGAAGCAGATTATACTAAAATAGGAATTAATAAAGCAATCTTCTTACTTTCTGTACCTATGATCTTAGAGCTAGTTTTGGAGTCTGTATTTGCTGTTGTTGATATTTACTTTGTTGGTGGCTTGGGTGCTTCCGCAATAGCAACAGTTGGTCTTACGGAGACTTATCTATTCATCCTATATTCAATAGCAATGGGTCTGTCTATGGCTGTAACAGCTATTATAGCAAGAAGGATAGGAGAAGGAGAAAAATTGGAGGCTGGGAAGTCTGCCTTTCAAGCAATTCTTGTAGGCGCAATAGCCTCTCTTCCTTTTGCAATTATTGGCTTATTCTATTCGAAAGAATTAATGCAAATTATGGGCGCCGATGAATGGACTTTGACTCACGGAACTGCCTACACAAAATGGATGCTAGGTGGAAATATAGTAATCGTTCTTATTTTTGTCATTAATGCAATATTTCGTGGTGCAGGTGACGCAGCAATTGCCATGAGGGTTTTGTGGATTTCAAATGGCTTAAATATCATCTTAGACCCATTATTTATCTATGGATGGGGCCCAATCCCAGCGATGGGCATAGAGGGTGCTGCAATAGCAACCAATGTAGGTAGAGCAGTTGGTGTATTCATTCAATTGCTGATGCTCTGGAAAGGTGGAAAGCATATCCAAATTTTAAAGTCTCATATCAAGATGGACTGGCAGGTCATTTCGGTTATTCTTAAAGCATCTATCGGTGGAATTGGACAAATGATTGTTGCTATGACTACTTGGATCTTTCTCATGAGAATCATTGCTGAATTTGGTAGCAAGGCTGTTGCAGGTTCAACGATAGCTTTAAGGATTATGATGTTTACAATGATGCCAGCCTGGGGAATGTCAAATGCTGTTGCTACCTTAGTGGGACAAAACCTTGGAGCAGGACATCCTGATCGTGCAGAACGTTCGGTTTGGGTAACTGGTTTTTGGAATATGATTTTCCTTATATTAGTTTCTGTATTCTATCTTTTTTATAGTGAAAATCTCATTCAATTATTTTCTAGTGATTTAGAAGTAATACAAATTGGGGCTTCTTGGCTCAAGATAATTTCATATTCTTATTTTGTTTATGCTTGGTGGATGGTTGCGACTCAAGCCTTCAATGGTTCTGGCGATACCCTAACACCGACTAAGATCAATTTAGTATTTTTCTGGATGATTCAAATACCATTGGCGTTTACTCTTTCCAAAGGTTTAAACTTTGGTTATATTGGAGTATTTTGGGCTATCATGATTTCTGAGACTTTAGTAGGTCTTTTTACCTTTTGGCTATTTACAAAAGGAAAATGGAAAACAAATTCGATATAAGTAGATTGTATAAATGGATTGATTTTTAGAATAAAATTTAAAAGAGGAAGAAGCTATGGAAAATTTACCTAAAGCATATAAGATTGGAGTAATTGTTTTAAGAACTTTGCTAGGAGCATTATTTAGTTTTGCATCTCTAGCATATTTTTTTAAGTTATTTCCTGATCCCGTTTTCGAAGGTAATATTAAAGTTATGATGGACGGCTTTGATGCAGCTATCTACTTACTGCCTATTGTTAAAGTACTAGAGTTGCTTTGTGGAATTAGCTTTCTAAGTGGGAGACTTGTTACTTTATCAAATATTATCATATTCCCAATATCAGTTAATATTTTAATGATTCATGTCTTCCATCTGCCAGAAGGCATTCCAACAGCAGCCTTCATTTTTGTTACAAACTGTATTTTATTTTATGCTTACAGAGAAAACTATAAAAGCTTGTTGAAAGTGAAATGAGTATGAACAGGACTTTTGAAATCCAATTCAATCCTGAGTTTGATTTACTTTTAGAAAGATCAGTAGATATCCCAGTTCAATTAGTATGGGAGGCATGGACTAAACCTGAACACATTGTTCACTGGTTTACTCCTGCTCCTTGGAAAACAATAGAATGTGAAATCGATCTTATACCTGGAGGAAAGTTTAGAACTGTGATGCTTTCACCAGAGGGAGATCGAATGGACAATAGCGGATGTTACTTAGAAATCATCCCTGAGAAAAGATTGGTATGGACTGATGCTCTCTTACCTGGATATCGACCTTCTGAGAATGCATTCTTCACGGCTATTATAACACTAGAAAAAGTAGACAATGGCACCCTCTATAAGGCACATGCTATGCATAAGACTGTGAAAGATCGCAATTCACATGAAGAGATGGGATTTTTAAATGGATGGGGGACAGCATTGGAGCAATTGGTTTCTTATATGAAGTCTATAAAATAATTTTAAGCATTCAATTGTAGTCCTTTGCTAGCTAAAGAGTTAGGATGATTTTATTGGGTAGATTGAAACATGTATAAATTCAATCCTATTTTCTCTAAGATAAACTCGTAAATTCCTAAATGCGAGTGAAATATAGAATCTAATAAGTATTTGTATTTTTAAAAAGATTCAAGAGTAAATGTTCATCTATCAAGAATTAAAGCTTTTAAGATCTAGCATTAAATATAAGATTACAATTCATTTAGAAAATAAAATCACATCCTTCATTTTCCATGCCCAGTAGATAAAAACAAATTGAAAAGGAAGACGAAGTGCTAAAGCCCAGGTTGGAACCTTGTATACAAAACCATTTAAAGAATTGATAAACATATAAATATTCGCAGGGTAAATAGCAATTAATAAGGCAATTAGACCATAGCAAGCCCAAACACGAGTAGTAGGAACTAACAAAAGTATTGCTAAAAATATTTCGGCAAGCCCACTTAGAATATTAATCCAGTAAGGAAAAGGAAGAAAAGGTGGAATCATCTGTAAATAGAATTCTGGTTTTAGAAAATGGTTGATTCCGCCGAATAAGAAAAAAATGACTAAAATGAAAAAGAATACAATTTGTATTTTACTGGATTGGGTTGGTAGAGTTTCCATATATTTTTAAATCCTTTATATTTAGTAACTTAGTAAATTTCTTATTTAAATCAAGATAAAATATTTTTATTATCAATTTTACATTAAAACACTCATTGGATCAAAATATTATTCCAAACTTACTGAATCTCTGCTTTATAAGAATAAAACTCTCAGTAACCAAGAAAGTTTTCAATTTCAGATAAATTTAATAAGGGACAGACTGAATGAATCATATTAGAATCCATTTCTTCTCCATAAATCAGTTGAAGTTCGTGAACACTTTCCTTATAAAAATCATATTTCTGAGTTTTGTTGTATGTAAAAACTCTATGGAAGAGTGTTTCTGATTTTTCCAAAATGGATTTAGCGATTTGGTTTTCAAAAATTTTTTTCCTTTCTAATTGTGAAACTTTTTGTTTTACTTTATAATTTTGAACAGGTCCCTTTAGAAGGGATACCCAATTAAAGAAAAAGAATATTTTATAATAAAATGGATAATTCTGAGATATAGCTGCAAACAAGGACTTAACTCTCTTATCTCTAAAACTCTGGTTTCGATTTAAGGACTTAATTAAATTTGGATATTCTTCTAAAACCTTATCTAAGTAAATTGCATATTCATTACCAATGATAGAAGAGGAAAAAATATCAATAAGATCTTCTATATTATGAATATCTTTTTTAATAAAAATAAAAAAGTAGTCCTTATTCTCATACCATCCTGAACGAAGAATATTTGGATCTGAAAATAAAGTATCAACTACATTTCCTTCCAAAATTTCATCATCAATTTTAATTTTTAATACTCTTGAATAGATATCATTATCCATATCAATCATCTTTCTAATTACATCTGCACGCTTGTTAGCATATTTATCATAATTCTTGGTTTTATGTAATTTTAATTTGTGTGCTATATTACTTATAAAATCAATGAGCCAAACTAAAGAAGGATCTTCAAACAAATCCATTCTTTCTGTGATGAAACCAATTTTTGAAAAAAAGTAATCACTTAATGTTAATTTTTTGGGATCATAATAAGGCTTTGCTTGAAAAAAAAGATTGATTGATTGCTTAACAACAATCTCCCAATTGGGAAGTAGTGTTTTAATTTTTGAAAATATTGCTCTATCCAATTTATTATCAATGATAGGCAATAATTTCTCAGAAAAATTATCTGGTAGGTAATAAAATCCAACTCCCTTAGCAAAAATAAAACTCTCATTCTGACTCAGCGAACTGAAGATAGATGAAAAAAAATCTTGTTTAATATCGGAAAGATTCGGATTATTAAAATCTATAATAGAGTCCATTTCCGGCAAATGTTGGAATTCATTCTCAGAAATAGTTTCATTTAATAGTTTGTTATATAAGCAAAATATTTTTCTTAAGAATAATTCATCAATTTTCGAATGAGTAAATAAATATTTCGAAAATGTATTGATAGAAGCTATAATTAAATCTTCCCATATTTTCTTGATCCTAGTTCCAGCAACTAAAACATTTACGATGATTATTCTCTGTAAATAATCATCGTATTTATAATAAAAGAATTGTTGAACGTATTTATCCTTGATTAACTCCCGAACTAGGTGAACAGTTTCGTCTTCAGAGCTAAACTCAGTTGCTTCCCCATATTGATAAAGTTGATTCCATTTTAATGAATTAGTTTTGGTTAGTATCAAATCATATAAATTTGAAATTGGTGAACTAGTTTTATTTTTATTCTTGGAAGTAGGAGCATAAAACGGTTTCAGCCTCATATACACTTCTTCATCCTGAAGAATAAGAATTGGCTGTGGGATATGGGTAATTTTTTCCAAAATCATTTAATCTCTTTTATTTGATTAACTTAATATAGTTACCGAAACTTATACATTGTGTACTGTATGGCTTAGATTATCTATATTTTTTTTTATGTATTCAATTTTTTCTTCATGTTCTTCATAGAAAAAAAGGTAGTATGGCTCTGTTTAGATAGGGGTTTTTAATGCATTTCTACAAATTTGCCTAAGAAAAGACATATGATAGAAATTGTTAGATCACTAATTATTAAAATAAAAATTGCAATTGACAAGATATTCAATAATGGAATGAATTATCCTTAGCAAATTTATAGATTAGCTATCATTCTTTTTGAATAATCATAAAAGTTATATCATCGTTGCAGTTGTAGAGTTTAGTTGCTGTAAGTATGTCTTCTTTAATACTCTCAGGTGATGATTTGTTTGAATTTTTTAGTATTTCACTCAGACCATCCACACCTAAGGCTGATTGATAAGTATCAACTCCTTCTGTAATTCCATCTGTATAAATCAAAAGAACATCACCGGATTCTAAAATAAATTCTTTATCCATCAGATACTTCTCAGGATTGCTTGTCATACCGCCCATACCAATCCATATTCCTTCCGTCTGAATTCTTTCAACGGAATCAGTCCGTTTTCTAAAGATTAATAAATCCTGGTGCTGCCCAGAATACAGAACTTCCCCAGTTGGAAGTACTTTGAAAATGGTGATAGTCATATATTTAAATTCTTTACCAGCAATCTTTTTAAAATTGTCCTCTACACCTTCAATCAGCTTTAGAATTAAAGAGGAAGGAGTATGATTCTTAAGTTCAGATCGTACCATTTGAATACTAGTTTGAACCATCATCATAATCAAACCAGACAAGATTCCATGACCGCTTACATCACCAATTAGAAACCAATCACCATCAGGATGATTGATTAAATCAAAATAATCACCACCGACTGATTCAGCAGGTTTCATATAAGAAGAAATCATATATCCGTTGCTAGTTGGTTTTCTAGGAATTAAAGACAATTGTATCTCGGCAGTAATTTCCATTTCTTTCGCTATCTTAGCTGAATCCTCTTTTTGGGAAACAAGTAATGCATTATCAATAGAAATAGCAGCTTGAGAAGAGAGCATGGAAAGCATTTCAACTCTTTCTTTGGGAAATGCATTGGAAGTAAGATTATTTTCTAAGTAAAGTATACCAGATACCTTTTTCTTGTAGATGATAGGTACACATAACACAGACTTCACTTGATTTTTCTGTACATAGTGATCTCTAATGAAAATACCTTCTTGGTCCGCTTCGGTTAAGATGACATTTTCTTTAGTAGACCAAACATAATTGATAACTGATATAGGAATTTCATCAGAATCATTAATCAAAATAGGGTCTTTCCTGAGCATTTTACTTTTGGTCTTACCCGATGCAATTACAGATAATTCTCCATTAAGCTCAAGTATTAACGCTCCTTTCTGGGCTCCTGCATTTTCCATAGCCATAGAAAGAATTCTTTCTACTAATACATTAAAGTCTATTTCACTTGAAATCAAATGGCTAAACTTCATAATAGTAGAATAGTCTATATTAGATACCAAAGATTGAGAAACGGAAGTATCATCACTTATGGATACACTTTTCTGATAGCTATCATTTAAATTCGGGTATTTTAAATCAAAATTCTTTACAATAGCAGAGGCTCCCCAAAGGCTCCATGCTTTTCTCGCTTGTATTAAGTATGTGTTTGAGGATTTCTTTAAATTATTTCTTGCATAAAATTTGCCTGCAAGCTCTAAGGCCAAGGCATAGTCTTGGAGAAACAAATTTTCTTTCAAAACTTTGGTTGCCTCTTCATAGAGAAAAACAGCTTTCTGGAAATTATTTTGTAATGATGCAATCTCTGCTTCTACTAAGTATTTTTTCCCTAAGTAATTGCTCGGTGCTGATATAGCCGCTTTGTTTATTTTTTTTAGGTTAATTTGGATTTGCTTCAAATATTTCTTTTTACAATTTTTATAAACATTAGATCTTAATATTTCAATTCTATTCAATGAATCAAAGAAGTAAGTATTCATCACAGCAAACACAGCAAGTCCACCATCTAATGTTTTCAAATTTAGATCACCAAATTCTAAGGCTAAACTAAAATTACCTAGTAAATAATTTATAGACAAATTCGTTAGATAATAATGAAATAGACTAGTCCTATCATTTAAGTCTTCAAAGGATGTAAGATAATTAGCTTCATCAAAATACACACCCTGCATGCTTGATGTAAACTGCTCTTCTCCTGTTAAGAATGAAATGATTTGACGATACAGTTTCAATAGTTTGAGATCAGTTGTCTGAACTAAATCATTTGAAAAATTCATATATTTATTTACTTCAATCTCAGCCTCAGAAAGTTCTATTCCAGATAAAACAGTATAGTATCCTGCTACCAATGCAGTGTGAGAAGCAAATTCTATATCTCCAACTAACATAGCATTTTTATAAATTTCTGAAAGTTTATGGATACTAGTTCGTATAGAGTTCTTCCAGGGGCTAATGAAGGTATAAAAAACAAATTGAGTTCTTGGTCTTGTCTTATTATAGAAGGGGTTATCTGAAATTTTTAAGGCGGTAATTCCAATTTCAAAAGATGCATCATACATTTCTAAGGAAGCATAAATCAAACCAAGGCCAGTATAATTATATGGCGAATGAATATTGTTTCCATACCTCAAAGACAAGCGAACGACTTTTAGAATAAGCAATGGTAAAAGTGCAGGTTGGTGCCAATAAGCCGCCGAATTTAATGCAGAAAGAATTCGAATAGAGGATTCAATCCTCTCATCTTCGAGAATCGCTAAATCCTCAATTTTATCTTTCATAAAATAAATTCGAAATTTTACTTTAATCAATGAGAAAAGTGCATGCAAGGCATTTGGTTTTCTTGGGAAATAAATATGTAATTTTTTAAGTATTGCTAATCCTTGTTTGATAGCATTATCTAGATCATGTTTAGCCATACATGTCTTAATCATTATCTCATAAATTTTAACCTTGTCATTTACCGATTTACAATTCTTGAGAAGCAATTGATTGTATCTCTCAGTTTCTATATAATCACTACAAAGATAAGAAGTCTCTTGGGCTTTCAACAAAATTGAAAAAATTAAATTGTATTCCAATTTCCAAATATCAGAAAATGTTCGTAACAATTCATAAGAATTCTTAAAATACTTATAAGCTGGTTGATGAGCTCCTGAATCTAAAGCCTTAATCCCAGATCTAAAATTCAATTCTGCTAATTCTTTAATTTTTTCGAAATCTTTAATTATAGTTGAAGCTTCATTCAGCTGATCTGTTACATAATAAATTTTATTACTGTTAGGATCATTTTGAATTTGATTTAAATAATGGTAGCCTATTCTTGCATGGTAGTTTACTTTTTCATCTTCATCTAGTAATGAATAAGCTGCTTCATGGATTCTATCATGGTAGAATTTGCAAACTAAACCATCTTCCATACGAATCGTACGGTATGAACTTAAAATAGGAGTGATTAAGCCTTCGTCTATTGTTTCACGAACGATTTGAAATGTCTTCTCAAACTCATAACCCATGATTTCAGCTAGAAACTCTAAACTAAATCTGTTGCCAATACAGGCACATAATTTTAACATATTCTGAGCTTCCAAGGAAAGTTTGATGATCTTTGAAGCCATAAGATCAATAACATTTTCAGTTACAGATAACTTCCTCATCCTATCAAAATCCCACTTCCAACCAAGTCCCATTTCAAAAATCACAATCCTATCATCATACAAAGACTTCAGAAACTGGTTTAAGAAGAAAGGATTGCCTCCCGTTTTAAGAAATGCTATTTTCGCAATTTCATCAGATTCCTGGCGTCCTCCTGTTAAATGCTCCACCAATGCCTTTACATGTGTTATGCCTAAAGGCTCTAGATGGATTTCACTTATGTTTAAATTATTCTTTCTTAAATCAGATACAAGAATTTGAAATGGGTGAGCTGCTCTTGTATCATTATCACGATATGCGAATATTGGAAATAAATATTGAATGGCTTTATCATTTATAATATTTTTTAATAAATCCAAACTTGGTTGATCTGCCCATTGCAAATCATCTAGAAATAAAACAATAGGTGAATGCATATTGGCTAAGGCTTTCACGAATAAATTAAAACTGTGGTAGAAGCGATTCTGTGTTTCTTCTGGGCTCAAATCTGTAAGAGTTGCTTGTTTACCTAATAAAATTTCTAATTCTGGAATCAAATCTATGATTACCTGAGCATTGGTATTCAGATGAGAGAGCAAAGTTTTTTTCCGTTCCTGTTGCTTTTCTTCACTCTCAGTTAGAATTTGTCGAATTAAGTCTTGAAACGCCTGGATAATTGAACTAAAAGGGACATCTTTGCGAAGAATTTCATACTTTCCTGTAATAAAGTAGCCTCTAGATCCAACAATAGATTTTTGTATCTCTTGAATCACTCTCGACTTACCAATGCCAGGTGAACCAGAAACTAACATCAATTCTTTTCTTCCTTCACAGACATTAATATAAGATGAAATTAATTTCTTGATCTGAGTATCTCTACCAAATATTTTCTGAGGATAGACAAACTTATACGAAAAATCTAAAGAACCAATTACAAAATTTGAAATATCTTTTTTAGCTAAAAATATTTCCTGCAAGGACTCTAATTCTAATTTCAAACCATTCGCAGACTGGTAACGATTTTCAGGAGATTTATTTAACATTTTAAGGATCAATTGGTTCAGTTTGTAAGGTATATCTGCTCTTAAATCATTTATAGCAGTAGGCTCAACTGCAATATGTGAATGAATTAATTCCAAAGGATCTAAAGATACAAATGGAACTGTCTTAGTTAGTATTTCATAAAAAGTAATTCCTAAAGAATATATATCAGACCGATAATCAACTGAAAGATTCATACGACCAGTTTGTTCAGGTGAGATATAGGGAAGAGAGCCTTCAATAGTCTGGCGATTGTATATATCCAAACTTTCATCTTGGAATACCCCTGAAATTCCAAAATCTGTTATGAAGCATCGATCTATAGAATAATTTTTTAGACTAACAATAATGTTATGAGGTTTTATATCCCTGTGTATAATATTTTTTTTGTGAATCTTCGCCAGAGTATCCGTTAGTTGAATTGCAATGCTGAAGAACACCTCTACACTTACATCATGGGACTTTAGATATTCTCTTAATGATATCCCAGATTTATCTTCTAGGATTACAGCAATTTCAGAGTCAACTTGAATCATCCCATCTACAGAAATGATACCATCAATGTCTAGATTCTGAACCAGTTGTATTTCTTGTCGTGTTCTTGCGATGAGGAAATCCGAGTGGAATTCACGTTTAAATATTTTGAGAACAACGGCTTTTTGATCTTTTAAACACTTAGCTCTGTACACATAGGATTTTTGTGATTCTGAGATTTGATCTATTAATTGATAATCACCAAAAACTTCACGTTTCATAGTTATAAGACCGATAACTTACATTTACAATTCTTTGATTAAAATAACAAGATGTAATTTGTAGCTTAAGAAAATTTACGCACCACACTTAAATGTTTTGGACTATAAAAATGATTTATTTCCTATAAAAGATTGAAATTATTTAATCTTTTTATCCATATAAAGTTTATACCCATTTGTAATAGGGTCTTTTGAACGGAAATTTCTTTCCAAATAATAGAATTCAAAAACTCCCAATTTATCCTTGGGCGTTCCCCAGCATCACA
>PEQN01000070.1 GCA_002786225.1 Leptospira sp. | reverse complement strand
TAAAAAAATTTATCAGCCTCTAGGACAAAATCGAAATCTCCTTCCGTAACAGGTTTAGGAAAGAAATATGGTTTCATTTCACCAAATGTGTTCCCTACCTGAGCAATAGCACAAACCTTTTCTGCTTCCTCATTCAGTATAAAGTAAAACGAAACTGGATTGAAAACATAACCAAGTACTCGAAGATTCGTTAGTAAAAATATCTTTCCTATAGTCCCCTTGTATCCTTCTTTTCGAATATAAGCATGGATATTTTTTTGAATATCTGCTTCACCTAAATCCAAATGATCTTTATCATAGAAGGAGAATAGAGAGAATCTATTTCTTGCAAATAGGAAATAATTTTTATCTAATGTATCGATCTCTGCTAAATCAAGAAGGAAGGTATAGACTCCATAGCTGAAGATATTTTTCACTCCCTTTAGTCTAGTGTGATAAACCTTAGCCTCGTAGATTGAGCTCTTAAAGTCTATAGGCTCAGCCAAGGATTCTCCCCCAAAATAAGTTCAGCTAGCCTCACAGAAGATTCAATGCCATCTTCATGAAAACCATAACGGAAGTAGGCGCCAACGAAATGAATGTTAGATTCAGAATTCAAATCGGCAAACCTCTCTTGAGCCTGAACTGAGCCCATGCTAAAGAGAGGATGGTCGTATTGGATCTTTCGAATGATATGTTCCTTTGGAATTCTATCGGGGTCATTGATGGTCACAAAATAATTTTTCTTCTTAGAGACATCTTGTAACCTATTCATCCAATATACTGTGAAAGGAACCAGTTCTTCCTTTTTGCTTACACTCAGACTAGGTTTTGAAGAGGGACTTGCTTTTGATTTTGCTTTTGATTTAGAGGATGAGGATGATACCGGTGAGACAATTTCATTGCCTTGCCTACCATATTTATAATTCCAGGATGACCAAGTTGATTTGATTTTGGGCATATCCCCTTCATAAGTATGTAGAGTTGCTGTGTTAGGTTGGAATTTAAATTCAGAAAGAACTTCTTTCTGGAGCTTGCTTGGTTTCTTTAAAAGTTTCAGAGCAGTGTCACCATGGCTAGCAAGGATGACTTTGTCATAGCTAAGAACTTTTTTTGATTTCAAAGTGATTTCTACTTTCTTGCCCTTGGTCTCAACTGCAAGAACAGGAGATTTCAAGTGAATGTTCTTTTCGAAAGGCTTAATGATTCTGCGCACATATTCTCTTGAGCCTCCATCTACCGTATACCATTGGTGCTGGGTATTCAAACCTAGAAAACCATGGTTATAAAAGAAACGAACCAAGGTTCTTGCTGGAAATTGAAGCATTTGATCAGGTGGGGTTGACCAAACAGCAGAACTCATAGGAACTAAATAATCACTCAACATACGCTCGTTAAAGTTCTCTTCCTTCATATACTGACCCAAAGTATAGGATTTGTATTTGGGGTCTTCGAGTATTTTGATGCTTTCCTTATTGAATCTATCGATTTCAAGAAGAAATCGAATGTAAGATAAACTCAACAAATTCTTTCTTTGTGCAAATAATCCATTTAAACCAGAACCACAAAATTCTAAACCCGTCTTTTCGTTTTGAACAGAAAAAGACATATTCGATTTCTTAGTAGGTACATCTAAGTGGTGGAATAATTTTAATAGATTAGGATATGTTTGGTGATTGAAAACTATAAATCCTGTGTCAATGGGTATTTTCTTGCCATCTTCATCCACATCTACTGTGTTAGTATGACCACCTATATAATCTGCAGATTCATATAAATCGACTTCATAATTCTTTGATAAAAAATAAGAGATGCTTAAACCTGAAATACCTGAACCAATAACTGCTACTTTCTTCTTCAATGAAATACCTTTTTAATTTTTAGACTTAATGCTGTACCAATTTCTCATAGATTGGGTGATTTCTTTTGCTTTTGCGTGAGCCAGATCTGCAAAATCTCTCCCACCACTCAGAAAATGGATTCCCCTAGATGAATTGATAAAGGAGAATTCACCCGAGGCTTCCATAATTTCTTCTAGACTGCCACCTTGGGCACCAAATCCAGGAATCAGAAAAAGCAATTCCTCTTCTTGAGATCGAATCTTTGCTATCTCAGAAGGTCTAGTTCCACCTACCACTATGCCTACCCTACCTTTGTATTCTTGATTCAATTCGCGTGCTAAATGTGCAACAGCCTCATGCAAAATTTGGTACTGCTTAGGTCTAGAATCATCCTTCCATTTCTGGAATTCTATCGCCGAGGGATTGGAAGTTAAGCAAAGCACAAATACTGAACCTAGATTATTTTCTAGATAGGGAATAATTGTATCCTTACCCATGTAAGGTGATATTGTCAAAGAGTCTAGTTCCAAAGATTGGAAATAATAAGCCGCATATTCTTTTGCGGTATTGGCAAGATCACCCCTTTTTGCATCAGCAATGATGATAGCAGAAGGATGAGCATGCTTCATATATTCTACTGCCATTTCAAATTGTTGAATACCTTTTGAACCGAATCTCTCAAAGAAGGCAATATTCGGTTTGAAGGCTAAGGCGAATTCACCAGTTGCATCAATAATTTCTTTACAAAATATGAATAAAGGAAATTCTTCTTTCTTGAGAAATTCTGGAATCTTATTCCATTCAGGGTCTAAACCAACAGTGAGATTGGATTTAAGATGTTGAAATCGCTCAGAAAATTTAGTCTTTAGATCTTTCATTGTTATCTTCTTGTCGATTTCGAAATTTCCTTGCTTTGTATCTTCCATAGGTATGACCAGGAATTACAGCAACTATAGAATAAGGTGATTGCAATATATAACCGAAGGATCCTCCCAAGTATGTGCTATAAGCTGGGATCAATAATTTATAGGAATCTTCAATTTCCTTGTCCTTGCCCTTCTCTGAAAAATAAGAAAGTGTATCATCACTTGCAACAGCTTCATGATATAAGGTGCCGATGATAGGAATTGAATAAATGGCTGAGTACAATGTCGCTGCTTCTCTTTGGCTAAAATCTTTGGCATGACCACCCTCATGAATCATCACAACAACATTATTAGAATATATATGAATAGTATCGGAAAAAGGGTTGTAATGATCACCACCAATAAGTCCTGCAAACAATCGTTCTGGAAGTATGGAATAAATTAACCAACTGAAAAGCCCCACTGTATATTTGGCTGCTGGATGAATCTTTTCATTTTGAACAATTCTTTGCAATTCACCTCCAGGAGAATACTGATTGAATCTAACCTTAACTGCTCTTAGGTTATTTTCTAAGATATATTGCTTAAGAATTAATTTATTTTCCTCTGTGATTTTATGACTTGAAATGTCTCTGTTCCAAAGAATGAGTTTGGATGGGAGGGAGAAGATATAATCACCAATATCATCTAGTCCCTCGTAGGGCTTGCCGGATTCAAATTGTGGATTTTCTTCATCCCAATTCGCTGGAGAAGATTGGAAAGACTCCCCATAATTGTATTTTTTTTCTAAACTATAACAACCTATCAGATAAGGAACTAAGAGAATAGCTAATAGTAGTTTCATTTCTCTCTTGCCCCCATGTCCTTCTTCTTCTCATTGGATTCTATACCAGGAACGGATTCTGTTCGTGCTTCTACTTGAACCTGGCTATTGTATTTCTTAAATAATGGTTTGTAATCCTTCTCTTGCAGAAAATGCAAGAAGGCATCTATTGCATTTCGACCCAATTCATTGACTTGGTCCTCTCTATTGCCTCTAAAACCTTGGTAGGGAATGTATACCAAGAGTGGAATTAATGTTAAACTTGATCCTATTAAAAAACAATCCGTAACTTTGGAATCAATGCTGTCCTTATAAATAAAGCTTTCAATTCTGCTAGCAATTTGAAGTTCTGCGTGAAATTTTACATAGCTGATATTCTTCCAGCAGGAATCCTTGGTTCCAACTTGGAATTCCTTAATAAGAATTATACTATTATCCTTATTCAATACTTTGCTATATTTTTCGGGATGATTTTGTATCTCTCTAGCTAAGATATTTGCTAAACTTCCATATTCATTGAATAAGATTCTTTCGTTAAAAAAATAAGGCTGGTGCAATCCTAATCTATTATCTAACTTACGTTCATCGATAATTTCAAATCCTTTCAATTTCTGATCAGAAACATAGGTTTTGCTTGGCAAAGGAGGATAGATGCGTAAACGAATGAATTTATAATTGCAACTTAAAGCCATTGAGATAAGTAAGATAGAAACAGTAAAGAGAACTCTTTGCAATGGATTAGAAAACATGAGTTAACTCCAATTGAATATAACGTACATTCATATTTCTACTTTCCAAACTTTGAGATTCTTGGTTGTATATTATATTCCTTAAAATGAAATTTTTGTAATCTTCCGCCAATTGATTTTGGTCATTTGAAACTATGAATGGCAGACTTTGGTCCCAAGTTGAAATTCGATTGGATTGTATGTTTGTAAATCCAATTCCCATTCTATTGCTTTCGCCTATTAGGAAATCATATTTTGCATAAAGTTCAATCACCGACATAGAGAAATTGATAGGATTATTCATAGTCATCTTACTAAAACCAGGAGTTTCCGTTCCAAATCTAGTAGGCTGCCCTCTGAGTACGAGACTATCGTATTCAAGTATTCCACCTAAGGCTGCGATCTCAGCTCCAGCTGTAAAAATAAAAACCCCATAGAAATTCTTTTTATAAGCTAGACCAATATTAAGACCTAGTGCATTGCTGAGTTCCTTGTATTCTCGGTAATTGCTAGAATATGGCAGAGTGGCTTTTTCTTGTATTAAGCTTCCTTGGTTTCGTATACCAAATATCAATTCTATAGATTGATTGTGTATGAATTCTTCTAAGTAGAAATAATTTATTTTCGATTCCATCCAATAATATTTGGAATCTTGAATCGCTTGAGTGCCAAGGTTGTTAGTGAAAAAATTCCAGCCAAGAAAACTTGTATCCATATGAAAAGATCGAACATCTATTTGAAACCCGTATTTATCTTCATTATTCGTATATCTAAGCTTCAGACCAATAGGTCGAATCGCATAACGGGAAGCAGAACCCTGATTGTTATAATAAGGGATATTGTCATAGCTCAAACTATTTCTCTTGGAGATGGTGGTATCAGTCACGCCAAGATTGGAACTGTTACCTAAAAGCTCATCTCCTCCGAATGAATTCAAAGATCCTGTACCCAGAAAGGTACTCACTTCCCATGTTCCATCGAGGAAATCATTTTCAGATTGGATAAAAGTTTTAGATTTCTTTGATTTTTGTTCATCATCTATAATCTTAGTTGTTTGCTTAGATTGATAGTGAGCCTGCCTTTCTCTTGCAGCATCTTCCCTTCTTGATTTTGCTAAACTTGAAAAATATTCCTTCTTATCTGGGTCTAGTTCTAGTCTTGATTTTCTTTCAAATTGCTCGGCTTCTCTCTCGAACTGAACTGCTTGAACCTCACCAGCAGCCAAACGAAAGCTGATACCACTCACTGCAAATAGAAGTAAGAAATAGCTTATTCTCCCCAAACTACTGTACACTCTTGGTAGTATAATCCTGAAAACAATGAAAAAGACTCTCTATCTATACTTGCAATATTTTGTATGCCACCCTCTTGCATGGCTTCTTGGATAGAGCCGCCTCCACCATAATAAAAATAGGCAAGGTACAACCAAGAACCAACGGAACAAGATCTTCCTGATTTAAGTATCCGAACAGACTGGATTTTGACTCCAGAAGTTGTCCCAGGAGCTAGATGCTGTTTGGTTCGAGAAAGAATAAGCCCAGGCATAGGAGAAGATACACAATTACTAATAAAAATAAATAATACTAAACCTAACAAAGCCTTGAGTATTTGCAAACTTTTTATGATTCCTGACTTACTCATTTATTCGCCTCTAACAAAAATACAAAGTCTTCCATAGGCAGGATACAAGATTCCGGTGAAGTTATAATCTGTTGTAGAAACTTTAGTAATAGCAAACTCTCTAGCAACTGAACCAACACTTGCATCGCCCAAGGTAATCAATGCAAAAAAGCTAACTTGGCAGCCCATGCCTTCTTTTTTGTCTAGAACATTATTTTCGGCGTTGAATTCACCAGGGTAGGAAACTTGAGTTAAGATCAAGCCATGATTAGGTGCAACTGCACAAGAACTCAAAAGAAATCCAATAATGAGAGCATTTGAAATTAGGATGAAAATTTTATGTAAGATCATTTGTCCTCCTTCTCCTTAGAAGACTTTAAATCTAAGCTTGTTGAGTCCTTTGAGCTTGTCTGTGAAGTTGGATTTGACTTTGGTGCCTTAGTACCAACTATGATAGTACAAAAGTTATGGCTAAGAAAGCCAAAGGTAGCTTCTTGTTTGTATTCAATAAAGTGGATGTAATCAATGCCACCTAATTGCTTAGCAGCCTTGATGGAAGAATCTCCACCTGCAAGCAACCAAACTGCTGACCAACTGCATGCTTCTCCCCGTCTCAATTCTCCTTCTCTTTGTTTACCTAAGGCACCTGGGACAGTATTGCGATGAATCACCCCACCGCCTTTATAGATTACTCCAATATTCGAATATTCTGGTGTAGGATGAGTATTTCCTTCAAATCCGTATCCTGAACGAAATACATTGATACCTGTACAAGATACAATGAAAGTGATAGAAAATACTAGGATGCCAGTAAGGATCTTCTTCTGTAGCAATCGTAAACTGGCAATCTTCATCTAACTTCTCTTAATAAAGGATTTGGCAAATTCTGGAAGCACAAAGGCAGCCTTATGAATTTCTGGACTATAGTATTTTAAACCCTTAGGCACTCTCTGAGGATCGGGAGTAACTTCATAAGGACTTATCTGATTGGATAGAAAGGTGAATCCTATAATTCCAGAAGGATAGGTCGGGATAGTTGTATAGTAGTAACCATACTTAGTAAATATCTTAGGAATAAATTCAAACAAAGACTTGATTACATCCCCATGGTACCAGTAGCTTTCAGCCTGAGTTGCAATAATACCAGGAGTCTTTAGAGCTGAATGCATATCTCGGAAGAAAGGCTCTTTAAACAAGACTTCAGCAGGACCAACTGGATCTGAGGAATCAACAAGAATTACATCAAATCGACCTTTGTTTTCTCTTGCGTACTTAGCTCCATCATCATAATAATGAGTGACTTTTTTGTCTTTCATAGCCTGAGCAATATCTGGAAAATATTTATAACAGGCATCCACAACACCTTTGTCTATCTCACAAAGAACAACTTCTTTCACGGAAGGATGCTTGAGAACTTCACGAACCGTTCCCCCATCTCCCCCACCAATCACTAATACGGATTCTGGATTAGGATGGCTCATCATAGGAATATGCGCTATCATTTCATGGTAAGAATGCTCATCTCTTTCTGTAACCATGGTAACATCGTCGAGAGTAAACATACGACCAAAGCTTTCTGTTTCAAATACGTCAATTTTCTGGAAGGGAGTCTGAATACTATCAAGAGTCTTGGTAACTCTATAACTTACTTTTCTACCTTTGCTAACTTCTAAACCTTCTGTATACCAAATTTCCAAAAAATGACCTCTTCTTTTGTTTTTCTACAAATTTGTGATCAGGTTTGAATCTGTAAATCAAGAAAGGATCAATTAGAAATGAAAAAAGACAGATCCTTAGATTCGAATCTGCCTTGGTAGTAGCTAAAATGCAATCAATAAAATGAAAATCACATTCTCATTTTATAAAATTGTTATTTACTTTGCCTCATTTAACTTTCAGTTTATGTAAGTCTTAGCCTGCTGCAGATGTGCTTGGGGTCGTAGGCGCTTTTGCATCCATCTCTTGCTTCTTCTTCCATAGGAAGAAACCAACACCACCAGCGACCGCAAGTAGGGCAATCCCTAGAAGTGGTCTGAAGAAGACCCAAGCTAATGCTATAGTAATAATTGTTAGTACAAAAGATACCAAACCTGCTATCAAACCTAGACCCATTCCGAGTAGATTTCCAAGGAAGGGAACCACTGCTCCTAATGTTGAGATAGGCTTAAGAATCAAGGACAGTCCCATATACATCATGAAGAATCCACCAACTCTTACAGCCCAAGTCATGATAGCATTTTCTTTCTGAGCTGCCGCAAACATATCTTCTTTAGACAAAGTCCCTTCATCAAGTCTTTCAATGGTAGTGTCGCGTGATGTTTTAAAGGCTCCAACAACCCCACCTGAAAGCTGGCCAAGTATGGATACTTCCTTAGGGTTAGCTACCTTATGTGAGATTCGAATATCACCTATCTGGGGATTAGATGGGTCCTTACCTAAATAGATTTCCGTATTAGAAATCTTTGCTCTGGAAGAAATAGAAGAAGGAATGCTAATCCCAGCAGATTTATAATCTATAGATTCATTCGCAGAAATTTGGTTTATTAAGGAACTTGAAATTTTGTAATCTCCTACTTTTACATCGCTTGCACCCCAATTCTCAGATTCGTAAGGCATAGTAGATGGGTTCTTGGGAGCATTGGGATCTTTGAAGTTATTGGAATTAATCAAACTAGAAGACCAAGTTGTTCCGTATGTGTAGGTCTTTTTTGTTTCTTTCCCACCGCCTAACTTCTCACTTGTTTCTTCTTTCACATTTTCTTCGTTCTGAAACATTTCCACATTTCTTTCTAGTTTAATTGCTTTTAAATTGATACCAAATTGTGAATCCGCTACTGTATCTGTTGTCGTAGCCATTCCTGAACCATGGATAAGTTTGCCATTGTTTTCATTAGAATATTTTGATAAATCAATGGAGATAGCAACTTTTGCACCCTCTTCTAGACCCTTAGCAGTGTCTACTGAGCAACCTTCGTTCATCCAAAGAACTGGAAAAGCCGCTATAAATAATGCTCCCCCTGCTACTACGCCTTTGATGGACTCCATAAGTCTTCCACCCCAGCTTTGATTTGTTACTTCCGAATATGGTTCATTCGCCATTGGTTTCTCCCTGATAATGATAAGTGGGTATAATCATATATAAACAAAAAGAATTTAGTCAAGAAATTTTTACCTAGAATTCTGTTTTCTCTGGATATCCAAAACAGAAAACATTTGGCTAGGGGAAAATGGGATGCTTCCAGACTTGGCTAGCAATAAAGAGAGAGAGAGAGAAGGAAGGAAGGAAGGAAGGAAGGAAGGAAGGAAGGAAGAATGATACGATAGATAGGGATGTAGAAATAAAAAAAGCCTGTCTAGAAACTAGGCAGGCCTTAAACTTTTTGTACGAATCTAGAATCTGTTGACTACGTTTACTCTCATCTTTCCACCTTGGAAAAACTTCTTAGTAAACTCAGATGCTACCTTTGGATCGTATTCCTTGCAAGAGAAAATGTCAATGTACGAAGTGTTCGTATCATTGGCAAAGTGTGCTGAAATACAAGATGTCTCAATCAACTGAAACATAGAATATCCTGCAACTCTTTCATCTTCTCCAAAGTGAACCACATGTGTCTCACCAAAACGCTTCATGTCTATGAGCTCGCAGAGTTCAACCACATAACGACGAATTGCTTCTGGATCACGAATGGTATCTCCATTGCAAGACTCAACATCAAGGCTAGTAAGAAGTCCCCAAGCACCTTCTTGGAAGGCAGGGAAAACTCTTAGGTTAGGATCACTGTCAATTTCTTGTTGGATGAAATTGGAGAAATTGCCATTGTATCTTTTACGGATGGCTTCGAAAAAAGTATCATTGGATTCTAATACATCTGGATTCACCATGTACGAATCATAAGTAAGCTCTTCGCCAACTTCGATATTTCGAAGTGCAGCTAGAGTAATCTCACCTTTGAATCCACAGTTAGGATTACCACTTGTACGAATCAAATGAACCGCATCTGGACCGTCATCGTGAACTGGAGTTACGATATAAAGATCCTTAGAAATCGGATGAGCATATGCGTGAGTGCCTAAATTGAAAAGTTCAGATTTATGCACTACCTTTCCGCCCCAAACTGCTACAGTTTCTCCTTGGGATATAGGAGACTTAGCGATAATTACAGACTGTCCTGCTTCGTTCTCCATCCACTCTAATGATTTGTGGATGTAGGAAAATCGGGACACCAGTTTGTCTTTGTTCTTGAGTTTCATATACTGAAACCTCCTTCAAGCAAAAGTTTTGGTTTATTTTTTCCAGCCCAAGGCGAGATCGTGGAAATGGATCTCTGAGACGAGAAGCTGGTTTTTGCCCGCACGTAAGAGTGCGCAAAAGACCCAGAGAGACCTGTGTTATCGGTCCCCACGAAGGTGTCTCGTAACAATGTTACAGAGAGTTTCTGGATGGTTTGGTGGTGGTTGGTAGGGGTGATAGTTTGGAATAGACCTTCAGCTAACGATGACTTGCGTCTCGCACCGGGGGGTTCCTCTTCTATCTCGAAATTCACTTGAGCTGTCATTTATGCACCAATCGGTTTGTGACGGAGATCTTCCCCCACACCTAGGTTTAGAACACCACGGTTCATTTCGACAACGGAAACATTTCTTGCTCCAAATTTCTCTCTCATATAATTGAGAGCGGCTTGGTTATCAATTAAGTCTCCACAAGTAAATACGTCAACGGCTGCATACCCATATTCGGGCCATGTGTGGATTGTGAAATGAGACTCACTAATCACGATACAACCACTCACACCGTGAGGATTGAATTTGTGAAAAGAGGGTTTTATCACAGTAGCTCCAGAGATCTCACAAGCCTCAAGCATTATGGTCTCCACTAGCTCATGGTTGTTGATCGACTCATGGTCGCAGTCGTAGAATTCGGCAATCACGTGTTTTCCCAATGCTTTCATTCTTTTTTCGTCTAAAGCCTCCCTTAAAGTAAATTAGAAATTTGACCATAAAAACCAGACGCCTTACAGAACAAGTAAATAAAAAAATATGTTCCATAAAACTCTGATTTTTTTGCAGTCAATGTAGTATTTGACTGGTAGTTTGGAGCAATATGGACGATTTTTTAGGAAAGATGGCTCTGAATCATAAAATATCTAAAAATTTGTTACTTACAATATCACTCGTTCTCATTTTGGCAATTTCCCTAGCTACGTATTGGTTTTTTATCCGCAAACAGGCGGAAGAAAATATTTGGCACCAAGAGCAAAAGCAAGCTTATCTCCAAGCCGAGCTTAAGAACCAAGCCATCTTACTCGCATTTGTCGAGAAGGCATGCGGTGGAACTAGCAAAGAAAACCCCTGCCCTGATGCAAATGACTTCCCAGTATTGAAAGATTTTGCCTTACTGGAAGTAATTCGAAACTCTGAATCTTTCCTTGAATTCCAATACGATGATCGCTTCGAAAGAGAATTAGATATCTTACCAAAATTTTATCTATTGAATTCCTCAGGCGAAATTCGAGATCTTAAAGATACATTTCCCGATGAAAAAACTTTAGAAAGATGGTCGAAGATTAAATAAAAGGCTTCGTGACTCACTTTGTGTCGCCAGGTTGCTAAGTTGGGTCGGCAAAGAGTCGACACAAAGCGGTCACTCCGCACTGTGTTGTTAGCAAAAGATTCTTCTTTGTTTGGGGGCGCCTTCTCCGGCTCTCCTTCGACGAGGGCGCCCCAGCACCATTGCAACAAAGGAGCGTAAGCGACTTGATGGTGCTGGGGGCGAATCCAGCAAC
>PEQN01000069.1 GCA_002786225.1 Leptospira sp. | reverse complement strand
TTCTTCCAGATAAGTCATTTACCAAGCCTTTTCTATTTCTTCCCCATCATCAAAATGAAATTTTTCTTTTCCAATAATTTGGTAATTTTCATGTCCTTTACCACAAACAACAAGAATATCTCCAGCCTGAAGCTTGCTAATAGCTACTTGAATTGCTTTTTTACGATCAATCTCTCTGATGATTTTAGATTTATCTTTAAATCCTTTTTCTATATCATCGAGAATTGATTCTGGTTCTTCAGTTCTTGGATTATCAGATGTAAGAACTACCAAGTCCGCAATTCTTTCTGAAATTTCAGCCATTTCTGGTCGCTTCGTTTTATCTCTATCTCCACCACAGCCAAATAAACATATTAATTTTCTTGGATTTAATTCTTTAGCGCTTATTAGTATATTCAAAAGTGCATCAGGAGTGTGAGCATAATCCACAATTGCAATTCTATCTTTATCAGGATTATAATAGATGTCAAATCTACCTGGTATGCGAGGGATAGATTCTGTAAATGTTGTAAGTTTTTCAGTTTCAATATTCAATTCTACCCAACAACTAAGAGCTAGGGCAACATTAGCAATATTAAATCCGCCCAATAAGATAGATCGAATTCTTAAGTTTCGATAAAAAGTAGATTTTGATTTTTTAATTTTGAAAATGAACTCGGAACCATTGATACTAATTTCAGGTTTCGCAATATCGTAGGTGCAATTTTTTCCGAGATATTTAATATTTGATTGAACTGAATTTTTTTCAATTAGTGCCTTAACTTGCTCTCCACCCTCAGCATCCAAATTAACAATTCCAAATTTATTTTCTTTATTTGATTCATCTAATAAGGTAAAAATACGAAATTTACTCAGAAGATAATCTTCCATGGTTTTATGAAAATCTAAATGATCTTTCGTTAAATTTGTGAAAAGAGCTGCTCGTAAATGGATTCCATCTGTTCTTCCTAATTTTAAGCCGTGAGAACTCGCTTCCATGAATACAAACTTAATTCCATCTTCTAGCATTTTCTTTAATAGCAATTGTAATGAAGATGCATCAGGAGTAGTGTAACCAGTTTCAAGTATCGTATCATTGAATTTAGTATGAATAGTTCCAATTAAGCCGGATGGTATTCCTAAACTTCTAGCAAAATGATATAGTATATGCGTTAAGGAAGTTTTGCCATTTGTTCCCGTTACAGCAATAACTTCTAATTTCAAAGATGGGTGATCTAATAATAATGACGCTATCTTCCCTTGCATTTGATTTGCAGAAGAGTTGCAAGTTAAAACATTATCAAATTTTTCTATTGCGATATTTAATAAATTAGAAGATTTGGAAATTAAACAAGTATTCGAACCATTTTGAATTGCTGATGACATAAATTGTACATCTGTGAATTCATCACTTAATACAAAGAGATCGTTCTTTTGTATTTTCCTAGAATCGGACCAAATGTATTCTATTGAAGTTGAGGGGTTTCCTTTAACTAAATTTAAATTCGTAAATTCTTTTAAAATAACTTCAAGGATCATCTTAATACTTTTCCTTCATTTTAGGCAAACTGAGAGTGTGTATGGATCTTTGCTCATTAGGAGATTTATTTTCTATAGAATTTTGGAAGAGTTGGTCTATTCTAGAAGCAGAAGATTTAGTTAGTATGGTGATTTTAATTTCTTCATTCTCCTTGATTAAGGTTTCTTTCCTGAGAATATTTTTCGAAATCTCTCTTTCAATTTTATGAAATTCTGTAGATTGCCAAACATTTAGAAAAAAGATAGAACCCCAAATAAGGGAAAAAATAAATATCACGAAGGTTTCCTTTAAATCATTCATATTCCATATCATAAAATCAATATCTCTTATTTCTAGTATCGGCCGATCTCTGGATAGCCCGAAGCTTAGCTGAACGAGATGCAGGATTTAATTTCATTTCTTCTTCACTTGGCAATAGAGGCTTTTTGTAAATAAATGAAAACTCTTTGTTACTCATCACTAATTCCCTAAGGCTGTGTTTCACAATACGATCTTCCAAGGAATGGAAGCTGATGATTTGAAATATACCATCAGGTTTCAAAAATTTTGGTAATTCGACCAAGGCTTTCTTCAGGTGTTGGAATTCTTGGTTCACTTCAATTCGAATAGCTTGATAAACACGAGTTGCAGGGTGGGTTTTCGGTGGCCAGAATTTTCGTGGAATCGTGCTTTCCACTAATTTAGAAAAATCATTATTACTTTCTATAGGATTCGTCCGTCTCCGCTCTAATAATCGTTCTACAATCTTTTTGGTCCAACGCTCTTCTCCATACTCATAAAAGATTCGTTCCAATTCCTTACTAGGATAGGTGTTCACAATTTCTGCTGCTGTAACTTGCTTTGTATTTAGATTCGTGTCCAATCTCATATCAAAATTTTCAGTACCTTTGAAGCTAAATCCTCTACCAGACTCTAAAATGTGATAGGTGGAGATTCCCAAATCAAGTAAAATTCCATCAAAACCATCTCTCCAACCCAAATCTTCTAAATCAGATTGAGCTAATTCTGAATAGTTGCAGTTTATACTTTTGATATTTTTTCTATCCCCAAGTCTTGACCAAGCTCTTTGGATCATTGTAGGATCTCTATCTAAAAAAAGAATTTCAGAATCTGGATAAGCTTCAGCAAATTTTAAAACATGACCTGCCTCTCCACCTGTTCCATCTAAAAATCGCAAACCTTTGCTTTTAGGAATATTCTCTTGGACTGTTCGAAGAACATCCTGCCACATGACAGGAAAATGAACGGCTTGAAATTCTTCTTCGTACATGAAATTGGTCTAAGACTTTTTCTGATAAACAGTATGACCTAAAAATTTAAATTTATCAGAGATGCCAAACATTGTTTCAGAGTGTCCAATAATTAAAAATCCACTTGGTTTCAAAATCTCTTCAAAATTATTAAAAATAAATTTTTGTGTAGGTTTATCAAAATAAATAACAACATTTCTGCAAAAAATCAAATCAAGTTTTTCATGAATTGGATAAGGAAATTCTAATAAATTTATTTTTTTGAATTCAATGATTGACTTTAGATTTGGTTTTGCTTCAAAAAAGATATTTCCATCTTTTTCCGATTTCGTGAAGTATTTATTCTTCATTTGATCCGATACAGTTTCTAATCTATCAGCTTTATAGATACCATTCTTAGCAGTTTGCAATACATTCGTATCTATATCAGAAGCTATAATTTTCAAATTCCAACCTGGACGCGAGAAGAAGTAATCTAAAAGTGTAATTGCTATAGAATACGGTTCCTCACCAGTAGAACTTGCCGAACACCAAACTAAAAGTTTTTTATTACCTGTTGCCTTAGATGCTTCTTCAAATTGAGGAAGGTAGGTTTCTTTAAGAAAATCAAAATGATGTGCTTCACGAAAGAAATCAGTTTTATTTGTTGTGATTCGATTGATGAGTTCTGATAATTCCGTTTCACGAAATTTAGGATCGGACTTCAGCTTGTTCACATATTCTTCAAATGTAGACATTCCATGAGATCGTAATCGAATATTCAACCGGGATTGAACCATTATTTTTTTATGATCAGCTAGGACGATTCCTGTCATTTTATAAATCATATCTCGTAAATATGCGAACTCGGCGTCATGTATGGTTGCTATAGAAGATTTAAAATTAGTCATAAGGGTTCAATGAAAAGATTCCTTGAGTGGTGTAAAAATACAACTCGATTTTTAAATCGCTCAAGTAAGCCTGGAAAAATGAAGGTTGGACTTGTTGAAAGCCTAAATGCACGACCATTGACCTGGGGTTTCGAAAAAAATCCTCTCATAGAGACTGTTTATGAAAGCCCTAAGGTTTTGAGTGAAATGCTTTTAAGAGGTGAACTTGATACTGCCTTGATTTCCTCTGTTGAGTGCCTAAGAAACCAAGATAAACTTTCTTATTCCCTTTCCTGCGGTGTTTGCACTAAAACCTCTGTTCGCTCGATATTATTTTTTCATCATAAAATGGATAAAGTTGATTTATCGAAAGTTTTAGTCGAATCAGGTTCACGAACTTCAGTAGCATTACTTGATCTTCTTTTATGGAAGCAATTTAAACGTAGGATCAATCTCATTCCAGAGGCTCCTTCTATAATTAAAGATCAATTAAAACAAAGCCAAGGTTCACACTTACTTTTTGGTGACAATGCGCTTCTCGCTGAATACGATTCTTCCATCTATGAAGTTTTCGATTTAGCTGAATGGTGGAATCGAATAACAGGCTTGTATTTTATTTTTGCCCTTTGGGCATATCCCAAGGATAAATGGATCCAAGATTCATTTTTTTTAGAAAGCCTTGAATTTGGTATGGAGAATATCCAAGATATTATTGACCAAGAAAAACGTTTTCCTTCCAAATTTACATATAATTATTTGATGAAAGAGTTATATTATAAGCCAGAAGCAAAAAGTTTCCAAGGATTTTTACAATATGAAATAGAATTAAAGAAGATGGGAATATTGTAAAATTAGAATATTCTTAATTTTATTTCCCATAATTTTGAATTACCTTGTGCTTCTAAGGAATCAGATAAAGGGTAAACATAATTTAAACTTCCTAAATTAATTGTTCCCTTATTCGAATAGCATTCTGTATTCGAAGGAAACAGTATCCGAAAATTCATCTTTCCTTCTTTGAGTAGCTTACCTGTTTCATTGATAATTTTCTTTTCACCAACACTTGTGCCTTCTAGAAATTCACTTGAAAAAGATGGAAACTCCCTTTTAATAACTAAGGATTTACCTTTGAATTTAGTAATCATATTACCAGGTAGCATTCTTTCTAATTCTGAAATCTCTTGAAAGTCTATCTTGTAGCTTACTTTTCCTTTGTTATCAAAAAAAGGTTCATCGAATTCTCCTTTTTCTAATATTCTAAACTGGTAGTCTCGAAGTTTGATTTTGGTCTTTCCCATGCCTTGGTTTATTTTTTCTTGAATGGCTGATTCTTGGGTTGGGAGGAATCGAATCATAGAAGATTTCTTATCTTCTTTTAATGGAACTGAATAAGTAATTTCTACTGTTCCAGAATAACCTTTCTTAAAGATAATCGTTTCTTCATAATCAAAACAATTGTAAATAAGAAGTATTGCGAATAGAATACATGTTTTTAGTAGAAAAATAAATGATCTCGATTTCACTCTTAGAGTATCATTTCATGAGAAATTGTTGTCAACAAAAAGAAAGGCTCTATTTCTAGAGCCCCTCTCCCATTCTAATTTAGAAACTGTTGCGTATCTTATTTTGAATTAGGATAGCCTTCGTTTCCGTGTTCTAATAAATCTAGACCTTGGATTTCCTCTTCTTCAGATACTCTAAGCCCCATTGTTAATTTAAGGACAAAGAATATTAAGTAAGACGTTCCAAAAGCCCAAACAAAAGCCACAAGGATACCAATGATTTGAGTGATCAACTGATCAAAGCCATGACCGTAAAAGAGACCTGATTCTAGGTTGAAGAGTCCAGCTGCTAAAGTTCCCCAAGCACCACAGACACCATGAACAGAAATTGCACCAACAGGATCGTCGACTTTTATCATATCAAACATCAATACGCTGAAAACAACCAAAACACCTGCAATCATTCCTATGAGAACAGAAGCTCCAATCGAAACTCCATCACAGGGTGCTGTAATAGCAACTAAACCAGCGAGGGCACCATTTAAGGTCAATCCAATATCCGGTTTTTTGTATTTAATCCAAGTTACTAGCATGGCAGCAACAGCACCTGTGGCAGCAGCCATTTGTGTATTGATTGCGATGAGTGCGAAATCTCCTCCACCAACTGAGGTAGTTGAACCAGGGTTAAAACCAAACCATCCCAACCAAAGTATGAATACACCAAGTGCAGCCATAGCCATATTGTGGCCTAGGATAGGGGTGACTTTTCCGTTTGCTTGGAATTTTCCGATTCTAGGACCAACAACGATAGCACCAGCGAGACCTGCCCAAGCACCTACAGAGTGAACTACAGTTGACCCTGCGAAATCTAGGAATCCCATTCCTTCTAAAAATCCTCCATAATTGTCTCCGCCCCAAAGGCTACCCCATGCGAAGGATCCATATACTGGATAAATTACAGCAGTAATGATAATGGAAAAAATTACATAAGTAGCAAACTTCGTTCTTTCTGCCATTGCACCGGAAACGATAGTAGCAGCAGTTGCAGCGAACACCATCTGAAAAATTAAGAAAGAGTTGCCCCAGTTTCCTTCACTTTCGATCAAAGAATCCGCAAGAGATGGCATACCAAATCCTATACCTTCGAAAATAGGTGGACCAAACATAATAGAAAAACCAATAAGCCAGAAAGCTATTGAACCTAAGGAAAGGTCAGCAAGGTTTTTCATTAAAATGTTTACCACGTTTTTAGAGCGAGTAAAACCTGCTTCTACATAAGCAAATCCAGCCTGCATGAAAAAGACTAAAAATGCTGCAATACAAGTCCAAAGCCAGTCTGTTTCACTTCTTAGTGTATCTACATCTGCTTTTAAACTCTCCAAAGTGACGGGTGCTTCAGCCTCAGCAGCACCGGCGGGTGCGTCTTGAGCGTTCAACCCAGCCACAGCTAATAGAACAGCGAACGGGATTACGAATCTTAACATTCTACTATTATCTCCTTTATTTTCCTTTTTGTACTTATTGTTTTAAATTGAATCCTTTTCATACAGCAGCCTTTTTGTTATTCTCTTCTAACTTTAAGAGAGAAATTTTTAAAGATTCATTGTTAGGCGTGCTTTTTACACCTTGTTGAAGTATCTTAATAGCTTTAGGTTTAGCATTCTCTTTAAGATAGCATCTTGCTAAGAGTAAGCTAGCCTTGGCAAATGAATGATCGCAAGATAAGGACTTTTTTAAAGAGCGTTTTGCTTCATTTATTTTATTTGCCATATAATATGCCCTTCCTAGAAGAAAGTGAGCGATGGCAGTGTTCTCACCCGTTGTCTCTATATATTCTTTAAAGAATTTAATTGACTCTTCAAATTTTTCATCTCTATAATGTATTTTACCTAGAAAAAGTAAATTATCTTTAAGCGAAGGATCTATACCATATGCCTTAAGTGCAAGTGCATAAGCATCTTCTTCTTTCTTTTGGGTATTTGCTATTTTTGCTTGTTTGATATAAGGCAAGGCATCAATGATTGATTTACTGCACTGAATCATAAGCATAGAAAGATCATCACCATTAGGGACTTCCCCTTTATGATCTTTAAATTTTTGTACAAAACGTTCTGAGAGATCTTTAATAAAAACTTTTTTATCACCTTTTTCTAAAAGAGATTTTTCTGATTTAAGCCATTCGATGACCTGATCAGTTCCTACCTCTTCTCTAGCGCTGTTCTTTTGTTCTGCGAATCCATCAGTTAAAAGAACAAGAATATCACCAGGGCTTAATTTACCTTGTTTTTCTTCATAATCATTTTTTCGAACTTGAAGTATTCCTAATGGAACTCCTTTCGTATCTAATTCATCTACAATTCCAGTCGCCTCATTGATATGCAGCATCTTCTGGTGACCAGCATTGATATAAGCATAAGTATAGTCAGAGTAAATTCTAACAATAAAAGCTGTGAAGTAAGTTGATTCTGGAAGTTGGTCTCTTAAAGACTCACCTAATTCTTCCATAATCTCTGAAAGACCTAGACCTGATTGAACACATCTACGAAAATGGTGGTGGATGGCCATGGTTACAAGTGCTGCTGGTATTCCATGCCCAGATACATCTATGTTGATCGCAGTTAAAGAGTTACCTTGGCGCACTACATCATAAAGATCCCCACTTACCTGGACCATGGGTTCATAATATGATCCAAAATATAAACCATTCCAAGGTGAAAGATCTTGTGGGAGTATTTGGGATTGAACATTTCTACCCATCCTCATATCCCATTCTAATTGATTTAAAACTGCAGCTTCTCTTGCGCGTGCAGTCATAAGTCCTTCTATTAATCTAACTCCGGATAATGCTAAAGTTAATTGAGCACCTAATGCTTCCAAAATTTCTAAATCGTCATTTATAAAGAAATTTTCAGTGTCACTTTCAACTGCTAAAGTTCCTAAAACTTCGTCTTTTTGAATTAAGGGAATGCACATAACGCATCTAGTAAGCTCGCCTTCGTCTGTATACTCAGGCGAGGCTTGCAAATCATAAATGATCATTGGTTTTTTATTATTAAAAGTTGATCCAGAGTAACCCTCATTGGATTTGAGATTTCTCCGTGGTGGCTTAGTGTCTTTTATAAATTTAACTGGTACTAAAAATTCACCATCATACAATCTTAGTGTAGAATTATCAGCTTCAAAAATTTCTTTACAAAGTGAAACCACCTTTTCAAAAAGATCTTCTTCTTTATCTACATTTGCAAATTCTTTTGAAATATAGAGTAGAACAGCAATTTTATCTTTGTCTGTTAATCCACCTACTACCTTATTCTGGCCTCGGAAAGAAACTACCTTTCGTTTTGAAATTTCAAAGTCTATCATAGAGATTCCTATTACAATGTCTGCAATTATCGTACCAAGCATTGAATTGCTCTCAAATTGCACAATCTTGGTAATTGCTAAGGAAAACTATGTTTATAATTTGAACAAAATTAGAAACCCTAGTATAAATAATAGGCTAATTGATTGCAATAAGTGCAAATGGTCTAGGCTTATGTCGTATTTTTGGAATGAATCTAGAAAGCTGGTTCATTTTTCCATTGGTAAGATACTGAAAAGGAAGCTAAAGTTTCCTTTTCTCTGGAATTTGCTCTAGCTGTGAGGGCATAATCCAATAGACCAAAATGGAAGGATACTTTTTCGGAACCTAAATAAGATCCTTCCGCCTCATTGGATAGGATCCAATGGTAGCTTGTGCCTAGACTCAGACCAAGGGATCTTTTTAATCGACCATCTTGGCTGTAAATTCCCCCCCATTCATTGCCAAGTCTTAGGTCAAAGTTTTCCCAAACAAAGTTTTTCTTTTGGATGGCATAAGATCCAGACCACTCTGCACCTATTCCTCTTTCATAATCAGGTGTTACATCCTCATTGCTTGTGATTACTTGTGCATTTTCCCAGAAAGCTTTTCTAAGCTCCGAATAAATGGACCAATCTGAATCAAAATGATAACTTATACCTGCGCTAGCAATCTCAGGCAGAGTTTCTTCTAATTTTTCGACTTCTTGGTAATCTTCTCTCCTATATTTACCTAAATATTGTAAAGAGGAGCCTATAGACCAATTTCCTTTTGAAAATGCAATACTAGCAAAACCACTGAGAGACCAAGGACTAAAACTCTGAGCTCTTTGCAGACCACCAAGCCCTAGGCCTGCTGATATAGAAAAATGTTCGAAGAACTGGTAAGATAGTCCAAGGTTTCCTTGGTTGAGATAGGACTTTTGGTTCCCAGGAAAATGATTTGAGGTCCTTTGGTTATAGATTCCCCAAAATGCTAATTCCTTTGAATATGTATAGTTTCCTCCAAGTCCGCCTAGCTGAAGGGCTGATTCTTGGTCTCCCATTTTTCCACCTTGGACACCTAAATCAGCTATTGAGAGGGAATCCAAATTAAGAAATCCAGGATTGTTGTACAAGGAACTGATAGGATCCTTCCATCCAACTCCATAAGATCCCAGTCCCATGCTAATCGGATTATTATAATTGGGTCGGACTGGAACTTGTGCGCTAAGAGATGGCAAAGCAATAAAGAGAAAACAAACTGAGATGAGGCTAAAAAAGAAATATTTAATCATTTTACAGATAAAGAAGGAATCAGACCTTATCCTAAGGAAACTAAATGTTTCTTGGATGACAAGTATAAATGAAAGGTAAAAGATTTACTTCCCCGGAGAAAAGATTCCATTTTATTTACCCTGAAGATTGGGAGACCTTAGTTGTAGAAGATATCCCTGCATTTTTTCATCCAGAAATGGGTGGGGTTTTACAAATTTATTCATTTGCTAATAAAGTTGGAAATGTGGATTCTATGACAGAGCTTAAGAATTATATCTCTGTTCACGAAATTGAATTCAATGAAGAATTAGTAGCTACCTTCACTAATTCCGAGGGTACGAATATTCTATCCTGTGAATTTAAAAAAGAAGATAGGCATTGGTGTGTTTATGCAATCTCCAACCAAAACAAACTTCTCATTGCAACTTTTAATTCCGATATTGATATAGATGATAAAACTTATAAAATTTTAGCTTCCATAATCTCCTCTGTTCAATTTTTAAAATAAGCAAATAGAAAATCAATTGACTCTTTCTTAAATTCTGATGCTATATTAGGATATTTTTGAATTGGAGTAAAAAAGAAATGAAGAAAATCGGAATCTATATAGGAGCTGCGGTAATAGGTCTATTATTGATCATTATCATAGGTTTATCCTCGCTTAGTTCATTTATTACACCGCAATTTGTGGTAAAAAGTTTAGAATCAAGTCTAAATGCGCGAGTTAATGTAAAAGAAGTTAACATTAACTTATTTTCAGCTTTATCGGCAATTGAAGTAAAAGGAATCGAGCTTGGCTACAGAGACAGTGTTGCTGACAAAGGAACATTGTTAGAGGAAAGGCAGGCTATGAAGAGTCCAGTGATTCAGTTGGATTCTATAGACCTAGGCTTAACATTAAGTGCTCTTCTAAAAAAAGAATTTCGTCTAGATAAATTAATTATCAATTCACCTGATTTAACCTTGGTTTTAAATGAGGATGGTTCTAATAATCTTTCTTCCCTTTTTAAACCTCCTGTGACTGTGAATGGAGAGCCAAATCCCAGTTTGACCCCAGAAGCACTTGAAGAGAGAAGAAAAGAAGAAGAACAAGCAAAGAGAGATGCTGATTCAGAATCAAAAGAGCCATTTTCCATTAAGTCGATTCCTATTTCTATCAGTATGGGTGAGCTTGGAATAAAAGATGGTTCTGTTAAAGTTGTAATGAAAAAAACAAAGCAAATCATCCAACTTAATGCTTTGAATCTAATATTAAAAGATTTAGATATAGTGCCTGATGATTTAGAAAATCACAATTCTTTAAAACTGATTCTGAATACTGATTTAGGAGTCATAGGAGCAAATGGTAAGGAGTCTTCAAAATTTTTATTAGATACCTCTGGAACAATTGTACCTTTTGATACAAAAACTGGACTTATAAATACAGCAATTGTACATACTGTTACAATAAAAGAAGATAGTTACATAAGTGGATTTGCTGTATTCGATTCTTTAGCGGGTGAACTTCCTGCTCTTAAGAACTTAAATCTTAAAATGGATAAATTATCCCAGAAATCTTCTCTGAAAAAAGATGTAACAACTAAGATTGGATACTCTAATGGGAGAGTAAGTTTCAAAGATTCGCCTGTTTTTCCTACATCTAATTATGATCTTACTATAGTAGAAGGGACATGGATTCAGATCACAAATTCTACTCACCTAATGAATGGTAAAATCATTTCGACAAAAGAAGAATCTGACAGAGCTATTTCGCAAATTGATAAAGCACTTCAAGCAGGTTCCAAGGGTGCAGACACATCCGAAATGAAAAAGAAAATCTTTGGTGATTTACTGGAAGGTGATCGTGTTGCTTTGCCTTTTCAATCCAGCGGAAATATAAAATCACCTAATGTTGGATTAAAAATTAGTCTTCCTTCCCTAACTGATTTAATTTCGGGAGGAGCAAAGAAAGCAATCTCTGATGCAATCGATAAAAAGATTCCTGGAGCTGCAAAGGATGCCTTAAAAAGCTTTGGTTTTTAAAAAGTAAGATAAGCTATTCTCCATAACAAGAAAGTTATGGAGAATAGAGTTTTTATTATTTACCGCTTCTCTTTCTCTGGGAAGGATCTAAGATTTTCTTTCTAAGTCTTAGACTTGCAGGAGTCACTTCTAGTAATTCATCATCATCCAAGAATTCAATTGATTGTTCCAAGGTTAATTTCTTATGAGGAACCAAACGAATCGCTTCATCAGAACCAGACGCCCTTACGTTAGTCAATTTCTTCTCTCTAACTGGGTTGACTTCTAAATCGTTCTCTCTACTATGAATTCCAACAATCATACCAGGATAAACAGGAGTCTGAGGTGGAACAAAAAGTTCTCCTCTTTCTTGTGCTTTCCAAAGTGCATAAGCAGTTGTGTCGCCACCATCCATAGATATTAAGGCACCATTTTTTCTTCCAGGAATATCGCCTTTGTAGAGATCATACTGTGAGAAACGGCTAGACATTACTCCTTCACCTCTAGTCTCCGAGATAAAGAATCCTCTAAAACCTATGATTCCTCTGGTTGGTATATTGTATTCAACTCGAGTCATACCAGAAGCATGTGCATCCATAGCTGTCATTTCACCCTTACGTCTG
>PEQN01000068.1 GCA_002786225.1 Leptospira sp. | reverse complement strand
ATCAATGAGCCATCTTATAAATTAGGTCTTAAATATTTAATTTCCTTGGTAAAAACCCCCAAGGAAAAAGAAGAGGATTCTTACCAAACCCTAAGTCTAGTTTACTCTATTCTTGCAAGAGATGGTTTAGATACTTTAGGTTTAGATAGAACTCTTATGGATAATTTTTCTAAATTGAATCCTAAATCACAAGGGATCTTTCTATCTGCGATTTATGATGCAAGAGGCTTGACATCTATTAACCAAGATCCCCAATTGAAGAAACTCTACCAATCTTATATATCTCAATTTAAATTTAATAAAGATTCTGTTGAGTTAACATGGATTACGTCTTTTCAATTTTGGTTATCCTATTATAGCAAGGGTTCCGCCTATGCTGCCTTACTTACTACTATGATAAGAATCGAGCCCGATCATAAGTCTCTTCCAGTATTAATTCGTTTCATACTCTCCTCTAAGGCAGGCAATCTGTGGTTAGATACACAAAGTTCGGCAACTCTAGCTTTTGCTTTGCGAGAATACAGAGATAAATTCGAAGCTACAGATACTGATACAGAGGCTAGCATAAAAATAGGCTCAAAAACATTAATGGATCTTTCTATAGGAAGTGATGATAATTCTATTCTTTCTAAGTATGCATCTCTTGGTTCTCTTGCATCTGACTGGAAATTTCCCTCTAAGGATCTTATATTTCAAAGAACATCTAACAAAGGTAGATTGTATTTTAATTCAGCCCTGAAATATATTCCTTTCAAAGATGAACAAAAAGCAAGTTCCAATGGAATCAAAATCCAAAAGCAAATCTATAGCATCAATGGAAAAGACAGTGATGGAGAATTCATTACCAAAGAAGCAAACGGAACCTTGAAGAGGGGAACCAGCTACTTAGTTAAATTAAGTATTTCAACCGATGTGCCTAGAAATTTTGTTATGATACAGGATTATATTCCTAGCAATGCAGAAGTAGTGAATACCAAATTTAAAACAGAAAGTTCCGAATATTCGTCCTTAGATGGTGAAGAATCGAACGATGGTGATTGGTGGACAAATTCTCCAGCGTACATTGAGTATAGAGATGATAAGGTTTTATTCTCTAAAGATTATTTAGATTCCGGAGATTATGAATTTACTTATTTGCTTAGACCTTTATCAAAAGGAAAGTCTGTAATGCCAGCAGCAAAAGCAATCATGATGTACGATTCAACAATTTATGGAAATACTTCAACAAATTATCTACAAGTAGAATAATGTTAGGTATTCAAGTTCTTAAGAGCAAGAAATGGATTTCATTTTTTGCTCTTATCATTGTATCAATAAGTTTATTCATATTTTCTTTAAGAGTTTTTCTTACTGAAGATTCATTAAAAGAAAATATATCTACACTCTACTATTCTCAAGAAGAGAATCTACTCTTTCACCAGTCTTCAGATTTAGGAAAATTGAGAGAATGGAATCAAATCGAGAATTTTCCTGAATATCTGATAAATGCTGTAATAGCTTCTGAAGATAAAAGATACTACTACCATCCAGGAATAGATCCTCTGTCCTTAGTGCGCATTCTTAAACATTTTATAGCCACAGGTAGAGTGATAGGTGGCGGTTCAACAATACCTCAACAATTAAGTAGAATTCTAAATCCCTCTTGGAAAGAAGATCATAAACTTATACGAAAATGCAAAGAAATTTCCTTTGCATTAGCAATAACTCTTCGTTATACGAAGAAATCAATTCTAGAAGCATACTTAAATTCTGTTTCAATCAGAAATAACTCAGAGGGATTCTCTATAGCTGCCAAAAGATATTTCGGAAAGAATATTAAATACTTATCCAAGGAAGAATCAATTGGACTAGTTGTCTTAATGAGAAATAATTATCCTAGTGAAGAAAGTTTTCATAGAAGAGTTCAAGAACTCTCTCAAAGCCTAGGCAATGAAGAAGAAGTAAATTTAGGATACTTAGAATCCAGATTGCTTTTCAAAAATCCCGGCTCTCTTCGAAACGAAGAAATAGGAGCAGAGAATTATCATTTTACAGAATGGATGAAACACCAGTTTCCTAATTTCAAAGGAAATATAATCTCAACAATTTCATCAGAACTTAATAGAACAATTTACGAAATAGTTTTGTCTGAGTTACGAGTATTAGAAAGATACAAAGCGTCCAATGCCTCAGTTGTTGTCTTTGAAATTGATCCTAAAGATAAAACCAAGATTAGGTTAGTTAGCATGATTGGTTCTAGGAATTTCTTTGATTATGATGCAGGGCAAGTTAATGGCTCAATTGCTTATAGGGATGCTGGTTCTATCTTAAAACCTTTCCTTTATGCCCAAGCCATTGATTCAGGATTATTAAAGCCCAATTCAATATTAGAAGATAAGGAATTTAGAATACATTCTGAAAACGCCTCTGAAATTTTTATTCCCAAGAATGCCGATCTAAAATTCTGGGGAGATGTTACCATGGCGGAAGCTTTAGCTAACTCTAGAAACATTCCTGCTTATAGAACCATTGATACATTAGGAACTTTAGAATTTCGAAAATTTTTAGAAAAATTAGGATTCCATCATCTCAATCGATCTACCGATTACTATGGGCATGGATTGGCAATGGGAACTGGGGGAGCCTCCTTGTTTAATGTAACCTATGCCTATTCTGCATTTGTCTTAGATGGCAATTTGCCTATAATTGAAATTGGTAGCCAAGGTGATCATAAACTAACAGTTAATAAAGTAAAACGTGTAATCTCAAGCGAAACGGCAGAAGAAATTTCAGGAATTCTAAGAGACTCTGATCTTAGAAAGAAGGCTTTTTCGGATCGTGGATTTTTAAATTTTCCTTATCCTATAGGACTTAAAACAGGAACATCCAAGGACTTTAGAAATTCCTGGACTATAGGATTTAGCGACCGTTATATTGTTGGAACTTGGGTAGGAAACTTCTCAGGTGGTTCTATGGAAAATGTAACTGGCAATTGGGGAGCAGGTAGAATCTTCCAAAGTCTTATGCGCCATTTAGTTTCGACAAGTCCTGTTGTGCAGAGCAAGTATCACCATACTGATTCAATTTCTGTTTGTAGAAAAACGGGAATGAGAGCAAGGGAAACTTGTCCAATGATCTCTATAAAAATGAGGAAGTCTTTCCATCCTTCTAAAGTATGTGATTTACACAGTGACCAGAAAATTACTAAGTCCTTAGAAATTCTTTCACCTTCAAATGGACAAATCTTTTATTTGTCCAACAAACTTCCCTTAGATTCTCAAAAGATTCCCTTTCAATTTCGAAATCTATCTGAATCAGAAAGATACCAAATTCTCTTAGATGAATCAACAAAAATAAATATTCAACAAAACAATAAATTAGGAATTAATCTGAGCAAAGGCAGACATAAGATTGAAATTAAAAATAAAGATACCGTATTACAAAAAGTAGAATTTACCGTTCAATTTAAAGACTAATTAAATTTAAGAATGAAATTTTCCTTAATCTCAATTATAAAATATTTCCAAAATAAAATAAAAGATAGAGAAAATGATAAGTTAATAGTCATTTTCTTGTATGTAGTTGCCTTCTTCCCCATCCCTTTTTGGAGCCGATGGCAGATTCAACTGAATTCTGTTTCTCTAGGATTATACCTCATAACTTTTATTTTTCTTTATACCACTATTTCGTTTCGTCTTCTCGCAAATGAAAACTTTAATTTCAAAGGTATATTTGCATATATTCTAATAATCATACTTCTTTGTTTGATCTGTCTCACATCCTATTGGGAAATTTATTTCCAAACTTCAATTGATGCAGACCTTTTTATATATTACATTGAACATTTTTCAAATTTATATTCAGACAGCAAAGAATTCTTTTATGATGTGTATCCTGGAATTTGGTTGCATACAATTTGCCTCTTCATGTCTTTTGTACTTTCTTTCTTAGATGCAAGGGTTAATAATGTAAAGAGGTATTTATGGCTCCTTCCTTTTCTAATTGCTTTCTATCTTTCCATGCAATTCGATTCAACACTAAATCATAAGAAAATAATAAACAATGAAAATCTAAGTAGAGACAAAATTACTAAGGTAAATAGCATTCCCTATCATTTTGATAAGCCTGATGTTATTATTTTTCTTTTGGAAGGAGTTTCTGACTCATTCTTAAATTTTCCACCGGAAGATTCAAAGATAGATAAAAGGAATATTCAAAAAGTAGAGAACTGTTTTATACCAATTCCACATAGTAGTAAAAGTATCTTTACATTACTAACTGGATCCATTCAACTAAATGCCACAAGACCTAAATTAAACCCTCAATTGATAAAGAATTCCTTACCGAAATTCTTTCAAACCTTAGGCTACCAAACTAATTTTATTTTTACTCAAAGTTTTGCCTTTGAAAATATAGATGATATTGCTAATAATTTATTTAACAAAACAATTGATAGCAGAGCATTGGAAGCCTGGTCAAAGAATAAAAGTTTAACTTATCAAACATTTGCTTGGGGGATTGATGATACTATTTTAATCGACTATGTGGATGAATATTTACTAAATACCCAAGATCCAATTTTTACCTTAATAGGCTTTTCTAATACACATAGTCCCTATTTTATTCCTTCTACGAATCCAGATCATAGAAAAGGTAAATTATATAAACTGGAAAGATACAAGAGTAGCATTAAAAGAACTGAAACTATTCTGGTGGATTTAATGAATCGTTTCTTACAAAGAAGAAAGAAAGAACCCTTATTTCTTATCTTATCAGATCATGGAGAATCCTTTGGTGAAAGAAATTTCCATAATCATAATTATTCAATCTACAATCAAGAAACCAAAATTCCATGCATCTTTATTCACAGTAGTTTCAAGAACAAGTTGTCCATAAAATCCGCTGGTCTAAAGGATATTGGAACTAGTATCAAGAATTTAATATCACCCAATGTAGCAAAATCTAAATTAAATATTGATATTTTTAGTGATCAATATTTACTCAAGATGCCCTTAAAAACCTGGAATTCAAATAATTTTATAGGTTTAATAGAAGGAGATACGAAATACATTTTAGACAAAAGAAGAAATCAATTATTCTTAATGGATTTGAATGAAGATAATATAAAAGAACAAACTTCAAGTAAGGATTTTGATCTTTTTTATAAAAAATGGAATGCTTATTCTGAAGAGTGAAAGAACAATGAATTAAAAGACTGCTATGATTCGAATCCTAGAATACAACTCAAAATCAAATAAGCCACAATTCAATGCAAATGCTAGCTTGCAAGATATTCCATTCAATAACAATAAAATTTGGATAGACATAGAAACAATTTCACTTGAAGAAATTAATTTCTTAGCTGAACATTTTGCACTTCATCCACTTGCCTTAGAGGATACAAAGAATTTAAACCAAAGACCGAAAATAGAAGATTATGGAGATTATATTTTTATTGTTCTTCATACAATTCACTTTATAAAACCCAACTCCATCAAAATTCGAGAGATTCATTTTTTCTTCAATGAGAACTTCTTAATTTCGATTCACCAACATCCTGAACAAGCTATTGAGAATCTTCTTGAGAAAAACAGCATGACAGAATTTTGCATGCTAAAAACAGGCATAGACTCTCTCTTACATTTAGTTTGTGATCAGATCGTAGATTCAAGCTTTCCTGTCCTAGATGGAATTTCAAAAGAAATCGCAAAACTAGAATCTTCTCTTTGGAAAGAACAAGAAAAAAATCTTATTGAAAGCACTATCTTGATCAAAAGATCATTGCTTAAAATGAAAAGAACGCTTTCTCCTCAAAGGGATGTATTTCAAAGTTTGGCTAGGTTTGATTCTAAGTTCGTTTCAGAAAAAATTCGCTTGTATTTTAGAGACGTGTTTGATCATTTAACAAGAATTCATGAATCAATAGAACTAGAAAGAGATTTACTTGGGAACCTATTAGATGCATATTTTTCTTTAGTATCACAAAAGACAAATGAAACTGTTAAAAAGTTGACATTAGTCTCATTCATATTTCTGCCTTTGACTTTTGTAACTGGATTTTTTGGAATGAATTTTACAATGATCCCATTTAACGAGCATTGGTTGCTTTTTTTAACTATTTCCTTAGTGGGCATACTCCCTGTTAGCTTCTTATTGTATTTCTGGAAACGCAGATGGCTCTAGATCCATAGCACTATAATATTCTAAGATATTATTCATTTGCAACACATCTAACACGATTAGCAGAACCACCCTTTGAATTAAAATCGTATAAGGAATTTGATACCGTTCCAAAATTCACATACCATGCGTTATTTGCTGGAAGATTTGGCACATAAGAAGTGGATGTCCAATAAAAAGAAGCATCTGTTCCAGGGATAAATGCATCATATATTGTAGGACCGCTTCCTGTTTTGGAAAAATCCATCAGAGTGAAAAGTTCCGTGCGATTTGGCAATCTCCATTTCTTTCCAGCAAGTGTTAGATTGTTGCAGTAATTCAAAGCTATGTTCCAATTATCTGGTAAGGAAGTTCCACTGCAACCATTGTTATATGTCATTCCTTTGGTACATCTCTCCCAGATAAGTCTAGTGGAATTATCGAGTACAGTTCCATCTCTATTATCTTGAAAATTATTTGCAGATTGGGAAATTTTAGAAGCTACGCAACGCGCATGATAAAGACTAGTTGCAGTATTAGCATATGAATTTCCATTAGAAAAATCTACATACCAAGCAAAAGTATTGTTAGTTGGATAAGGGGTGGAAGACCAATAAGCAAAGTTAGCTGAATTTGGAAATGCGACAGTGTTTAGACTTAAAGAAGCCTTGCTCGCATCATTGATGGAATGCAATTCTCGCATTGTTGGTAGTCTCCAAGTCTTTAAACCTGAGTAACCTTCCCCTGAATTAGCATTATTCAATGCATTACAAGCAGCTGTAGAATCAGCAAAATTTAAATTTGAAACCGCACCAGCACAAGTAGGACCAGATTGACCTTCGGAACAAGATTTCCATACTAAACCAGTAGATTTATCCTTAGAAATAAAATCATTCGGATAAGAGGAAGAAGCTGTTGGTACAAAGGAATCAAATTTAATTCCTAATTGTGTAGCTCCATCGTCATTGGCAGTATACGATATGGTTTGTCCTGTTTGGAGGGTTTGGTAGGAATAAATTCCTTCCAGTAGTACGCTATTTTGTAAACCAGATTTAAATCCTAAGGCTTTAATCTTCAATCCAGCATGAGACCAAATAGAGAGAGGCGCCATTGCTCGTAAGGATGACTGCTGATTCGGATAACTTTCATCAATGGTGTAGTATACTTTAGTATCTGCGATTCTCGATAGTATAAAAAATTCCTGGGGCTGGTTGTAGTAGCCAGGGTTTGGATCGAAGAAAAGAGTCCTACCTCCAAAAAATGAATACCCACAATGAGGGGTATAGTCAGATAGAATATATTTTAATATTAATGTATCTTGAAATCCAAGGGTGCTTGTGTCACAGATGTTATTCTTGGGAGCTTCTACACAATAATTCTGAGCGAGTAAAACTAAAACAAACAAAACATTATAAAAGTGCTTCATGTGTTATTTCTCTTTTACAAAAAATCTTAGCGAATTTACTAAGATCTATAATTATATATTAATCTTCTAAACATAAAAATTTGTCATTATTTAATTGATACTTATAAAATTATTTCCTACCGAATTTTTATTCTAATTCTGGGAGTATAGAGGACTCTATATCTATCATCAAACGATTTAGCCATGCTTTCTGAAAGAATCTAAATGCATACAAAATGCCCAGACTCATTACCATACCAGTAAGCATCCACCAGGATCCAATAGGACTCAGTTCTAAATGATTTTTAGAATAATACACTATGCTTGCACATATCCACATAGCTAAATTCGATACTATCATAACCCAGATTGTATCTCCTGCTCCTCTAAGGATTCCTCCTAAAATTGTATAAATGCAATCAAAGAATAAATACAAACAAGATATCCTAAGCATAACAGTAGCAAAATTTAAAACATTTTGAAAGGATTCGAGTTTAAAATCAGGTGCAAATAAGGAAACAAAGGAATGAGTAAAGCTAATATACAATATTGTAACTAGTATTGAATATGCGACCCCAAGTATCAGTGCTGAATATGCAGATTTAAGTGCTATCTCCTTATTCCCTTCACCTAAGTATTTTCCAACTTGTCCTCCTACAGCCTGCCCAATTCCAAGTAGTGGAATAAAACTAACCATATCCCAATTCAAAACTATCGTTGTAGCGGCTGCCACATCTGCGGAATAAGAATACATAACCATAGTAAAAAACATAAAACCAGAAACATTCACCATCATCTCTATGCCAGAAGGCAGACCATATCTTACTAACTTCTTCATTAAATTAACATTTAACGTAAGTTTAATTCTAGTATTGTAGATTCCATGGATCTTTTTTGAGTAGAAGTAGATCGATAGAATAATGATTGGTAGCATACTCGCAATTAATGTCCCTAATGCAGCACCTTTTATACCAAGAGCTGGAAAACCAAACTTACCAAATACTAAAGCATATGTTAGTGGCAAGTTGATAAGAACAGCTGAAAATGATGCAAGAGTCACTATAATCGTTTTACCAATTCCTATGAAGAATGAAGCAAATGTCGTTCGTAGTGACATTGTGAAAATAGTAAAACTTAGAATCGAATAATATTCCAATTCTTTTCCTAATAGAGATTTTTCATGACCAAAAAACTCAAATAAAGGATAAGCTATAGTTCGACTAATTAATATTAAAATTGGTGCAAAAACAAATGAAAGTATCAAGCCTTGGTAAACTGTTTGAATAGCTTTGCCTTTTTGTTTAGCACCAATATATTGGCTAGATAATGCAGTGATTTGTCCCATAGTACCTAGAACTAAGGTCGAGAATACATACTGTAGAATGCCTCCACTCAATGTCGCGGCAAGATCTTCTATGCTAAGTCTAGACAAAAAGAATCGGTCACTAAAAACCATTAAAACATCAATAGCTTGGGAAACGAAAATTGGGAGAGCAATGGGTATAAGTTCCCGTATGCTTCCTTTCGGTATATCTTTTGATAAAGGCTTCATCTCAAATATCCAAAATAGATTTTATAATGTTCCAAAGAATCATAATATTTTATTGATAAATTAAAAGAATAAAGCAAAATTTAATGTATATTATTGAAATAGTTTCGAATCGCCATAAGGAAATAATTCTCCCACAAATTAGGTTCTAGCCTTTCTTTTTCTTCATTTTCCCATTGGTAAGTTTCATCAGAATATTTACATAAACTCATATAAAAAATTGGATATTTCTTTGCATCCAAAGGGCGAAGAGTGATAGATCCCATATTAGAAGCAATAATTTGGAAAGTCTGACTTTGATTATTTAGACCGACAAGAGAATCTTTTTCGATTGTAAATTGAATTTTCTTAGGCCATTCTTTGGATTCATAAACAGGATTCGTCCATCTTAATTCTTCACCGAACACTTTGTTCTCTAAATTGGGAATAGAGCTCTCTAGCTTATGGATTTGAAATCGAGATTCAATGCCCTCCCAAATCATAGAAGATATCATTTGGATATCCTCTAAATCATCTATACTTGTTTGGATTCTAATTGTTTTGCTTGATTCCATAATTGATCCATTTCAGATAAATTCATTTGCTTCAGTGACTTACCTAGCTCTATACTCTTTTTTTCGATATAACGGAATCGAGAAGAAAACTTATGATTCGTTCTACGAAGAGCGCTCTCAGCCTCTATGCCAAGATGCCTTGCAACATTTACAATAGAGAATAAAACATCGCCCATCTCGTTTTCAATTTTTGATTTTATTTGATCCGGGATGAGTTCTTTGATTTTTTTACCAGCCTCTTTTATCTGTGTTTGGTTATAGCGAGCATCCTTCCATTTTTTTAACTCATCCAGTTCCTCTTTGAGCTCAGACACTTCTTCCCAGAGTTTATCAATGGGCTCTTGCCACTCTTCCCAATCAAATCCAAGTTTTGCGACCTTGGATTGTATTTTCTCCGATTGAAGGATAGCTGGAAAGGATTTGGGAATAGAATCTAAGACGGAAGCATTGCTGTCTTGTCCATTGGATTTGGAAAGTTTTTCTTGCTTTTTAATCTCTTCCCATTGAGTCACAACTTGATCAGATGAGTTAACTCCAGACTTTTGTCCAAAGACATGAGGGTGCCTTCGAATTAATTTATCAGATATTCCATTGATCACATCTTCTAGTGCAAAATGCCCATCCTCTTCTGCAAGTCGAGCATGAAAGACAGATTGGAAGAGCAAGTCACCTAACTCTTCTTTGAGTCCAGTCTTGTCATCTAATTCAATTGCATCAACTACTTCATAAGATTCTTCTAGTAGACATGGAATTAAACTTCTATGATTTTGTTCAAGATCCCAAGGACATCCATTGCTTCCCCTAAGAGTCGCCATGATTGATTTTAATCTATCCATGGGGTGGGTTTCTAGATTTATCTTTGTCAGTTCATCCATGAGTCATGATCCTTATTATCCAAAAAATACAAAGTCCAACACTTTCACTGAAAATGCTTTCCAATTCCAATGTTATGTTAGATAAGTACAGCAATAGTCTGAGAGACTTAAGACTTTCATTTTAAACTTTGACTGAGCAGGTACATCAAAGTTATCTCCTGCATGAATCTTCTTCCATTCTGAGGAGCCTGGCAATTGAACTTCGAGACTTCCTTGAAGAATATCCATATTCTCAGCAACATCGGTTCCAAATTCGTATTCCCCTGGAAGCATCACCCCAAGTGTCTTCTTTTCACCATTAGCGAAGAGGATAGTTCGACTTGTAACTTTACCATCAAAGTAAAAATTCGCCTTCTTTACAACAGTAACATTTTTAAATTCTTCTATCATGATCTTTTCCTCATTTGAAAATGGAATATTTTATTTGGGCAGTTTTCTTCAAGATATTCTAAATCAAATTTCTGTCTTTAAATTCTTTCGGATGAATGTGCATAATTCAAACTTCTCAGAAACTCTTTACACCAGGTTAAGTTTTAGGAGTTTTATAAATGAAAAGCCCCATCCTTAAGGTGGGGCTTTTTTATTAAATTCACATTCAACCATCTTACCATTTTCATCATTGTAAAAAGGTTTGGTTGACTTTGATTTTGAATTATGCTCTTTCTACTACCATTGAACCAGCAATTCCACCATGTGCACATGCCGTTACTAATACTTTCTTAGCAGAAGGATCTTCTTCAAAATCCATAATCGCATTGTGAAGTAATCTTACACCAGTTGCACCAAATGGATGACCGATAGCGATAGAACCACCGTTAGGGTTAATGTGTTTCTCATCAAATTTCTTTTCCCAATCTAGTCCTGTTTTAATCTTAATTTCTTCAAGTGCTGCAACTGCAGTAGCCGCAAAAGCTTCATGAATTTCAATATAGTCGATGTTTTCAATCTTCTCACCTAACTCTTCTAAAAGACTAACAGTGGCTTCGGCTTGTCCAAGACCCATAAGGTTTGGATCAACACCTTTCATCTTGAAGCCAGAAATAGTTGCCTTAGCTTTCAATCCTAGCTCTTTTGCTTTGTCTTCTGATGCAACAATTAGTCCAGCTGCTCCATCAGATCTAGGGCTTGCATTGAAGATAGACAGTGTTGGTCCATGAGATTTCTTTAAATATTTGGAATACTTTTCTTTGAATTGTTCGAATTTCATTTGAGGATTTTCAAACATTAACATAGCTCGACCCATACGAGTAGGATTTTTCACTAAACCTTCTCTCAATAATACGGCTTCGTCTGCTTGCAAGGATGAACCATCCTCATCTTTGAATTCCATTATGTACGGTTTGTACTTACCTTGCTCAGTAGATTCAAATGCTCTTTTGAATGATTCAAAGGCTACCTTATCTTGGATCTCACGAGAAAGTCCATAATTTTGAGCTAGAATTTCTGCAGTTACTTGCATACCAAAAGATGTCTCCCCATCGCCAAGACCATCTTCTAAAGTATCTCTTAGTTCAACTCCCTCTGGAAGACTGTCTGGAAGAAGTTTTTTCAAAGAATCCAGAGAGTTTGTTTTCTTATTTAAACGAGCATTTTTAACAACAAATGGCATGGAAGTTTGTGACTCCTCACCAATTACTAAGAAGACTTTTCCCTCACCAAGCATGATTCTTCTGGATGCTTCGGCAACAGCTTCTAGACCTGATACACAATTATTGGCAACAGTTAAACAAGGAATATCCATAGGAAGACCCAATAGATTTGCAATCACTCTTGCTGAATTAGGAGCGTTAGAAAAACCCTCACCTACAATGACTCCATCAATATCTGTTGGCTTAAGAC
>PEQN01000067.1 GCA_002786225.1 Leptospira sp. | reverse complement strand
CCAAACTTGTATTTTAACCGGTGGACCGGGATTTTGGAATAATAAATTTGCTAATAGTATTTTAGAGAGTTTAGGCTTACTAGAACCAGTTGAAGAATATACTACTGCAATTGCTATTAGAGCTGCCGTTGATCCAGAAGGTCTTGCATTAGATTTGTTATTACCTCAGTCTTCTTGTGGTCCTAATATAAGCTGCGGAACCCCTCCATTACCATTCGGTGGATTGGTAAAAACTGCAAACTCAATTAATAAAACTAAAAAAACATTAGATTTATCACGAAAGCTAGGAAGAGAAGGTGAAACAATTGCAAATATCAAAAAAAATAAAGATAGAATAGAATCAATAACTAAAACAGCAAAGTATAGGACACCTGATGAATGGCTAAAAAATGAAAAAGTTATAAGAGAAATAAAGAATGTTAGCAAACTACCGTATTCAAGACAAATTAAAGACTTTAATTTGTGGGCACAAAAAAATGGTCATAAATTTATACTCGAGGTCAGAAAAGGTGCGAAGCTTACTAAACCTCTTTGAGATGAAATAAAAAAAGGGAATATAGTGCTAAAGGAATTAGGCAAAAGATGATATGGAGGATTTCTAATGAATAAATATTCAGATTTATTAAATGATCTTTCAAAAAGTGGGCTCCATTTTGAAAGTATTAATGATTTAAATAAAATTAATCTCAAGAATAAAGATGTTATCCCAATTTTATTAAAGTATCTAAAAATGTATACTGATCCATGGGATAAAGAAATCATAATCCGAGCATTAAGTGTAAAAGGATTTACAACAATCACTAGTACACTTATAGAAGAATTCTACCGAGCCTCTGATCAATCATCATTAAAGTGGAGTATAGGAAATGCCATTTCAATTATTCAAGATAAAGATATCAAGGATAGAATAGTCAAAATAATAACCGAAAAAGAACATGGAACGGCTAGACAAATGTTTTGTGTTGCATTAGGAAAATTAAAAGATTCAAAATCAATTCCATTTTTATTGGAAAATTTAAATGATCCTGATTTAACTGGTCATGTAATAATTGCGTTATCAAATTTTAATGAAAAGCATATTATTGAAAAGCTTGAACCTTTTCTTGAATATCCAAATAGTTGGATCCAAAAGGAGGCTAAAAGCGCAATAAATAAAATTATTAAAAACGATTAGCCCTGAGTCTCGCAAAAACTAATACATTGAACGAATTGTCTGTTATATTAGATGAAACTTACAGTTAAGAAACATAACTTTTCTTTTAGGGTTAAAATGTTTCGAAAATTCTATGCAAAAATCCTCGAAACGTGGTTATTCCAAATTAACGATCAAAGATGTACATAGCTAGATTGGACCAAAAACAAAAAGTTAGCTTATAAAATGAAAAAAAATCTAAGCTACTTTCTGGTACGAATAAGTATGATACAATCCATTCAAAACGGGGGTAGCAACTAGCTTGGAGTCAGGAGGCTTGTAAATTACTGATGGAATGGGGGTTTGTTTGTTTAGCTTAGAGTGAATTCATAATATAACGAAATACCTGTGAGCCCTTACCATCTTTCGCAGCACCCCACGGATGGGGTGCGTCGGGATTTTGTCCAGGGATGGACAACTCCCGACGAAAGAGGGCAAGGCGAACCCTCTTTCTCGTCGCACCCTGGAACATCGTGTTCCAAAGTGCGAGAAACGACATCCATGTCGTTTTGACTCGAAAGGGCAAATCCTCGTTTGGTTTGAATTCTTTTTTATACTAAAATTAAATCATTTAAATTCAACCGCCCGCACTTTTTTCTGATGAATTTGGCATCCAGCACCATTTTCAACGCTCAGCTTTGCTTCGCTAAATGGTGCTGGACGAAATTGCCGTATATTCTTCGTTAGCTTGTATTATCATTCAACGAAGAAAAATCAAGCTTATAGCCCCTGGTTTTAACCAGGGGTAAAGTGCCGTTAGATGATAACTCCCTGCACCCCAGACCCAGCACCATTTCTAACGCTCAGCTTTGCATTGCTAAATGGTGCTGGGGCGCCCTCGTCGAGGGAGAGCCGGAAAAGGTGCCCAAATAATGCTTAGGCTGCTGTATTAAAAGTGGATCAAGACAAGAGAATACCCATACAATATTCATGGTATTGTAATTATTTTTGTTATAAGTTAGATAGCAGTGATCTAAAATCTGTTAGCTATTGAATCAGCTTCTGAACGGAATTCTCATTCAATGGACGAAAAGAAACAGAACCCAAATCTTTCAGAGCCTTAGCGAATTCACCTGAATTGTGAATCATACCAAGAGCAACCACATTCTCATTTTCCACTTCCTTAGAGCGAATCTGAGTTTCCAAGGCTAGAATGTTGGTTTGGGAAGTTTTCTTTAGGTCTTCCAGGTTTACAGTAGCATTGTCTTGCAATTCTGGGAAAAGCGGTTCTTTTCCAAACAGAACATTGATGAGTTCGTCTGGTTTGGGGCTTTTTTCTTCCAAAACAGCCTGTCTCATTTGCTCCTTAGTCAGTTGGCTTTGTAGCTCAGAAAGCTTGGTTTGTATAGTTTGGAATTTGCCTGTGAGTTGGTTGGTGAATTCCGCAGTGTCTTGCACAGCGGGAGCAGTCCACTCGGCTTCCTTGCCAGTAGTTTTTCTATCTGCTGGAGAAGTATTCTTATCTTTAAGCATCCTTTCTGCAGAATTGAGAAGATTTGATAATCGAACATCCATGTTGTGACCTCTTTCTCTTTATCTATATTCCCGTTTCAATCATCGGAACTAGATTGTCTCCACTCTACTTTTTTTTTGAAATTTGTAAAGCATAATATTCATTTGACAATCCAATCTCTATTCCTTGCAATGAAATCCAATGGAAAGAAATAAATTACTGCTTTTTTTGACCTTTTTTTTCGCTATTTCAGCTAGTTTTATCGGAATCATCAATATTGGTCTCTATTCGACTTCGAATAAATACTCAGCTTCGAGTGGATCTAGCTTCTTCCAAGCCGCACAAGTTTCCGCGGTTTTGGTTCGCATAGAAGGAGAGATCCATTCTGGACGTTCAACCTACTCTTCGGTAGGATCTGAGACCATACTAACCAAGCTTAGAGAGATTGAAAAGATGCCCAATGTAAAGGGGATACTCATAGAGATTAACTCTCCCGGTGGAACTGTAGCCGCATCTCAAGAAATTTACAATGAACTCATGCACCTACGTAAGACTAAGAAAATTGTGGTCTCTATGAAAGATCTTGCAGCTTCCGGAGGATATTATATTGCTTCTGCGGCGGATTCAATTTTTGCAGAAAGCGGAACGATCACTGGATCCATAGGTGTCATTGCTATGTCACCCAATATCAAAGGACTCATGGACCGCTACGGTGTGGAAATGAGAACTTTCAAGGCTGGAAAATACAAAGACTCGCTCAGTCCATTCAGAGATTCCACAGAGGAAGAGATAGTTCTTATCAATAAAATGTTGAAGGATACTTACACTCGTTTCATCGAAGATATTGCAAAAGGAAGAAACAAAACAGTTGCATCCATAGAAGAACTAGCCGAAGGCAAAATCTATTCAGGAGACGATGCCTTCCGAAATAAACTCGTGGATGATATAGGCGGACGAAGAGAGGCGCTTTTGAAGTTATCAGAACTTTGTCAGTATGAAGGAGAGATTCCACTCTTAGAAGAAAAGGAAGATCCTTTTGATCGCATACTTTCCTCTATCAGCGGTAAGGCGATGGGAGCTGGTCTTCTCGATTCTTCCTCTTCCAATTTCTGGCAAAACAATTACTCACGAATTCTTGTGATTCTACCATCTGCTGTTAAGATATCTGGCTCACTATGAGAGATAAGATTTTTCAATTAGCAGATCTTCTAGATTCAGTCTTTCTAGAACCCATTCAATTCATTGATAAGTGGGAAGCTTCTAAGTTTGATTGGAGATTTTATAAAATTCTATTTTCATTTTTTTCTTCTCTCTCCATAGCAGTAGGTTCTTACTATATTTCCCCTCCTTACACATCGGGATTCTATCTGCCATTGATCCTTGGAACAATTACAAATTATTTTGCCCTTTCTTTTCTTCCAATGTTAGGTGGTTCACTGATAGATTCTTATGCCCAAACAAAAGAGCGTGTAGGCAAGGCAAATATGATGAGTGATTATTTTAGTATTTCCTTAGGCATCCTTATCATGTATGCACCTTTTTGTATTATTGCAGTAAGTATAGGCTTGCAGGGATTTTTTGCTTCACTAGTTTTTCTGCTTTTAGCATTTGTGGTTTTAGCAATTTTGAATTCAAGAGCGATCAAATATATTTACGATTTGAAAAGTCGAGATGCTATGAAGTATTCCTTTCAATCACTAGGTATACTTTTTATCTATCCACTTATCTTTAATTTTTATTTAACGAGTTACATTCTGAATTTTACTTTGTAAAAGAATTAAAAAAGGAATAATAAAAATACAATCAATACAATAAAAATTAAAAAAGAAAAAATCAAAACACAATCAATACAAAAGAAAATAGAAAATAGAAAACAATGAATATACTTATCACAAATGACGATGGAATTTCATCCCAAGGAATTCTTGCCTTAGAAAGATTTCTTTCCAGGGATCACAATACTTATTTGGTTGCACCTCTCAAAGAAAAATCTTGTACTTCAATGGCATTAACCTTATTTTCTGGAATGAGAGTTGAAATGATAAACGAAAATCATTACATAGTCGACGGCTTTCCTGCGGATTGTGTGAACATTGGATTGTATTCTGGAATTTTTCCAGAGATAGATCTTGTTCTTTCTGGAATCAATCGTGGAGTGAATATGGGCTATGATGTTCACTATTCAGGAACAGTAGGTGCCGCCAAACATGGTGCCTTACATGGCAAGCTTTCGATTTCAGTTAGTTCCGTTCGTATAGATCCAGAAGATGGTTACGAGAGGGAAGCTATCTTAGTCCGTGACTTTATCAAAGAATATTCTGCTAAACTTCAAAACGATATAGTCTATAACTTGAATTTTCCAGAAGAAATACGAGGCAAGAAGGATATAACAGAACTTAAGTGGACTCATTTGGGAAGAAGAGTCTACAGAGAACATTATATCAAAAAGCACATTATTGGTGGAGTCAGTGAATTTACCTTGAATGGCTCGGAGCTGGACAGATTGCACGAGGAAGGATCAGATTTTGAAGCTTTTGAAAATGGTTCTATTCCTATCTCACCAGTTCGATTGAACATGACACATTCAGAGGAATTACTTCGTTGGCAGACGCTTTAGAAACCTTTAGACAAGGGAAATATGCCTTGTCTCTTGTACTTTTGGAGAAAGAAATCCAAAAGAACCAAGAGGATCCCAATCTTTATTTTCATTTTGCCCTAGCTTGCTTCCATACTTCAAATTTTAAAAAATGTGTAACTGTAATCCAGAATTTACTCAAGAAATTTCCGAGGTACATAGAGCTAGATCGTTGCTATAAGGTATTGATTTATAGTTTGATACAATTGAAAGACTGGAAGAAAGCCGATGAAGAGTTGCAAAAGAGACTCTCAATTAGTCAACATGACACAGTTTACTTGTCTTTTGCTGCCCATGTTTATGAAAAGTCTCATAGAATTTCAGAGGCGATACAAATCCATAGAAAGATCCTTAGCTTCAATGCGGATAATGCATCCAGTTTAAATAATTTAGGCTATCTTTTGCTTACAGAAAGTGAAGTTCCCAGCAAAGAAAAGTTAGCCGAAGCAATTCAAGCTATCAAAAAGGCGGTACGCTTGAGTCCCAAGAATCCAGCTTATTTAGATTCTTTTGGAACCCTCTTATCAAAGACTGGAAACAGAGAGGCAGCTATACGTGCTTTGGAAAAGGCTCTTGCTATAGCACCTGAGCACACAGAATTACTAGATCACCTTAGCAAATTGCAAAAGCAAGCTTGACTCCCGACTCAAAAATAAAAAACTGGTAAACGCTAGTACGAATCCGGGATGTAGCGCAGCGGTAGCGCATCTGTTTTGGGAACAGAGGGTCGCAGGTTCAAATCCTGTCATCCCGACCAGTTATTAGCAAACTGACCCGGTAGCTCAGCTGGATAGAGCAATTGCCTTCTAAGCAGTTGGTCGGGGGTTCGAATCCCTCTCGGGTCACCAATCTCTGAAATGGTGGATGTAGTTCAGCGGTAGAGCCCCGGTTTGTGGTACCGGTCGTCGCGGGTTCGAATCCCGTCATCCACCCATTTTCACTTTACTCCAAATTAGATCTTTTTTTTTATAATCAGGTGAGCTCTTTTTCCCATTTTCTCAATCAAAATATCCATCGTATATTCTTAATAGACGGCTTGGGTGCTTTAACAACATCTTTGTTTTTATTGACTTTCGCTCAATTTGCACCCTTCCTAGGCATTCCATCTAACTATTTGTATTCACTTAGTTTGTATGCTATTCTTTTGTCTTGCTATAGCTTAACATCCTTCTTAAAGCAGCCTAGGAATTGGAAGCGATTGCTTAGATTACTTGTATATCTGAATATTCTTTATTGCTGTATTAGTCTTTCTGTAGGATTGTATTTTATAAACACAATCTCTCTTTTTGGTATAGTTTACTTTCTTTCTGAAAAATGTATCGTTCTAGGCTTGGCTTGGATTGAATGGCAAAGGTCTGCCTAGACGAATCGAAACGTAAAACTCAATATAGGCTTAAGAACTGACCATCTGTTTGAAACATCATGGTGGAAGGTATGGATGAGCCATACGTATATTGATCTTGAATGGATTTGCAAATCATCCTAGATTTTTTATTCCTGGAAATCTTTCTGCAATAAATACTTTCGGTATTCTTGGGGTGACATATTCGTCCATTTTCGAAAAGCATCATTGAATACTGATTTGGAAATAAAACCTGACTCATATGCAATATTTAAGAGGTTTTTTCTTGGTTCTTGTTCCATTTTTAGTTTGGCTTCTTCTACACGGTATCGTTTGATCATATCTGAAAACGAATAACCCAAATATTGATTTAAAAATTCTGAAAGTTGGTGAACAGAAACACCCAGGATGGCAGCTAAATCTGCCAACCTCAACTCTTCTTCTAAATAAATTTTTTCTTCAGACATAAGTGTGTTCAGTTTGTCCGTTAACTCTTGCACATTCAAACCTTTCAAATGAGTTTTTTTGAAAGGAATTTTTTCTTCTTCAATTTCTTTTACAGTTCGTAAGGAAGAATAAATTTGAAAAATAAAAGAAACCAAGATTAGAACTAAAAAAATTTGGCTGTCGTGCAAATCTAAGTGGTCGTAAGCGAAAATATTTAAGATTTCCCAGAGAAGAAGACTCAAAAGGCTTCCTAACAACCAAGGACTGGGACGAAGTGAATCAGAAATACGGTGCAAGGCAAGATAAATTGCCACTAGCGTAGCAATCAGATAAATAGAATGGAAACTAAGAGATAGAAGAAATCGAGAAATAGGAAAATTCAGGGCAAGAAGGCAGAGACTCACGCAAGCCAAGAGAAAATAATAAAAACGTCCCCACCAAGGAGCCTTACTTGGCAATTCAAAGTAAGTTAGTATCCACAAAATTCCTGTAATTTCGAGATAGCCGACTGTGAGTTTCTTGGCTGTGGCAAGTGAGAATGAATAATCTGGAATTACAAAAAGGTGAAAGAAACCTGATAGCACAAGTATTGCACTAAACCAGCCTAAAAGAAAAAATCCGAAAACCGCAAGCCATGTCTGTCTGTAAATTGCCCAGAGAACTAAGATGGTTAGGCAATAAGCACCAAATAGAAAACTTACAGAAAGTATAATTCCAGTATATTTGGTTAAAAACCTTAGAAAATCAGAATCATCCAAGAGCAAAATTTCTGGAGCTATATAATTCTTACTTTGGATTTTTATTTGGAGAGGAAATCTGCCAACCGAGAAGCTAGGAAAGGGAGCAGGAATATCCTTATCTTTTTGAGGGATGGTATAACCTGACTTTTGGCAGACCTTCCCATTCCAATCGCAGACCTCAATAGTATCCAAGTGAGACCAGAGAAACACTAAGTATCTTATTTGATCAGGATTTTTCTTAGAGTCTATTCCTCTATCTTTGGTCTCAGCTTCTCTCAAAATGCATTCCACAGTCCCATCGACAAAACCCAAGCGCAACAGACCTTCCTCTGTAAATCCATTCACCTTCTTTCCACTCGGCAAAATGCATTCTACCTCTAGCTTTATCTCAGGAAGCTTGGGTGATGCTCCAAGGATGGCAGGTACAAAAAAAAGAAGTACTAAGGCACTTTGGAAGAGAAAATTTAGAGACTTTGTTTGCTTATTCACAATTATTTTGTTCTTTTTCTTAATTTTACGAATGAATTCACATACGTGAATAAAATTTCACGAAAAACTATTCTTTTTTTGTCCTAGCTTATAAACCAGGACGATTCCAGAATCCAAATCTGGTATAAAAGAAGCAAGGAGATGAATATGAATAACAAAAGAAGTTTCAAATTTTTTATAAAAACGACAAGTCTAGCGGTACTAGTTTTGGTTGCTCTTCCAAGTTTGGCTGCATCCAAACAGAAAATCCAGCCTTCTAGCCAACAGAAAGTGTACCCACAAATATCCTTGGCTACCGACAAGTGCATTACAGAGATGGAAGTTGTAGCTGCTCAGAAAGCCTGGGGAGAAGGAATTGTGGGAATAGGAAAAGTTTACACTCAAGGTGGCGACTATGTGGCAGCTGCAGCCAATCATATCAATAAGTTCTATGGCTATGATTTGAGTTTAGTACTGTTTAAGCCTACACTTGCCTCTGTAGACCAATTCCGAACTTCCTTTGATTCGGCTATGTCTTACTTTGTTGGTGGCAATGCGTCTTTTCCAGAAGACAAGGGATTTGCAATCAAGCCTTGGTCAGCAGTTCGATGGAAAAACTACGGCATCGTTAACAATAGTTGTAGTATGGCTGTAGCTATGGGTAATTACTGGTTCACACCTGTGGGTGGTGGTTCAGACACTAAAGTGGAGTATACCTTTGGTTATGTTCGAGGAAAAGAAGGAGAATTACGAATCGTAGTCCACCATTCCTCTGTGCCCTATAATCCAAATTAATTGAAAGATCATCTCAGGGGCTGAAAGATTTTTCTGCAAAGAGGGAAAGCAGCTCCTGAAGATGTTCTATGAACTTTCTTAAGAAAGATGAAATAGAAATTTTTAAAAAGGTAACCCAAATGGAAATTATCCAATCTTTACTCGCAAATTTACAAACACCCATGTTTCTGGCATTCTTATTAGGAATAACAGCTACCTTGGTCAAAAGTGATTTAAAGTTCCCAGAAGGAATGTATGCTGGTTTAACGATTTATCTACTTTTTGCAATCGGACTCAAGGGAGGTGTGAAACTCAGTTCCACAACCTTAGAGGAATTTTATAAACCTGCACTCGCTGCAAGTTTCCTTTGCATAATGATCCCACTTCTTGCTTACTTTGTCTTAACACGTCTTGGAAAGTATGATACAATCAATGCTGCAGCACTTGCGGCTCACTATGGTTCCGTCTCGGCAGTAACATTTAGCGAAGCTATTGCTTTTTTAGAATCCTTGAATATAGTGTATGAAGGTTTTATGCCTAGTATGCTTGCAATTATGGAGGTTCCTGCTATTATAATAGCCTTATTTACTGTTAAGATGGGGAACTCCGATGAAGGTTCTTCCTCCTGGAAGAAAATTTTACACGAACTTCTAACAGGAAAAGGAACCTTACTTCTGATAGGTGGATTGGTTATCGGTATGATTTCAGGTAAAAAGGGGTTTGATCAATTTGCACCTCTTTTTGATACACCATTTCGTGGAATGTTAGTCTTGTTCCTACTAGAAGTTGGGATAGTAACAGGAAGAAGATTATCTGATCTAAGGAAAGCAGGTCTGTTTCTTTTAGGATTTGGAATCCTTTTTCCAATATTCAATGCAGCAATAGGCCTTGCCTTGGGTAAGCTAGCAGGACTTTCTATGGGTGGAGCAACCATTCTTGCAACACTTAGTGCAAGTGCATCATACATAGCAGCACCCGCAGCCATTCGAATTGCTCTACCTGAAGCAAGCCCAGCGATATATTTAACAGCATCCTTGGTCATTACTTTCCCCTTCAACTTGTCCGTGGGACTTCCCATGTATCTCGCATTTGCAAAATATTTATACGGAGTTTAATATGAAACTTGAAAAAGCAAAATTGGTAACAATCATAGCTGATGAGGCAATACAAAACAGACTCATTGGCGAATTGAAAGCAGTTGCTGTCAAAGGGTACACTATCAGCGATGCTGTAGGAGAGGGAATAAATTCTGCTCATCTTTCATCTTGGGAAGGAAAAAATGTGCGCATAGAATCTTTAGTTTCAGAAACCAAAGCACAGAAAATCTTTGAAAGGATTTATTCCGAATATTTGGATCGCTACTCTATCATCATTTTTATGAATGATGTTGATGTGATTCGAAAGTCTAGATTCTCTTGAAACGCTTGTCTAAATTCAAGATACAAGAATCTATCTTCTTTGCATTGTGAGTAAACCAACAAAATAACAGTCGCCTGGTCTCTAACCAGGTGACTGATCTCAACTAGCAGATTCTTTGTTCCTTTGAAAAACGATCTCTCTAAGTGGGCAAAGTGCTTTATTTAAGAACAGCAATACTATAACCCTTCTTCATTCTGGTGGCAATTTTTGATTTACTTCCAAAATTTTTTTGTAAAAATTAAACACTCAAATAAACAAATTCTTGTCATAGATTATCTTAAGTTAAATAATGTACAAGCTTGGCCATTTTATCCTTCTTACATGGATTAATGGAACAAGGACTCTGACCTAGGTTAGTAGTTTGTGTAGGATTTTGTCTTTGAAAAGTTTAAAAAATCTCAAAATGTTAAAATCTCATAATGTTAAAATTAGGTAAATTTTGGAAGCTGAAATGAATCAATTCAAAAATCGTTTAAAATCTTTCCTTTTAATATCAATATGCTCTTTGCAGTCAGCCTGTTTTCTTGTAGGTGGAGGCTCATCAGGTGATTCCTCTGCGGGTCTCTTATTTGCACTGCTTGGTGTAGGTGGTGCTAGTGTTACAGCAGAAGAAGCTCCTAACAATGGCCCTAAGCCTTTAGCTGTAGAAGTTCGACAAAATGGAAGCTTAATTCCCTCTGGTGGAGAATACGATTTCGGCGGTAGAGTGAACAACACAAATGGGCCAAATGTTGATTTTGTGATAAAAAATACAGGAACAGAAACTCTCACTTTTTCTCAATCAGTTGTCCAAGATCCTAGTGCAGACTTCTTAGTTACCCAAACCTCAATCACTAGCCTTGCTGTTGGAGCAGAACACACAGTCTCTGTTTCCTTTCAACCAAAATCACTAGGACTTAGAAGTTCTACACTGAGAATCAATGGTCCAAGCAATACTTCGGCGTATTCGATTTCTGTTTTTGGAAATTCCACTGCAACAGCTGAACCAGAAATCAGAATTACTCAAGTGTCAAATTTGAACTCAGGTTCAAGTTATTCTTTTGGAAATGTCCAAGAAGCAACTTTAGGAACAGCAGTTTCATTTACTATTCACAACTTAGGCTCTGCTGCCTTGACTTTTCCTGGTGGCTCTGCAGCCTTAACACTAGCAGGAATAAATGCTTCTGAATTTACTATAGTTGGTGGTTTTGACGGAAGTAGTTTAGCTGCAGGTGCGACACGAAATTTTTCCCTTAGATTTAATCCTACAGATACAGGAAGCTTAAGTAGTATTTCAAAAAATGCAATATTAACGCTTGTTAATAACGACACGGATGAAGGAAGCTTTCAAATAAATTTAACTGGAACTGCTACCCCAAGACCCCAACCTGAGATTTCTGTAACACAAAATGGAAATCCTATTGCAAGTGGAGCAACGTATAATTTTGGGTCTAGGCAAGAATTCACTACTAGCCCTAATATAACATTTACAATACGCAATGAAGGAAATGCAAATCTTACATTAACAAACAATCCAAATTTTCTTTTTAAATCGGGGACAAATGGAGCTGATTTTACTATCACACAACCGAATCTGCCTTCAGGAATTTTAGCACCAAACGAAACTACAACTTTTACCATCTCATTTACACCTAGTTCTGTAGCATCTGGAGCAAGTAAGGTGGGAAGCATAGCCATTGCAAATAACGATTTTAATGAGAGTACTTATACTATCTTACTTGCAGGAACATCTACTCCTACTCCTGTTCCTGATATCAATATCAGACAACTCAGCACAAATTATTTAACAGGCTCAACATTTACATATCCAGACACTACGGAAAACACAACAGGCACCTTGCTTACATTCACAATTGAAAATTTGGGTCAAGCCACTTTAAATTTAACTGGAACACCTCGAATAGCTATCACTGGTACGAATGCATCTGATTTTGCTTTATCGGCTTTTTCTACTTCTAGTGTAGCTGCTGGAAGTTTTACCACATTCTCAGTTAGATTCAATCCA
>PEQN01000066.1 GCA_002786225.1 Leptospira sp. | reverse complement strand
GAATAACACAGGTAGAAAGCAGAATTATTACTGAAACTTGTAGGTAATAAAAAAAATTTCCAGGATCAAAAATCATTAAAGGAAGATGTAGAGCTAAAATAAATCCTATTAAAATAGAAACAAAGGTTCCAAAAGTTTCTTTAAATGTTTTAAATTTCCACCGCATCCATAAATAACTGAATAAAGGAAGAGCGATTAACAAAATACGAATGGTGAGAACTTTGGATTGGATTTCTGAATCTAAAATTTTACTGTCGATAACAATAATATTAATAAGAGTACTAAAAATTAAGAGTATGCAAGCAATCAAAATAGAATCACGAATATCATTGTGATTTGCTAATATAAATTCTTTTTTGAAAAATTGGAAAAATAAATACTTAAATCTGTTCCAATATCTTTTGATTGTATTTTTTTTCATAAGGAGATAACTTTTCTATCTCTCTTTCCTAAAACTACGGGTAAGGAAATACCATCTCCACCCAGAGAACTAACAGCTTGTCCATTTATAGTAATTTTGATTCCTCTAATTCCCTTGATTCCAATTAAAGAATAGGCAATTTGATCTAAGCGATCTTTGATAATTTGTGGACCAGCTCCATATTCTATAGAATCGCTTAAATTTAAATGCAAAATTCCATCCATTATCTTATAATTGGACGAGAAAGAAAACTGTTTCGGAATTGCATTCAATACTCCCTTAGATTTTTCTTCTTCTCTTGGACCTTTTTTCAGCTCATTCAATATATAGGCTATAGAATCTGTGTTTTGAGGTATATTCCTTGGAACTTTTACAAGTCGAGATTCAGCTTTGGTCCCATTTCCGAAAAATTTAATAAAATAGACATTTGCGTATCCAGAATTTGTTTGAGGAGAACTATCTTCTAAGAGAGGAATGTCTTCTGGAATGAATTCTTCAATTTCCTTATTCGCAAGATCTTTCCAATTTTGGGAATCTCCAACTGTCAAAGATTCATTTTCAATTTTAGGTTCTTCTAAAACAGGAATTTCACCATGAGCCGTTGTAACCTTGGGATTGATATTTTTGAATTCAGGTATCTCTTGCTTCCAATCCTTGCCTAAAGAAAAATTATCCTGAGATAGCTTAGAACCAAATGGTATTTTGGTATTTCCATTGGGTGTGAGAGATTTTTCAAATAAAACAAGAACCAAGAGAATACCTGAAAGCAGGTAAACGAGTGATTTTGGTTTATCATTTTGGATTGGAGGAGCCACAGTATTAGTATCGGATGGTTTTCTCAGTCAGGAAGAACGATTTTTTTCAAATCTGAGACTTCATTCAATTCAAAATCGGAACTGGGAATCTCATCTTTTTCAGCATGTCCGTACTTACAAAATGCAAAGGGACTGCCTGCTTTCTTTGCTGCTTCCCAATCAGAAAGTCGATCTCCTATCATGAGTATGGACTTAGGGTCAAGAGAAAGTGACTGAGCATAGTGCAAAAGGATATCTCCTTTTTCTTTCCGAATCTCATTATCTAAAGTGCAAATAGGATGAAAAAGTTCGAGCACACCCAATACTTTTAAAATAACTTCTATATAGGGAAGTCTTCCGTTCGAACAGGCAAGCATTTGAATCCCAGCTTTAGAAAGATCGATGATAGTTTCCTTACTTCCAGGATAAAAATGACCTTTTCCTGCTTCAATTTTTTCAACCAAAAGAGAGAGAACTCGATCAGAAATAGAATCCCTAGACCCTGGATCCAAATTAGGTAGTAGATTTTTAAAGATGGTCTTTACAGGTTTTCCAATTTCACGCATGATTTCTTCTTGGGTAGGAACAGCCATGCTATGTCCTGATTTTGCTTTAAATTCTTCTACAGATTCCCTGTAGGTATCTAAAATGATATTTTCAGAAGAAAATAATGTTCCATCAATATCGAAGGCGAGGTGTGTAAATCTCATTGCTGTCCAATTTTTTGCATTTGTCTAAATCTCCTAGTGAAAAATTCTCAACCTAGGTCCGAATAAGAATGCAGAAAACTGAAATAGAACAGAATAGGAAAGAATTAGGAGAGAATCCTCTATTCTCAACAGCCTTATTTCAATTGCAAAATCGAATTACAGCCAAGGACTTTGGAAAATACTTCCAGCTTAGCAATTCAGAAAAAATTGGAATTGAAAAAACCATTCGTCTCAATGTGGGAACAACACCTTATTATTTGCTCTTATCTGATCCATTCAATGAATTTTGCCCCATTCGCAGAATGATTGTACCGGATGAGATGGAAACCTTCCTTTCTCCCGAAGAATCCATAGATCCCTTAAATGAAGAAAGGCTCTCTCCTGTTCCAGGACTAACTCATATGTATCCTGACCGAGTTTTACTTTTCTCTAATCATGAGTGCAGTGTATATTGTAGGCACTGTATGAGAGGTAGAAAGGTTTCCTTTTCAAAGGAGCGCATGGACAGCGATTCCTTGCAAAAGTGCTTCGACTATATTAACAATCATCCTGAAATTTCGGATGTTGTTATTTCGGGCGGTGATCCCTTAAATCTATCTGATTCTAAAATCGATTGGATACTTAGAAAACTAGAAGAAATAGAGCATGTTAAAATTTGTAGACTGGGAACTAGAAATCCTGTTACCAATCCAATGCGCATAACAGATGATCTATGTTCAATTATATTGAAATACAACACAGACAAATTGTCCATTTTTTGCAACACCCAATTCAACCATCCTAGGGAGTGTACAAGTGAAGCTAAGCAGGCTGTCTTTAAACTTTTGCGAGTAGGAGTGAGCGTAGGAAACCAGGCTGTTCTTCTGAAAGGAATCAATGACGATCCATCTGTGATGTTAGAACTACATCGAAAGCTTCTGGAAATGAGGGTGAGGGCTTATTACCTATATGATCCTGAATTGATTCCAGGTTCTAGAGGTTTTCGAACTGCCTTGTCCAAGGGTCTTGAAATCATAGAATATATGCGAGGGAAAATTGCAGGGATGGGAATTCCTCAATTTGTCAATGACCTTCCTGGTGGTGGAGGAAAAATTACTCTTTCTCCGAATTGGTATCTAGGTTACAATGAGGCATCAAGAGCTCATGTGTTTCGATCTGCACTAACGGGTGATTTTCACTTTTCCTATGAACCCCTGGGTGCGTCTCCTAATCAAAATTATACGCCAATTACCAACGAAGACTTCAATTCCTATTTGAAAAATTCATCCAATCCCTCCAAAGAATCATTTTTGGTATGAAAGATCCACTTTATCGTCAAATTGATATCTGGCTAATAGCTGACATTTTCCCTAATACCACTTCAACTCAAATAAGATCACATCCAGGAATGCAGGAATGGGAATCCCAAGAATCTATAGACATCTTAATTCAAACTATTAAGAGCCTAGGCTATAGTGTAGATTTGATTTTAAATCCAAAGGAGTTTATAAAAAAGTTTACTTTATTAGAACATACCAAAAAACAAAATACTATACTCTGGAATTTAGTGGAAGGCTATGGCTCTAGAAACAGAGAAGCTTATATTCCAGCGATTGCAGAATACTTTGGAGTTTCTTGCATTGGAAGTGACGCTCATGCAAATATTTTAAATATAAATAAATATCTATGCACACAAATCGCAAAGAGCATCTCAATTCCTATCCCAATTGAAATTCGTATTCGTTGTTTAGAAGATTTAAAAAAAATGGAAACTTTTTTCGACTCAAAGGCAGATGTATTTTTTGTTAAACCTAACTTAGAAGGATCTAGTATGGGAATTTTTGAGAATTCAATATGCTACAGTGTAGAAGAAGTCAAAGAACGTTCGATTAAATTACTTGATTCTTATGATGAACTATTGATCCAAGAATATCTACCTGGAGATGAATTCTCTGTAGCCTTACTGCAAACTACAGAGGAAGATTGGTTGCTTGGTTCAGCTCAAATCATTCCGCCAGGTAAAGTGTACGATAGCAAAACTAAATCAAAATCTTCTATGCCAGAATCTGTAATTAAAATCTCAAACCAAAACATTAGGAACTTTTTAGAAAATAAAAGTTTGAAATTTGTAAAGGAACTTCGTTGTGAAGGTTATGCCAGAGTTGATTGGAAAATGGATTCTTTAAACCAATTAAAATTCTTAGAAATTAATACAACTCCTGGACTTTCGAAGGTTTATAGCTTATTTCCTAAAATCTTAGAGCTAAGTACTCATTTAGAATATACTACCATGATTCAAAAAATAATCGAAAATGCGGTAGGCCAATTTCACATTTCAAACAGGTATCAATATGGGAAATCTTTCCTTTAGACAAGAACTTATTCAATCAGTACAAGATCATCCAGTTTTACAAAATCCTTGGTTACTTGCTAAAAAAGAAAAATCTAATCTAAATAAGGATGATTTTATCTATTGGCTTGCTCAAGAATTTCATGTATCGGTTTCTTTTGTAAATTGGTTCCTATGGACAGCTGCTCAAACATCTGACCAAACTTCAAAAATAATTCTTGTACAAAATGTATGGGAGGAATTAGGTGAAGGGAAAATAGAAAATACTCATGTTAGTATTTTACGTAAATTCTTAGAAGGATTGCAAGTTCCAGATAAAATTCGAGAAATCTTACCTGAGACTAAACGCTATTTGGATACTATGGAAGGCATTGTTAAAATGTCCTTTCTACATGGTCTAGGTGCTCTTGGTCCAGCAAACGAATATCTTTTAAAATTAGAATATTCTGAAATGTACAATTTATACCAGATTTTCAAAAATCGAAGCGACATTGATTTGAATGATATTCTTCCTGAGCCTACATTTTTTACAGTTAATTTGGATGCTGATGAAGGTCATTCAAAACGCCTTTTCGATCTTATTGATACTGTTACTTTAAACCAGAAGAACAAGGATAACGTAAGAGAAGGAAATATACTCGCTCTGAACGCTAGACTTATTTTTTATGAAGGAATATCAAAGGTAACTTCTGCTATTTTTTGAATTTAAATGATATTTCACCAAGAATCATTTCTTTTTAATATAATTAGTATTCCTTTCGTTTTTTTAGAAGATTCATTATGATAATACCTAAAATAGGAACTAAGGGAAGGTAGAGTATAAAAGCGAAAAATCGATAGATTTTGAGGGAGTGAGAAAGTTTCCTAACTGCGAAAAAACCTGGGTATCTAGTTTTATTATAAATGTATTGAACATTTCCAGAACATAATTTCAATGTTAGTTGAGGGTGAATTTTTTCTAATTCTAATTGAGCAAGCTTTCTAAATGAATGAAACTGTATCTCTTTATTAAGACTTTTATCTTTCAAATAGGAAGCGAGACGTGAACAAAATTTACAGTCACCATCAAATAAAAAAACCTTAGTCATGTTATAACCTCAAGATCTTCTTCTAAACTACTAAGAAATTCTATCACTTCAACAACTTCCGTAGCTTTAATTCCAATCCAATAGTAGTACCAATCTTTAGCCTTCCAATGACCATCAGATTCTTTAGCATACCAAGAGTTGATAGAATTAGATTTTTTGGCACGCCAAATAATCTTTGGATATAGTTCTTTCATCATATCCCATATATCCCTGCCAATTCCTTCTCCTCTAGCAATTTCATCTACTGCGAATTTTGAGAGCAAGACTCCATCCTTCCATTGAATAAATAAGGCACAGGCTTTGTAATCATCTTCTAAAAGTATAGAATCGAATTGATTTTTATCTAAGAAACTTGTTTTAAGTGATTTTCGAAAAGAAGTTTCAATTAAACTTCCTAATCTTTCTTTATCTAAAGATTGGAAATTAATGTGCTTAGTTAAGAATGATCCTCTTCGAATTAATGTTCCACTTCCTTTGACAGTAAAAAGTTCTTTGAGCAAATAAACTGGAGAGGTTACAGAAGCAGTAAATCTAGACTTTTGAACAAACTGTACTACTTTAGAAATATTTTTCAATAGTGGTAAATCTTCTTCATCTACTAATGACTTTGAGATGAGCTTAGGATAGTCGGTTTGTAAATTTATAATTGAAAATCTGGTTGAATCTTGTTTCTTTCGAATACCTGATCTAGGATTTAAGACTATGAGTTTGTTAGAATCTAGAGAAGAAATCAATTCTTGAATGATAGAAAAAATAGTATCATCTTTGTCTTTGGTAAGAATAACAGGAATTCTTTTTTTGGATATTGCCTGCTGAATTTTTTGCAATATAGCTTCTTGTTTTCGTATCCATTGAAAAGGAACTTCTAATTTATGGGATTCTTCAGATTGAAAATTTTGGAAAAAAGTTTTTGCATAATAAGGCATGGAAGAATGAAGAAGAACTACAGGATACAAGCCTAGCTTAAACAAAATTCTCAATTGATAGAATAGGGCGTCCCAAGATTCAATAATCGAATCGGGAGTTGGATAGACGAGTGCGAATCTCCAAGGCTCTAAAGACTTAAAGAATTCGAGATATTGTAAACCATCTTTTTGGTCTTCAGTAACTTCAAGAAGCTTTGTTAGGATTTCTCTGGTTTCCATTCTATTTTATATTTAACCATTTTTGATTTTAGATTAGAGTTTTTTAAACTCAACTCTGCTTCTTTTTTTAATTTTAAGTGACCGAGCAGAGATGGATCGGAAGTTATGATGCATAAATTCGATGGTTTCAGATGTTCTTTCAAATAGGCACCCAACTCTGTATAAATAGCAACTGCATCTTCTCGTGTTCCCAACCTTTTTCCAAAAGGTGGATCAGTTACAATAAATCTTTCTATTTCTTGGGGATATTGAGATAAGAGAAAACTTAACTCATGTAGATTTCCTTCAGTGAAATGAATCCATTCTTCTACACCTGCTTTCTTGGCATCTAATTGTGCTTGTTCAATCGCACGTGATGAAATATCCAATCCAATTAAGAGTGGTTTAGATTTTGCCTTAACCTTAGCTTCAGGTAAAAAATTTTCAAAATCAAAATCTGGAAATAAATTGATCAAAATTCTTTTTGCGATCAAATTATTTTTATTCTTATATAATCCCATTTTTAATTTGAGAGCTGCCTCTATGAGGATAGTTCCTTGTCCACAGTAAGGATCAATTAGTATTGTATTCTCTTTCCAACCTGAAAATTTCAAAAGTCCAGCTGCGATATTTTCCCTTAAAGTCGCATCTCCCGCTTTTTCCCTGTAGCCACGTTTGGTTAAACTTGATTTGTGTAAGAGCAGTTCAATGCGGACTTGGTTCTGAAAGGATCTAATATTCAATATTACATCAGGTGATTCAAGATCAACATCGGGAAAAGGTGCTTCAATTTCCCTAAAATGATCGAGTATTGCATCTTTTAATTTATAAATAGCAAATCTGGAATCAGGAAGACAATCTTTCGTCTTTCCTTCTATCTTGAACTTGGTCCTTGGACCTAGAACCTTTTCCCAAGGAAGATTTACTGCCTTATCATAGAATTCATCCAGATCAAGGATGCTGAAGCCAGCTAAACTAACTCCAACTTTTGAGCTAACTTCTGTGGATGCTAAAAATTGAAATACATCAGAAAGTTCTCCGGTAAAAAAAATTCCACCTCGATTTTCAGATTGTATTTTGAGATTATGAGAAAGGACTTCCTCCCTTAGAAAGGAGAGAAGTCCTTCTGAGCAAATTGCATGAAACTCATGCAATTTTTGTTCGGGGTTAAAAAAATTAGGCTTCGAGCTTTTGAGCGAGGTACTTATCGAGGCCGATTTCTTTGATGATGGATTGTTGTGTTTCGATCCAATCAATGTGTTCTTCCTCTGCGATGAGGATTTTTTCGAGTAATTCACGACTTCCATTGTCTTTCTGAGCCACGCATATGTCTATTCCCTTATTGAGTCGGTCTACAGCACTGTATTCCAAAACAAGATCATTTGCAAGCAGCTCGTTCATATTGCTACCCACATTAATCTTCATATATTTCTGTAGATCAGGAATTCCATCTAGATACAATATCCTCTCGATAAGTTCGTCTGCATGTTTCATTTCATCTATGGATTCATGCTTAAGATAATCAGCGAGCTTGTTGTAGCCCCAATTTTTACATAATTTTGCATGAATAAAATACTGATTGATTGCTGTTAATTCTGCTGATAAGACCTCAGCTAGAACGGCTATTACTTCATTGCTACCTTTCATAATTCTTTCCTCCTCTTCATCGTAAATTTGTTTCGATTCTAAAGCAATCTATTTTACTTGGAATATGCGACCAGTCTACATTCATTCTCCAAATTTAAGCCAATTTGGGAAACAAAATGTTTCGGTTCTTGAATTGAGTCTCAATACTGTTAAAAAAACTCTCGAAAGTTTCCCTTATCCTATTGAATTCCTCATTTTTACTTCTTTCTGTCCTGAAATTTATACTGAAGAATTCCACATTCCGAATCGAATTGCAGAGAGTTTAGGACTCAAAAATATTTTTTGTCTCAGAACAGAAACAGCTTCCAGCAGTGGGGCAAGTGCCTTTCAATTAGCAACACTATTAATAGAATCTGGAAGATTTAATTCTGGGCTTGTAGTTGGAACGGAAATAATGTCCAGACTCTCTCGTGAAAAGAGCAATCTTCTTTTGGGTTCTGTATTGTCAGAGGAACAAAGAAGTCTTTCCATGTCTATGGCCCAAGGAGGAGCGCTTGTTGCTGCAAGATATTTATATGAATATGGTTATAATAGAAATAATTTTTTTTCTTTAAGCAAGAAATTACATGACAATGGTTTACAAAATCCTATTGCTCACATTAAGAAAAATCTAACATGGGAAGAATACGAAAATTCAGATTTTCTTGCTGAGCCTTTGTGTATTTATGATATATCTCCACTTTCAGACGGATCAGCATCTCTGGTAGTGTCTACTCATAAAAGTAATTGCCTAGTTCGTGGTTTAGGAGCAGGCATAAGTCCTATGAATCATTCTATTCAAAATTTGAGTTTCCCTGCTTCGGAAATTGCCTTTGCCAATGCATACCAAAATGCTAAACTCAGTGCCCAGGATATTCGTGTTGCGGAACTCCATGATGCATTTACAATTTTTGAAATAATTGGATTGGAAGCGAGTGGTATTGCTAAAGTTGGAAAAGGTCTTAGTATGGTTGTGGAAGGATTGACTCATCCCCATGGACAGATACCTATCAATGCCTCCGGAGGACTTAAATCGCGGGGACATCCTATAGGAGCTACAGGACTTGCTCAAATTATTGAATTACTTTGGTTTATGGAAAAGAACCCCGATAAAAATATAGGACTTGCACATTCTATAGGGGGACTTGCTACTAATAATTTCGTGACTATTCTCGAATTGATTGAATCATGATGCAGCCCAATAAAATTTTAATTATCCAGACTGCTTTCCTAGGAGATTTAATTCTCACGACTGCATTTTTCCACCAAGTTCGGAAGCATTATCCAGGCGCTCAAATAGACGTCATCGTAAATAAGGGAACTGAATCTATTCTATCGGGATCTCTTGATATAGACAAGGTAATACCCCTGAATAAAAAACAGATTAAAAGGAATATTTTTAAATTCTTTGTATTTATAAATAATCTTCGTAAAGAAAGTTATGATTTAGTCTTTTGTCCTCATTTTTCATTTCGTTCATCCATAATTTCTTGGGCAACATCGGCTCCAATTCGAATTGGCTATAAGGAATCAGGATTTTCCTTCCTTCATACTCAAGCTATTTCAAGACCGAGGAGAGGTCCGCATGAAGTTGATAAATTATTTTCTTTGTTGTGGGATGATCCATCTCTTTATCCTAAAGGAAAAGACAGAAGACCAATCATTAATTTAAATGATTCTGATTTCGGAAATATTTCTTTAAAATTAAATAGGAACCCTGCAGAAACAGTAGTATTAGCTGCATCTTCTTTGTGGGAAACTAAAAGATATCCAGAAGAAGGTTTTATCGGCCTAGCAAGGAGTATTTTGCAAAAGACACATTATAATATTATATTGGTGGGATCTCCTTCAGATAAACCACTTACAAAGAATATCTACCAAGGTCTTCTTTTAGATAGACCTGAGTGGACAGAAAGAATCCTGGATCTTGCAGGTGAAACCAATCTTCAAGAATTAGCTTTTATTATTTCTAAATCAAGAATCGTAATTTCAAATGATTCTTCTCCTGTACATTTTGCATCTGCTTTCAATATTCCAACTTTATTAATTTATGGTGCAACTGTCCCTGAATTCGGATATTCTTCCTTATCGGATCAACATATAATTTCAGAAATTACTGGACTAAATTGTAGACCCTGTGGAATTCATGGTGGAACATTTTGTCCAGTAAAGCATTTTCGATGTATGAATGACCAGAAACCAGATATGTTATTTGAAAAATTTAAAAACCTACAGCAAGGAATTTTAAAAACCTCCAAAAAATGAAAAAAAACATTACTAACTTTGATGTCTATAAGAAGAGAATCGCTCGAGTTCAAGCTCAATTAAAAGAAGGAGAAATATTTATTCTTTTTGCTGCTGAACACCAAATTCGCAATCGAGATGTAGAATATAAATTCAGACAAGATTCGGATTTCTTCTATCTAACAGGGATTAATGAATCAAATTCCATATTGGTTTTAAGCAAGAAAAACTCATCTATGTTCTGCGTTCCAAAAGTAAAAGAACAAGAAATTTGGACAGGTATAAGATTAGGCAAAGATTTTATAAAGAAATCACTAAATCTCTCGGAATCTTTTGACTTGGAAGAATGGGATAAAAAACTTCCAGAATTATTATTGAATCATCATAGTTTGTATTACTTTTTCGGACTAAATTCCAAACGTGACCAAGAACTACTCCATGTTTGTCAAACCGTTTGCAACAGAGCCAGAGATGGTAAATTCGGTCCAGAAAAAATTATTCAACCAAATTTTCTTCATGAAATGCGTTTGATTAAGTCTGATTTAGAAATTGAATCCTTAAAAGAATCAGCTGAAATCACCAAACAAGGACACATACGACTCATGAAAGAAACTAAACCTGGAATGATGGAATATGAATTAGAAGCTATTCTTGAAGAAACTTATCTTCGAAATGGAGCCTGGGGTGGTGGTTATGGACATATTGTAGCAGGAGGAAAAAATGCCTGCGTGCTTCATTATGTTGCAAACAATGAAATCCTAAGAAATGGAGATCTGGTTTTAGTTGATAGTGGAGCAGAGAAAAATTATCTAACTGCAGATGTGACTCGTACTTTTCCAGTAGGAAAAAAATTCACAGAAGTCCAAGCTTATATTTATGAAATTGTATTAGCTTCGCAAAAAAATGCCATCTCTATGGTTCAACATGGCAGAAAATTCTATGATATCCAAGACGCAACTGTTAGATTTTTAGTTACCTGTTTACTAGATATGAATATCCTGGATGGTTCTGTTGAAGAAAATATTGAAAATGGCTCTTATAAAAGATTCTATATGCATAAAATTGGTCATTATCTTGGAATGGATGTCCACGATGTTGGGAAATATTTTATTGATGGTAAAAGACGTAATCTAGAAAACGGAATGGTTGTAACAATAGAACCAGGATTGTATTTTGATCCAGAAGATGAAAGTCTTCCTGATGAATTTAGAGGAATAGGAATTCGAATAGAAGACAATATTCTCGTCTCAGGAAAAAAACCTATCAATTTAACACAAGCTATACCTAAAGAAATCAAGGATATTGAATCTCTTAAATCTTAATTTGCTAATCTACTATTTTTGTAGATCTTTATTAGATTTTACTTAAGGTCTAAACCTGGTAAAGTATTTTTCAGAACCAATAACTTTAAAGGCATAGTTGAACTTTTGTTAATTATGCCAAATTTTTTTCTTGAATAAGTTGCCTATTTCAATATTCTGAGCTTATGGACTTTGATCGAATTAATTATGATACACTGAAAAAATATGAAGGAAAAATCCGACATCTTTGGAGAGACTATCATCTCGCCCTAGGATTACCCATCATCGATATACAGCACTTATGGTTGGTTTTTATCCTTGTTGCACTTGAGGAAACCAGCCGTTTAGGTGACCCTACCAATCGACATGAAGACATAGTTAAAATTCTTGAAGAATGCCATCTCTACTCAACTAAACACTTTGCAACAGAAATGATATTGATAGAGTCTATAGGTTACAAAGTTGATTTGCATAAGAAAGAACACAAGAGGTTTCTCAAGGCTGTTCACGATTCTACCTTCGATTTCAAAAATATTGATCCACAAGATGCAAGAGCCGTGAGTCACAAAGCGAATGAACTTCACGACTACTTAAGAGATTGGCTTCTTAGCCATATTGCGATAACAGATCGAGATCCAATAGCCATTCATCTTCGTGGACTACCAAATAAAAATGAAATTGTAGGTGAATGGGTTTCGAATCTCCGTACGGGTGACTTACTGCACATACGAAAATCACAAAAAGTCTTATATGATATAGTAGAGCGTGATATTCTAATGTTTCGGGATGAATCCTCTGGAAAAATTAAAGACGGACTTGGCGGCTCATTCTCACCAGACTTTGCTCCAGAAAGATCATGTGAGTTGGGAGAGGATGTTGCAATATATTACGGCGATGAGGCTCGAAAGAGAAATATAAGCCTATCAACATATGTCACTCAGATACTCAGAGGCTCAATGGAAGGAAAATAACTGGGTTATTGAAATACCTCTATCTTTATTTTAGTAAAATAAAAATGATAACCTAACTATATGTATAAACATTTTATACATGCTTCTATCTTTAAATTTAAATCCTTAAAGGTTTAAAAAGTTAAGTATATACGTTAAATTCCAAAATTGAATAGAAGTATGGTATCCGCTCAATGAAGCCATCTTGCTTTAGATTCATATTTATGATATAGTCTAAATCATGAAGAAATTGGAACCATTAGACTGGGAAGAAATCATTCAGGCGCAAGAAGAATCGGGAATGACGCATGAG
>PEQN01000065.1 GCA_002786225.1 Leptospira sp. | reverse complement strand
AAGTTTCGAAAGAACTTCAGAAATTAGTGGGTGATAGACATTTTATTAGAATCTTAGCTGTGTTTGGTGGAGACTCCATTCAGAAGCAAATTAAATCTTTGCGAGACGGTGTAGACATCGTTGTTGGAACTCCAGGTCGTATCAAAGATTTGATGAGTCGCAAAATCTTGGTTCTAGACCAAGTAAAAATGGCAGTAATGGATGAAGCCGATGAGATGTTGAACATGGGATTTCGCGATGATATGGAAGAAATTCTATCAACTATTCCAAGTAGCAGACAGACCGTACTTTTCTCAGCAACTATGCCACCTGCAATTATGGAACTAGCAAAGAGGTATCTAAAGAAACCTCTTCATTCCAAGGTGACAGGTGATGTTGTTACAAATGCTTCAATAGAGCAGTCGTATTATGAAGTTTCTATTCATGATAAACCGCGATTGATTTCTTGTTTGGTGAGACAGTTTGGTATGAAATCAGTTATAGTTTTTACAAATACGAAAAAAGCCGCAGATGAAACCGTACAAACCTTACGCAGAGCAGGGCTCAAATCAGATGCTATCCATGGTGACCTTGGTCAATCCCAAAGAAACCAAGTTCTGAATTCTTTTCGCAGTGGATCACTAGGTGTTCTTGTTGCAACAGATGTTGCTGCCAGAGGAATTGATGTGAGTAACGTTGATGCTGTCTTCAACTATGACATTCCTATGGATAGAGAAGGTTACGTTCATAGAATAGGAAGAACTGGAAGAGCAGGGAAAACAGGGAAGGCAATTAGTTTTGTATCTTCTTCTGGTGATTTAAGAAAGATACGAGGCATAGAAAGCTTTTCCAGAGTAAACATGCTTAAGAAAAGTCCTCCTACTTCCAAAGAAATTCGTGCCTCTTATGTCAATCAGATGACTCTACTTGCCGAACAAGTTGGTACACAGGAAGAATACAAACACCATAGCAAACTAGCAGAAGAAATCATAGAATCTGGTGTAGATTACAAAAAAATTCTAGCTTATTACCTGAAAGAAAATTGCCCCTTAGATGTAGTTGATACAACTCATGTTGTCAGAGAGTCCAAATCTTCTGGCGGAGGCAGGGGTGGAAATGATCGTGGACGAAGCAGTGGCGGTTATTCACACCAAGGTGGTGGGGCGAGAAAGAAAACCTTTCGAAAACCAGGACCTAAGGGGAATTTTAAAAAATCTCGAACCTAGATTTTTCGTAAAATTTTCGTCTCATGGGATACTATGAGTCAGGTGCATGCCGTATAGCTTTCAGAATGATCCAAAATTTTTACAGAGGATGCTTAGAATCATTCCAAAAGCACAAAAGCTGTTTTTGGAAGTGGATGAACATAAGATTGCATTTGAATATTTTCTCAATGAAATCCTCGATTTAACTGAAAGTGAATATGGGTTTATAGGGGATGTGATACTTGATCCAAATACCAACAGACCATTTTTAAAAACACATAGCATAACCAATATAGCTTGGGATGTAGAAACTCGTGAATTCTTTCAAGCAAACTATGCCAAAGGATTGGAATTTAGAAATCTTAAATCACTGTTTGGATATGTTCTAAAAAATGAAGTCGTAGTCATTGCCAACGATGTAAAGAATGACCCAAGATCTTCGGGTATACCCAGTGGGCATCCACCTTTGAATTCCTTTCTCGGTCTACCGATTAAAATCAATGATAAAATGATAGCCATGGTTGGCTTAGCGAATCGCAAAGACGAATATACGAATGATCTTGTTGAAGCCTTAGAGCCTATACTTTTTTCCCTATCCTCTTTTCTTTCCACCTTACAAATTAGAAAAAAGAATAAAGAAGAAGAGGCTGAGAAAAATTCATTAATAGAAAAATTTCAAAAATTTTCAGACATACTTCCTGGAATGTTGTATCAGTATTTGCTTAAACCAGATGGAACAGGAAGCTTTCCTTACACAAGCAAAGGCATAGAGCAAATATATAAAATTAAATCTGAGGATATTTCAGAAAATGTAGATATATTAACTAGTATTATACATCCAGAAGATATGAACTCAGTTGTAGAATCAATCATAGAATCTGCGAACACTTTACAGCCTTGGCAGCATGAATATAGGGTTCTTGATCAAGATCTAGGTGTTAGGTGGCTATTGGGAAGATCCAAACCTGAGAAAAATAAAGACGGCAGTATCTTATGGCATGGATTTGTTATGGATATTTCTGACCAAAGAAATTATGAAACTGAAATCATTCAATCTAAGTTAGAATCAGAGAAGGCGAATCAAATTAAAAGTGCTTTTCTCGCAAATGTAAGCCATGAAATCCGAACGCCTTTAAATGGGATCTTGGGATTCTCTGAACTTTTAAATGAAACCTGGCTTACAGAAATTCAAAGAGATCATTTAAAAAGCATACAAATTTCTACCGAAACACTCTTGAATATAATCAATGATCTCATAGATCTCTCTCATATCGAATCTAAGAAAATTAAATTATCCATGGATCCTGTGGATATCAGAAGATTACTGCAAAATCTAGTTCACACATTAAGTCTTCAGGCTAAGGAGAAAGGTCTATCCTTTGATTGTTTTATTGAACACAATATTCCAGAGTTTATCCAGTCGGATTTTGTTAGGCTAAACCAAGTCCTCACAAATTTAGTAACTAATTCACTTAAATTTTCGGATTCAGGAAAGATAAATATTTCAGTTACTAAAAATGTAAATACTTTAAAGTTTCAGATTTCAGATTCTGGAATCGGAATTCCTCAAGATATGATACATAGGATCACTGAACCTTTCTTTCAGGTTGATTCATCCAGAACTAAAAAATATAAGGGAACAGGTTTAGGACTATCTATCTGCAAAAGAATTCTAGAACAAATGAATTCTTCTTTAAACATTCAAAGCGTGATAGGTAAGGGAACCATTACTAGCTTTGAAATTCCTTTAGAAATTCCAAAACTTCACCATGAAAAAGAACAAACTCTTAACTTAGATTTGAATTCAAATAAAAAGCCTATCGAAACATTAAAATCTCAATTGAGAATTCTTATTGTAGAAGACAACGAGCTTAACTTGATTTTTGCAAAACGTGCAATTTTGAAACACTTTCCGTTTTCTGATGTTTTGGAAGCTGCAAATGGAGAAGTAGCGATTGATATTTTCAAAAAGGAAAAATTAGATTTAATTCTCATGGATATACAAATGCCAGTCATGGATGGATACAGTGCTACTTTGAAGATACGTGAAATTGAAAATGGCAAGTCTCATGTCCCTATTGTTGCCTTAACTGCTGGAGCACAGGCAGGAGATAAAGAAAAAGGATTGTCAGTAGGTATGGATGAGTATCTTACGAAACCCATCCATATATCGGAACTACAGAAAGTAATTCATAAATACGTTTAAACTATTTTTTTGTTCCTAAAAAATCTCCCTTTTCCAGAAAACCTCGAATCAGATCTAAGGGAATAGGCATAACAATTGTATTAGTCTTATCACCTGCTATCTCGACAAGGGTTTGTAGAAATCGTAGCTGAATGGAAACAGGGTGGTTCTCTAATACTTGGGCTGCTTCTGTCAACTTAGCAGAAGCTTGGTATTCACCTTCCGCCTTTATAACTTTAGCTCTTCTTTCTCTTTCTGCCTCAGCCTGCTTAGCCATAGCTCTTTGCATGTTTTCGGGTAGATCGATGTGCTTGACTTCAACCATGGACACTTTCACGCCCCATGCATCGGTTTGTTTGTCGATAACTGTCTGCAAATGATTGTTGATCTTATCTCTTTCTGCAAGAATTTCATCTAGTTCAGATTGTCCCATAACAGACCTTAGTGTTGTTTGAGAAAGCTGAAGTGTAGCGTACAAGTAGTCTTCAACTTGTATAATGGATTTCTCAGGATCTACAACCTTGAAATAAATCACAGCGTTGACTTTAATTGATACGTTATCCTTGGTTATAACATCTTGGGGAGCAACATCTGTTGTTATCGTTCTGAGACTTACCTTGGAAAGTTTATCAATAAATGGTATTACAATCACAAGCCCTGGACCCTTTACACTAGAAAAGCGACCCAAACGAAATACAACACCTCTTTCATACTCATTGAGTATTTTGACTGCCATTGTGAAAAACACGATCACTATGACTATGAGTGGAATAAATGACTCCATACCTTACCTCTTATTAAAATTTTTAAAAACTATTCAAAAAATATTACCAAGTAAAAAAAATCCTAAGTAGATAAGATTTCTTCTACAATAAGCACTAGTCCCTCTCGTTTCAAAACTCGTAATCTAGAACCTTTACCAATGATTCCACTTTGAGTTTTCGCAGACCAGAGTTCACCTTGGACTCTTATATGTCCGGATGTTGAATTGACTTCAGTTTCCGAGATTCCTTCTTCGCCTATAAGCAAACTATCACCTGAGTGATTGGGTTGCTTCATCATTTGAGTGGATTTATAAACTAAAAAAGCACTAATTGCACCAATTGTTAAGGAAGTGGAAATTGCTAGATTCATAGACAATTTAGATATAGAATCCCCTGAGTCTGAGATCATAATTGATCCAATGAGTAGGGAGAGAATGCCTGCTATACTAAGCATACCATAACTTAAAATACTAATTTCTAAAATGAAACAAACAAGACCTATTAAAATCAATCCAAATCCAGCATAGCTAAGAGATAAGGATTGCATAGAGTAGAGTCCTAGTATTAAACAAATTGCTCCAGCAACCCCTGGGAAGACTGCACCTGGGTATTGAACCTCAGCTAAAATTCCTAGGGTTCCTATCATCATAAGTAAATAGGCTATGTTTGGATCGGTGAGAAACTTCAATATATCTTGTCTAAAATCATTTTCTAAAGTAATGATTTTGACTGATTCTGTTTCTAACTTCAATGTTCCCGTAACCATGCGGACAGTCCGTCCATTTACTTGCTTCATCAAATCATTGTCATCTTCTGCAATAATTTCAATTACTTTTCTTGATTTTGCATCTGCGGCTGTTATATTTTCGGCATGAGTGATTGATTTCTCAGCAAAAAGAGGGTCTCTGTTGTGGTAGGCAGCGAGACTCTTTATTTGTGCAACTGCATGATTGATGAGTTTTCTCTTTAAATTAATCTCATCATCTACACCTGCTTTGTCAGGGATAGATGTATCTGAGTTTTGATTTTTCTTCTCATCATTAGTTCCCCCTTGAGAGATTTGAACAGGTGTTGCAGATCCTATATTGGTTGCTTGAGACATTGCAGCTATATGAGATGCATAGAGAATATAAACTCCAGCTGAACCACAGGCAGCACCCTTAGGAGAAACATAGGTTATGATAGGTATGGGCGAGGATAAAATTTTACGAATCATTTTATCCATAGAAGTCATAAGCCCTCCTGGTGTATCCATAGCTACAATAAGAGCATATGCCTTGGCTTCTTCGGCTTTATCTATAGCCTCTGAAAGTAAATCTAAACTAGAAGGAGTAATTGCACCTTCTAAAATTAGTTTGTAAACTATCTTGGGTGTTTCTTGCTCTTTTGGCTCTTCTGCAGTGAGATAGAGAATAAATCCAAATAAGAAAAATGTAGCATAAAACGATTTCAGAATGATTCTCATTTATATATTGTTCCATCCTTAGGTTCTGTCATTAGACTGATAGATTAGAGAACCTGCATACACTTTTTACTGATTGAAGGAAAAACTACAACAGCTCTTCAATCTTCATCAATAATTTCGTATTTGCCTAAGGTTTTTAGAACAAAAATTTTATTGGGATCATCCGCTAGGCGATTTACCATTTTTTCTTTAATCAGAAGATTGATAGCTTCTTGTATATCTTTTAAATCCAAACCAACTCTTAAAATCGCCCACTTAAGGAAAGGGTTCAGGCTTATCACATATCCATTGTTAAGTTCTTTGCCATGAAGATTTGCAAATGTAGAAAGATGAGATTTTACAATTTTCTTCCTATCTCCCTTGAGTAAAGCTGTGATTTGGTAATTCGATTCTCGCAAACGATTGGTAAGAATTTTAACTAAGCGTAAAGTGAATTCTGGATTGGTTTTAATCAATTGAGATAAGAGAGTTTCATTAACAGGAAAAAGCTGGACGGAAGTTAGTGCCACAGCTCTAGCGCTCCTGGGCTTTTGGTCAATGATTGCCATCTCACCAAACATATCACCTTCTTTGAGTTCAATAAGCATTTTATAGGCATCGTTTACTTTTTTGTGAATTCCCACAGTTCCAGTAATCAAAATGTACATTTCATCCGCAGGATCATTCTCTTCAAATATAATCTCCCCCTGTCGGAAGATTTTCCCTTTTTTCCTAAGTAATTCTTCAGAAAACTTCATGAATGATAATTTATTTCCAAAGCGTAGACTTGTAAAGAAGTTTGTTATCACAAAAAAAAATCTCAATGACAGAATTTCAGCACTAATAAGAATGATACTCTAACAGTGGGTCACGAAATGAAGAAATTGTGGAATAGAATAAGCAGTATTTTCAAGGAAGAATTAGGAGAGAAACCTAGTACCTATCTTTTGGAACTAGATAAGAATTGTGCTAGATTTGTGTTCGTTCTCTCCCTTCTTGCAATAGTGATTTGGCTTCGTTACATTGAGATAGATAAGTCAATTTATCCTAATCTTCCATGGATGATTTATTTCCGTTATGGTTTGATTGCTGTTGGTTTATTCTGTTTTACTAATTTAGTATTATTTAGATTCAAATACCAAGGCATAATTTTGATGTCTCTCTTAGCTTGTTATTATATAGTATCAGCAGCCATTCTAGCAGGAATTACAACAGGACGCTCCATCTATTTTTCAGGTTACATAGTGTCCATTCTGGTTGTGCTTTTTACTCCACTGCCACGAAGAATTAGTTATTTCGTGATGTATCTTTCTATCATAGCATTTGGAATTATGGCAAGTATTTATAAGATTGATCTCAAAGACAAAGAAACCGCATTCATGGTAAGTCTTTGTATAAATGTGATCATTCTTTCTTCCGTATTTGTGTATATATTAGATAGAACCAGAAGAAGAAGTTATTTCAAGTCCAAGGAAATCGAAAACCGAATTAAAGAAATTGAATACCAAAAGAAAGAAATTGAAACCTTAAATGAATTCGCTAAATCTCTAAATGAAGAGCAAGATATAGATAGAGTCTTAAGCCAAGTATTCAGTTACATTCGAAACACCTATGAAATAGATTATGTTTGGTTAAAGATGATCTCTGAAGAAAAAGATAGAATCATAAGTTATAAATTTGTATCTACAGTGGATATTCCCGAAGTTAGCAGGGAGTTTATGAATCATTTTAATGTACCCTTGGTTCCCGAAACAGGAACTTTTTATCTTAGTTACAAGCGTAAGAAGTCATTTTATTTAAATCGTAACCTATCCAAGTTACTCATAGCTGATACGGATAGACAAATAGCAGAAACCTTAAAATTACAAGGTTTTCTTATTGTTCCCTTAATGATCAAAAATGAAGTAATAGCCTTGATAAGTTTTACTAATTTTCAATCTAATATACACTTGAATGCCCAAAAGAGAAAGGAGATCGAAAGATTTTGCCAACAAATTGCAGGAGCTTTGAATACATCAAAGATACTGCATGAACTGAGTCGATCCTTATCAAGTCTTAAAGAATCCCAGAGCCAATTGATTCAATCCGAAAAGCTTGCTGGGCTCGGACAGATTGTAGCAAATGTCGCCCATGAGATCAATACTCCACTGGGAGCTATCAAGGCAAGCTCTTCAACCTTGCAGTCGTCATGGCAAAGTTTCCTTCTTTCCTTACACAAACAATTTAAGAAAATTCCTGAACTAGATTCTGAATTATTGGAATCCATTTATGATTTGGTTCTAGAGAATAACAAAATTTCTATAACAACCAAGGAAGCAAGAACCAAGAAAAAGGAACTCAAGGAAGCTTTGGTTAATAAGGGGTTTTCACAGGACCTTGCAAGCAGTATAGGAGAAGATTTAGCAGAGGTTGGAATATTTTTCCTCAATGAGAAAGTAATGTTTGTACTAAATCATCCAGAATGGAAGGACTATCTTGAATTTATTATTCTTGCTAGAGGAATTCTTCGAAATAATGAAAATGTAATTACAGCAGCAGACAAGACTGCAAGAATTGTAACCGCTCTGAAAACATTTTCTCAGAAGGATAACCTTGGTACAAAGACGAGTTATCATTTCCAAGAAGGAATTGAAACCATACTAACAATCTATAGCTCCTTGATTAAGCTGGGGGTCGAAATAGATGAAGATTTTGAAGAGATTCCCGAATTTCTTGCTTATGGTGAAGAGCTTAACCAAGTGTGGAGTAACTTGATTCATAATTCTATCCAAGCCATGAATTCAAATGGAAAGATCTTCATTCAAGCGCGCAAGTTTGAAGATAAAGGAAACTACTTTCTTCAAGTCAAATTCCAAGACAATGGACCTGGCATCGCTAAGGAAAATATAGATAAAATTTTCAATGCCTTCTTCACTACAAAATCTTCAGGGGAGGGAAGTGGGCTGGGCCTTCATATAACGAAACAAATTATAGAGAAACACAATGGTTTCATTGATGTTCAATCTGTTCCTGGAAATACTGAATTTGTAATAACAATTCCTATGGAAGGAATCAGCGTTCCAAAGTAGCAGTCATTGAACCCTTAGATTTGCTCATACGAATATCTGGTCCATAGCCTAGAATTTTTTCTTGGATGAACTCTGCATGTTCTAGTTCGCCTGAGAAGACTATGGTTTTTTTCTTAGTATCAACTTCTATAGCATGCTCAAAGGCTTGCAGATCTGTCATCTGACAGACTTCCATAAGCATTTCTATCACGTAGTCGTAGGTATGTTCATCATCATCCCAAAGCACAACCTTCCAAGGACCACCTCCATTGGAAGTGGCAATCTTAACTTCTTCATCTATTTCGGGGAGAGCGATGGATGCCATGGTTCCATCCTATGAATTGAATTTCTTATTTCAAGCTGGATTCTTTTTTTTGTTAACTGCAATCTTAGCATGTTCAACGATATCTTTTGCTCTAAGCCCAAAGTAATCCATCAAACCAGTCCAAGTTCCAGATTTGCCAAAAGTATCCTTCATTCCCACTTTGATAATAGGGACTGGATATTCTTCGGATAAAAATTCAGAAACAGCAGAACCAAGTCCACCAATGACATTGTGCTCTTCCGCAGTTACTATGCACTTACACTTCTTAGCCTCTGCAAGAATGGCTTCTTTGTCTATGGGCTTAATAGTCGCCATATTGAGAAGGGAGGCGGATATTCCTTCTTTAGCAAGAAGCGGTAGGGCTTCCATAGCCTCATTTACCATCACACCACAGGCTATGATGCAAACATCTGTTCCCTCAGCAATTTTTTCAGCCTTACCAATTTCGAATTGGTAATTTTCTCTTTCGATTAAGGGAATGGCAGGTCTTCCGACACGAACATAAACAGGACCATTGAATTCAGCAATTTTTTTGATTACTTGCTTGGTTTCATTGAAATCAGCAGGGCAAATTACTGTCATTTCAGGAATTACACGCATGGTAGCAAAATCTTCAATACACTGGTGAGATGCACCATCTTCACCTACAGTAATTCCGCCGTGGGATGCAACTAGCTTCACATTTAACTTGGGATATACAACAGAATTGCGTACCACTTCCCAGGCTCTTCCTGAAAGAAACATAGCGAAGGAGGATGCAAAAGGAATAAACCCAGAAATTGCAAGACCTGCTGCATGGCCAACTAAGTTTTGTTCTGCGACTCCCATGTTGAAGAATCTTTCTGGATACTTCTTTTTGAAGTCGGCAGTCTTAGTAGAACCAGAAAGATCTGCGTCCAAAACTACAACATTGGGACGTTCTGCACCTAATTCAACCAGTGCCTCTCCATAACCATCTCTAGTTGCTTTCTTATCTGCGGTTGATTGACTAGGTGCGCCCATGTGTATTGATTTCCTTATTTAACCTTTTTTCAATGCTTCTGCTTTGTCTGTCTTTTCCCAAGTGAAGGTCTTGCCTTCTCTTCCGAAGTGACCGTAGCTTGCTGTATCTTGGTAGGTTCTATCTTTTCCAAGAAGATCTAGACCTTCTACTATGCCCTTAGGTGTTAGCTTAAAATTACCACGAATTCTTTTTTGGATTTCTTCCTCAGGGATAGTGTTGGTTCCAAAAGTATCCACCAATACAGAAACAGGTTCTGCAACACCTATTGCATAGGCTAATTGCACTTCACATTTAGTTGCAAGCCCGGAAGCTACAACGTTCTTTGCAATATAACGACCTATATATGCTGCTGATCTATCAACTTTGGATGGATCCTTTCCAGAGAAAGCTCCCCCACCATGGCGTCCCATACCACCGTATGTATCTACGATGATTTTTCTTCCAGTGAGTCCAGCATCTCCATGAGGTCCACCAATTTCAAATTTGCCTGTAGGGTTGATGAAGTATTTAGGAGAACCGAGAAGACTTGCAGGGATTACTTTCTTTATACACTCTTCTATGATGGCTTCTTCGATTTGTTTGTGAGTTATGGTAGGAGCATGTTGAGTTGAAATAACAACTGCGTCAACCTTGGAAGGTTTACCATCTACATATTGGATAGTTACTTGAGATTTTGCATCTGGTCTCAACCAATTTAACTTACCTGAGTGTCTAAGCTCTGCTAAATGCTCAAGCAATTTATGGGAATAATAAATTGGAGCAGGCATAAGAGCGTCTGTATCAGAATTTGCAAAACCAAACATCAAACCTTGGTCACCAGCACCTTGTTCAGTGTGGAGTCCTTCTCCTTCGTTTACACCTTGAGCGATATCAGGTGATTGTCTGTGAATGTGAGAAGAAACAACGGCATAATCAGCATCAAAATACAATTGAATATCATTATATCCTATCTTGCGAATAACATCTCTAGCGATTTCAGAGGTGTCGACCTTGCCTTTGCTTGTTATTTCACCAGCGATTACAACCAAATTGGTAGTAACAAGAGTTTCACAAGCAACACGAGATTTTGGATCTTGCTTGAGGTATGCATCTAAGATTGCGTCAGATATTTGATCACAGATTTTGTCTGGGTGTCCTTCGGAAACGGACTCGGAAGTGAAGATATAGTTATTAAGTGACATGGAAATTCCTACTTTTTTCTTATATATTGGATATTTTTTCTAAGAGAGACATAGCGTCAAGGAAATTGAAACCAGGAAACTTGTTTCAGCTTTGGACTTCTTTCTCTAACTCTTGCCACATAGAATTCATTTTCTTTTGCAAATTGTCCACTTCTCTTTGGACATCTTCCTTGCTCATTTTCTTAGCAATGAAGATGGGTTCTGAGTAAACAATGGTTTGGCGAGCAGCAAATTTGGGGAATCTATGTTTATCCCATGCCTTAGAAAATTCATAATAGCGATCAAAACTTGTTAAGATAATCACAATGGGAAGACCCGATAAACTCGCAACTTCAATGACTCCAGGCTTCACACCATACAAAGGACCCTTGGGCCCATCTACTGTAATGAGAGGAACTACCCCAGATTTTGCTGCTCTTAGAAGACCGAGTGCACCAGCCGCACCCCCTTTGGAAGAGGAGCCACGTATAGTTTGAAAACCAAACCTTGCAACTGTCATACTGATAAATTCACCATCCTTTGAGTGAGAGGCAAGAGGGCTGACATGGTTCTTGTATTTATTCAATAAAAAATTTCCAAAGTGTGTTACGAGAGATGCCATATTCGAATGCCAAATAGCAAAAATATATCCGCCCCCTTTCTGAATGTATTCCATGGTAGATTTAGGTATGGTCACTTTCTTGGTTCGAATGAAAAGAAACCAAAATCGAAGAATTAAGCTCATGAGTAGGGAGAGAATCTGATTGCGCAAGAGTGGTAACCTTATAGCCTTTTTTTTGTAAAAATGAATCCTAAGCCTAAACTCTATTCCTTTCTTTCTCTTGTAAATCGAAAAACTGCTGGACTAAGCCCTTCGAGTCCCTATCGCGTAAGAAGCGGGTTTAAAGTCTAAATTCGATTCATATAAACTAATACAAGTTAGGTTATATGAATCTAGATTTGGCACGACTCGTGCCAAATTGATCTGAAAATTTTGGGATAGCCACCTCCTTTAGGATGTGCCTGAGTTAAAAACCATATCTAAAGAATTTAATACCAATCCCTAAGCAATCTAACTGAAAGGCACTCATGTCGCAAAAAAATTTTGAGAATATTAGTAATTTGTCTGGCATAGCCTTAATATCTGGGAATGAATTGCCTCCTGCAAGTTTTCCGAAAATATGGGATCTTATCCAATAAGCAACCAAGAGCCTAGAATTGACTGGACAATCAAAGAAGGTCTCAAAGCTAAATTAAAGGTCATTGTTAAAAGAATCCTTCGTCATTTTGGCTATCCACCTGAGATGAAAAAGCTCGCCAAAGAGACTGTTCTAAGGCAAGATGAGCTTATAGCTGAAGAACTTCTAGCAAAATCATAGATTTTTGAATATCTAGTAAGGGCTAAATCATTCTTAAATTATAAGGAAAATACTTGGGATGATAAAGAATTCATTCATTTAATAAAAAAAGCGATTCCTTTTTAAATAATTATTTTCAATTAAATCCTTCTGTTTTACGGTGCCATTTAACAACATAAAGGAGAATAATTTTGAATAAATTTTTCTATACCATTTCTTTTTCCATGATCGCTCTACTCGCTACAACAGCTTGTGGTACACCTCCAGTTAAGGCTACGCCTGATATGAAAGGAAAGACTTTTTCTGCACCATCAGATAAGGTTTTCAGTGCAGTTATCAAAGCCTTTGAAGTAGTTGAATGCACTGTAAATACCAACAATGGAACAAACTATGCAGATTGTAAAAGACCCAATAAAGTTGGTTTATTTGTTGGTTCAGGTGGTGAGACAATTAGTGCTTACGTTGAAGGAAAATCAGCTAAAGAAACAGAAGTTAAAGTTAATACTGCCAAATCTTTTGTTGGTTATGCTGGACAAAGAAATTGGGACGAGGATGTTTTAGCTGAGATAGAAAAAGCTCTTGCTGCCTTACCTAAAAAATAAGTTAAAAATTAAATCTTTAGTG
>PEQN01000064.1 GCA_002786225.1 Leptospira sp. | reverse complement strand
TTCTTCTTGTGCCTGAATGATTTCTTCCCAGTCTAATGGTTCCAATTTCTTCATGATTTAGACTATATCATAAAGATGAATCTAAAGCAAGATGGCTTCATTGAGCGGATACTTTTAATGGAATGCTGAAAAATTGTGAATACTATTAAATTCCAAATTTCCTCAAACATAAACTTGCATTTGAATTTTTACCTGATTATTATGACTTATGAGTAAAAAAACGGTAAATGCATGGGCAATCAAAGAAAAGGGGAAATCTTTAGAACCTTTTACTTACGAGCTTCCTTCCATCGGATTAGATCAAGTTGATTTGAAAGTTTTGTATTGTGGAATCTGTCATTCTGATTTGAGTATGATGCAAAATGATTGGGGCAACACTACCTATCCTTTAGTTCCCGGACATGAGGTCGTTGGTGAGGTTATTGATTTAGGTAGCCAAGTTAAGAATCTTAAAGTTGGTGATAAGGTTGGTTTGGGTTGGATGGCTGGTTCTTGTATGCACTGCGATCAGTGTATGAGTGGTTCACATAATCTATGTTCAAGTCTAGAACAGACTATAGTTGGAAGGCACGGTGGATTTGCTGACTTAGTTCGGTGCCATTGGTCTTGGGCAATTCCTATTCCAAAGAATTTAGATCTTTCCAAAGCTGGACCTTTATTTTGTGGTGGAATCACTGTTTTTAATCCAATAGATATGGTTAATGTAAAACCTACTGCAAAAGTAGGAGTGATTGGAATAGGTGGACTTGGGCATTTAGCTTTAAAGTTTTTGAAAAGTTGGGGCTGTGAGGTTACTGCTTTTAGTTCCAATCCAAATAAATCAGAAGAAATCAAAGCAATGGGTGCGCATCATATCGTTGATTCAAGAAATTCCAAAGCTATGATTAAAATTAAAGGCAGCCTAGATTTCATCTTAAATACAACCAATGTTTCATTGGATTGGGAAGCTTACATACAAGCCTTAGCTCCCAAAGGAACCTTACACCATGTAGGAGCAGTTTTAGAACCTATGGCTATTGGAGCATTTAGCTTGATAGGTGGTGAGAAAAAAATCTCAGGAAGTCCTTTGGGAAGCCCTGCCTTGAATCGCTTGATGTTGGATTTTTGTGAAAGGCATAATATATTGCCAACTGTGGAAGAATTCCCGATGAAGAATGTAAATCAGGCAATAGAACATTTACATTCTGGAAAAGCTAGGTATAGAGTAGTTCTAAAAAATTAACATAGGCTTTAATATTTTTGCATCTTATGTTCATTAAATTTTTACGATTAAAATTTAATGAACATGAATTTCTTTGATAAGTTTCTCTCTTCTTCATTTGCATTATCTGCTTCTTATGATTCTGGAAATCCTGTTTCCATAATAGAGATTTTTTCTTTTTTGATTGCAAGTTTTCTTCCCGTTTTTAGGAGTAATTCACGAATTTTCTTTTCTTTCTCAAGCTTTCCTTTTGCTGTTTAATTTTTTATGATTTCTTTCTTCGTGGGATTGGAATCTGCATTGGGAGTAGTAATTGAATTTATAAGAAAAATTCCAAAAACTACCAAAAATATGATTAGTTTTTTTTTGATTTGTATCATTTCTTATCATCTAATTAAATTATTTTAAATAAATTACTTATTTCATAAACGATCAAAAGGAAAACCATTTTTTCAAAAATAATTTATTGATGGAGTCTATTTTAAATCAAATTATTGAATTTCATATTACTAAAGTAAATTCTAAAGTTGAAAATTATGGATTTTTGGTGTATGATTTTTTTAATTTCAATTTCTTTAGAATGCATTAAATTGTTAGAATTTCTACTTGTTTACACTGAATTATCTTTGAAAGTGGAGATATTCAGATTACTATTATGTCCGCAGAAAAAGTTAGCAAAGACGATTTACAACGTTTCGATTTTACCCAGGAAATCATTGATTCTTTTCATGAGAACAAAGCAATTCCTGTAGACTTTTATAACAAAGATGGTCAGATTCTAATCCATAAAAGATTGGATGCAAAGCCTGAGGATTTTACCAAGCTTCTGAAGTTTGAATTCCAGGGAGTTTTCTTTAAGAAGTCCGACATGGACAAGCTCTATGCTGTAGAGAAAGTTCCAACTCATGTTAATGGAAAGGCTGTATCTTTTACAAATATTTTAGATGAAGAAAAAACCAAAGCACAAGCTAGACTCGCTGAAGACCTGCTTTTGGATTTAAAAAAGACCTCTTTTAGTAATAATCATGTGCGTTCAGTACAGAAATCAATGGACTCTATGTTAGATGATTTTACTGGTTCAGATGAATATGAAAATGGATTAATAAATATATTAGATGTTCTAAGTGGTGCTGGCGTATCCAAGCAATCTGAATTGATGACTAAGCGTACTGTCGTAGCAATGGGTCTTAAAATAAGAAGCAAAAAAGCCTTATCTAAATTAGATGAGAAAAAAGAAAAGAAAGAACATCTGAATCTTATGACTGCTAGTTACCTTGCTGATGTTGGTTATACGAAAATCAATGTTGCGAGTAGTATTGATCTTACCCCAGCAGAATATGAGATTATAAAAACTCATCCAATAATTTCTTACCTTATGGTTGCTAACTCTTCAGAGATGGATTATGAAGTTAAGAAGTTGATTCTCCACCACCATAGACCTCACCGAGGAGGAGGTATTAATAATAATTTTCCTGCGGATAAGTTCTTAGTTGAGAAATTAACAGGATTCAAGAATAAATATTTAAATGAATCCGATAAAGAAGTGGCTATTCGCGATATCGATAAACAAATCCATGAGATTATGAATCATTCCTTTACTTCAAATACGGAAGATGATATTGCTTATCTATCTTTAGCTAGTGAATATGCATCTTTGACATCTGATCAATCTTGGCGCAATGCTATGGATTCTAAAACTGCATTAAAGATAATTTTGAATAATTCATTTTTTTCTTATTCTGATAAAAATATAAGAGATCTTTTTGACTATGTAGGTTTGAGTTTAACAAATAATAAATCTGTAGTTAATCCTGGAGATTTGGTGATTACTGCTTCTTGGGATTCTGAAAAAAAGATACATTTCGAAATTTGTTTAATTAAAGATATTGATCGCTTCCAGACTAGACCACTTCTTGAGAGAGTAGGTAGCATAGCTCCTATGATTTTAAAAGAAAATAAATTCATTATAAAAGACTTTGATATGAATACCTTTAAATTAGATCGCCGTAGAGCTACTTACAATTTAATGAACTCGGTGGATCCAAGAAGAGTCATTTATTTAATAGATCCAGAATTAAATCCTAAATTACATGAAGGAATTTTAAAAAAATTAGCAGGATAATATGATACAAAATAATTATTTCAGTAAAAACGATGACATTCTTTTCCATTTTAACAATCTCATAGATTGGAAGGAAATTGTTTCTTCTTATGAGGGAGATTTCGAAGATGCCAAGCTTTATAAAGAAAAAGGATTGGAAGCCTATGCTATGGCTCCTAATAATCTAGAAGAAGCTTTAGAATATTATAAATCATTATTGGAGTCCTTAGGAGAGTTAGTAGGTATGGAAATCTCGCCTATTGTGAAGGAAATGGATGAGATAGGATTGAAATATGACAATGGAAAAGTTGTATTTCCAAAGTTAATGGAAGAAGCAATACAAAAGATCAACCAGGCAGGACTTCTTCCTTATTCCATTAGCAGACAACATGGTGGACTTGGTATTCCTGTTATCGTGCAAACGATTATGTCTGAGATTGTTTCTCGGGCTGATGGCGCCTTGGGAATAACCTTAGGCTGTATGAATTTGGCAGAAACTGTTGAGAAATTTGGTTCAACTGAAATGGTAGAAGAATATGTACCAAAGATGGCAGCAGGTGAGCTCTGTGGTGCCATGGCTTTAACAGAGCCCAATTATGGATCTGATTTACCAAACATTCAGACCAAGGCTGTGAAAGATAAAGATGGGAATTGGAAGCTAACCGGAACTAAACGATTCATTACACATGGATGTGGTTTTGGAAATATTCCATCAATTATTCTAACTCTTGCACGAACAGGTTCTCCTACTTCTGGAGCAAGAGGTCTCTCTTTTTTCTTGGTTAAATCCCAAGATGTTCACATAGCTGCTATCGAGAAGAAGATGGGACTTCACCTATCACCTACATGTGAAGTTGTATATGAAAATAGCCCAGGAATTCTAATTGGAAATGAGGGTTATGGTCTTGTAAAATATTCTATGGCTATGATGAATACTGCAAGGTTAAATATTGCAGCACAGGCTATGGGAATAGCCCAAGCAGCTTATGAAGAAGCAAAGAAATATGCCTCTGAAAGAGAGCAGTTTGGCAAAACCATTCAAAATATTCCTGCTGTTAACAAAATGCTAAAGTTCATGGATAGAGAAATATCAGGAATGCGATCCGTTCTTTATGAGGCATCCAGATCTATAGATCTTTATCTTTGGCGTGCAGAAAAGTTGAAACATAAGGGTATAGAAGAAAAAGAAATTAAAAAAGATGAGCAGATTCGTAGATGGGAAAAGCTTGCTTCTCTTTTTACACCTGTAACGAAATACTATATAACAGAAGTGGCAAATAAAATTGCTTATGATGCCTTGCAAATACATGGAGGTTCAGGCTATACAGAAGACTATGATATAGCTAAAATTTACCGAGATGTAAGAATTACAAATATCTATGAGGGAACAACTCAGCTACAAGTTGTTGGTGCTATAGGAGGAATCATAAGTGGTATGAGTTCTACAGGTGCTGTTCGAAATTATCTAGAAGAAGAAGCAAATAAAATCTCTGTGTCTGGAGAGTGGAGTAAATTGTATAAAATCCTTCAGGAAATTATACATAATTATACAAATACAAAAGATGCATTCTTTAAAGATTCTATAGCCTTTGAAGTTGTTGAGTCATTTGCGAGAGTTTGGATAGGACTTCTTATGGAGCGAAATGCAAATATAGCTCAAGATTCTGCTAGGGAGAACTTGAAGGTCTTGTCTGTAGATTACAATAAAGAAAGTCTTGCAATTCTATCCTCGAATCTAGTTCGAGTTGCAGCCTAGCCTTAGAAAAGTTTTGTGTAATATAATAGTTAAATGGTCTATTTAAAATAAAGGTGTTTCTTTACTTATCAATAAAGGTAAGAGGTAAACGGATTCCATAGGTAAGATAATTAGATCCACAACCAGGAGGAAAGTCGCAATACAAACCGAAGACTCCTGATCGGTGGTGGATACGAACAAAGACTCTTGGATAAGAACTCTCATAAGATCCAAACTCAACTTCCATCATTAGATAATTCAATAAAGGTCTTGTTTCTATTTCAAAAGTATAATTTGTTCTTCGTCTTAAAAGATCATAACCTATGGATGCATTTTCAAGAGTAGGAGTCTTGGAGGCATAAGAAATCCCTTCGCCCATAGAAAAATGAAAAGGTAGGTCTCCAATATTTTTAATTTTTGCGACAAAGAGTAAATCACCTTCCCAATGATTCATAACACCATAGTGCTTTCCAAGGTCTGCTTCCAAGGCAAAATTTAAAAATCTCATTTTATAATCTAATTCTCTTGTTGCTCCTAACATTATTATCCTAGAATTGTAGAATCTGGTATTGGAGTTAAAAACATTAGCAAGATTCCAAAAAGAATTCGGACTCATTGCATAGTAATTTGTCTGATCTAGGGTATTACCACCAAACAAATGTATTTCGTAAGGTGCATCTTGTTTGAAGAAATACGTTTTCTTAGCATGGATAGGAAATAAAAAAAGATTACTTAAGAGAAAAATTAAAACTATGATCTTGGAAGCCTGAAAGTAAAAAGAAAATATATTCATTTTATGGAATTAATTTATCTAGAGGGTAGCGAATTCCATAGGATACAAAATTCGATCCACAAGCTGGGTCAGGTGGGCAATAAAAACCAAATACTCCGGATCTATGATGAATACGAAGAAACATTCTTGGTAGATCCCAGTCCCTTTTACCAACTTCCATTTCTACCATAACGTAGTTTAAGATGTTCCTTGATTGAATGCTATCTCTCTGAAATTCTAAAGTCAAAGGATTGAAAAATACATCCTTATTTTCTAATTTTGGATTTTGCGAAGCAATTGACAATCCTTCTCCTAAAGAAAAGCTAAGAGGCAGTGCAAATACTTCATTTATCTTTGCGATATAGAAATTATTCCATTCCCAATGCTTCATGATTCCATCATGTTTTACTAAGTTTGATTCAAATTCAAAATTTAAAAATCTCCATTTATAATCTAAAGGTTTGCTGAGAGAAACAGCATAAATATAAGATTTTTTATAATTCGTATCTTGCCTAAGTAGAATTGGTAGAAGATCTGTTTCTGAATAAATTCCATAATACAAACTCAAATCCCAGGATTTTTTATCTTCAAAGAAAACCTTCTCGGAATTTTTAGTGTCCTTTGCTAAACTTAGGAAAATAGGCGATACAAAAATGAGTAAAAAAGTAATTTCAAACTTATTCAATGGATTATTTCCGTTTAGAATTATTCTTTAGATCTGACTCAACTTGAGTTTCAATAGACTGCCAAGCAATTGTTAGCAGACGTTTGTATTCCTTGCAGTAGTCCTCTCTACTAGCCTCCCAGGTCTCTCTAGTTCCACTTACTTCTTTCTGGAAACAATATTCTCTTAAATGTTCTGGTTTTTTATAACGATCCGTTATTCCCAAAACTAGAGTAGTCGCAAGACCAATATAAGGTGGCATAATAGTTCTTACTCGGTATTCAGTATAACTTGTATATTTTTCCTGTCGATTCTCAAAGTCATTGAGGTAGTGGATTTCAAAATCATACTTAGTTTTGATTTCATGAAACATACCAAAAGATAAGGTAGAAAGAGAATGGAAGATCGAGCTAGCATACGGAATTTCTGATTCTATGTTTATGAGTTCTATACTTGCAATATTTGATAAGTCTGTAAAATCTTCGATTAAGCCTGGACGATCAAATTTTTCAGCTAGGATTTCTTTCAATACAGGATCTTCTGAGATCCATATCCATTTGGGAAGTTGGGATGGATCTTTGGATTTTGAGGATTTTGCAGGAAATGAGCTATAGCTAACACACTGGTTAACTATAAGAGCTAGAATCGTTAGTAAAAAACGAAAACTATAAGAATCTAAGTTTGATTTAGCCAAGATAAATCCAAAATAGAAAAGCTTGGCTCTATTGCATCAAATTCTATTCATCACCCCAAACTTTTTTCTTATACTCGACTCGACCCGATCCTATACTGTATCGCTTGTAGTGATCTGGTTTCTTTTTATAATACTTTTGGTGGTAGTCTTCGGCAGGATAAAAGACAGATGCCTTGGTTATTTCGGTTGCAATCGGATCTTTGAATTTACCTGTCTTCTCAAGATTTTTCTTGGATTCTTCTGCTATCTTTTTTTGTTCATCAGAGTGATAGAAAATTCCTGTTCTGTACTGAGAGCCCATATCATAAAATTGTCCATTGGACTGAGTTGGGTTGATATTCCTCCAGAAAACCTCAACCAATTTTTCAAACGAAATTAAATCAGGATCATACTCTAATTGTATGGCTTCCGTATGACCAGTTGAGCCTGAAGAAACTTCTTCATAACTTGGGTTCACTTTCGTTCCACCAATATAACCAACAGTTATCTTTTCTACCCCAGGTAATTTATCATAAGGAGGTTCCATACACCAAAAGCATCCACCAGCAAAAGTAGCTATTTCCAATTTCTTGACTCCTTTTCCTTTTTTAGACTCTGCTTGGAGCATAGTATCCAAAGAAAATAAAAGAAAGCTAAAGAATAAGAGTAAGGCAAGTGATTTTGATAAAAACTTTTTGATTTTCATATAAGTTGTTTCGAAATGTTTTCTCAAATGTTACTTCTTGCTAGAAGTCTCCAAGCTTTTTTGGAATTCTTCTTGGTTTCCTATGAATTCGATGGAAATAATTTTCTTATTTTTCAGTTTAATGAAGGTTATTTTTTCCGTTTCCTTAGGAAATATTTTTCCAGTTTCCTCATCGGTGATCAATAGTAGGGGGTAAGAATAGGAACGCATTTTTGGAAGGGCAATCATTCTTGTGATTATTGAAGGCATTTTATGAATGTCTGAGAAAACCACCGCAGATTTAGAGCTTAGGTATTCCTTCTCTTTTTTCTCCAATTCTGCATGCAGAATCTTGCTTGCTGTCATATCGGATAAGAAATATACTCTTTCAGTGGTCTCGGTAATTTTTTGAGTTTCTTCAAATTGATTTTGCCAAGAATCTATAGAAAAAATACTTCCAACTACCAAAGGATTAGCTTTCAATATACTTATACTAAGAAAAAATAGAAAAATAAAACGTGTCATATACACTTAGACCGTCTCACTAGCAAAAATAGAAAATAAGGATGTTTCATTGAACGAAGATTTAGAAAATTCTGAGGAAACCTATCTACCTCCTGATCTTATAGCCTTGGATGATTTATTGCCTGAGCAGGTTTATCTGCTTCCGATTAAATCTAGACCAGTTTTTCCAGGAATAATAACCCCCCTGGTTGTGCCCAATGGCAAGTTTGTTGCCTCTGTAGAAGCTTCCTTGCTCAAGGATCATTTTCTCGGACTTGTATTGCTAAAGAAAGATAATTCTCCAGATGATGAAATTGAGAATATGGTTGAAGTGGGAATTCTTTGTAGGATTCTTAAGAAAATCAATCTTCCTGATGGCGGAATTAATATTTTAGTAAACACCATAGGTCGATTTAAAACCGAACAAATTGTACAATCTAAGCCTCTTTTGATGGCTAAAATTTCTTATCCCGAGGAACCTCTCGCAACATCCAAAAATACAATTAAGGCAATGATGCGTTCCCTTTTAATTCTAACAAAAGAGCTAGCACAAAACAATCCTTTATTCACGGAAGATATGAAATTAACCATGATGAATGTGGATGAACCGGGTAAGATGGCTGATTTTGTTTGTTCCATTCTTAATCTTGAGAAAGAAGAATACCAATCTGTGATTGAGTCTTTCAAAGTCGTGGATCGCTTGGAAAAAGTTCTATTCTATCTCAAGAAAGAAATTGAGCTTATCAATCTACAAAGAAAGATCCAAGACAATATCAATGAAAAAATTGATAAACAACAAAGGCAGTATTTCTTACGGGAGCAGCTCAAGGCTATACAAACTGAACTTGGAATGGATGAGGGCGTCTTTGCTAAGAAATATACAAAGTTAATCGAATCTTTGAAAAATAACAATGTAGACCCAAGCATTCAACAAGAGATTTATAGAGAGATTGAAAAATTCCATTCTACAGATCCAAATTCTGCCGAATACAATGTAATACGAAATTATTTGGATGTATTGGAAGCCTTGCCTTGGGAAGAACCTAAAACTAAAGATATTGATATCTCTAAGGCTAGAAAGATTTTAGACCAAGATCATTACAAGCTTGAAGATGTTAAAGAAAGAATCTTAGAATTTCTTGCTGTTATGAAATTAAATCCTAAGAGTAGAGGAATGATTCTATGTTTGGTGGGTCCACCTGGAGTTGGTAAAACTTCTATAGCTAAGTCTATTGCGAAGGCAACTGGGAGAAAATTTTATCGTCTATCGGTTGGGGGCATGAGAGATGAGGCAGAAATTAAAGGACATAGAAGAACCTATGTAGGAGCCATGCCTGGCAAAATTATCAATGCTCTTCGTATAACAAAAGAAAGAGATACAATTATTTTACTTGATGAGTTGGACAAGCTTGCAGCAGGCTACCAAGGCGATCCTGGCTCAGCACTCCTAGAAGTGCTTGATCCTGAACAGAACTTTAGTTTCAGGGATCATTATTTGGACTTGCCCTTTGATTTATCCAAAGTCTTCTTTCTTGCCACAGCGAATACAGTAGATACTATTCCAAGAGTCCTCTTAGATCGTATGGAAATCATTAATATCTCTGGATATATCACAGATGAAAAAGTTCAGATTCTTAAGAAATACCTTTGGAAGAAATCCATGCTTAGAAATGGACTAGAAGGAAAAGCCATAGAGATAGAACCAAAGTCCATAGCCGATTTTATCAATTCTTACTCAAGAGAGTCCGGGCTCAGGGGTCTAGAGAAAATGACAGATAAAATCGCAAGAAAACTTGCCATACAATTTGTAGAAAAGAAAAAGATTCCAAAAGTTCTAGAAATGAAAAAGATTCGTGAATTACTTGGTCCTGCTCCTTTTGTAGATGATAGAATGACAGAGCCAAGGGTTCCTGGTACGGCACTAGGACTAGCTTGGACCCAGGCAGGTGGCAGCACCCTCCTTATGGAGGCATTATTTCTTAAAGGAGATGGATCGCTCCAGCTTACTGGTCAACTTGGTAAGATGATGGAAGAATCAGCCAAGCTAGCGTATAGCTATATAAAAAATATTCTATCGAAGACAGAACTTTTTAAAGATAAATCGGTTCACCTTCATGTTCCAGACGGAGCAACACCCAAAGATGGACCTTCAGCTGGAATAACAATGGCTTCTGCTATACTTTCCCTTGCTTTGGGTAAATTGGTTAAGAAAGGTTATGCGATGACAGGTGAAATGACACTCACAGGTGAAGTCTTGGCTATCGGTGGACTTCGTGAGAAAATTGTAGCAGCAAAGCGAGCAAATATCAAAAAGATCATACTGCCCAAAGATAATAGCAATGATTTGGATGAAGTTCCTGATTATGTAAAGAAAGGCTTAGAGTTTATTTTAGTTTCTCACTTCAAAGAAGTTGCAAAAATTTTACTAGGATATAATGTAAATGAAAAGTAAATTAGAAAAAATCTATCTATTCTTGATTCATTTAATCAAAGCTAGTCTTTTAAACTTTAAAAAGCATTATAAAAGAATTCTAAAACTGGGTTCTATACTTTGCTTGTTGCTTATTTCTTTTTTTATCGGTGGATCTTATGTTTCCTGGACTTCCGAAAAACCAAGAGTGGAAAAAAATCTTAATAAATTTGCAACTGAGATCAATCGTGTGTTTGATCCTTCAACAACTAGCCCGATCTTAATCAAAGATAAAAATGGAATATTGATTGGTGAATTTTATAGAAACAATTTGAAACCAATACGTGTAGATAATCTGGATGATCACAGAATAATTGTTTGGGCTTTATTATCAGCTGAAGACAGGGAATTTTACAATCATTCAGGTATAAATTACATTGCAATTTTTCGAGCAATTCTTGTGAATCTTTCTCGTTTTAGACTGAGTCAGGGTGGTAGCACAATTACCCAACAGTTAGCTAAACTTACTTTGAATTTAGGAGAAAGAAATTTATTCAATAAGCTAACGGAAGTCTACGCTACTTATTATATAGAAAATCGATTTTCAAAACAAGAAATACTTTCAATGTATTTAAATCAAATTTATTTGGGACAAGATAATACAGGCGTTGAATCTGCCTCTAGGTATTATTTTGACAAATCTGCAAGTGATTTAAGCCCAGCAGAAGCAGCAATGATTATAGGCATCATTCCTGCGCCTTCTGTATACAATCCAATTGAGAATTTACGGTATGCCTTGTTAAAACAATCTATTGTTCTTAAAGAAATGGCAAAAACTCATGACTCTAAAATACGTCCTTCCAATCAATTGATTGGATCTAAGTTTGATGTTCTTCTAGATGATTCCATTCGAAAATTTAAGAAAACTTATGCGGTTGCAGAATTAAAAACAAACGACCAAATAGAGAATAGTTCAAATGAAAATAGGGACGAAGATAAAAAGAAACTAATTAAAATAAAATATACATCAATTATTGGATCCAAGGGATATGATAGGAATTTCAAGGTTAATCTAGCACCTGATTTCAATTCAGATATCCGTAAGTATATTCTAGATGTGTATACGGATGAAGAATTAGAAAATAAGAATATTATTGTCCACACTACTCTTGATTATGAAAAGCAGAAAATAGCAGAAGTTGCCTTGAAAGAAGGGATGCAGACTATCAAGAATGAAATTCTTCAATTGGCTAATCCTGGAAAATCTAAGAAAAAATCAAAAACTAATCCTCCAAGCCAAGAATTAGTTCAAGAGATAGCTTCTGGAATGCGTGGTGGATTTGTGTCATTAAATTCCAAATCGGGAGATGTGGAAGTTTTTATCAACAGTGTAAAAATTTCAAATTCATATAGACCCAATCGTTTAGAATATTCCTACCGCCAACCTGGATCAACTATAAAGGCATTGGTTTATGCACTCGCCTTTGAAAAAAGAATAGTTACTCCTTCTTCAATCATCAAGGATGAAGCCATTTCGTATAATGGATATTCACCCAAGAACTGGTATGCGGGATATAAGGGTGATGTTACCGTTAGAAGAGCTTTTGCACAATCTATGAACACAGTGTCCGTTAAACTTCTAAAACAAGTAGGTGTTTCTTATTTCATTGAACGGATTGCACAAATTTTAGATTTGGATATAAATACTGCTAAAGAAAGATTTACCCCAAATCTATCATTGGCTCTTGGTTCTGGAGAAATTACTCCTATGGAGCTTTCAATCATCTATGCAACCATTCAAAATGGTGGAAAGAAAGTGACTCCAAGAAAGATTCGTAAGATTACTGATAGTTCTTCTTTGGAAGATTTTTCCAATCCTGAGCCTGACAGCTATCAAATCATTGACCCCATAGCCTGTGCTATGGCCTTAGATACCTTACAATCTGTACTAACTGAAGAAGGTACTATGCCAATTCGTCTATCTGTGGAAGATCGTTTTCCAATGGGAGGAAAAACAGGAACTGTTCAAAGTCCCAAAGAAGCTCGCAAGAAGTGGAGTGGTATTGAAGGAGTTCGGGATACATGGTTTGCAGGTTTGGTTCCCGAAATGGCGACAGTAGTTTGGATAGGCAATGATTGGGGAGCACCATTCCCTGGATCAGGTTCTGGAACAACTGGAAAAATTTGGTGGAAATTTTCCCAAGCAGTTGCTAGTCGAAGTTCTACGGGTAGGCAACTTCTTTCCGAAGAAATCAAAGGAAGCTATATGAAACTAGATATTTGCGCTGATGATGGGACCTTACTTGAACCTAATTATGAGAAAGAATTCTTGGATCCTATTTCTGTTTCCGAAGTAAATCCTTCCGTAGAGCAAGTTCCAACTGAAACAGATAAATCTAAAAAAATAACAAGCACAGACAAATCTGGCAAGAAAATCAAAACTCTGGAAGCACCCAAAGTTAATAACTTTGCCTATTGTAAATTTCCTTTGTTGAATCAGTATTATTATATCGGA
>PEQN01000063.1 GCA_002786225.1 Leptospira sp. | reverse complement strand
CCTATGGCAAATGGAGGACGGAACAAAGTCTTACTATGGATAATGGGAAGATCCAGATCGCAACGTGCTATCGCTATTGGCTTGACTATAGCTTGGTTCTTTCCATTGATCTTAGGATCAGGTGCCTCTTGCCATTCAATCATTGATTTTTTTTGAAATACGAGTCTTTGCATAGTTCCTCACTAGACAGATTTGTCTAGTGTAACTGGGAGGGAGAATTTTGCAAGAAAAAATAGACAATTTTGTCTAGTTGAAGAATCTTGTAGCATGGACAAGAAAAATCCCCAGGAAAGAATTTTAGAAACTGCAAATAAACTTTTCTATTCCCAAGGATACAATACAACAGGAATCAATCAGGTTCTTAGTGAATCTGGAGCCCATAAACTCAGTCTTTATAAATATTTTCCGTCAAAAACTGATTTAGGCAAGGCTTATCTAAGGGAACAAAAAGAAGCCATACTCAATTTACTGCGTTCTCTCTTTCAGCAAAAAGAAGATCCTCGCGATATGATCCACAGTTGGGTTAAAATTCTGATACGACAAGCTCGTAGGAATGATTTTCATGGTTGCCCTCTTGCTAATTTTTCAACACAGACTTTGGACTCAAAAGAAGAATTTCACAAAGAGCTAAATGTAGTTTTGAAAGAATGGTTAGAACTTATTGCAAGTTATTTTGAAAGATGCAAGGAAAAGGGAACCTTGGACAAAATGACGGATGCAGCTAGACTAGCTCGTAAATTGATTTCTATTTATGAGGGGAATATCCAATTGTATTTAATTTCTGGTAAAATTGAAGATCTTCAAAATATTGAATCTGATTTTTTAGAATTGAAAGAGTTGAAAAACTTGATTCCTTCTAAGACTATAAGCATGAATAAAGAGGCGAATAAAGCGCTTAGGTAATGCTCAGTCCCTGGCGATTGAAAACTAAAGATCTTTTGTAAATATGGAATAGTAAGTATAGAAATTAGCATTATGATTGCTAAACTGAGAATCATAAGGATAGGATAATTCCTTTCCAAGAATACAGAAAGGAAACTTCGTGTTTTGGATAAGTTAGTGAGAATCAAAAAAATATTTCCTATGATCAAGGAAGAAAATGCTATTGCGCGAACTTCTGAATCTGTGTGACCTTCATGAATAGATAAAAAATAAACGAATAGAACTATTCCTAAGAGAAATAAACCCTGAAAAACTGAATAAGAAATTTTATCAAACCCGAAGAATTTTTCATGGGGATTTCTCGGCTCTCTATTCATTATATTCTTTTCTTCTTGCTCCGATTCAAATGCAATTGAGCACACTGGATCTATGATCAATTCCATGAATACAATGTGAAGTGGAAGAAGAAGTAAAGGTAAGAAAGAAAAAAAAGCAGGAAGTAAGGTTAGCCCAATGATTGGAATATGAATGGCAATAATATATGACATAGCTTTCTGAAGGTTATCATATATTTTTCTACCTTGTCTTATGGCTGCAACTATAGATGCAAAATTATCATCTAACAAAACTAGAGATGATGCTTCACGCGCTACATCAGTGCCCTTATTCCCCATAGCTATACCAATTTGGGAAGCCTTGAGTGCAGGAGCATCATTGACTCCATCACCTGTCATGGCAACGATTTCACCATTCGCAGAAAACGCATTTACGATACGTAATTTCTGTTCAGGAACAACTCTTGCGAAAATATCAATAGATTTAATTCTTTCAGCTAAACTTTTATCATTTAAGGCATCTAAGTCCTCACCTGTGAGAATATTCGCATGTTTCATCCCGATTTGATTCGCTATACTTCTTGCAGTTGTAGGGTAATCTCCCGTTATCATTACAACTTTTACGCCAGCCTCTCTACACTCTTCAATGGCCTTTGGAACTTCTTTCCTGATGGGGTCCTCAAGGGCTATAAAGCCTTGGAAAACAAAAGGTAATTCTTGTTGTAGCAAAGGAAGATTCGTTATTTTAGAGTTGATTCTTCCTGAAGCAACTCCTAGCACTCTGTAGCCTAATCCTGCGAGTTCTTGGATTGTTTTCATATTTGCTTCGAACTGTTCTGCTTGTAGTTTGCATGCCTTAAGAATAACTTCTGGTGCTCCTTTTGTATAAAAAAGGATACTAGACGTCTCTTCGCTAGTATAAGCGAAAGTCATTGCAAGCATTTCCTTGGACAGATTGTATTCTTTTATCAATCGGATGGAAGTATTTTTTGGATTAAGATCTAATTCTTGTAATTCTAAAATAGCTTTTTCCATAGGATCAATCGAATCTTTCGCAGTAGCTAAGATTGCAGCATCTAGAAGGGAAGTAAGCTTTATGGATTCCTTAAGGAAATTTTCTTTTTTAATAATCTTTTCTTGATAGGACACTGCAACAACTTGCATTTTATTTTGAGTTATAGTGCCTGTCTTATCACTGCAAAGAACTGTAGCAGATCCCAAGTTTTCAATAGCGGATGGTTTGCGGGTAAGTACATTCTTCTTTGATAGCCTCCAAGAACCTAATGCTAGGAAAACGGTCATCACAACTGGGAATTCTTCAGGAAGAATGGCTATTGCAGCGGACAATCCGTTCAGAACCGACTGAATAAAATTGCCTCTAGAGAAATAAAAAAGTAAGATTATGGAAATACTTATCAAGGCACCCAGTATTCCTAATCTAGTGATCAATACTTTCATCTCTCTTTGCAATTGTGTTTCTTTTTGTTCCACTGAATTCAGAGAAGATGCAATCTTACCTAATTGAGCCAAATTGCCTGTGTGCTCTACCCTAGCTTCTGCTCTTCCTTGAACAACTAAGGTTCCACTAAAAATTCTATTCTCATCTTTTTCTAAGGATTTATGAACAGAGACAGATTCTCCAGTTAACAATGATTCGTCGATTTTTAAATTACTTGCAGCTAGGAGTATACAATCAGCAGGAACACGATCCCCTTCATAAAGATAAATCAAATCACCTGGAACAACCTCTCGCCCTGCAACTTTAAATTCTTTGTTGTCTCTTTTAACAAGTACTCTAGGTGAAGATAATCTTTGCATTGCTTCTAAAGCACGCTCAGTCTTACGATATTGGTAGAAAGTAGTTCCTATTATTAAGAATATTGTGCAAAGTAGAATTATTCCTTCGGTATAATCACCTAAAAGTAAATATAAAAAACCACAACTTAGCAATAGAAGAAACATAGGTTCTTTCATGACTTCAATGGCTATGGAAAAAAGGTTCTTGGGCTGAGCTGAGGGCAACTCGTTATAGCCAAATTGTTTTAATCTTTCGGAAACTTGTTTACTAGTTAATCCTCTGTTCATATAGATTATGCCAATATGATAGTCAATTATCTATGAATCAATAGAAACTAATTGAGTTTTTATAAATTATTGGAATAAAAATTCAATCACATGTTTGGAATTCTATCCATTCCATAAATAATTCCAGTAAATTTTTAAGAATTTAAAGAAAGAACCTACTCCTCGAAAATCTTCTGAATTTCCTTCAAAGTGTATTTCACCATTTAGACAGCGTAATTGAAGATTCAATGTACCACCCTTTTTTTGTTTTGATACATCTATCGAAAGATTTAATGTTGAAAACAGTTCCTTTATGTCTTCAAATTCAGAAGTTTGAATCCAAAACTTTTTGAAACTACAAGATCTATCCTCATTACTTCTTTCTTCTCTAGAAATCCATTGAATGATATTTGGTCTTTCACTTAAAAATCCGGGACCAATTGTTGATCTAATATAAGATATTTGCTTGCCATTTCGAAGATACTCCATTTTCTCAACCCTTTCTAATGGAATATTATTATCTTTGCTAAATTTCTTAAACGTATTAAAATCTTCTACTGCAATATAATAAAACATTAGATTTGGTTTATTATAATTCTTTAAAATTTGCTTTATTGGATGAAATCCGCTGTGTTGAGGGTTTGGTCCAATAATCTCTAAAAGTACACCCTCACCAATTACTAAGCCTCCACTTTGATACCATTGACCTGGTTCAGGTTCTACTAAATATGCCTTAGCGCCTGTCAGTTGCTTAAGCCATTCTAAACCCTTTTTGGTGTCTGGAACACCTATAGCTAAATGATCAATTTGATGACCTCCAAAATCTATAATTGAGGTCTTTGTTGAGTCTGGATACAATTCCTTACAAAACAAAACAATAACTAAAATATAAAAGTATCTCATTTCTACCTACCTCATTTAATTATTTTTTTAATTCAACAATTGCATTCATCCTGTTCCTTATAAAACGAAACCCTATCATCAAATTAAAAAGTAATTTTATAAAACCTCTTGGAAATCTGTATTGATGGATAGTTATTGTCATTTTATACTTTAAAGAATCTTGAAATATTTGGTTAATTTCGTTTTGATTCACTCCCCAAGGCATTTCTGGAACTTTGTAAAATTTAGTCTTCCACCAACCTTTTTTAGTTTTGTGAACCATCCATTTTGGTATCGTATCGAATAATAACTTCACATTTGAAAAATAGTCCATGATACATTTAACTAAGGATATCACTTCCTTAGGTTCAAAATACATCAATAATCCCTGGGCTATGATTAAAGCATCTCTTTGCGGATCAAAATGTTTTAACCATCTTTCATCGAGGGCGGAGTAGGTTAGATGATTTAGGTTTTTATGCTTAGGTAGTAACTTATTTCTAATTTCTATAATCTCTTTCAAGTCAATTGAATTCCAAAATAGTTTTTCATTATTTAATCTAAAAAATTGGGTTTCTAGACCTTCTCCTAATGATATTATAGTTCCATCTTTCTTGTCCTTAATCCAATTAAGAACTAAACTATCAAAAATTGCAGATCTTATCGCATGTGAAGGTTCAGGTTTTCCAAAATTCAGCTTATATGCAAAATCTATTTTATTTAAAACTTCAATAGCCATAGTATCCTTAATAATACTATCATTTCTCTTAGCTTCACTAGCTCTATTGTATAGAGTCCATAACGCTGTTTCAGGAATTCGATTCAAGTTCGGTTTTATCTTATAATCGTATTTATCTATGTTCATTCAAATTATCTATAAAGTATTATAATTTTTAAATACAAATATGAATTAATTAGAGAAATTGAAAATTAAAAATTAAAATAATCTATGTATTGTTAGTATTGTTTTAGAACAAAAAAATACCGTTTTTAATTCTCTAAATGGAAATATTAAATAGTTGAAGATAATTAGCTACTTCTGATTTGATTCAATATAGGTTTAATAAAATTCTTGGATTCAAAATTAAAATTAACTGCAACTTCAACAAAAGAAAGATACTTAGAATCTTTATCAAAACTAAATTTTAAAACAATTGTAGACCTACCCACTTTCAAGAGGTATAAATTTGGAAATGAAATCTGGGGTGGTGAATCAGCCATTTTAGATGTTAATGAAGATATTCAAATCAAATATACTAAAATTAATGTAATTGAAGACTTTACCTTAGAGTTTAATAATAACGGAACACTCGACTATGAATTTATTATTTGTATTCAAGGGCTAAGTTATATTCATTGCCCATCCTATTTTGATTCAAAAATTGAAATGTGTAGAGGTATATATTTATTTAAAGAAGGGATGCATACATCTACTCTATGGTATTATCCAGCCAATCAGATTCATGAAACTTTAACTTTAAAGATTTCTAAAGAATGGTTCAAAACCAATCGATTCAAATACAATCACTATAAATTTATCAATAAAATTATTTCATTTTTAAATGAGAAACAAGCACACGAATTGGTATTCAAATCTGGTAAACTTACAAATAAGCTTAACCGATTTATCAGAAATTTAAAATTAGCTCCAATTAAAACTGAATTCGAGATAATGCAATACGATGCAATTTCTACGTTATGGATTTCGCTGTTTCTTTCAGATTTGGATCTTGTTACCTATGATGACTGGATCCATTCCAATTATATAAAAAAGCATCGTATTACAAAAAATACAATTCGTAAAATTGAGCATATTCAATTTGCAATTCAAACTGATTTATCAAAAACAATAAATTTAAATAAACTAAGTAAGGAATATGGAATTTCTCAAGGAACTCTTCAAGTTGGCTTTCAATCGTTATATGGATGTACTATTTTTGAATTTATAAGAAGTATGCGTATTTCCTTGGCTAAAAAATATCTTCTAGAAAACTATTCAGTAAAAGAAACTGCTGATTTAGTTGGATATAAAAATACAAGCCATTTTATTTTTTTCTTTAAAAAAATGATTGGTATAACACCTAAACAATTCCAGAAATCACGATTGAAGGATTGATCTAAACTATATCACTTAGCAACCATTCTCCAACAAAAGTCAATGCAAGATTTTCTGGAAAGATTGGTCCATTTGATTTGTGATTTAAAAACTTTTGTTATAGCTCCAGTCACCATAGAAAAAATTAACAAAGGATCACCTTGCATTAATAAATTTCGTTTCTGACCATCCTTTACAAATTGTACTATAATTTTCATAAAGTTCTCTTCGATATTTTTACTCTCATCATCAAGATAAGGAAGATAGTTCTGCAGTTCTAAAAATTGAAATAATTTAGGATCTTGAATTGAAATTTCTATCCAACGACTACAGAGATGTTTAAATTTCTTCTCCACTGTTTCTTGCTCGTTAAATCCATCTAAAACATAGGACTCCACTTTCAATTTATAATTTCTATATATTTCATTTAACAATGCTTCCTTACTTGGAAAGTATCTATAAATCGTTCCAGTCCCTACCCCAGCTTTTTCTGCTAAGAAAGGCATCGGAGTAGCATCAAACCCATGGTCAGAAAATAAATTCATGGCAGTTTGAACAATCGCTTCTCGCTTGGATTGATTCTGTGTTTTGTTATGAAGAAGAGTTCCCATTGACTCAAACTTTTAGTGAAGAATTACCTTGTCAAACCAATATTTTTTATAGTTCCATTCTTATGAAAATTGGAAATTTTATTGGAAATTCTATTGACAAAAAGGAATGAACGTTCATTCCTATCTCAGATACTAAAAATCATGAGGAAAATAAGATGAACCTAAAAGATAGATATGGAACCATAGCGCTTATAACGGGTGCTTCAGGAGGTCTTGGAGAGGAATTTGCACACCAATTGGCTGCCCAGGGAATGAATCTAGTTCTGGTTGCTAGGAATCAAACCAAGTTACAGAATGTAGCAGCTGAGATCCAAAAAAAATATAAAGTAGATGTTTGGATAAAGACAGCTGACCTTAGCAATGCAGATTCAACTTTGAAATTAATTTCTGATTTAGAGAAAGAGAATAAAGAAATTTCTATCCTAGTCAATAATGCAGGATTTGGAAGCTTTGGATACTTTCATGAACTAAACAAAAACAAAGAAGTAGAGATGATTGATGTGAATATAAAGTCACCTGTAATTCTCACTTCTGCATTTCTACCTAAAATGGTAGCAAAAAAAAGAGGTGCAATCATTTTCTTAGGAAGTGTGGGCTCCTACCAACCTACTCCATTTTTTGCTAACTACAGTGCAGCAAAAGCATGGAATTTAATGTTTGCAGAAGCTCTATGGGCAGAGGTTAAACCATTGGGTGTAGATGTTATTTGTCTTAGCCCTGGTTATACGAAAACTGATTTTCAAAATACAGCAGGTGCTAAAGGTCAGAAACCGCTCGGTGGTTGGTCCGAACCTAAGGATGTAGTTCTCAGATGTTTAATTAAACTTGGGAAAAAACCATCGACTATACCTGGATTCATGAATTGGTTTCTTGCCTGGTCGATTCGTTTTACACCAAGAAGAATTGCTCCCTTGGTATCTTACTTTCTATTCAAACCAAAAACTGAGGTGAGACCATGAAACCAATGTATACAATTATAATTTTATTCTTATATTCTTTTTATTCCTTTGAATTACAAGCTTGGGATATAGTGAAGTCGGAGAATGGAATCCAAGTATTTACAAGAGATGTTGCTGGCTCAAATCTAAAAGAATTCAAAGCAATCATGACAGTTGATGTTGAGCCTGATAGAGTTCTTTCCCTTTTACAAGATGGAAACTCAATGAGTATTTGGTGGCCTGATTGTATAGAGTCAAAGGTTTTAAGCGGATCTGGAACCTTGGATTGGAAAGTTTATTTCATGACCAAAGTTCCCTTTCCTTTAGAGAATCGAGATACTATCAATCATTTTATGGCTAAAAAAGATTCCAACTCAAAAGTAATTTCCATACAAATCAAAGGAATCCCTGAGACAGTACCAACTAAATCAGGAGTGGTTCGAATACCCAAGCTTACTGGTTCATGGACAATAAGTCCAAAAGAAACCGGAACCGAAATAATTTATCAACTTCATGCTGACCCGGGTGGAAGCATTCCTGCCTTTGTAGCGAACTCAACCGTAGTGGATGGACCCTTAAAAACATTCCAAGCTATGAAACAGAAATTAAAATAAGGAAATAATAAATTAACTTTATGAAAATAATATTCAAAATCGTATTTGTAATCCTTGTAGTAATACTTTCTATATCCGGAATTGTTTACTCGTTGTATGGTGGAGGAGAAAGATGGAACTACACTTCTCCTGCTTCTATCCTAGGTGAAAGTAAGTTAGAGATTGTAGCAAGCCTTCCATTCCCTCCAGGTAACATAGCTTTAAATTTTGAAGATAGAATCTTTATAACAATTCATCCAGAATCCAAACCTGTTGATTTCAAAGTTGTAGAAATCGTTGATGGAAAATACCAAGCTTTTCCCGATGAAATATCGCAAACAACGCTTTATTCTCACCCTCAGGGTATACGAGTAGATTCTAAGGATCGGGTTTGCACTATCGATCATGGTGACAATGGAATTAAACCTGCAAGATTTGTCTGTGTTAGTATTGAGTCAAAGAAAGTGGAAATTGATTATGCCTTTCCAAGAGAGGTAGCTCCTCTTCTATCTTATTTACAAGACTTTGTGCCAGATTCTGAATCAAGATTTTATTATTTTGCTGACGTGAATTTCTTTGGTAAGAATCCAGGTCTGGTCGTTTACGATTCTAAAGAGAATCGATCCAGAAGAATTCTAGAAGATCATTACTCCACATCTCCTGAGAATTGGAAGATATTTGCTTACAATGGTCCAATGGAAAGATTGGGAGGACTGATAGTACTTAAAGCCGGTGTGGACTCCATAGCTATAGATAGGAATGATGAATGGCTTTACTATGCACCTATGAACCATAGAAAAATGTTTCGTATACGCATAGATAAAATTTCTGATTTGAATTTCTCCAATCAAGATTTGGAAAAATTTGTTGAAGTCTATTCTGATAAGATTTTATCTGATGGAATATTAATGGATGATGAAGGCAATATTTTCCTAACAGATGTTGAGCACCAATCTATTGCTAGAATTACAACTGATCGAAAATTAGAAAATTGGATTTCCAGTTCAAAATTTCGCTGGCCTGATGGGCTTGCTCTCGGTAAAGGAAACTTAATGTATGTTTCTGATAGTGATATCCCAAATATTGCTCTTCAATCACAAGATCATATTAAGGCATCTGCTCCATATTACCTCTTCCGATTCCCTTATAAAAGATAGGGATTATTTTATAAAAAGAACTTCCGAGAAAACAACTGTTTGACTCGGACATTTCTTTTATTCTATATTGTTGAACGAATCAAAATCTCACCAAATAATCCTTAAAGCATTAAAGTATGGAATTTGAACTGGATTTTAAATCTCGAAATCGAAAGAAAATTTAGATCCTTGGGATGTATCAATCATTAGTTCACCTTTGATTTGCTTAACCAAGATACGAACCAATTGCAAACCAAATCCTCTGGCTTGATTGGACAATTTTTGTAAATTAAAGCCTGGACCATCATCCATGTATTCAAAGGAAACCTTGGAATCTTTCTTAGACAGATTAACAGTAATCGTCCCTGATTTTTTATTGACAAAGCCGTACTTCATTGAGTTGGTAATCAGTTCATTAATTATAATTCCAAAAGAGGGTAAGTTCTTGGATGGAAAATCAAAATCCTGAATATTCAGTTTCACATCGACACTGGACGCGTTTGGAAAGATGCTAACAATTTCTTTGATTAGAGTATCAATGTATTCTCTGATTGAAATAAATTCTAAAGATGGAGAATTATATAATTTATCATATAAAACCATCATACTATAAATTCTGCCATAAACATCTTGGAGAATTTCCTGAACTTCAAGGTTCTTTGTGTCATCTGATTGAATTGATATAATACTCAAGATTGTTCCCATATTGTTTTTAATTCTATGATGGACTTCTTTGAGAATTATTTCTTTTTCTTCTAATAATACATTCACTTCATGCAACTTCTCATCTAAAGCCGCATTTGATTCACGCAATTGAAATTCCAATTCTTTGGTAGCCGTAATCTCATTGAATGTAATTACTATACCATCTATCTTATCCTCAATAGTTCTATAAGGCATAATTCTTACAGAATAATACAAACTTTCCGATGTAGAAATGGTTTTCTCAATTGGTACAAGAGTATTCAAAACAGAAATTACATCTTGTGATAATTCTTGGTAATTTAATAAATTCACAATATCAGTAAAGGGTCGACCAATATCTGATTCAATCAAACGGAATAGCTTAGAAGTTTGTTTAGTGAATCTACGTACTCTAAATTTATTATCCAGAAACAAAGTTGCTATATCAGTGCTATCTAATAGATTTTTAAAATCATTATTAATCGAAATATATGCGTCGACTTTCGCTTGTAGCTCTAAATTGACTGCCAAGAGTTCTTCATTTAGACTTTGCATTTCTTCTTTGGATGTTGTAATTTCTTCGTTAGTTGCTTGTAGTTCTTCATTAGAAGATTGCATCTCTTCATTACTGGACATTAATTCTTCGCGAGATAATTGCATGTCTTGAAGAGCAGCTTCTAATTCTGTTTTTGTTGTCTGCAATTCCTTTTCTAGAGAATCAATTAAGGATGATTGACTGCCTTTTTTCTTCTTAGGTTTTGTAACTTTTTTATTAGAGGTAGAACTAATTCTTTCGTTCTCAAAGGTTATCATAAACATACCTTTGAGATATTCTGGTTTTGTAATTCTTATTACATGTATATCAACTAGAGATGAATTCGATATTGTGTTTATTTTGGTATTGTGAATCGCTACTAATTCATTCGTGCTTTTAGCTTTTCGAAATGCTATAGCCAAATCATTTTTAATATCTTGCTTAATCATAGAGAAAAGATTCATGGATGCCTTTCCTACAGAAGGTTCTAGATAATTTCCTATTTTGCCAGAAATAAATAATATTTCACCCAGTTCATTTACAACTATTCCTGAAGGGGAATAATTTTCTAAAATATAAGAATTAACCGAATCATGAAATACGTCCTTAGATTGATTCAAATTGAATAATGATTTCGTATTGGAAATATTTTTCTTAGGAAAACTCGTAAGCTGCAAATTAGGTAATAATTTGGAATTAGGATTCTTACGAAAGATTCTTAATTTCGAATTTACAGTATCATAAAAACCATTATTTGAACCAATTGATTCAGAAATTCCTAGAATTAAAATTCCATTTGGATTTAAACAGAAATTAAATAAGCTCAGAATTTTAGATTGCATATCAGATTGTATGTATATAAGAATATTCCGACATGATATAAAATCTAATTTGGTTAATGGTGTATCCTGAATTAAGTTATGCTCTGCAAATGTTACCATTTCGCGTATCTCTGAATGGATTTGGTAGCCAGCATCTAACAGTATGAAATATTTCTTGAGTATGGATGGAGGTATATCTGAAGAAATGAATTCAGGGTAAATCCCTTTTCTACCTTTTTCTATGGACTCTTTGTCAAGATCTGTAGCAAAAATTTGAAAAGATAAATTTTTATACTTTTTCATCTTATTCTGAGCTTCTTTCAAAGCTATTGCTATAGTATAAGCTTCTTCACCAGATGAACATGCGGGAACCCAAATTCTAAAATTATATCCTTCATCTAATTTTGACAAAATACTTGGAAGCACTTTATCTATTAATTGATTCCATACTGTTGGATCTCTGAAAAACTGTGTAACGCCTATTAAAAATTCTTTCAGAAGGATGAATGCTTCTTTGTCATTTTTTAGTAATAAAGTAATATATTCTTTAAGCGTATTTACTTTAAGAAGATTCATTCTTCTTTCTATTCTTCTGTTTAGCGTACTACGTTTATATTGAGAAAAATCATGCCCTGTTGATTTACTTATAAGGTTTATAATTTTTTCTAAACTAATCAAATCACGGCTCTCCATTTTATTAGAATGGAAGATACTATTGCGTCGAATAATATAAGAAATGATATGTCCAGGCATTTCTTCAGGTGTACACACTAAATCTGGGTTAGTTGAATTTATCGCACTGCGAGGCATATTATCGAATTTAGATGATTCAGGGCTTTGTACAATTACAAGACCAGAATTTTCTTTGATGGATGCAACACCTTTGCTCCCATCAGAACCCATACCTGAGAAAATAATTCCTATGCTTTCATCACTTAGATCCTCAGCTAAAGAAGTAAAGAAAAAATCTATAGGAAGCCTCATCCCTCTAGATTCAGTAGGTGTAGTTAGATACAGTCTACGTTTTGAAATGGACATGGTTTTATTAGGAGGAATTAAATAGACTGTGTTTTTTTTAATTTGCAATTGATCTGAGGCAGAAATAACATCCAAAGAAGTGAATTTTTGAATCACTTCACTCATCATTCCTTTTCGTGTTGGATCCAAATGTTGAATGATGACAAAGGCAATGCCAGGTTCAGGAGGTAGAGCTTTTAAAAAAGCTTCAACTGATTCTAAACCTCCAGCAGATGCTCCAATGGCAACGATTGGGAAAGATTCTATAAGTGTTGAATGTTTAGATTTCATAATTGGCACGAACAAAGCTCAATTGAATCAATATTTATTCTTTGAATTCTTCAATAACAACGACAATGAAACATTTGTTTTATTTTGCATATTCATTTTTGCAAAAAATTGACTTAAATAATAAAATCTTGTGCTTGTTTATAATTAATCTAAATTACTCATTTCTTTGTCGCTTGATCATTTCAGATTCTTTATACTTGATGTATTCCGAGAAGAAAGGCTAATAAATATTAGGTAATACTTCTTCAAAATTATTAAAAAATATTTATTTTTGCTAATTCTTCTTTCATTTTTGTATAGCCTTCTTGGATCAATAATTCAAATTTATTCCAGTCAAGTACTCCGTATTGTTCAGTCGGAATAGTTACGTAGAGTGATGCATCTAATTTAGTTGCTTGTTTCTTTTCTCGACTAGCAACTAACATGCTACGAATCA
>PEQN01000062.1 GCA_002786225.1 Leptospira sp. | reverse complement strand
ATGTGATCCAATATCTTGGAACCGTAGTGTAGAAAATCTAATTTAACCCTATTTATCTTGTAAAAAACTAAAAAGAAATAAAACATACAGCACCAAACAACGATAATTAATTTAAAATATTTTTTCAATTATTTATGTACGTGTATATTTTTCAATAAATAATTGTTTTTTTTAAAATAAATCACTTAGCCCTATTATTGTTAGGGCATTATTTTTTAAATATAGCGAGACACAAATTCAATGATTGACTTTTTAAAAGTTGAACTATAAGGAGGATACACCATAGGCAAGAAAGAAAATAGTCCTTGTTTAAGAAAGGCTCTTTCATGAGAAAATGACTTAAATCCAAAGACACCGTGCGAACTTCCAAATCCACTTTGGTTAACACCCCCCATAGGTAAGTTAGGATGGAAATACTGAATCAGCACATCATTTACGCAAGTGGAGCCTGCTTGTAAACTTTCATGGATATTTGAAATTTCCTTTTTAGAATCAGAGAAGATATACAAGGCAAGAGGCTTAGGCTTTTTTTGTAGATCCCATATTGCATCTTGGATTGATTTATAGTTCATTAGAAGAAGGATGGGTCCAAAGATTTCTTCTTGATAGATATCCGAAGTAGAACTTATATTAGAAAGAATGGTTGGAGAAATGTAATGGTATTCATCATCAAATTGACCTCCATACTCTAAACTAGCTCCTTTATTCATGGCGTCATGAAAAAGATGTTTAAGCCATTATCTCATTGAGATTTGTTTCCATCTCACTTTTATGTAGCTCTAGGCTGATGGTTTTAACTATTTGATTTCTGTTTTTTTATTATCCATCTATATATTGCCTTTATATTTTTTAGTCGTTCATTGATATTTTTTACCTTGTGGGAATGCAGTATACCTTGTTGGGATTCGAAAATACGACTCAACTGTCCTTTGTTAATTGATTTATCATTTATTTTTTGATTCATATTGTTTCTTCCTCTCAAATCTATTGAATATTACTTTTTAAAAAATCCGCTAAACGCATGCTAAATGCCATTATCGAAAAACTAGGATCCATGGAAGGACCAGTTGGAAAAACGGACGAATCAGCTACATAAAGATTCTCAAAGCCATATACTTTATGCTCGAAATCAACGACAGCAGATTTTGAGTCATTTCCCATGCGGCAACCTCCAAAAGGATGAGGAGCTGCCATAAGAAGTGAATGAGGAGGAAGCTTTAGTTCATCTATCTTTGGTATATCATTTATAGAATCTAATTCCATTCCACTTGTAGTTCCGATAAGTAATTTATGAGCACCAGCTTGAAAGTTGAGTATCGCCTGCTTTTTCAATAAATCAATCATTTGCTTCCTAGTCTTTTTACCATCAGGAGCGATAACCACCCTCTTATTTCCTTCCCAACGAATGGATCCAAGTTCATCTGGGAAATCGTCTATCCATCCGATAGTTCCACCAATTTGATTCAATGCTTTCATCCATTCTAAGTGCTTATCACCAATAAAACCAATCATAGATGCTAGTGTTGCAGGTTGAAGCTGGTTAGCCATAAGCATATAACCGCCTTCCTTATAATCACCTTTGGAATCAGTTCTGTATAAACGAAATTCATCAATTCCAAAAGCTGCTGGTATGTTACGATAGGAGATCATTTCTTCTTTAAAAATGGCGTGTACCATTGGAGATGCATTCATACCAAAATATTCACCTAATGCTGATAATTCTTTCTTTAAGCCTTGTTTTAATAGAAAAGAAGAACTCTGGAATCCTCCAGCTGCAACAATAAACAAGTCTGCGAATATTTCTATTTTATGATTTAACCTTTTACCTGTTGGTCTATCTATTGGATAAGCTAAAAGAGAATTTACTTTTTTATTAGTTTTGCCAGATGAAATATTCAATAGATCAGCTTCTAAATCAGCATAGACCTTCCCTCCTTTCTGAATAAAATCATCTATATGTGTTACCAATTGAGATTGTTTAGCACCAAAAGCACATCCTTGCATACAGTGTCCAGATTTCTGGCAATTCTTTCTTGCTTGAGGTACGGGATGTCCAGACCAACCTAATGCCTTAGAGGCTGATTTCATTTTTTGATTCATTACATTATAATATTCTATTTTAGGTTCATGAACATTAAGTCGCTTTTCCAAAACGTCCCAATAAGGATTTAGGTCTTGAATCGTGTGATATCTAATACCATACTTTTCTTCCCAAAGTGAAAGTCTATCTTCGGGTGTTCGATAACTATCAGCCCAATAATGGACAGAAGCTCCTCCAACATTATTACCATAAACTAAATTCATTGAATAATTATTATCCATTTGTAGATTTCTTTCAGCTGAAATCTTAGCTGCCATGTTAAATTCCCAATTGTCAAAACTTGCAGTTGGATAATAGCCACCTTTCTCAATAATGATTGTATCTATTCCAAATGATTGGAGTTCTTTTGCTAGAGTTGCGCCTCCGCATCCTGATCCTATGATACAAACTTTACTGTGAATATTTTTTGTCTTATGATAATCCTTCCATTGGTATATTTTTACCATCTTCAAATTCCTACCTGTTTCTTGTAATATGCTCTTGATTCTGAGAATTTTTCAGAAAAACCAGCGAAAGGACCATCATAATGAATAGCATTCCAACTCTCTTTTTGACCATAATGAATCATATATGAAAGCATTCTAATACTTGAAAATGCTGATCTTATTGAATGATTCTGGCTGTTGATTCCATCTTGAATGCATGATCTTGCATCTTCTAAGCTTAATTTTGAAAAAGAGGACCAATATCCAAATATCCACGGGCAAAATTCTACGAGAAGAATGGCAGCATCAAATTCACCTTGGATTCCTTCATTTACAAAGAATAATTCCTCATCCATCCTTTGGAGAAGCTTATTGAGATAAGCTTCATCTTTCGAAAAATTATTAGAAAGTAAAGAACTCAGGAAAAGAACTAAAACATTCAGTTGAAATTTGGAAAAATATAATGTTTTTACATTCTTTCCTAAGAATGGAGAAAGAAAATACAGGAAAGTTCCGGTTCCCAAGGTGCCCCAAAGAAAACTTTTCCTAGAAATTTTAATTTTTTTCATAAGAATCACTCAAATATATACGCGTATATTTTTCAACATGTTTTTTAAGTTGTATTGTATTTTAAATTGATTTTTTAATTATTTCAACTTTTTTAACTTATTCTTACATTTACTAAATGTTTCTGGTTGCATTCCTATATAAGATGCCAATATTTTGGAGGGAATGGACTGGAAATATTCTGGATGCTGTGCAAGTAAAGCATCAAATCTTTGTTCTGCGCTAAGAAGCATGAGCTCTAAAGATCTTGCTTCCATTGCAATAATAATTTGTTGGTAAATTTGAATGATTAACTTTGATGATTTCAAACTTAAGTTACGTAACTTTTCAAAATTGTTTCGTGATATTCTTATAAGCTCACATTCTGAAATACATTCTAAGACTTCCAAGGATTCTTTTTGGTTTATAAATGAAGGAAAGGCAGAAATAAAGCTCCCTACACTAGCAATAAAACGAGTGTATTCCTTGTCTTGAAAAGGAATATAAAGACGAAGAAAACCTTTATTGATGAAGTAGATATATTTTGTATAACTTTTATACGCTACCAAAGTATGGTTCTTTCCAACACGAACAATCTCAAAGAAATCTAAGATGTCTTTAATCTCATTCGTTTCAAAGGGTTCTATTTTGTTTATAGCTTGGATAAGAAGAGAATATTTAGAATCTATTAGTGACATTATTTTAATAGAATTTCTTAATCTAGATTAATTTTTCATATCATAAATTATCTCAGCTATCTTGACAATGTAGTTTTTAGTGCGAGAATGATTATAAATCTATTTCAATGGAGAATAACTATGGATATGATACTATTCAATCAAATTGGTGCAAGTATAACAACACTACTTGGGCTTATGGGATTTCTTGCTCCCAAACTTGCTATGAAGTTTACTGGTTTAAGTTCATCAACCAAAGAGGGAACCTCAGAGTTTCGAGCTACCTTTGGAGGATTATTTATAGCCTTGGGTCTTTTTCCCTTGTGTATAGGCAATCCTCAAGGCTACCTTCTTGTTGGTTTAGCTTGGATAGCAACTGGCATAGGAAGAGCAGTTTCCATTGTTGCAGACAGTTGCTTTACTCGTAAAAATGTCCTCGCTGTATTCTTTGAATCAGGTATTGGTTGCTTGTTAACCCTTGGAAATTGTTCTATTTTATAAACTGATTCCTAGGATAAGGTTTCCAACTATAAATGTTTCTTCTTTACCATTCCTCGGTCCAATTATATCAGAACCATGTAAGCCATGTAAGACTCCAAATTGAGGCATTATAAAGACACTTCTTTCTTCGCTATCGGAAAGTAAAAATCTATAACCCACTAGTGCCTCAGCAAATTGGACTGTTCCCTTATAATCCTTACGGATCTCTTGGTAAGCTGCTAATTGAACTGCTGGGATGTCGGATAGATAGAATACAGGTTCGTAGTCCCTTCGGTTTTGTAAATTATTTCTTGCCCATACATAACCTAGATAGTATTTAGCTTCAATATGCCAATTGGAATTAAAATAATGTCTATATCCAACTGAGCCTGCATATTCAGTGATCTGCTCAACAACATCATGTTTGATTCCAGGTCGCATGAAGGTACCAAGAACTAATTCACCATGTTCTTCCTTCCAATTGCCCCAAAGTGTTCTATTCACTTGAATTCTTCCTATTCCTATTGTTGGTAAAAAAGGTTGAACTAATTCTGTCTCTATAGTCCACTTTGTATCTTTTGCCTCTAGTGAAATTACACCTAGACTGAATGAAATTACTAAACTGAAAAATATTTTTATCTTAATCATCTTTTATCCTCTGAAGAAAAGATAACACAGATCTAAGGAAGATAAAATGATCTTGGATAAGAAATACAAATAGAATCTTGATCTTGATCAAGATTTGTATCCACAAATCTGAATTATTGAATATTCAAAGATTTTTGGATGCGACTGAATGCCTCTGGTGTGATGTTCAAATAGGAAGAAAGGATATAATCGGGAACTTTGCCGAATAATTGTGGTTTTTGTCTTCGGAAGGATTTGTACTTTTCTATAGCAGGTTTCTGAAGTTCGCAATTTCTAAGTATCATAAAGACTAGTGCACGTTCTAATTGCTTATTGAAAAATTGATTTAAAACTTGAGACTTAGTTTGTAACTCAAGAAAATTCTCTTTTCGAATAAAATAGATCTTAGAAGGCATTAATGAGTCTACCTGAAAGCCATGACTCATTCCAGTAAAAAAGCTGGAACTCTCTGTAAAGAAATCACCTTCAGTAAATATATTTCTCGTGTATTCTCGTCCATTCTCAAAATTATAAATTCGTAAGATACCTTCTAATAAAAAGTAAGATTTGGTCTCAACATCATTCGCATTCAGAAGTATTTCATTCTTTTTAGTAACCTCTTTGAATTCGATATATTGCATAAGTAAACCAATATCCGTTTCCGATAATTTAAAATTTGATTTCTCGAAAATATTTAGCAATTTATGAATCATGATGAACTAATTTCTTCTATTTTCTTAAGAATAAGAATTTCTAAATAATCAATTTCATTTTTTATAAAGAGAATTTGTTTAGAAATATAATCTTTGTCTAAATTAAAAAGGTTATCTAAAGACTCAGATAACTTAATTAATGATGGGCAACAGATAGACATGGCTGCACCTTTCAATTTATGTACAGTGTCTGAGATTGCTATCGAATCGAATTCATAGTCGTTCTTCAGTAGTTCATCTGCACTTTCTTTGAAAGTCCTAAGAGCAGAAGCCAAGATTTGCGATAAAATAGAATCCTCCATTCCAAGTTCAGATTTAAGTTTATGAAAATCAAAATGATCTAAATTGTGTTTGCTTTTTTCTAAATTCTCTTCAACAGGAGAATTTGGATTTAGAGGGCTACACCATTTATCCAATATTTGCACGAAGTTGGACAATACTACAGGTTTACTCACATAAGCATCCATACCAGCTGCATAGCATTTATCGATTTCCTCTTTAACTGTTTCTGCGGAGAGAGCTATAATGGGCGTTCTCTTATTCTGTTCAATTCTTCGAATCTCTCTTGTTGCTTCAAAGCCATTTAAAATAGGCATATTCACATCCATGAATATAATATCAGGCTTATGTTCTAGAAAAATTTTGACAGCTTCTCTACCGTTGCAAGCCATACATATTTTGCATTCCTCTAAAATCGATTTTAACATATTCTTTGCTAAGATCAAATTTATTTCGACGTCATCTGCAATTAAAATAATAAGATCTTTTCTTTGGTTAGCAAGTGTGGTTAGCTTGCGCTTTAATTTAGAAGCTGGCTTGAGCTCTGAACTTATGTCTTTGGATGAGGAAGACTCTGAGGTATCAACATTGATAGTAAAACTAAATGTACTTCCTTTGGAAATTTCAGATTCTAGTTCAATTTTCGAATTCATCAAAGATAGCAAGCGATTGGAAATAGTTAATCCTAATCCAGTTCCACCAAACTTTCTTGCTATTGTTGAATCTGCCTGAGAAAATGCTGTAAAGATTTTTTCTTGTTTTTCCATAGAAATTCCTATACCAGTGTCTCGAACTGAGAAAGAGATTTCTTTTCGTGAGCTCTCTTGCAAGGATTTGTGGACTTTAATATTAATTTCAATTTCACCTTTTTCTGTGAATTTCACAGCATTGCCAAGTAGGTTAATTAAGATTTGTCTTAGCCTAACCGGATCAGAATAAATAAATCTAGGAAGATCTGAAGATGTGTTGAGCTTGATATTAAGATTCTTCTCTATAGCTTTGAATTTAATAATATCTAATGCCTGTTCGGCTAATTCTAATATATCCAGGCTTTCAATATTCAGCTCCAAACCACCAACTTCAATTTTGGAAAAATCAAGAATATCATTCAATAAATCCATCAAGGAATTTGCTGATTTATTAACAATACTTAGATATTCTGCTTGGGCATCATTTAAATTTGTATCTAGAAGCAGATCCGTAAAACCAATCACACCATTTAAGGGCGTCCTAATTTCATGGCTCATATTTGCAAGAAACTCTGATTTATATCTATTTGCTATTTCAGCTGAGTCCTTAGCAATGATAAGTTCTTTGGTTCTCTCTTCAACCTTGGCTTCTAATTCGTCCTTTAAATGAGCTAATTCAAGATTGGATATTTCTAAATTTTTGGTGGCTAGTTGAACAGCTTCAAAACCCTCCGAAATCCTCAATGAGAGAACATAAGACTGGCAGAACATTAAAAATAAAATCCCATAAGATGTTATTAAACCAGTATTTACATAATTCGGGTAGAGTAAGTCATTAACTACTGTTATAAAAAATCCAATGTAACCTAGAAAGAATACTTTTCCACCTGATCTTTTCTGCATTACAGCAAGCAGTACAACATAAAAAGCATAACTTGCTGTTACGATTACGAGCAATAATAAGGGAGGAAAATAACGACTCAAATATTCAGGAAAGACAAAACTACTAAGTGCGAGAGGTAAAGATAAGGAAAAAAGTATATAAAAAATCACTCGATTCACTTCCAATGGAAAAAGTGAACGCAATAAGTAGATGCCAGCAGGAATGATAGAAAACAAACTAAAAAATTCTAATCGAAAAAGCCAATCTATTGAAATTTGCGGAAATAAATAAATGAATATATATTCACCTGTAACGGATGTTCGCAGAGCAAAAATTATACAAAAAATTCCAAACCAAAATGCTGAATGGTCTATTCTTCTTAGACCAGTAATCAATAGGTGATAAATTCCCATCATAAGAAGGCAACCAGCAACCAAATAATCTAAGCCTAGTGCTCTATCAGCATGAGTTTGAATTTTTTCTAAATTTCCTAGTTTAATATGTTTCCATAATCCTCCGAAAGCGTGGTAGTCATTCTTTACATGGATGATAATTTCAAAGCTCTCACCAAGTGTTTCGAAATTAGCAATACTTTTGTTGGTATCATCATTTCCATTTGAGCCAATTAATACATCGTTTATGAAGAGCTTATAATTTGTTGCTCGATTCATTAAATGAATTGCAAGTTTCTGTTTTTTTTTAGTATCAACCTTTAAACGAAAAGTAGCATATCCTGAATAGGGAAGCTTGTTCCCATCTACTTCAAGCTCTGTCCAAGTAGATGGCAGATGAATCCATAGAGGCTCTTCCACACTTCCCGATTTGAAATCATGATAATTATAAGATTTCATCCAGTAGAATTCCCAATCTCCATCTAGATTCAAAATCTCATCATGATCTGCATCCCATTCACCCAAATTAAGAATACCTTGGTGCACTTCTTGTGACGATGAAATGTAAAATTGTTTTAATGGATTACAAAAAGAAATAAGGAAAAATAAAATCAAGATAGGAAATTTATTTTTCAAATCCAAATTTAATTTCCTAAGGATCTTATGCGGATTCTTTCCACTGCTCGCGGACTAAAAGTACTTCGGGAAGTTTCTGAAGAAACAAGGAAACCAAATTTGGATCAAAATGCTTGCCTGCTTGGCCATTGAGATAGCTAGTTGCCTCATGAATCGACCAAGCACTCTTATAGGGTCTAGCAGTTGTTAAAGCATCAAAAACATCAGCTATCGCAATTATACGTGCTTCTAAATTTATTTCTTCTTTTCGTAATCCATAAGGATATCCTGTTCCATCCCATTTTTCATGATGGCTCAATGCAATCTGCCTTGCAACTTTCAAAAGACCATCATTGTGTTCTCCAATGATTTTCGCTCCTATCACTGGATGGTTCTTCATAATCAGCCATTCATCTTCATTTAATTTCCCATTTTTCTTTAAGATGGTATCTGGAATTCCAATTTTACCTATATCATGCATAGGTGCCGCATTAAAAATTTCATCTACTCTAGCAAGAGAAAATCCAAGTGACTCTGCAAGGATCCGAGAATAATGACTCATCCTGATCACATGCCGCCCTGTCTCATTGTCTTTGTATTCAGCGGCATAACCCAATCTTTGAACAATCTGGAGTTGGGTTTTCTTAAGCTCTTCCATGTGCACAAGTGATAAATGGGTTTTAATTCTAGCACGAACTATAGAAGGACGAACGGGTTTAGAAATATAATCGACAGCACCAAGTGCAAAACCTGTAGTCTCATCATAAACAGCAGATAGACTTGAAATAAAAATAATGGGGATGCCTTGGGTCTGCAATTCAGATTTCAAAATAGAACAAACCTCATGGCCGCTCATCCCAGGCATCATCACATCCAAAAGAATTAAATCTGGGGATAGAGAAAAAGCCTTCTCAAGTGCTTCCTTGCCACTTTCCGCAAAAAAGAGCTCATACTCTGATTTCAGAGATTCCTTGAGTATCAGATGATTGGTAGGTTCATCATCAACAATTAGTATCTTGCTCTTAAGTTCATTCATCTGATCTTGGACAATTCGACTTTACCAATTTTATATTTCCACACAAAAATAAGATTTCGCATTGTTATTTCTGATTTATTGCCAGAAAAAAACAGATTAGGAAAGAAATTTTTAAGCTTAAAAAAATCAATTCAGTAAACCATTTTTAATTGCTATAATTTGAAAGGTTCTGCATAAAAATTAAACAAAAAATGAGCGACGCACTGCTACTACTTAGATCTAACCAGGAATTGATTATAGAAAAATAAAAAATAAAGTACCAAAAATAAATAGTTTCATAGATGCTTAACAAAACTCTAACTGGAAATAAGTAGCTATGAAAACTAGAAATAATTTTGCCATTGAATCTCGAATCCAACTATTTTCCGCCCTTGTAGAGGCCTCTGAAATTGAACACAATCTCATGTGTCTTTACCTATATTCCATGTTTGGTCTCAAGCGTTCTAGCAAGGAAGGATTTTCCGAAAAAGAAGCAATAGCCGTGAATCGTTGGAGAAAAATTATTCTAGGAGTCGCTCTGGAAGAAATGAACCATTTGACACTGGTCTCTAACATCATGTCATCCATTGGTTGTGCTCCGAATTTTATGCGACCCAATTTTCCAAGCTCTCCGGGTCCTTATCCTGCGGGACTTATCATTGAACTTGCGCCGTTTAATCTTAGTACGATTGACCATTTTATCTATTTGGAAAGACCCAAAAACCAAGACATACATGATGGAAATGAATTCCTTCACAATCAGGCATATACTAGACTTTCTGAAAAAGGAAGACTTATGCCAACCTCTGGGGATTACCAAACGGTAGGAGAACTTTATGAGTGCATACGGGAAGGCTTAATCGAACTTAGTGAAAAAATGGGAGAAGAACAACTTTTCTGTGGATCTAGAAAATTGCAGATAGGTCCTTTAGATTCTACTCTTCCTGGATTAACACTGGTAGGAAATTTACAAGATGCATTGAAGGCTATTGATACCATAATTTCCCAAGGAGAAGGAGCTACAGATATTGAAGATTCTCACTTTCAAAGATTTCTTGGAATAAAGAATGAATACTTAGAATTATTAAAAGACAATCCAAAATTTGAACCTTCGAGACCTTGTGCTAGAAATCCTGTTATGCGAAAGCCACTAAACCCAGAAAATCGAGTTTGGATCACAGAACCACTAGCTGCAAGATATATGGATTTAGCTAACACTCTTTATGTGTTAATGCTTAGAGTTCTGGTGCAAATCTATTCTATAGATGAAAGAAGTTCAATTTCCAAAAAAATTCTTATTAATTCTTCATACACTCTAATGCATGGCATGGCAAATATTGCCGAAGCTTTAACATTTTTGAAATCAAGTGAAGAACATCCAGAAATTTTATCGGGAATGAGTTTCGCTATGGTTCGTTCCCTTGCTCCTTTAGAAAGAAACTCTGAAAAGAAAATTCTATCGGAAAGAATTAAAGAAATTTTGGAAAATATGAAAGAACTAGAAATTGGACTAGCAGAAAGTAAATTCCAAGCTTCTGCAGCTGATTTTACTTTAGATTCATTAATAAGAACGCGTAATGATTTACAAAAAATGTATCTTGAAATTACGAATATGCCAGATATACAAATTACAACCAAGGCAAATATTGTTATAAATGAGGTTCCTTCCGAAAAAGAAAAATCTACTCAATTACAAGCTACAAATATTGAAGAAGAAGGTATAGAAGTTTCTGAAACGGATGCAATAAGATTAGAGTTTGAAGGCAAAAAGTGCATTCATTCAAGACATTGTGTAACAGAACTTCCAAATGTCTTCAAAGCCAATACTCCAGGAAAGTGGATTTTTGCAGAGAACACTGATCCGAACATATTGTCCATGGTCGCAAGGGAATGTCCATCTGGAGCTATACGTTTCAAGAGAAAGGATGGCGGAACAGAAGAACCTAGACCTGACGTAAATATTTTGCGAGTGAGAGAAAATGGTCCTTATGCATTATTAGCAGACCTTACAATTGATAATAAGGAAGTTGGCTATAGAGCAACTTTATGTCGCTGCGGTCAATCTAAGAATAAACCTTTTTGTGATTCAGCACATGTGGATGCTGGTTTTTCCGCAAGTGGGGAACCTCTTACCTTGCAAGCTGATGCCTTAGACATACGAAATGGGAAATGTAAAATCAATCGCCTAAATGATGGACCTTACCATGTTCAAGGGAATATAGAAATTTGTGCTGGGACAGGAAGGGTAGTATTAAGAACTTCAGAAGTAAAACTTTGTCGTTGTGGACAATCTAAAAATAAACCTTTGTGTGATGGTTCTCATATTGGTGTGGGATTTATTGATAAGGTTGAATAAAATAGTTCTTGTCATATACTAAATTTTCAAAACTTTCCTTAAGTGTGACAATATCAAAGTTCATCGTCTATACCTTGGATAATTTGTTCTATACCGAATTGAAAATCTTCATCGCACATTTTTTTCAATTGGTTCTTATGCTTTTTGTCTAAAAATATTTTCATAAATTCAAAGGTCTTTGGATAGTTCTCAACTAGTTTAAATGGATTGTCATCACTTTCAATAATCTGCTCATCAGGAATAGAATCAAATCTCCAATTGGCTTCTTGGACATTGAATCCATAAACATAGCTATCAACAATTAAGTTGATTCGGTAAGCCTTTGTTATACTAAATCCATTAGCTGTAAGAATCGAGAATATATTTTCTATATATTCTAAGCGTGCTACAGATGGTACTATTCGTGATTCAAAAATAGCCGGAGCCCATGCATGCTTACGAAATACTTCTCTAGCTGAATGGGATCTTATGTGTATCGCATCCTTCCAATTCGAATCCAAGGGAGCTAGTTTCATTTCTAAAATCACAAGATCCGCAAGCCCATCCAGAACATCTTCTTTATTCTTAATATGCTTATAAAGTGACATTGCTTCTACATTAAGTTGCTTAGCTAAACTCCTCATAGATAAAGAAGCAAGCCCGCCTGCATCAGCGATCTCTAAAGCCTTTTGCAAAATTTTATCTTTGCTCAAAGCCTGCCTTTTGGGTTTAGTGATTGTTCTTTTTACTTTTGCCTTTTTCAATTTAATTCCGATTTCACAACTTATGTTAATTTATGAATCTTCTATTAAATGAAAAGTAAAATTTTCTTTTTCTTGCTTGACAGGCTTACAGCGTAATCTAATTTTGGCTTACGCAGTAAGCTTTTATTTTAGATTTTCCATACCAGTGTATGTGTTAATCAAAAATCAATATACGATTATTGCCAAGGAAAAGTGAATGAAAGTAGCTAGCTATAGTAAATACGGAGCTCCAGAAGTCCTACAAATCCAGGAAGCAGTGAAACCGATTCCTAAGGATGCAGAAATCCTTATTCAAATTTATTGCACATCTGTTACTGCTACAGAGGCAACCTTCCGAAGAGGCAGACCCTATTTTTCTAGATTATTTACAGGTTTACTAAAGCCGAAAATTGAAATTCTAGGCGAAGAATTCTCAGGTGTAATTACAGGTCTCGGTCAAAATGTAACTAAATTTAAATTAGGAGAAAAAGTATTTGGAACTACAGGTACTAACTTCGGTACTTATGCAGAGTATATATGTCTGAATGAAGATGAAGTGATTCTTCCCATACCAAATAATTTGGATTATGCTGAGGCTGCAGGAAGTTGTGATGGATTCTTAACAGCTTATTCCTTTCTGAATAAAACAGCTAAGGCACAAAGCGGCCAATCGATTATGGTAGTTGGAGCTTGTGGCTCTATAGGAAGTGCGGCTGTTCAAATTGCAAGTAGTCTAGGCTTAGAAGTAACTGCAGTTTGCAGCATGAATAATCATGATCTCGCTATTAAGTTAGGTGCCAAATATTGCATAGACTATAATTCAACCCCTTACAAAAATATAACAAAGCAATATGATATAATCTTTGACACAGTAGGAAAAGTTAAATACAGAAGTATTAAAAACATTTTAAATTCTCAAGGAATATTTCTGCAAGCTGGAATAACTTTGGATATTTTACCTTTGGTTCTTTGGACTAAGTATTTTTCGAAGAAAAAAGTAAAGATATCTG
>PEQN01000061.1 GCA_002786225.1 Leptospira sp. | reverse complement strand
ACGAAAGACCAGATGGCACAGCAATTGGAATTACCAATGCTAATTCATTATTGCAATTTCCTTTAACAAATAGCGTATTCACAGCCGCCCAATACCACACTGGCTTGAATGGAGATTGGACAACACTTACATTTGGGAATTGCTCAAACTGGACAGATGGTGCCTCATTATTAGGTGGATCAGGAGTCAGTGGTAGAGCAGAATTTACAACAAATGCTATCCTCAATGGAGCAGCGGCTGTTAGCTGTGGACAAAGTGCAAGCGGTCAACAATTGCTTTGTGTAGAACAGTGAGAAACATTTCTGTTAACCGATTCATTCTTCTATTTTTTTTAAAATCCTTCCATCCTCATAAAGCCAGGTATATTTTCAATAGATTTAAGCCATTCTGAAATCCTAGGGTAAGGCATTAAATCAAACCCTCCTTCATTTGCTACATGTGTATAAGCAAACAAAGATATGTCGGCAACAGAAAAATGATTTCCAACGAGGAATTGTGTTCGCGAGAGTTGTTCTTCCATAACTCTTAATGCTTTGTGACCACCCGCTTGCTTGGATTCAAATTCTACTCGTCTCTCTTCGGGTAAGCCTAAGTATTTATTGATAAATCGTGCTACTGCTATATTTGGTTCATGACTGTACTGCTCAAAAAATTGCCATTCTTGGGTCTTAGCTAAATCAAAAGGATCTTGTGGAATCAACTCACTTTCTCGTGCCAAAAAATTTACAATAGCATTGGATTCAGATAATATCCTTCCATCCGCAAGTTCTAATATAGGAATCTTTCCGTTTGGATTTTTTTGTAAGAATTCCAAAGTTCTCGTATCTCCCCTCAAGATATTCATACTTACCTTTTCCAATGGAATTCCTAAAATTGAAGCTACTAAGTTCACCTTATAGCAGTTACCTGATAAATTATCCCCATATAATTTCATACTGTTAATCCTTTTTAATTTCTTAGTTTTTTAAATTTTCAATTTAGAATAGATTCCACGAAAAAAATGCTCACCTAATCTTCCTTAACCGATATTTCAAGCCTATTCACACCAAATATTTGCTCATCTTCTCCGCAAGATCAACTGGCCAGGCTTGCAATCCCTTCTCTTTTAACTGAGCAAATCCATACAAAAATTCCATCTGGCATCTTTTTTCTTTATTGCAGGATGCCTTTATAGAAAGCAGAGCTGATTTAGATCTGAGTTGCATTACACTTAATGAAAAATCAAGAGTATCACCTAAGATAGAAGTCTTATGAAATTTTGCAGTAATCTTCATAGCTGGAGTTCCAGATGCATCCCTGCTGATCATGCTGGCATAGCTATAGCCTAAGGCATCACAAAACCAATCTTCTACAACTTCTATAAAGAGGTTGAAGTATTGGGGAGTGAAGACAACTCCTGCCGGGTCGCAGTGTTGGATTCTCACTTTTTTGGAAGTTTGAAACTTCAATCCAAGATATGGATTTGATGATCCAAAGAAATTCTCTCCTATTTAAAGAAGCCACTGATAGCGGCAGAAAATTCACTTGGCTTTTCTATAAAAGGAAAATGCCCACAGTTTGTGATAGAGTGGGTTGTTACCGAAGAAGATCCTGTAAGATTAGCCTGAACAGCAGGGTTAGCGCCTATCGTAAAAGAAAGAGGGATTACATCATTGACACCATGAATAATTTTAACAGGAGCTGTCACTGTTGCTAAAGCCGTTCTTATATCTAAATTGGATGTACCTGGCGGTGCACTTGCTGCATAGGCAGCAGTATCAATGATTAAATTTGCATTGATAAGGGAACTTACGGAAAGTCCATTTCGAATTGTCTTTTCTGTAGAAGAATTTAGATTTAAGGAAGCAAAATTAGCAGAGGTTCCATTCTGATTTCCTGTAGGAGTGAAGTCTGCGAAATAAAATTTAAAAAGGAATCCATAGTAATTCTTAAGTGCGACCAAGGTTGGAGCGTAGGATGAGCTATTCGGGTCTATTGGTTGTTGAAAACCATTTAGAGTTGTAACAGCTGCTGCCCCTCCTGCTTTTGTTACCAAATTGGTTAGGAAGGTTCCATAGTAGCCATGCTGAGCACCTGCACTGCCTACCAAGGCTAAGGATTTTACACGGGCTCGGTATTTGGCATCGGTGGCATATAACATGGCATAGAGTCCACCCCAGGAATGTCCGAGGATGTTAATTTGCTCACCAAGATTGAGTCCAGTTCGGATAGCGTCCAAATCTTCTAGGAATTTGGTCTTATTGATGAAGGAAGAATTGATCTGGCGAAAGCTTCCTTCCGAGAAACCGGTTCCCCTTTGGTCAAAGAAAATCAGTTGAATCCCAGAACCCATGGTTGCCTTGAGTGGCTCTACCAAGTAGTTGTGGTCAAGACCTGGACCTCCATGCAGCACTACTACTGGCACTCCCGTTCCCACCTTAGTATAGAAGATTTTGGTTCCATCGGCTGAATTTACAAAACCCTCGGTAGCAGGATTAGCGATTGCTGCGAGAAGGAGATAGTTCTCTCTATCTTCTTTGGCATCCTTATTCGGGGAGCAGGACAAAAGGACAAGAAAGACAAAGGATAGTAAGGTGGTGCAAAAAGATCTCAAAAGCATGAATTCCTCCCAGAAAAACTATGTTCGACACTAATGAGTGGAAATTCTAAGTCAAATCTTTTCTAAAAGTTGGAAATAAAATCTAAGCAGGTTTCTGGTAGAGTCTTACTGCATAGCTGAACTCAAGGATATTCAGTTTCTTAGACATGTATGCTTCCAAGCATTGTCCATACAAATCACGAAGGTTGAGAAGTTGTCCCATATGGGAAAGTAAAGACCATGCCGCCATACGACCGACCAAAATGTTCGGATAACTGAGAACTGCCTCATTATCGGAGCCTTTGGCAGAAATAGAAAGATCATTGCTTGCAACCAGACTATAGCCTTTGTTTGTAAAATACTGCTCTTCCACATGGATTGATTCGGGATTTAGAGAAAGGTGAGTGTAATAGGCTTGCATAAGATCTAGGATTGCTTGGTCAGCCTTGTTCTTCTCTGAAAGCGGCTCAACAAAGAAGACCAGCCCTCCAGGTTTCAGAACTCTGTCAATTTCTTGCAGAACTTCCAAAGGCTTGGGTAGATGGAGCAAAAAAAAAGAATGTTGTAAGAAAGAAAGGGAAGCATCATCCAAAGGAAGCTTCCTAGCATCAGCAAGCATCCATTGAATCTTAGGATTAGAAATCTGAGAGAACTGGATCATCTCTTTGGAACGATCCACTCCTGTAAATTTGGCATTTGGAAAGTTCTTAGCTATAAGTGAGGTTAGTATTCCAGGCCCTGAACCTAGATCTAAGATAGTGTCTACGGAAACGGTATGATGGATATTGCGTTTGAGAAATTCTTCTAAGCCAAGATAGATCAATCTAGACTGACTTGCGAGTCTTGGCATCTCTTCATGCAGAGAAAGGGAATCCAAATATGGATCAGTCATTCAGAAGCCTATCCTTCAGGAAGATCGTCGTCAGGCCCTTTGTCTGGAAATTCCAAACTAATATCATTCCAGAGTTTCTTAAAGTTAAGAACAGATTTGGTCTGCCAAGCAATCTTGGCTGAGGCAATCACCTTCATTGGGGTACTCTTCTTGTTTCTTGCCTCTATGATAAATAAACTAAGTGTTGTTATACCAGAGCTATTTAGAAAATTCAGATTTCGCAGATCTATTGTTAGCTTGGTGGAAGACTTATCTAAACCTTCCTTGAGGACATTTTTGATTTCTTCGTAGGAAGCAAGATTTTGCAACCTCATAGAACCTGTCATTACAACCGATTGTTGTTGTTCGTCAAAATATGCCGCGTATTCTTCTGTTTTTACTTCCATATCCTATAGTCCTAATCAATGTTCAATAATATTTAAATACGCTTCAACTGTGACTTCATGCTTATCACTTTCTAATCTTTTAAATTGGAATCCAAATCGTATTGGATAATCCTTATACATTAACAAATATCCTATGCCTGAAGTATCCGCTTTGCTAACCAGACTTTCTAGGTGATCAAAGTACATCTTCTCTATATCACCTGTTAGAACTCGCTTGATATGCATCTCGAAATTCCCACGCATTCTTTCTGATACAATATTTCGTACTTCTATCTTGATAAGAGAAGAATAGAACTTCAAATCCAAATCTATCAAACCATTTCTTGGTTTCGCAAATTTCGCCGCATTTTCAACAAGTTCGTTTACAACTGTTGAGACGAAATTTTTTGTTAAATTACCAAGACTCTGGTGTTGACCAAAGAACTCAGCCGTAAAATCAGAAACCATACCTATCCTCTTCCACTGAGACATCATATCTATCGGTTGAAGACGAAGGAAGAGATGTGACTCTGGCGGAAGAATATCCGGTATCATTTTAAAATCCGAGTATTGAATGATTTCTGCGATCATAATTTACTTTTGATTCAAAATAATTAAATAAATTTAAAAAATTTGTTAATTTCTTTGACTCATTTGATTCTAAATTAGACATACTAATTCTGGCAAGTTTTTACTAAAAAGAATTAAGGTGAGGCAAAGAAATTGAAAGAAATTCTACTTGGTGATTATGGAAAGATAGTACCTCCCGATCGTAGCGCAGACAGCCATGTCCAAATCATCATCACCCCACTTGACCTTGTCACTTTCTGGAAGCGTGTAGGAACTCTTGCTGACTTTGTTGCTGGTTTTTACTCGTATTCTTTTGTAAAACTCGATTCTTCCGTCAAAGACATCTCAGAAACCCCTGTATTTCATTCCATTTCCACTGTATTCAACGAATTGATAGAAAATGCTGCTAAGTATTCTATGGACAAGAAGGCAAATATCAGAATCGATTTGAACCAATTTGGAACTATTTTCAAGATGCAAGTTGAGAACTCCACCTCAGTGGAATCCGCAGAGAACTTCAAACGAGTTATGTCGGAAGTTTTTGCCTCCGATGATGTGGAATCCTTGTATTTTCAGAAGTTGGAACAGAATTCTGCTGATCCAAGTTCAGGACATTCGGGCATAGGACTTATGATGATACTCAAAGACTTTCCTTGTAAGATGGGAGTTAGGATTCGTGAGAAGGATGATGGGCTAGCCTATGTTCTCACAGAAGTCTACTACGATACCACGGAATCCGTCTGAGCATACTATCTTTCGAATTCTTGGAATAAGTTCTCAGTTCAAATTCACCCAACATCTTCTTTTAAGCACCGGAGCCCCCGAACTTAGAAATTCTTTTGGCGCCTAGACTCTTGGAGTATCCTTTTTTTATTTTACGATTTGAATTTTAGCACTCTATTCTTTCAAGTGCTTGACAATTTCACCCCTCCTAAAAATACTAGTCTTGAAGCTTAGCACTCTAAATTTCTGGGTGCTAAAATGAATTTTTTTCAAAAATATACATTAGGAGATATAGAGTTATGAAAATTAAACCTCTAGCAGACAGAGTTGTAGTAGAACCAAATACTACCGCTGAAGAAAAAATTGGAAGTATCTACGTACCAGATACTGCAAAAGAAAAACCCCAAGAAGGCAAAGTGGTTGCAGTTGGGTCAGGGCGTTATGAAGACGGAAAGCTCGTAGCTCCTGAAGTAAAAATCGGTGATTCCGTTCTTTATGGAAAATATTCCGGAACAGAAATCAAGCACGGTGGCAAAGACTACCTTATCATTCGTGAAAGCGACATTCTCGCAATCGTATAATCCCAGGAGGAAATAAGTATGGCTAAACAAATAGAATTTGATGAAAAAGCAAGAAGAAAATTACTAGCAGGTGTTAACAAACTTGCAAATGCAGTAAAAGTTACACTAGGACCAAAGGGTCGTAACGTTGTAATCGATAAAAAATTCGGATCTCCTACTATCACCAAAGACGGTGTTACTGTAGCAAAAGAAATAGAATTAGAAGACGCAATTGAGAACATGGGCGCACAAATGGTGAAAGAAGTTTCTACCAAAACCAACGACATCGCTGGTGATGGAACAACTACTGCAACTATTCTTGCTCAGTCAATCATCAATGAAGGTCTCAAGAACGTTACAGCTGGTGCAAATCCTATGGCTCTTAAGCATGGAATTGACAAGGCTGTAAGCGCGGCTGTGGAAGAGATCAGAAAGAAAGCAGTTAAAGTTGATAGCAAAAAAGACATTGCAGCTGTTGCAACTATATCAGCTAACAACGATCCAGAAATCGGGAATCTAATTGCTGATGCTATGGAAAAAGTTGGAAAAGACGGTGTAATCACTGTAGAAGAAGCTAAGTCTATAGAAACAACTCTTGATGTTGTAGAAGGTATGCAATTCGACAGAGGATATATCTCTCCTTACATGGTTACTGATCCAGAAAGCATGACTGCAACTTTTGCAGATCCACTGATCCTAATCTACGACAAAAAAATCTCTAGCATGAAAGATCTTCTCCCAGTGCTTGAGAAAGTTGCTCAAGCGGGACGTCCACTTGTTATCATCGCTGAAGAAGTAGAAGGCGAAGCTCTTGCGACCATCGTTGTAAATACTCTAAGAAAAACAATTCAGTGTGTTGCAGTGAAGGCTCCAGGCTTTGGTGACAGAAGAAAATCCATGTTGGAAGACATTGCTATTCTTACTGGTGGCCAAGTGATTTCTGAAGATCTAGGTATGAAATTAGAAAATGCTGACCTTACAACTCTTGGTAAAGCTAAGAAGATTGTTGTAGACAAAGAAAATACAACCATCATTGAAGGAACAGGTTCTTCTAAAGATATCCAAGGAAGAATTGCTCAAATCAAAAAACAAATCGAAGATACTACTTCTGAATACGACAGAGAAAAACTACAAGAAAGACTAGCAAAACTTGCTGGTGGAGTTGCAGTTATTCATGTTGGTGCAGCTACTGAAGTTGAAATGAAAGAGAAGAAAGCAAGAGTAGAAGATGCTCTTTCTGCAACTCGTTCCGCAGTAGAAGAAGGTATAGTTGCTGGTGGTGGTCTAACACTACTACGTTGCCAAGATGGAGTGAAAGCTCTTAAACTTACTGGTGACGAAGCAACTGGTGCTGCTATCATCTACCGTGCCCTAGAAGAGCCTATTAGAATGATCACTAACAATGCTGGATTGGAAGGTTCTGTAATTGTTGAACATGCTAGAGGCAAGAAAGGAAACGAAGGATTCAACGCATTAACAATGGTTTGGGAAGACCTAATCGCTGCTGGTGTTGTTGACCCTGCAAAAGTTGTACGTTCTGCACTACAAAATGCGGCTTCTATTGGCTCTATGATTCTTACTACTGAAGTAACAATCACTGATAAACCAGAAGAAGGTAACGCAGGTGGTGGCGGAATGCCTCCTGGTATGGGTGGCATGGGCGGAATGGGTGGTATGGGCGGAATGATGTAATTAGAGTATTCTAATACACATTCTAGTCTCTAACACAGATTCTAGAAACCAAAAAGCTGTGGGCAACCACAGCTTTTTTTTTGTATTATTTGGATTCTGCTTCGTCTATACTACCATTGCCTATGAATATTTATGAATTTGTAACCAATTTAGATTCCAGAATCTATCATTTGAATGAAATCGTTGCTGATGAGTACATTGGTGAGATAGAGAACAAATTGTATTTTATCTTGAAGGGAAAGGTTGAAGTAAGAAGATCTATGGAAGGTGGTATTGAGTTAAAGACCGAATATCTTAACATGGGTGATTTCTTTGGTTTTGCAAGCTCGCCTAGCCATATAAAGATTCAATCTATCTACAAATCCATAGATGTAAATACCAAAGTAGGTTTCCTTGACCACAAAGAAATCATACATATTGGCAAGGTAAATCCTCTTTTTTTCTTCACCTTGCTTAAATCTAGCATAGAAAGGTTGAATAAACTTGAAAGAGAGATTACTCATCTTTCAGAAAGTATAGATTCCCTTTGTGGACAGACTTCAAGGGAGAACACAATATGAACTTAGAAAATCTTGCTAAAGGGATGGAAATTCGTAATTTAACCAAGAATCAAGTTGTATTCAAAGAAAAGGCATTTGGAAACCAAGAAATGTTTTTTATCTTTTCTGGAGATGTATGTATCTCTAGATCTCTCTCAGGTATCGATGAAGAGATCAACCATTTGAAAGCTGGCTCCTTCTTTGGTGAGATTGCATTGATACAAAATGTACCTAGAACGGCAAGTGCGACTGTAGTTTCAGATACAGCTAAAATTGGAGTTATTTCTCGAAACCAGTTTATAGTTCTTTCTAAGACCAATCCAGAATTCTTAGTTGTTCTCTTTAAGAAATTACAAGAAAGAATTCTTGTGCGAACAGAAAATCGTGATCTACTTCATATTCAAGAACAAGAATTAAACGCAGCCTTGAGTAGTGACATTTGGATCAAAATCAAAGAAGAAGCGAAAGAGATTACCTTAGAAGAGTCAACAGAAGATTCGAATTCTGAAAGTTCTGAATTATCTTCCAAACAAGGATAAGAGTTTATAGAATGGGTTTCTCATTCGCTTGTATTTGCGAAGAAACAACTCAGTATACAATATACCTTGTTCGATAAGAAATTCTTTTTCTTCTTTCTTAAGATCAAAATCCACAAAAGAAATTGAGCCAGTATCAATATCCACTGTTCGGCGGTAGTATTCTGGAGTTCTTCGGATCATTTCTGATTGAGAGTCGGCAACTGTATCAATCAGACTTTTTACCCATTCACGTATATTTCCAAAGTCTAAATCCTTGGACATAGGAACAAGTTCGGTCTTCTGAAATTTGAAACCAAGGGTCCTGTCGTTAACACTACCCTTATCAAAAGCCATGATGGGATAATTCAACAATGCTCCCCCATCCACATAGATATGATCATTGGGCTCAGAGTTAGAAAACTTAAATGCCTGGAAAAAAGCAGGAATAGACATAGAGGCACAAATAGCTTCTGCTACCATAGTATTGGGAGTTGTCTTATACTGAAACTCAACTGCCTTCTTTGTATTAAGGTCAGTAGCATAAACCAAGAGATCCCTAGCACCCCTTTCATGCAATTGCAGAAATGTTTCTTCACCAGTCCAATCCATTTCTGGGTGAAAATTCATACCACACTTTTTTATAAGTGCCTTTAACCAATTTAACACAGGTTCGGTGCGAAACCATCCATACATTTTAGTAAATTCCAAAGGACGTGGCTCAGCCAAAAATTCTTCAAAATTAGTGGAAACCAAAATTTCTTGAATCTGCTGAGCATTGTATCTGAGAGCTAGAGCTAAGGCTGAGATTGCTCCAGCAGAAGTACCAGCAACAGCTCGAACATCTTTCAATATTTCTTGTTCTTCCAGAACTTGAATGGCTCCTGAGTAGGCTATACCAAGAACTCCTCCCCCTTGAAAGACTAGATTTTTAAAATCATAACCCAATTCATCTACCTCGTAAATCTATAAATAATTTCCCAAAAACGACAATATCACTTTTACACTTTTAATTCATAAGTATTACAAATATTGATCACTTTAAAGTATATAGAGCAGTTTCGTTCAGTATTTATTTTTTCTTTTAGCAATCAAGCCTGATTCTCGCTTGTCTTTTTGTAAAATATGTTTTAATCTTGATCTAAGCTTTTGATCCTATAGAATAAATAGGACTTGGAGTACAAGGACAATGCCTCATGGAATGGACACAAGAATTCTTAGATTCATTTAAAAACTTTTGCGAGAAAGAAATTAAACCATATGCTGAAGACTGGGATCAGAATGGAAGCTTGCCTAAAGAAATTTTTCCAGCACTTGCTAACATTGGCTACTTTGGACTGCTTGCACCAGAAGAATACGGTGGTTCTAATCTGGGTGTGTTAGCTGGTGTTAAGTCCATGGAACTTCTGAGTGAATATTGCGGTAGCACCTTCTTCTCGGCAAGTGCAAGCTTTGGTTTGTTTGGTGAACCTCTTCGCCTTTTTGGAACAGAAGCCCAGAAACAAAAATACTATGTTCCCGTGCTCGAAGGGAAGAAAATCGGATGTATGGGGATCACCGAACCACAATCGGGATCTGATGTTTCCGCTATCACTACAACAGCAAAGCAAAACAATGACGGAACTATTTTGTTAAATGGTCAGAAGACTTATATAACCAATTCATCCATAGCAGATTATGCTATAATTCTTGCTAGGTTTGTAAATTCCGAGGGTGAAGACAAGGGATTGACACATTTTGTTCTCGAATTAGATAAACCTGGAATCAGTAGAGGAAAACCTATGAAGAAGCTTGGACTCAGAGCCTCTGTTACTGGAGAATTATTCTTTGAACAAGCTAATATAGGTTCTTCTGAAAGCATCCTAGGAGGAATAGGAAAAGGCTTTCGACAAACCATGATGACCTTCAATGAAGAAAGACTTTCCATAGCTGCTTATTGTGTAGGTGTGTTGAATGCATGCCTCAGGGAAGCAAGTTCTTTTGCAAGAACTCGCAAAAGCTTTGGATCTCCCATCTACCAACACCAGGCTGTTTCGGGAATGCTAGCTGAGCTTTATACGAAATTAGAATCAGTGAAAAGTTTTACATACCGCGTCGCTACAGAAATGGAAGAGGACCAGAAAAAGGCTAGGAAAGATCGAGATCCTGAGTTGGGAGCAAAATGTTCAGCACTCAAATTATTCGCTTCAGTTCAGGCAAGAGAAGGAGCAAATCTCGCGGTTCAAATCCATGGAGGTGCTGGTTTTATGGAAGAGTACAAAGTGTCTCGATTGTATAGAGATATTCGTTTAGCTGAAATCGGAGGAGGAACGAGTGAAATCCAAAAGTCTATCATCACAAGTTCTTTGATGAAGTGGAAGTTATAGCCAGAAACTAATTCTATAAGGTAGAATGTTATTAATTCTAAGGTAATTTCAGAATTTTCTGCTTGAGAATCTAATGTACATCCTTAAAGCTTGGTTATGGCACTCTTATTAGAGAAATTAAAAAAATTTTACAATAACCAAATTCTTCCCAAAAAATCAAAATTAAATTTAATACTTGTTAATTTTCTAAAAAAGAGTTACTCAAAATTTCATCCTTTCTTCCACAAATTATCTCACTATAATACTCTATTTTATAAAAAGTCAGGTCTCTCTTTTCTAATTAATAAATCTATCGAATTCATTAAAATATTACTTTCAGGGATAAGAGCGAAGCTTGCTCTTTTCACAGGAAGTCTTATCGCTCTCACCATTTTATTCTTAAGTTGGATTACAGTCCAACAACAAACATCAATCTTAACAGAGTCTTATGAGAAGCAAGCCTATATATCAAGAAAATATATTGCAAACCTAGTTACCAATCTTGATAACATAACTCAGAATCTTATACGAATAGAAAAGTTTCGAACTCAAATAGAACTACAAAGTAAATCCAGAAGAAAGTACAAGACCTCACAAGTTTTACAAGTTGAAAAGAAAGTAGATTTTTTTGGATTCAAAACGGATCTCTTTGGAGCTATGGGTAAAGAAAACATCTACAAATCCAAGGACACTTTTTACTCCCAATATTTAACCAAGTCTGATATAGAAACATTAGAAAGAAAGATCAAAGCCGAGATGGATCTTGCTGCTAATCGAGAGATTACAGATAAAGAATGGAAGAATCTGCTATCTTATGCCCGTAAATATACATTGCTAGAAGCTGATGAAAAAGAAAAAGCATCTAAGGATTCTTCACTTTCGAAACTGCGTTCTGAATTAGAGCATGAGATTGCAACTTTCATTATTTCCTCAAAGAAGAAAAACATCGAAGAACTTGGATTAGATACGCATAGATTTCGTATGCAGACTTTTCCGCTTTCTAAAATGAACTTGGATTTGGGAATTGAGCCATCTTTTGATACGAAAATTTTTGACGAGGAAACTGAACTTGCCAAGCTAAATGATTCTTCCGAAATGAAAATTAGTTTAGAATTTGCAATCCAATCTGTCTTAGAAAAACCTGAATCCAATTTTCTAAATTACCATGAAAGTCTCAATTTACAAGAACTAGACATACAGTTATTGTATTCCCCTCTCTTTAAATATCCTGAGTCAACCAAAAGAGCATCCAAGCTCTTAGATTTTGAATCTTCCCTAAGTCAATATAAGGATTTTCTTGAATTAGATAGAAGTATTGCAGCAAAAATCAAAAGCATTCATCCCAAGATCAAAGCTCGTATTGATTTCTTAAGAAACCGTAAGCCACCTATTCCACCTAACCGTGATAAAATTTTTATAAGTCTTTATAAAGAATACAATACAGAAATTGAAAATCGTGATGCTGCTATCAATGATCTTCTGGAAAATTTTTCTATAACTGAGGATCAATTTTTAGGAGCAGATTCTCTTAGCAGGCTCCGTGAATCTGCATGGGAAGATGAGATATTATTACGTTACAGACCAGATACAAGCAATTTAGATCGTTATGTATCTGATCCTGAATTTCGTGAGGAATATAGGAAAAGGTGGTCTGAACTTAGGGCTTGGGTTAGTGAAGCTAAATCTGAACTGCCCACTGAGAATCTTCGCAAAATCATACCTGATGCAACCATTGGCAAATCCAGATCCGAAGCAGAAGAATTACTTTGGGACTTAGACTCCACAGCACTTTATCCAATAGGAGAAGATTCTTTGGCAAAGACAATTCTCTCAAGAAATTTAACGGGAATTATTCGAACTATAGTGGATAGGACAGATGGTATCCAAAAGATACGAGAGAATAGGAATAAAGCTATCCTAAGTGCCCTCATCATTGGGCTTCTTTCTATTTTTTTAGCTATATTCATTTCAGGAATCGTCGTCCAAAAAATCAAAAGAATCATTAAGAGTGCAGAAACTGTAGGTTCTGGAGATTTAGAAGTTACATTCGAGCATGGCGGTGAGGATGAATTTGGAAATCTAACTATAGCCCTGAACCAAATGGTCACAGGTTTGCGAGAACGAGAAAAAATCAAAGGCATTCTAGGTTCTATGATAGATCCAGTTGTAGTTAGTGAAGCAATGAAAGATCTGCAAGCCTTGAAACGTGGTTCTGAAAAAAACATCACAGCATTCTTCTCAGACATTGCTTCCTTTTCGGCTATCTCAGAAAAACTCAGCTCACCTCAACTAGCTGATTTGCTCAACGAATACCTCTCAGCTATGACCATCATACTAAAAAACTATGATGGAGTCTTAGACAAATACATTGGTGACGCTATAGTAGGAATTTTTAATTCACCCATAGATGTAGAAGACCATGTATACAAAGCAAGTTTAGCTGCACTAGACATGCAATTTAAGTTAGGTGAACTTAAGAAAGAATGGAGTCGAATGAATAAATATATCCCAGAAGCGCGCAATATGACTTTTCGTATAGGTCTAAATACAGGTCTTGCAAAAGTCGGATTCATGGGAACTGACGCTCTTGCTTCTTATACTATGATGGGTGATACAGTCAACCTAGCTGCTAGATTAGAAGCCGCAGGCAAAGATTATGGTGTGGATATACTTGCTTCCGATTCAGTATACAAAGAGATACAAGATAGAATTTATGCAAGAAAATTAGATGTAGTTCGAGTCAAGGGGAAGACTGAGCCAGTAGTTTTGTATGAATTGCTTGCTCGCAAAGGTGAAGAATCTACTCATATTCACATTGCAAATCAAATCTATGAAGATGGATTCCAACTATATCTCGATAGAAAATGGGATCTAGCGATTCATGCTTTCCGTGAGTATTCTAAATCAAAAGGTATAGATGATAAGTCTTCTAAGCTCCTTATTGAAAGATGTGAAACTTATAAAACCTCACCACCTCCTAATGATTGGGACGGAGTGTTCACAAGAACAACAAAATAATAGTTCTAGATTTTGATCCAAATAAATACTTTTTGTACTTTCATTCGCCTTATCTGACTCTCGTTTTGGTCAATAAATTCTTATGTGTCTGACTTCCTCGCGACCAATAACCAAATCGGAACGCCAAAGTCCCTGCGGAGTCAAACACTTAATATCGGATATATATCTTATGAACTTTTTCCAATTTATTGACCCCACTCGACAAGCCCAGCACCATTTAGCGAAGCGTAGGTGAGTGTTAGAAATTGTGCTGTGTCCGAAGTGTGGATAGTTTCTTATTTGATGATTCATCCTTATTGATTTTCTGCAGTACTACTATAACTGCGTACTTTTAAATCATTAAAAATCGGTTTGCTAAAATAAAATAATTTTCTATGCTTATATCTCTTTTAATGAGCTAAAGAATAAATAGAAAAATTGAAAAATACTTCCACAAATTGTTGAATATTTAAGATTGGGAAAATCAAAGCCACCCCCTTAAGGAGGTGGCTTTGAGTCCAAGCAAGGTAC
>PEQN01000060.1 GCA_002786225.1 Leptospira sp. | reverse complement strand
ACGATTCAGATGAAAGAGTCTTCAGATATATCAAGGCCAAGTCCAAGTGGAGTTGTGCGTATACCAAGGATTAGAGGGACTTGGATGATCAAACAGATAGAGGAAGGAAAAATTGAAGTCGTCTACCAAGCTCATACAGATCCAGGTGGTTCTATACCGGAATTTGCAGCTAACTTAGTAGTGGTTGATATTCCTTACAATACTTTGTTAAATTTAAAAAATAAATTAACAAAACCATAGTCTTAATTAAATTGAAAAAATTTAGTATTTTCTTCAAGTGAATGAGTGAATCCTGCAATTTCTTCCGAGGCAGCCGATAATTCTTCTGCTGAGGAAGCGTTGTATATTCCTATAGTATTCATTTCATTTAATATTTCCTTCACCTTTTTAAAAGATTCATAGTATTCGTTTAAATGATTTTGAATTATCATTGATATTTCTTTACCTGAATTGGCTTCACTTGCTACAAAATGATGGTTGTTTATTTGTGTGCTCATACTATCACGCATATTTTCGAAAAATTCAATAAGTGATTTAGTTTCTAAGATAAGTTGTTTACTTGAATCGACAGAATTTTGAAAGGCTACAGTTCCATTGTTTACTTCTTGTGAATTAAGAAGAACCAAAGAATTAATATTTTTTATATTATTCCTAGTTTGATTTGCTAATTTGGATATTTCTTCGGATACAACCGCAAATCCTTTGCCTTCTTCCCCCGCTCTAGCAGATTCAATAGCTGCATTTAAGGCTAATAAGTTGATCCTATCAGAAAAAGATTGAATAATAGATATAATTTTCGAAATTTCTTTAGAGCTAGATGAAATCTTTTCCATAGAAATATTGGCATCAATTAGATTGCTTTCAATTGATTGGATTCTTTGCTCAATAATTAAAGATTTTTGAATCGATAAATCCGAAGATTCTTTAATTCCTTGGATTACTCTAGCAAGATTTTCTATTTGAGTAGTTAGTGTATCCATAGAAAATCTTAATATATTGAAATGAGAGACTACATAATTTAATTTATTTTCATTTGATTCGGTTTCAGATTGAATGATTTCATACCTTTCAGAAAGTTTTTGTGTATTTTCTGTTAGTTGATTTGTAGCAACTTTTTGTTCCTGCATAGAGGAGTTAGATTCTATAGATAGTTGTTGAATATTCAAAATGGATTTTTTTAGAATATCAATTAAATCATTATAATTATTTACGAATTCACCTATTTCGTCTTGGGAAGGAATATTTAGTTTGGATGTAAAATCACCATGCGCCAATTTAAGAGAAAAATCTCCTATATTTAAAATGGTTTTTATTAAAGAATTTTTACCTATCCAATATGAAAAATATCCCACCATAATTCCAGCTGAGATGCATAGAATAGAAAAAAGATTCATCAATACATCTGATTTAAAATCTACAAAGTAAGGTGTAATGAGTCTGAATGCAACACCCATTCCTATACCAAATAGCAGACTGTAAATAAGATAAGTTCTTAGAATACTTTTCTTAAAGAATAAGGAATTTTTGAAAGGATTTCCCATAGTAAATAGATAAATGATGATAGCAATTTAGCAGAGTATTTGTCAATAAATTATACTTTAAAAGACGAATAGGAATTAATCAAAGAAAGAATGTGATTAAATGGGACTTTTAGGTTACAAAATGTTAAGGCAGTGATTTTAACTTACAACAAAATTAAGAATTTTACCTGGTACAAAGACAATCTTTCGGATTGTCTTTCCTTCAAGAAAAGGTATCACTTTATCATGCGCACGAGCAATTTTTTCTGCGGCGTCTTGGCTAATATCTTTTGGGACTAAAGCCTCACCACGTAATTTACCATTTACTTGAATGGGTAGAGTAATTTCATCATCGACTAGGTATTTACTATCGGCTATAGGAAATTTTTCTAATACAAGATCGGTCTTCTTGCCGCATAAAGACCATAATTCTTCTGTTATATGAGGTGCAAAAGGATTTAAAAGTATTAAAAGAGTTTCTAATACTTTACGTGGTCTTCTCTCTGAGGGAGTAATTTCATTCACAAGTATCATCATCTGCGAGATCGCGGTATTAAAGGAAAAACCCTCTATATCCTGTTGGACTTTATCAATAGTCTTATGAAGAATTTTTCGTTCAACCTCAGTTGGTTCTATCTCATCCAATCGGAAAGATTCATCTTTGCCCTGGTGGAATAGTCGCCAAACTCTTGCTAGAAATCTATGCACACCTTCTACACCTTTGGTTGACCAAGGCTTCACCATCTCAAAGGGCCCCATAAACATTTCAAATAATCGCAAAGAATCAGCACCAAATTCTTCTACGACCTGGTCAGGATTGACCACATTTCCTAAGGATTTGGACATCTTTCGTTTATCTTCGCCTAGAATTAATCCTTGGTGGACTAATTTTTGGAAGGGCTCAGGTGTTGATACATGTCCTAGGTCATGAAGAATCTTATGCCAGAACCTTGAATATAACAAATGCAAAACGGCATGTTCTGCTCCACCAATATATAAGCCAACAGGCATCCACTCTTTTTCTAATTTTGGATCGCAGATTTGATTTGGATTCTTGGGGTCAATATATCGTAAATAATACCAACAAGAGCCTGCCCATTGCGGCATTGTATTGGTTTCTCGAGTACCAAGCATTCCTGTTAAAGGATCTTTGTAGGTTAACCAGTCTTTTGCGAGAGCAAGTGGGGATTCCCCTGTTCCAGAGGGCTTGAACTCTTCTAAGTCTGGAAGAGTTAAAGGCAATTCGCTTTCAGGTATAGGACGAGTTGTACCATCTGGGTAATGAACTAAGGGGATAGGTTCACCCCAATACCTTTGTCTTGCAAACAACCAATCTCTTAGCTTAAATTGAATCTTGGTTTTACCAATTTTTTTGGATTCAGCCCACTCACTTGTTTTAGTGAAAGCTTCCTCGTATTTTAAATCATTTAACTTTAGTTCGTCTGAATTGGAGTTGATACAAACAGAATCTTTAGAATCAAATGCACTTTCTAGGTTGGTATTTCCTAGTATAACTGGAATTATGGGAAGATTGTATTTGATAGCAAATTCATAATCTCTTTGATCATGAGCTGGTACTGCCATGATAGCACCTGTTCCATAGGTAGCTAAAACATAATCAGAGATATAAATGGGAATTTTTTGAGTGAGGTTTGCTGGATTCAAACAGTAGGATCCAGTAAATACACCAGATTTATCTTTATTCAATGAAGTTCTATCTAAATCACTCTTTAGAGAAGTATCTTTTTGGTATTTTTCTACATTAGCTTTGTGTTCATTTGTAGTAATGTATTCAACTAATTTGTGTTCTGGAGCAAGAACCATGTAACTTACACCAAAAATTGTATCTGGACGAGTGGTAAAGACGCGAACCTTTTGTTCGGAATATTCAGAACCAGAAACAGGCTTCTCTAATGGAAAATCCAATTCTAAGCCACGACTTTTGCCTATCCAATTTTTCTGCATTTCTAATGTAGATACAGGCCACTCACAAAGACTTAAGTCTTCCAGTAATCGCTCAGCATAGGAGGTAATCCGCATCATGTATTGCTTCATAGGTCTACGCTCAACGGTGTAGCCTTTTCCAACCCATTCGTCCACTTCCTCATTGGCTAGAACTGTGCCCAATGCCTCACACCAATTCACGGGTATATTGGCAAGGTAAACCAGGCGAAAGTAGCTTAGGATCTCATCTTTTCGTGCTGGGGTAAAATTCTTCCATTCTTCTGCGGAAAAATGTTCCGATTCCGGAATTTCTTCCCCATCAAAAGGCTTAGAGCCTGACTTTTCGAGTTCAAGGATAAGTTTGTCTATAGGCTTTGCTTTCTTAGAGCTTCTATCAAAGTACGAATTGTAAATTTGTATGAAAATCCACTGCGTGAATTTAAAATATTCAGGATCTGTAGTGGAAATTTCTCTATCCCAATCATAACTCAGACCTAATTCCTGGATTTGTCTACGAAAGTTGTTGGTATTTGCTTCTGTTGTTTCTCTAGGATGTATGCCAGTCTGCATGGCATATCTTTCAGCAGGCAAACCGAAGGCATCCCAGCCCATAGGGTGGAGAACTTCGAAGCCCTTCATCCTCTTATAACGGCTAATCAGGTCGGTTGCAGTATAACCCTCTGGATGGCCAACATGAAGTCCTGCACCACTAGGGTAAGGAAACATATCTAAGCAATAAAATTTAGGCTTAGCCGAGTGGACATCCGTCTTGAAGCTAGAATTCTCGCTCCAATAGGATTGCCATTTCTTTTCTATGTCTCGAAATCGGTATTCAGCCATTTAACATTAATTAGTTGTATGTTGTAGTTTTTAGGCATTTTGCCAAAAGATTCTTAAATTTCCGCTTAAACTCTTCTTTAATTTATTTCCTAACGGAATCGATTACCTTAGTTAACATTTTGAATCGATCCGTTAAGCATTCTCTACACAAATCATTCTGGTAGATTGCCTTTACTTTCTTGCCACAAGCGCATATTTTATATGTCTTGTCGGATTCTATTTCGACTTCTGAGTCGCTTTCCACCATTGAAAATACACCCTTACGTTTTATCTATACTTTATTGACATCCTATGTTCGTAACCTGAAAATTTAAGAATCATCAGATTTGTTTTTTCCTTAGGATGAAGTATACTGTATATTTTTCCTATCGTTTAGGGTCAAAAAAAAAGTAATATGGGTTTCAAAATTTTTACAAAATTTTTTTTTAAAAAAAATCAAAGAATGAAAAATCTCTGTGCCAACTTTGTATGAATCATTCTAAATGCTTACAAGATAAATTCGCCCAAAATAGAACAGTTTAACGGAAGTTATTGGAATAATTTTGAAATATTTTTTTTATTTATAAGGAACTTATGTCTAAAATCTAGTATGCTGAAGTTTCAATCTGTATCTAAATCATTTAAAGGCAGCAATGAATCCATAGATGTTGTTAAAAACGTGGAATTCCTTGTAAAAGAAGGCGAATTTGTTGCGATTGTTGGTCCATCTGGCTCAGGAAAATCTACACTTCTTGGACTTGCTGCTGGTTTGGATAAGCCAGACCAAGGTAAGATTCATTTAGATGGAGTTTCTCTCGGAGATTTATCAGAAGATGAACTTGCCAATTTGCGTTCAACAAAGGTAGGTTTCATTTTTCAAAATTTTCAACTCTTACCTAATTTAACTGCAATAGAAAATGTTGCCATACCATTGATGGTTTCATCCAATCTCTCAGAGAAAGAAATTCTAACAAAATCTAGAGATCTTCTTGTTTCTGTTCATATGGAACATAGAGAAAATCATTTTCCCTTACAATTGTCAGGCGGAGAAGAACAGCGTATTGCAATCGCAAGATCCTTTATCAATGATCCCAAGATTTTATTTGCAGATGAACCTACGGCTAATCTTGATACGAAAAATGGCAATGTTGTCATGGAACTTTTACAGAAATTGAACCGAGATAAGGGATCAACTCTAATTGTTGTTACACACGATCATTCTGTGGCAAATCTAGCGGATAGAATTCTTGAAATGAAAGATGGAGAGCTCCAAGAAAAGCTAAAATCCACCATGAAATCTCCAATCAAAAAGAAACAAGTTTCTAAGACCAAACCTGCTAAGAAAAAGAAACGATGAATCAGAAAGCATTTTTCAAAACATTTTTCAAAAGACAGTTATTTAGTCGCAAAACCTTTTCTTTACAGGTCATTCTTTCGGTTGCCCTTGGAGTGGGTGCTGTATCTGGAATCCAATCTTACAAATCTTCCTTGGCTGATTTGATTCGAACGGAAGCAAGAAATATGATGGGAGCCGATTTAGCCTTCCAAACTCCCGAAAAACCTCGTGATTTCCAGAATTCACTCTTACAAAAAACCCTTCCCCTAGGTTCCCAGAGGGCTGAGGTTGTTCAATTTCTTTCCATGTTGCAAAATCCTAAGAACGAAGAAGTTGCCTTATCTATGTTGCGCGGTATTGAAAATCAATACCCTTTTTATGGAAAAATAGAGACTGATCCCAAGGATGCCTATACTAACTTAAAGGACTCGGATATCCTTCTTGAAGAGAATCTTTCTAAAAATCTAGCAGTGAAAATGGGTGATAGAATCCAAGTTGGTGAAAGAGAGTATTTTTTTGCAGGAGTTATTAAAAAAGAGCCAGGTTCAGTCGGTGGATTTACAGGAATGGCTCCAACTTCTATTATTTCCAAGTCTTCTGTTGATTCAACCGGATTGATAGAAAAGGGAAGCCGAATTCGGTATACAATTTTTGCAAAACTTCCAAACAATGTTGATCTAAACCAATTTAAGAAAACTCATTTTGAAGAATACATCAAGAATGATTTAACCATTTTCCACAATACAGAAGTTAACTCAGGTTCTCAAAAATTCATTACGAATACTTTAGATTTCTTGAGCTTACTTGGCCTTTCTTCCTTTTTCTTAGGTGCTGTTGCAATTTTTATTTCAGCAAGGACTAGAGTCTTAGATTCCCAGAAACAGATTTCTATTTTAAAATGCCTTGGCCTTGAATCAAAATATATTCGTTTGATGGTTCTCTCTGAAACTCTGGGTTTATCTTTAATTGGAGTTGTTTTTGGTTTAGGTTTAGGATATTGGATTCAATCCAGTCTTCCCAATTTATTAGGTGGAGATGGTTTTCCTGATCTAAGCCAAGGAATTACTGGCATAGCATTTCTAGAAGGATTGGGGCTTGGAATTTTTATTCCACTTTTAGTTTCCTTGCATTCCTTAATCAAAGCAGGAATGGTGAGCCCTATGAATGCCTTGAAATCACCCGATGGTGTAAGTGACAGTACGGGTTCCTTATCGAATCGATGGAGTAAGATGGAATATATCTTGCTAGGTGCTGTCTATCTTTTATTCTTCTTTGTATCTTGGCTTGATACAGGAAATATAATCAAGGGCCTAGTCTTGTGTTCTATGTTTTTTTTGATTCCACTTTTGATTTGGTTAACCTACCAATTATTAAGATGGATATTGTTAAGTTATTCCAAGACTAGAGTTGTATCAAAACGCTTTTCCTTAGTCCTAAAGAAGTTTGTAAGACAATATGGCTTAGTTTCTCTTTCTATCATAGGACTTGGATCAGCTATTTTCGTTCTACTTCTTTCTTTAATCCTACGAGAAAGTTTATTGAATTTGGGAGGGTCTAGGCAATTAACCAAAAGACCCAATGTTTTTATCATTGATATCAAACCCGACCAAAAGACTGGATTTGAATCTATGGTGTCCAAATATTCACCTAAAGAATACTACCTAGCACCTATTATTGGAGCTAGACTTTCAAAGATCAACGGGGTAAAAATTGACACTTCTCAATTGGAACAAGATGCATCCAAGCGAGATTGGAAATCTACTGCCAGAACAAGAGAGTACATGTTGTCTTATAGAGATGAGCTATTCGAAACCGAATCAGTGGATTCTGGAAAGTGGTGGAAGGAATCTTCACTGAATGAAATATCTGTAGAAAAAGATTTTTCCAAAAGTTTAGGCGCTGGAATTGGTGATGAATTAGAATTTTCTATCCAAGGATTTCCTATCAAAGGTAGAATTACAAATTTAAGATCTGTTAATTGGGCAGATATGAAACCAAACTTTGTCGTATTATTTTCCAAAGGAGATTTGGAATCGGCACCAAGGTATTATATCTCTTCCTTTTATATAGAAGATTCAGCACAAAGGTTCCAAATGCAAAAGCAGATTGTGAAAGCTTATCCTAATATAACTTTTATAGATACAGAAAAAGCTGTAAAGAGTTTCGAAGGTATAGTGGAAAAAGTATCAGCCATCATCAATATTATGTCAGGCTTACTCGTAATAGCTTCCATTATGCTCTTAGTTGCTGTTCTTTATAGTTCTTCTAGGGAAAGATTTCGGGAAATGGTTCTATTTCGAGTTGTAGGAGCTAAACAAAATTTTGTAAGAGGGATAGTTCTTTATGAATCTATTCTGCTTTCTTTCTTTTCTTTTTTTTGCAGCTTTATCCTAGCAATGATTGCAGATAAGATCTTGAATCAGTATGTTTTGAACTTAGAATCCATTTATCCTGTTTTTAACATGATAATGGTAGCAATTCTTGTTTTTGTTGGGATTTTATTTGCTTACTTTCTAACTTCCAGAAGGCTATTTAGCCTACCAGTTAAGACACTCATGAAGATGGAGAATTAGGGCTTTGTTAGAATAGCTACTTGAAGAAAAAGCCTGGTGTTTAAGCCAGGCTTCTGTTTCTTTAGACTAACAAAGAGAAGTATTTGGTAATTAAGGAGTTACCGAAATAACTTCATCCCTGTTTACAATGTTCACAATGTGTTTGTATTCAGGTGAGTCTTTTCCGTATTTTAGTTCAGTTGCTCTAAGAAGGTGAACGTTCTTTTTGTAACGGTATTTTAGCATTTGATCTTCTGATCCGCCACCGTATTTCTTTATCATGTTCTCTTCGAATGCATATGCACTAGCTAGATATTTGTGAGCAGGGTATTCCTTCTCATTGTCATCTATTTCGATGTAAAGTTCAAGAATAGGGATAGTTTGAGGAAGATTTTGTAAATCATATTCAACCATTACCCAATTTCTATAAACATCTGAAAGCAATCTTTTGAATTCAGGTCTTTCACGAAGATCTGGATTTTTGATTTCATCTAAGTGATTGATAGATCTAGTAAAGTAGTTGAGAGCAGATTGTTTAGAAGAGTTTTTCTCACGAGAAACTACTCTTTCTTCTCTAGCTTTACGATCTACTTTTTGCCAGTACCATTTTTCATCTAGACGCTTTTTCTCAGCTTCTTCTTTTCTGTACTGCTCAACCCAGTCTCTGTTCTTAAAAAGAACGTTAACACCAGATTGGTAGTTAGATAAAGCTAAACGAAATTTGTTATTTGCGAAAGCTTTAGATAATTGGTGAAGCTCTTGAAAATTTTTGTTGTATGCCTTGAAGTCTGGGTTCTTCCAAAGAGCTTCCTGCTCTTGAACCACTTTTCTTCTTTCTTTCTGATCTTCCGTAAGATCCGCATCTTCTTCTTCGGGAACGAGTTCACCTTTTAGAAGTTCGTCGGTATCTTTTACGTCCTGGCCTTGAGCTTGACCTGGTTGACCTTGAGGCTGTGCTTGAGAGTAGATTCCTACACTCATAGACAGTGCCAGCATGATGATGAGGAGTTGTTTCATGATCTTCATATCCTTTGACCTTTTTCTTTCTCTAATGATAGTCTTTAAAGAATGGGAATCCTTTCCCTGTTCTTCAAGTTAAGTATCGGATTTATTAAAGTCAATAATAACAAATCAGACTGATTTTTTTAGGAATCTACTCATTTCCTGGAAGATTTTTCAAAGTAGAAGAGACATAATCTTTGAAAAAGGTTAGAGATCATCGCATAAACTTGACACAAAGTGCTAAGCAATAAGTATTTCCTTATACATGAATCTTGCAGATGTTTTTCCATTTCGTCATGGTGTTGTAGATTGTCCTTACTGTGGTGGGGCTGGTATTATTTTAGATACTAATGTGCGCGGTCTACGATCAGGTGCCTTGAGTGTTTGTCATTGTGTCGGTTCAGATTGTAATGTCTGTCCTTCAAAAGGAGAACCACCATTTCTAGTGTATGATATAGATTCAGATATGCAGATTCCATGTATGTGTCATGGAGCTAGATTAGAATTAATTAAATTAGAAAAGTTAGTTGCCAAAGCAGGAATTCCACCTAGATATAGATTTCAATTTCTCCAAAGCATAGACATAGGAGACAAAAGCAATGATCCTGAATTATCATTTCTGATCGCACATGACTGGGCTTCTGAGTTGGTTCACAAGTGGAAGGATCCAAATTTTAATGCAAAAGGATTTTATCTTTGGGGCGGAACAGGCTCTGGCAAGACTTTACTAGCTTGTGTTATCTTAAATGAATTGATCTTTCGCTATGGTGTAAATTGCAAGTATGCCAAAGTTAATAAAGATTTTCTAAGTGCGATTTTAAATACCTACCAAAAAGACAGCGAGACTTCTGGGCAAGAAAGTAATATAGAAAAGGAATTTGCCAATGTGGATGTTCTTGTAATTGATGATTTTGGAATTCAGAAAGATTCTGAGTTCAACAATCGAAAGTTATATGATCTCATTGATACTCGTTACGAAAATGAAAAACTCACTCTGCTAACTTCTAACCAAGCCTTAGAAGACTGGAAGATCAAAGGAGAGGGACGCATCTATAGCAGGTTAATGGAAATGACCAAAGAGATCCAACTTAAATGCCCAGATTATAGATTGAAAGGTGTACAGAATTAAAAAAGTTTACAACAAATTTGCATGGAAGAACTTTCCTTAGCTATGAAGTCCTATCTTTCTTTAGGAACAAATCTTGGAGATAGAGAGCTTTACTTAGAGAAAGCTAGAGATTTGCTTCATAATCCTCCCTTATGCGAAATCATCCAAGTTTCGAAAATTTTGAACACTAAGGCTATGGATTTTACGAATCAACCCGATTTTCTAAACCAAGTCATAGAGATTGAAACAATTTTGCAACCGCTGGAACTTCTGAATTTCACTCAGTCTATAGAAAGTAAGATAGGTAGGCTGAAGCGCTTTGACAAGGGTCCAAGAGAGATAGACATAGATATTCTGTTATACGAAAGTGTAGACGAATTAGACAGTGAGAGATTGACTCTTCCCCATCATTCAATTGATTCTCGCCCTTTTATTATAAAATTGCTAGAGGAAATAAAAAAATCCCCCAAACTGGGGGAATAGGTATTTGGTCGTCCGTATCTTTGGGTTGATAACTTATAAGATACCGTTAAAGTAGTATAAGTATAACTGAACTGAATCACGAAAGCAATAGGGGAATTTACCCTACAGAGAATTTGGATTGACCCTATTGGTAACAGTTCTTGAAATTAGAGAAAGAATGAATCAGTGAATGGAGAAATTATGATTCGCAAAGCGAGAAAAGAAGACCTACCAAGAATTTTTGCACTTATACAAGAATTAGCAGATTTTGAAAAGTTGAGTCATGAATTTGAAGGAAAACTCGAAGATCTAGAAAAGCATATTTTTGGAGAGAAACCTTATCTTTATGCCTTGGTTGCTGAGGAAGGCAATCAAGTTGTTGGCTATGCCTTGTATTTTTATAATTATTCAACATTTCTCACGAAACCTGGAATTTATTTAGAAGATCTCTACGTGATGCCCAACTTTAGGAAAAGAGGATTGGGTAAGTCACTTTTGCTTCAATTGGGGCAGGTAGCCAAAGAGATAGGTGCAGGACGAATTGATTGGTCGGTGTTAGATTGGAATGAACCAGCAATCCAATTCTACAAATCCCTAGGAGCGAAAATCTATCCAGATTGGAGAGTCTGTAGAGTTGCAGGTAGTGATTTAATAGGCTTTATAGAAAAGGCTAGGTAAGCATTTAAACTCAAGAAAATACCAAGTTGCAATAGCTAGCATTTCCTAAATAGAAAAATCTTCTGTGTAAACCTTGGCTTTTTTTATTCTAAGATAAACCGTTTCCCCTGGAAGAAGGTTCAACTCTTTATAAGTCTCAGTATCCAAAACAGAGTCTATCAAAGTTCCTGTATCTGGACGATAGAGTTCAACTCGAACATTTCGTCCAGTAGAATGGATATGTTTGATTTCGGCAGGAATTCCTGATTGTTGGTCTCTTATAATTTCAATATCGTAGGGACGCACATATGCAACTGCATCTTTGTCATTGGAATTTAAATCTTCAGCCTTACCTAAATTCAAATTACCAACAACCGCGTCGCCATCTTGGATTCTTCCATGAAAAAGATTCACATCACCAAGAAAATGAAATACGAATGAGCTCTTGGGTTGGTTGTAGACTTCATCAGGAGTTCCGACCTGTTCAATACGTCCAGATTTGAGAATTGCAACTTGGTCACTTACTTCAAGTGCTTCTTCTTGGTCGTGGGTAACAAACACAGATGTAATATTAATTTCGTCGTGTAATTTTCTAAGCCATTGCCGTAGTTCTTTACGTACCTTAGCATCCAGTGCCCCAAAAGGTTCATCTAAAAGAAGAAATTTTGGTTCAATGGCAAGGGCTCTTGCTAGTGCAACTCTCTGTCTCTGACCTCCAGATAATTCATGTGGATAGCGATTGTGCAATTGTTCGAGTTGAACTAGTTTCAATAATTCAAAGACCTTTTCCCTAATAGCTTGGTTGGAAGGCCTGGAAGATTTCGGACGAACGCGTAAGCCAAAAGCTATATTTTCGAATATATTCATATGTCGAAATAATGCATAGTGCTGAAAGACGAAGCCAACTTGAGTAGCTTGAGATTTCTTGTGGTCTGAATCATTTTGATTGATTTGAATTTCACCGGAATCAGGAACTTCTAATCCTGCTATGATTCTTAGTAGAGTTGTCTTTCCAGATCCTGAGGGACCTAGGAGAGCAAACAGATTCCCTTCTGGTATTGTTAAATTAATATCATCTAATGCCTTGTAGTTTTGAAATGTTTTGTTCAAATGTTTAATGATAATTGACATATTACTTACCTATTTCTTCTGAACCTGGATTTGATTCAAGGCTAGTTAGTTGAATTTTTCTTTCTAAAATATTTTTAATAATTAGAGTCAATATAGATAATAAAACAAGTAGGGATGCTGTTGCAAAGGCACCAACAGAATTGTATTCGTTGTACAGAATTTCTACTTCCAAGGGAAGCGTATTCGTCTTGCCACGAATATGACCTGAGATAACAGAAACTGCACCGAACTCTCCCATGGCACGAGCATTGCAAAGCACAATACCGTAAAGCAATCCCCATTTGATATTAGGGATAATGATTTTAGTAAACACTTTAAAGAAGGATGCGTTCAGGAGTATGGCTGCCTCTTCTTCCTCATTACCTTGTGATTGCATCAATGGTAAAAGTTCTTTAGTAACAAATGGAAATGTAATGAAGATAGTTGCAATAACAAGTCCAGGAGTATTAAAAATAATTTCCCAATCTAAAAATTGCAATATTGGACGCATCCAGCCTTCTCGTCCAAAAATTAAAACAAAAATCAAACCAGCAATCACAGGAGAAACTGCAAACGGTGATTCAATCAAGGTCAATAGTATATTTTTACCAGGGAAAACAAATCTTGAAAGTAAGAATGCTGCTAAAATGCCAATGATTGTATTTAATGGAACAGCGATTAGAGCAACCTTGATTGTTAAAAGGAAAGCGGAAAGCGTGTGATCTTGGCTAATTGCCTTCCAATATTCTAAAATACCTTTTGCGAATGCTTCCATAAATACATTTACTAAAGGAAGAATGAGTAATAGAATACAGAGTAAATAAACAGAGATAACAAAGCACCATTTAATCAATAAGGACTGTCTAGGTTTCATGATAGATATCTACTCCTACGAGCTTGCCAGAAATTCAAAAGTAGCATAATCGAAAATGAAAGACTGAGCATTAATAATGCAATAGAAGTTGCTTGAGCATATTCATATTGTTCTAATTTTGTTATGATTAATAGAGGCAGTATTTCCGTTTTATTAGGAATATTTCCAGAGATGAATACAACAGAACCATATTCACCAACTCCTCTTGCAAATGCCATACTTGCTCCACTTAGACAGGATGGAATCAAATAAGGTAGAATGATTTTATAAAAGGTTTGGAAGCGAGTTGCTCCCAAACAATAAGCACTCTCTTCTAGTTCCTTTGGTAACTCTTCAAGGACAGGTTGTACGGATCTTACAACAAATGGAAAGCCAACAAAAACTAAGGCTATGATTATCCCGATAGGAGTGTAGGCAATTTGAATTCCAAGGCTATGGAAGAAAGATCCTATCCAGCCATTATTGGAATAGATAGAAGTTAGCGAAATTCCAGCAACAGCTGTTGGTAGCATAAATGGCAGATCGATCAATGAGTTAATAATTTGTTTACCAGGGAATTCATATCTTACAATAGTCCATGCAAATAAAAATCCTAAAACCATATTAATCAAAGCAGCAACTAAACTAGTTCCGAAACTTAGAATAAGTGCATCTTGGATTCTTTTCTCATAGAAAACATTGACTAAATCTGAAATTCCAAATTCAAAAGTTTTCACAAACAATCCTATTATGGGAATGATTATGATTATGCTTGTATAAAAAAATACAATACCTATCACTAAGCTAAATGTCATTTTTGAATAAGGTCTAAATTGAAAGTTCATTGAATCTTATTTTTTATAGATTTGATCAAAGATTCCATTATCAGAAAAATGTTTTAGCTGAGCTTCTTTCCAAGAACCTTCTAAATCCCGAATAGAAACCATCTTAATCTTAGGAAATTGATTTTTATACTTTTGTAAAATAACTTCACTGCGTGGTCTTAAGAA
>PEQN01000059.1 GCA_002786225.1 Leptospira sp. | reverse complement strand
AATGGATGCGGATGATATATCTGAGACTCATATTGATGGATCAAACATCAACAATGCAGAAATTCCAGATGAAGAAGTCAAAGCAGTTCAGAAAGAAATGGATGAATGTCCAGGTGAGTGCATACACTGGAAGAATTAATCTTCCTTTTTGAGATTAGGCTTACAATCCCATTTCATCCACATACAAGTAAAAGCGAATACATCCTTAACGGATTCGAATCCTAAATTTTGGATATTATCTTTGCTTTTGGATTTTGGATTTTTAGATAAGCTTTCTTGTGTTCTTATATTAGAATAAAAGAATCCTATTGTGTCCATATCACCCCTGTAAGCTGGAAAGCCATGGGTAAAAATTGGATTCTGAACATCACTATAAAGATCCCCCGTCCAAGAAGTGCTGATATATGTGGATTCATCTGATAGAATAATTGCAAGGGATAGTGGGAAACTTTTTTTTCTATAGTTTTCAAACTCATCGCCCGCAAAAATCATTCTAACACCCTTACATTCTTCTTTAATTTTCGAACTCAAAGAGTATAATAAATTCATTCGTTCGGGATTGTTCTCTGCACTCAAAAAAGTTGATGGATTTTGTTTTGATTCTGAATATTTCTCATTCTCTACCAAAAAAGCCAAACCTCCTGTGGATTTTACATAATACTTCCAAGTTTTATCCTGAGGCTGAAGATAATTCATTTCCAACAAAAGTTTATTCGGTCTGCAAATAGACTTAGCCGTAGTAAATCCATGATCACTAACAACGATCAATGCTAAATCCTTTCTTTTGTAAAGATTGGTTTTATGAATTAATTCTCCTACATACCTATCAGTTAATTTTAATTTCTCAATTGCTTGGTCTGAAAAAGGACCCTTGGCATGGTGGTAGGTATCCAAATCGGTTGAATAGATTAAAGTGATATCCGGTTTGTATTTTAGAAAAATTTCGACTCCTGTTCGTATTTTTGCATCGTCTTTTGTTGTTTCAAGTACAGGCTGTTTTATTTTTTTTTCCATTGCTCTATGTAAGCCAGGAGTAGAAAGAGAACGAAGAATTTTTAAATCAGAATTTGTTTTCTTTCTCCAGAATTGTGGAATATTCCAATCAATTGGCGCAGCTACTGTGACAGGCCAATAGACATTTGCTGTTTTCGCATTTTCTTGTTTGGCTATATCTAAGAGAGTTTCAACTTTAATATCATCATAATACCACAACCAAGCACCATCTTCTAGGTCAAAGGGATCAATAGGAGTATTTCCTTCAATACCATGGAATCCAGGATCTTGCCCTGTGATCATTGATGTATGAGATGCATACGTTACACTTGGATTTATGGTGGCAATTCTTCCACCTTGGGATTTTGCGAATAAATTCTTTAGATTGGGAATCTGATTCAGTATTTCTGGATGATCCAAATAATATGCAGGAAAACCATCGATTGAAAGAATGATGAGTTTTCTTTTTGTTTTACTAATTTTGACTATTGATTTTGTAACTTTATTTTTTGTAAGGATCTTACCATGTTTAGAACTTTCAATTAGCGGTTCAGTAGGTTTGTCTTTTGCCTTTAGAAAAGAATATGTTGAAACATCAATAAAAAGTAAAAGGATTCCTAGACTAATTTTCCATTTAAACATCATAGCAAAGATAAAAAATAGCAAACATACAAATTAAAAATACTTTCCAATAAAAAATCATAATTGGAACAAGTTGTAAGAATTGAATAATTCTCAATATGGATTTAGTATTCTTGTTCTGATCTTGTAGAACCTAGCAGTTCATCAGGTATTTCTTCTACAAATTCACCAATTTGGATTGCCAGACGATTTCCAACCTTACCCGGTGTAGCTTTGAATTTGGTTCTGTCACCCACACGAACTGTTAACTCTGATTTGGTGGGAGTATTTTCTAATTTTACAACATCACCAACCGTTAAACCAATAAGGTCATTCATAGATATATCTACTGAACCAACTTCTGTAATCAAAGGAACTTTTACTCCATCCAAACGCTCCTGGATGACAACCTTATTCTCATCCGATTCACCTCTACGAATAGAGGAATACCAATACTGCGCTGATAGTTTATTAATAATTGGTTCAATAGTGATATAGGGGATACAAAGGTTGGTCATACCTTCTACTTCACCTACTTTGGTCTCTAGCGTTATTAATACCACCATGTCATTGGGAGGAACAACCTGAGCAAATTGAGGATTTGTTTCTATAGCGCCGAGTCTTGGACGAAGATCTATCACAGTTGACCAAGATTCCCTTAAGTTTCCTAGAATACGTACAATAATCCCTTCCATAACATTCATCTCTATGTCAGAAAGTTCTCTAGTAATTTTTGCTGATTCTCCTTTTCCACCAAACAAACGATCTATGATTGTAAAAGAGATAGATGGATCAATTTCAAGAATCGCAGATCCTTTTAAAGGATCCATATTGATAACACCTAGTGTAGTAGGATTAGGAATAGAACGAATAAATTCTTCGTAGGTTAACTGATCCACAGATGCAACGTGGACTTGCACTAGCGCACGAAGCTGGGCAGACAAACCAGTTGTTGCAAGACGAGCAAATGTTTCATGCATCATTTGAAGGGTTCGAATTTGGTCTTTTGAAAATTTATCTGGACGTTTAAAATCGTAGATCTTAACTTTCTTCTGTTCACCTACTGAAGAATATTCTTCTTCACTTACTTCACCGCTAGATATAGCAGAGAGCAGAGCATCTATTTCATCTTGCGATAGTATCTCAGTCATTTTCTTACCCTTGCAACAACCCCATGTATTCTCCAGAGAGAAGTTGGTTCATTTATTGCTTTTCTTAACGTATATTCATATTCATAACGAGTTGGTATTCTCTCTTCTGATCTTTCAGCAAACACCCTTACCCTTGCTTCACTAGAATTTAGATTATCAACACCCACTACTTTAAAGGATTTTAATTTTCCCGAAGGAAGTGAGATTAAATACTTTTTAAATTCTTCTACCACGGAATCTCTTTCACTGATGGAGGCATTGATATACTCACCTGAAAAACTATCATAAGCAAGAATAAAATCAGAGAATTCAATCCATTTGAAATAATTTCCCCAGTTTTTCTTCATTTCTGCACCCAGAAAAAGAAAAACGGTTTCTTCAGGGGAAACCCCATAAGAGTTACCAAAAGGCTCCGATACTCCAGATAAAACCCTGTCCTCTCGTCTTTTTTCATAGAAAAAAGAAATAGAATTATCCGTTCTTAAGAAAACATTCTTTCCCTCAGACTCATTGCCTGAAAGTAAAAGATTTTTCTTAGATTCTGTAATGTTAGGATAAAAATAACCTGTTATATTGTATTTTCTGCCTGGGACAAGACGATATTTTTCATTCAAAAGAACTCTATAAGAAAAGGATTCTCCAGGATGAAGAGCTATCTCTTTGGAAGTATCTGAAGCCAAATTTTCTTTATGATTGCGACTTGCTTGTAAGAGATCTTTTTGGTATCTTGGGTCCCAGGGTTTTGCATCATGAGGAAGGATTTCTTCAATTAGCCTATCTTCATTGTCTTTGATTTGGAATTGAAAGGTTTCTAAACCTTTGGTGGAGGGAAAAATTCTAACCACTTCTTTACCATGATTGTAAACTTTGAATTCTAGGGGTATATCAGAGCCTTCTTTATAGGAAACAGATGGAGTATGTAGACTTGCTTTAATTTGAAGATGAGTGAAATTCTCTGTATAAGACCCTCGCGCATCTCGGTCAGGATAGGAATAATAGGATGAAGAAGATAGGATAAAGAAGGCAATTAGACATAGTTTTAATTTCATCTCATTCTTATTTTCGGTAGAACAGATATATGCTATAAACTTTTTTTACCCAACCATGCGATTTGACTCTTCTAGAATTAGATCAGATATATTGATCAATCTTTTCAATGGGTCTATTAATTTCTCATATCCAAAGAAAATTTCCCTTAATTTATCAAAATGAGGTTCAAGAAGAGCTGTAGCCTTGCTAGTCAAATGAACAGTTTTTAGTTCATTTTCTGTTAAATTTCCTATATTATTTTCTTCAATAAACCTAGATAATTCTTTAAAAACGCCCTCATCAGTAATATCATTTTGTTCAAACAATTTCTCTACTCTAAGAATAAAGTCTGTCAATGTTTCTTTAATTTTTCCTTCTTCCCCAACAGGACGACGTTTGGAAGATATTTGATTGAGAGTCTGGTATTTTTCTAGACATTTTTCATAGCTACTATTGACCAAGAGGCGCTTTCTTAGAATAAAATTTAAAAAATACAAAACTTCAAGAAAAACATCCGGATATTTTTGAGCAGCACCAACCTCATCTAAGAAAGTTTTATTCTCAGAATGACTGGAAAGACTCTCTATAAAAGCTAAGGCAGGTGCCATAGAGGCAGCCGTGCTAAATTGTCGAATCTTTTCAATGCCTTCAATTAAGTTCATAGGTTTCCTGTAATTTACCTTTTATCTATAACAAGGACTTTCTTAATTGTTGTATTGGAATTTCCACTTGCTATTATTTCATTGAGAACATCCTCACCTGAAACCAACTCTCCAAATACAGTGTGCAAGCCGTCCAAATGTGGAGTATGCACTTGGTTAATAAAAAATTGAGATCCATTTGTGTTGGGTCCTGCATTTGCCATAGCAAAAGAACCTTTAACTGCTTTATGGCTGCTTACTTTCTCATTGTATCTATAACCTACACGGTGTAAAACTTCCATAAGACTTAAGTCTTGCCCTTTCTCATAGGCTTCTTCAATTTCGCTTCTTCTTTCATCGAACTGTTCTTTAGATTGAATACCCAATGTCTCAAAAATCATTCTTTGGTATTGACTTTGCAAGGCAGGATAATTTTTAATTTTGAGTTTATCTAAACCTAAAGACTTTGCATTGATTTCATCTTCAAATTTATACCCAGGACCACCAGTTCCGTCACCTCTTGGGCAACCTCCTTGTGCCATAAACCCTTCTATGACTCTATGAAATTTTAATCCATCATAGAATGGCCTTGTTTCTTTTCCCTTCTCTGTAAAAAATTCTTTCTGACCTTGGGCAAGGTCTATGTAATTCTGAACTGTCTTGGGAGCATCTTTGTAAAAAAGTCTAAGTACAAGATTCCCTTTACTAGTTTGCATAATCGAATAAATACCAGGTTCAGAAGGCAAGGCAACATTTGCTAAATCCTGTCTTTTAACCACTACTTCAGTTAGAGAGTAAGGGATAGGCTTGTATTGCAAATCCATCATTTTATTTTCATTGCAAGCAAGAGTCGAAGTGAAAAGCATAATCGATGCTAAAGCAAGTGAGAGTTTCTTTTTTTTCATATTTAAGATTTTCCTTTTTTATTTGAATTCTTTATTTTCGAAGAAAGCATTTTTGATTTAAAGAGTTTTAATTTTTTTTCAGCTTGGGTAAATTGTTCAAGCTGACGTTTTCTTGCTGTTCCACCTGGCACATTTTTTTTATCAGCCGAATTGTATAATGATATAGCATCTAAGTAAGTGGGGTCTATTAAGTGAGAAGATATCTTTTTTCTATCCTCTATTGATACTGAAAATAAATCTACATTCTTTTTTGTACATACAGAGACCAAGTTACCTACGATTTCGTGAGCTTCTCTAAACGGTATATTCTTAACACTCACCAACCAATCAGCAAGATCTGTTGCAGTTGAAAATCCTTTCTTAAGATTAGTCTCAATGGAAGCAGATCGGATTTCCAATCCAGCCACCATTTCCCTAAGTCCTTCAAGTGAGAGTAATATATGTTTGCTTGCCTGGAACAAGGGAATTTTGTCTTCTTGGAAATCTCTGTTGTAGGCAAGAGGAGTTCCTTTTACAAGAGCAAGTAGAGACATTAAATTACCAAATACCATAGCCGATTTTCCACGGATTAATTCTGCAACATCTGGATTTTTCTTTTGTGGCATGATTGAAGAACCCGAAGTCAATCTATCTGGTAGTCCAATGTAGTTGAATTCTGTGCTAGAATAAATTATCAACTCTTCGGCAATTCTAGATGCATGGGTCATACACTGACTAATGGCAAATAGATATTGGATAATATGATCTCTTTGGGAGACAGCGTCCATAGAATTTTCACTGATAGAAGTTAGTTGCAATTCTTTTCTTAAAAACTCCCTATCTGAATTGTAATTCACACCAGCCATAGCTCCTGAGCCTAAAACCAATAGATCTGTAGTAGACTTTACATGTTGAAAAAGTTCCAAATCTCTGAGGAAGGCCCAAAAATGAGCCATAAAATAATGGGATGCTCGAATTGGTTGAGCAATTTGAAGGTGTGTGTAACCAGGAAAAAGTATATCCAGAGAAGACTTAGCTCTTTTTAGTAAATCTTCAAGCAAGAGCATTAACTCTGACTCTATGATTTTAATTTGATCTAAAATATAAAGTCTAACGTCTTGTGATACTTGATCATTTCTTGATCTAGCCGTATGCAATTTTTTGCCAGCCTCACCAATCAACTGGGTAAGTCTAGATTCAATATGCATATGGATATCTTCTAATTCTTGTTTAAATTCGAATTTTCCAGATTCAATTTCAGATTGTATCTTTGTAAGCCCACTTCCTATTAAGAGCAATTCTTTATCATTTAAGATTCCAATTTTGCAAAGCATCTTTGCGTGGGCAAGACTTCCTCTAATATCTTGGGCATAAAGCTCTTTGTCAAAACTTATTGACTCACCTATTCGATTCATAATATCTGAAGTAAGCTCTTTAAACCTCCCTCCCCATAGCTTGGTATTTGAGTTAGGTGATGTTTTAGTATTATTCATCTTCATTTAGTATTTTTTCGGACCACTTTTTTAATTCAGAAATATCCTCAGTACTCAGTTTGGAGTCTGGGTGAAGCAACAAATAAGATTTAGGTGGCATTTCTCCATTGTCAATCTGCTCAATAATTTCTTCTGTCTTTCTTAATTTCCTTTTTCGAGTAAATTCATTCCATTTTACAAAATTTAGTTCAGTTTGTGCTTCCTCTACATGATCCTGAAGATACAAAGTGATTGGAAAAATATGACCATAGAGAGGAATCTTAGTATAAGGGGTATGACAATCATTACAAGATTTATCCAATATTCGATTGATTTTTACAGGAAATACAAGTTCTGATTTAGCTTCCAGAGGCGCAACAGAACTAGACTCCCATCTTGTAAAATAAGAAGAAAGAGCACAGACCAATGCTGCACTCAGCAAAATCAATATTTTTTTCATCAAATGTAAAGTATCATTTTTGCTTTGAATTGGCAATTTCATTTTTTACTTGCAAGAGAAAGTGAAAATCTACTAATTACATTCATGGATGGACTCAGCCCACAAGATTACCCATGGATTTGGATAGGTATAGGTACCATAGCTATGGTACTTGAGTTTATAGTTCCAGGGATGTTTATCTTCTTTGTAGGTTTTAGTATGACGGTTACAGGCTTACTAATGCTCTGGTTACCTCTAAGCACCTTATTTCAATTTTTAATTTTCAGTATTGTTTGCATTTTTTCTATAATTTTTGGATCAGCATTTATCAAAAAGTTTTTTCCATCCGAAGTCTCAGAAGATCGAATGATCAAGGATGATTATGTAAATCAAATAGTAGCTGTGACGGAAGATATTCTTCTGAATCAAAAAGGAGGAAGAGTCCACTTTCGAGGAACCGAATGGGATGCTTACTCTACAACAGAAAGAATTCCGTCTGGTGAAAAAGTAAGAATCTTAAGCCGAGATAATTTAACCTTTATAGTGGAAAGAATCCACCGCTAATTTTCAATTTTTCTAAAAAACTTCTTTTCTTCCTTACTGGATTGAATAATTTAAACCAGATTTACATGGTATGAGAGGAGAAATTTATGTTTGAGTTCACGATTTTTTTTATCGTGGTAATATTCTTTATCGTTAAGACTTTTATAGTCGTGCCCCAAGAATATGCTTATATTCGAGAAAGATTGGGCGCATACAGAGGAACCTTAGAGGCAGGATTTCACTTCCTGGTTCCACTGATTGATCAAATTAAATACAAACAAGTATTAAAAGAAGTTGCCATAGATGTAAGACCACAAATTTGTACAACCAAAGATAACGTACAAGTAGAAGTTGATGGAATACTCTATTTAAAAGTAGTAGATGCTTATAAAGCTTCTTATGGGATTGATAACTTTTTCTTAGCAACCGAACAACTTGCCCAGACAACCTTACGATCTGAAATCGGGAAGCTTATGTTGAATGAGACTTTTTCAGAAAGAGACAAGATTAACTTAAGTGTTGTGAGACAGATTGACGAAGCTACTGATCCCTGGGGTATCAAGGTGAATCGTTATGAAATTCGTAACATCCAACCACCTAAAACCATTATCTTAGAAATGGAAAACCAGATGAAAGCAGAAAGGGAAAGAAGAGCTGAGATCATTACATCTGAGGGTGAAAGAGAAGCTAGGATCAATCGTTCCATGGGGGAGAGACAAGAAGCGATTAATCTTTCAGAAGGAGATAAAGCAAAACTTGTAAATGAAGCAGAAGGTAAAGCTTTAGAAATCGAGCTAGTTGCAACTGCATCGGCGAAAGGATTAAAAGCAATTGCTGAATCTATTTCCAAATCGGGCGGTAGACAAGCTGTACAATTGCAAATTACCCAAGAATATTTGACTGGACTCGGAGGAATTTTTGCTAAATCAAAAACTACCATCCTTCCTGAATCTCTTGCCAATATCAAAGGAGTCTTTGAGGGAATTTCTAAAGTTACTTCAACCTTCCCTAGCGATTCAAATACACCAGCACAAGAACCTAAGAAAAAAGGATAAACTTTTATGAATGAAATTACTTTAATATTTTGGATTCCCTTCTTTCTATACCTCTTCTACAAATTGTATAGATCCGTACGGATTGTATCTGCACAAGAAGTAATCATTGTAGAACGTTTTGGAAAATTCACAAAAACTCTCAAAGCAGGTTTTCATATCTTAACTCCATTTGTAGAGCGAGACGCATACTACCATACCTTAAAGGAACAAGCAATAGATGTTCACCCACAAACATGTATAACAAAAGACAATGTTATGGTGAAGGTTGATGGAGTTCTTTATATGGTATTGATAGATCCGGTCAAGGCAAGCTATGGAATAGAAGACTATAGATATGCAGCTATTCAACTTGCTCAAACAACTATGAGAGCAATCATTGGGACCATGGATCTAGATAAGACCTTCGAAGAGAGATCTTCTATCAATAAAAAGATCGTTGATGCCATTGATGATGTTTCGGAGAATTGGGGAGTTCGTATCAATCGTTATGAGATAGTAAATATTGCTCCACCGCAATCAGTAATGGACTCTATGGAAAAAGAAAAACGTGCTCAAATCAATAAGGAAGCACAAATTTCTCTTTCCTGGGGAGATAGAGAATCTCGCATCAATAGATCCCAAGGTTTAAAGGAAGAATTGATCAACCGTTCCGAAGGGGAAAAGCAAAAAAGAATCAACGAAGCAGAAGGAAAGGCGACTGAAATTGAATCCCTAGCTATAGCAACTGCAAAAGGTATTGAGAAAGTCGCTGAAGCAATTACAGCTAGTGGTGGAATCGAGGCAATGAAATTGCAGGTCTCTCAAGGCTTGATTACTCAGTTTCAGAAGTTAGCAAGAGATAATACTGAGATTGTACTTCCTGTTGATTTAACAAATTTTACAGCAACCCTTGATAATCTTTTAGGAATCAAAAGAAATACCTAATTAGAATATTCAATGTTTCTTAATTGAGTTTCTATTTTACAGTATTAAAATAAGAAAGCCAACTCTTTTCACTTTTTGGTGCAAGAAGTTGGCTTTTCAAATCTTATACAAAATTTCATTTAAAAGTTCACATTCAAAATATAAAAAATTGAAACATTACAATTTTAAAAACTTTTTAACTAGGAAACTGATTCCTATATTAATTTGTCGGATCTATTCTACAAAAAGACCAGAGCCTATGATAGATCTTTCTTCAAATGGAATTAACTTAGGATTTAAGAAATAAGAAGTAGCTTTATTAAGAGGTTTTGTTTCTTTACGGTTCACTGCCTTCTCTTCTAATTCTAACTTAGATGTCCCGAATACTATTAAATCAGGTGTCTTATCAAAATCTGTATCTATTTCTGCCCTAGATGACCAAATAAAAATATCAGCTAATCCATCTTGGTTTGTATCAATTTCAGTGCGGACGGGTTTCTTTTGGTAATTGTAATATTGTGTAGTCTCGAAGTAGCCATCATTATCTGTATCTTTAAGTATAAGTGAAATATATTCATTGGGAAGAAACCAACGAATTGTATCAATAGTTCCATCGTTGTTCTCATCTGATTCTTCATAAACTTTTACAGCTTCTTGTAAAGGTGCACCTTTGGCTCTTCTAGAAGTAGATCCTACCCAGATAAATTCATCAGATCTTCTATCACCATCTTTATCTAATTCCTGGTAGACAATTCGAGTATTACCCTTAGAACGAAGCATATAACCAAAAGCATCCTTCTGGCCATTACCTGATGTATCTATACCTACTACTTCGATAGGAGCACCTGCTGGCATGCTTCTATTAGAATCACCACAATTCAAGATTAATAGAAAGGAAAGGAAGGAAAGGGAAAAAATTAAAGAAATCTTTTTCATACTTGATAAAAACACACAGAATGTTTATTTATCAAGCTATAATCTTTCGGAAGGGTCTAAAATTTGTGTAATTTGAACTCCATAGTAGTCATCGATTACGATCAACTTACCCCGTCCTATAGGTTTACCATTCGCAAGAACATCCAACTCTTCCCCAACATTCTTATCTAGTTCAACAATATTTCCTTCTGATAGTTGAAGAACATCTTTGATAAACATATTAGTTCTGCCGAGTTCCACAGTCAGAGATAAAGTTACGTCAAGCAATAGATTCAAGTTGGCTGTATTGCCACCAGAAGATTGTGATCTTGGAGCTTGTTTGGTAGGAGTTGGAGCAGGTGTAGAAGATGGACCTAGAGCAGCTGCAATATCTGCAAAGGATGGACCCTCATCTCCGGAATCGGAAGATCCACCGCCTCCTGTTGCACCTACTAAAGCGTCCAGATCAGCCAAGGAATCTGAGCCTCCTGAACTTCCACCAGTTCCACTGCCAAGCAGTGCATCTATGTCATCTTGTGATAAAGAACCTTCACCCATAATCTATCATTCGACTAAACCATCAAAGCCCACAAGTAAAAATTCCTATTCTACTCAAAAGAAAAGAAATTAAAATAGAAAGCTGTCGATATTTTCCCTAGAGAATTATAAAGATATGGATAAATCCCTAACCAAAGATATTGATTTTTTATCTGCTAAATCAATTCTTCTTAAAGAAATTTCAAATTTTTCTAGTATCAAATCAGGCTCAAGTAAACTTCCTGAAATAAATTATGATAAAAATGAATCAAGAATTAGGTTTCATGCAAGATCTCTTAACAAAAATAATATATTAGATTGTTTTGAAGTGATTAAGAATCATATAGAAAATATTAAATTACACACTCTCTCCAATGGCTACTATTGCTTACAAGCTCTTAATTCCAATCTTTATGATACTAAAAGTATATTAGATAATGTTAAATTTAGATTCTCCATTTTAAAGAATCAACCAGAAATAGAAATAACTAAAAAAGGCAGCTTCATAGAAGCGGAACTCTTGACCACAATTGAATTATTTCGCCTGACAAATGAAGGTGATAAAAATAATTCTATGCTTGATCCAAGAGAAATTCTTCTTAATTTAGGAATAGAAGTCTATGATCCTCTTTTAGAAAAAGCAAAAGGAAATACTATAAGTTTCGATCAGATTTTTGGATATGAAAAAGTAAAACAAGAAATTTTTGAATCCCTTATAATGCCTCTTAAAAATCCTGAAGCATTTTTAAACATATCTAACCTCACAAGGAAGTATCCATCTAATAATCGACCACGTGCTGTCTTATTTGAAGGTGAACCTGGTGTAGGTAAAACAACTATGGCAAAGGCAGTTTCTTGTGCCCTTGGTATTCCACTTATAAATGTTCCCATAGAATCAATTATGAGCAAATATTTCGGTGAAAGTGCTCAAAACCTAGCTGTTGTATTTGATGCAGCTAAAGCTATGGATACAGTATTGATCTTTCTGGATGAAATCGATTCCCTTGCAGGGAAAAGAGAAGATGGATTATTTGAAGCCACCAAAACAATGTTATCGGTTTTACTTAGAAAATTAGATGGTTTTGAAGGAAAACCCAACTCCATAACTATGGGTGCAACTAATCGCAAAATAGATCTTGATTCGGCACTTGTTTCCAGATTTGATAAATCTATCTATTTTCCTTTACCCAATGCTTCAGAAAGAGCGGCCATTCTTTCTGGGTATGCTATGCAATTAGATGAGCAACTTAGACGAAAAATTGCAGAAAAATTAGAAGGATATTCTGGTAGAAAAATAAAAGATTTCTGTGATATGGTAGAAAGACGTCACGTGACCCATTTGATAGAGAAGAATCTTCCCATTTCAGCACCGAGTGCTGAGGATTATCTTAAGATCATTGGTGAAATTTAAGAAAATAAATGGAAAATCTTTTACCTTATACTATAAATTCTAAAAATTCAAAACCGATAATAGAAACGAGGATATTTGTTTACGAAATGAAGGATAACAAAAATCTTCTATAAATAGCTGGAAGACAGGACAAATTAGATATGAAACTAAAAACTTTATTACCATTCCTTATTATTGTAGGTGGATTAGCAGCACAACAAAACCAACCTACAGGGAATCAATCGGCTGGAATTGATAACTCACAAGTAAGTGAAGCAATTACAGAAACAGAAAAAAAGTTAGATAATAACATTTTTAAATTAAATGAAAAACTAACGAAACACACTGTTCTTTTCAAAATGAAAGTTAGAACTCTTCCTCACAAGACTGTTCTTTATAAAGGAAAGGCATCTGCAGATGGTCTGAAATGTGATCTCGCAGCAGACCAAGAGGCTCAAGATAACAATTGCTTACATCTGGAAGTTTATGATTTCATTAAATCAGAAGATGGTAAGGCTGAAAGAAACTTAGGCCCAAAAAATAAACTCATGATTCTTTTCTTTGATGGTGCTAACAACGCAGATCCAGATCCAAGAAAAGAAGCACCTAGAAACTTAAAAAGCATACGTTCTAGAATTTATGCATACAACTTCCCTGTAGAAGACAAATTAATGTCTGAAATCATTGACCAAGGTCCAAACACTCAACCAGAACACAATGATAAGTTTGAATTGTTTTACCAACATGATGACTATCCTTTGTATGGAACTCCAGAAACTCCTATGGAAAAAGGTGTAGGAAAATATCTGCTTTCTAATGTTGAAAATACTAAGTCTAACCCAATTAGAAATAATTTTAAAAGAGACTTCTATATGAAACATTTGGATTATTTTGATAAGCTATTTACTAAAATCTTTGATTATAATGATCGTGATGGTAACAAGCATTACAAAAAGAACGTAGAAGCGTTGAAAAATTCTTTAAAATATTAGACTTTAGGCGTGAACTATATACGCCCCTGTCCTAGCTGCAATGTCGATTTAAGAATCCCTCTAGATAGAGGGATTCTACTGATAAGATGTCCTAATTGCAATCACAGATTTGAAATTGATCCTGATTCTCCCGAATTGTTTGAGTTAGGTCAATATGAAAAGAAAAAAAACTTTTCCATTCCTGCACTATCTTTCCCAAATTTTACCACCAAAAAAATTATACCTTTCCTTTTGTTTTTAATATTAGGAATTTATATTTTAAGAGCATGCAACCACGAAACAACTTCTCTCTCAAAGCCTAATAATGCTGACCCGAATTATCAAAAAGTTCCAGAATCTTCTCCTGAAGAAGAGCAGGATACCTTTGAAAAGAATCAACCATCTCCCCTTCCTTCCCAAGGAACAAGCATTTAGAAATAAATTTTAGTATTCGGAAAAAACTCTCTAAGCTTATCTACTTGATTAAGATTCAATGGATTTTTAGTTAGAATTAATTCTTTAAGAGTTGTTAAACTCCAAAATCCATTAGGAAAATATTGAATTTCATTTTCCGCTAAATAGATATCTTGAATATTTAGCCAATTCTCTATTCCATCGGGAAGAGATCTTAATAGATTCTTATCTAAGTCTATATATTGTATGTTCTTCCAATTTTTTATAGATTCAGGTAGAGTCCTTAAATAATTATTTTTTATATAAAAATCAGTCATAGCATAACAATTACCGATTTCTTCTGGAAGAAATTCTATAAGATTATCGTCTAGATACAAATTTGTGAGATTTTCACAAGTCTCTATTTTTTTGGAAATTGTCTTAATTCTATTTCTATCTACAATTAAATACTGCAATTGACGACAATTTTGAATACCATCTCCAATTTTCGATAAACGATTCATAGAAAGATCAAGATAATTCAAAGAAGAAAAATGAGAGAGAAAATTTGGAATTTCACTTATAAGATTCTTTTCTAAATTTAAATATTCTAATTTAGCTAAATATAATAAATTATTAGAAATTTCTGTAAGATAATTTCCCCGCAAATCAATGTCTCTGAGTGATACAAGCTTCTCAATCCAAGCTGGAATATGAGTAAGGTTATTATTTTGTAGATAGATCTCTTCCAAATTTTCAAATTCTTGTAAATCCTCTGGAAGACTGGAAAGATTTTTCTCTGCTAGATCCAAACTTTTTCTAGTGCGTCTCTTTTCCCAAATATTATCTTCTAGAATATTTTTTAATTTCAAACCAATGATCCTCTGGTGACTATGAATAATGAATTGGATAG
>PEQN01000058.1 GCA_002786225.1 Leptospira sp. | reverse complement strand
AATTTTAAACAAGAAAAAATATTTCTTATAATCTTTTTGCAAGATTCTAAAAAAAATTAGATAGATTTTTTCCATTTAGAAATGAAAATTTCATGTCTTCTGCTTTCTTCTTCTATTGTATAATTTGGATACTCAAGAAAAAACACTTCATGGAAATCATCTTCGAGTTATGCTTTAGCTTTGGATCTAACGAGCCATGCTTCTTTTGTTACCTGAAAAATTTTGACAATATTAGAAATTGATCTGAAAGTATTTATTATTGCTTCTGGCTAATCTTTGGTTATAGCCGATTGCCTTATTTGAAAATATGTTGCATTTTTTCGATTTTTTTCGCTAAATTTTGATAATTTCCTTGACTTCATGCAAGTTAGCTTCCTATAATCGGGAATCTTTATAAGCTCCTTAGCTTTAAGGATGCTTGTGATCTCTCCTTTTGACATTTTGGTGCTAAGGCTAGATAAAATGTTGTGTTTTAATAATGAAACTGGGAGGTCTGCCTGTGGACGCATTGACATCATCAACGGAAAGTAATTTTTTGCATTGGCATGCCATTAGTCCAGATACCCTACTGGATACACAAAAGAGTGATCCAAAGAAAGGACTTGCTATCGAAGAGGTAAAACAGCGCCTAACCAAGTATGGACTAAATGCGTTACCTGAACATAAACGAAGAAGTGTTTTAACTCTCTTCTTTAAACAATTCCAAAGTCCACTGATATATTTACTCCTTTCCGCAGCTATCATTGCTTTCCTGCTTAAAGAAATCAGTGATGCAGCAGTGATTCTGGTGGTAGTCTTGTTAAATTCTTTAATTGGTGCTATTCAAGAAGGTAAGGCTGAAAGGTCATTGGAGTCCCTAAGAAAACTTTCAAAGCTGATTGTAACTGTTCGCCGTGAAGGTCAAGATCTCCGTATTGAGGCCCAAGAACTTGTACCAGGAGATATTCTACTCTTGGGTGCTGGTGATGCAGTGGCAGCGGATGGAAGAATAATTGAGGCAAGGGATCTTTCTGTTTCGGAGGCTACGCTAACGGGAGAATCATTACCTGTTAGGAAGAACATTTCAGTACTTCAAGTAGATACCATACTTGCAGAAAGGAAAAACATGGTTTACTCCGGAACCTTCGTCACTTCCGGGCGTGGAATTGCTGTTGTAGTCACCACTGGACAAAAAACAGAGGTAGGTAAGATCTCCAAGCTTTCTGCCGAAGGAAAAAAACTACTGACTCCGCTGGAAGAGAAAGTTGCTCATTTTGGAAAAATGATCATATACCTGGCAATAATCGTCTTTATTCTTATTATTGGAATTGGTTCTCTACGTGGTCTTGCATTTCCAGAAATTTTTATGGTCGGAGTGAGTCAGATTGTTTCTATGATTCCTGAAGGCCTTCCTGTGGCAATTACAGTTGCCCTCGCTGTTGGGGTAAGGAGAATGGCGCGGAAAAAAGCTATCGTGAGAAACCTTTCTGCAGTGGAAACCTTAGGCTCAATCGATGTGATCTGCACAGACAAAACAGGAACTCTAACAAAGAACGAAATGACAGTGAGAGAACTCTACCTACCTTCTGGTGAAAACGTCGAAGTGACAGGTGTCGGTTATGCTCCTCATGGAGAAATAAATGTTATGGGTGTTAAGCAGGATCAAACTGATAAACGCATCGACAGTTTACTTACGGCGGGAGTCCTCTGCAATGATGCTTCACTTATTCAAGATGAATCAAATCAATGGAAAATTCTCGGAGATCCAACTGAAGGCGCGCTACTCACATTAGCTGCCAAACGAGGAATGAATAAAAAAGAGTTTGAACAAAGATTTCCCAGAAAAAATGAAATACCGTTTGATTCTACAATCAAGCTCATGGCAACTGAGCACCAAATCGGTAAAATGACCATCACTTGGTTAAAGGGAGCTCCTGAGAAGATACTTAAATATTGCAGCGTTGATGAGAAACCCCATCTTGTTGGAAATGACATGGCTCAACGTGCACTTCGGGTTCTAGCTTTTGCAGAAGTCCAAGGTCCAATCACAGAAGAAATGAGGAAGGGGAATTTCACCGGAGACATCAAGTTTTTGGGACTAATGGGTCAGTTGGATCCTCCTAGAAATGAAGTTCGAGAGGCAGTTCAAGAATGTTTAAAAGCCGGAATCAGACCAGTCATGGTGACAGGAGATCATAAGCGAACAGGACTGGCAGTCGGAGATATATTGGGATTCATGAGGAAAGATGATGAAGTTGTTGATGGGCTAGAACTGGAAAAAATGAGTGAAAAAGAGCTTGAAGACCGCATTGGGCATATCTCGATTTTCGCTCGCGTTCATCCTGAGCAAAAGCTGCGCATTATTCAGGCTTTTCAGAAAAAGAAAAATGTTGTGGCTATGACAGGTGACGGCGTTAATGATGCTCCTGCACTCGTCCGAGCTGATGTGGGTGTTGCCATGGGATTAACCGGCACCGAAACGGCCAAAGAGGCTGCAAAGATCATTATCACCGATGATAACTTCGCTACTATTGTTGAAGCTGTGAAACAAGGAAGGCTTGTCTATCGAAACGTAAAAAAGCTCATCCTTTTTCTTTTTTCGACCAGTATTTCTGAACTTATCGTTCTATTCACTGCTATCTTACTAGGCTACCCGCCTCCACTAGCCGCTGTCCAAATCCTTTGGATCAACCTTGTTACTGACGGTGTGCTCTCCATTAATCTTATTATGGAGCCTGAAGAGGGAGATGAAATGCGACAACAACCCATTCCACGGGATGAGCTTTTGATTGATTCTAAGATGACTCGCAGGATATTGTTGCTTTCTCCAACAATTGCCATCTCTGCTTTATGCTATTTTTTCTATGTTTCAGCAATTGGGAAAACTTTTTCGGAGGTTCAAACCCAAACCTTTACCGTCATGGTCGTTGCACAATGGTTTAATGCTCTTAACTGTCGGTCTGGAACAAAATCCGTCTTTAAACTCAGTCTTCTTCGAAACAAGTGGTTAGTCGTCGGACTTCTCGCAGGAAATCTACTTCAAGTCCTTGTTATTTACGCTCCCTTCATGAACCAGATATTCCACACGACCCCTATTTCTTTATTGGAAGCTTTGGTCATAGGAATAGTCGGAAGCTCAGTTCTTTGGGTTGAGGAAATTAGAAAGTTTTTCATCCATCGTGAAAGGGTTTAGATCATCCGTTCAAAGAACCCATCTTGTCTTAGGTTCCAATTTATGATACAGTCCAAATCAGATGTACCTTCCAGAAAAATGTGTCCATTTGCCACCTAACATTAAATCCAGTTTACCCTGAATACGCACAAAGGAAGTATTTTTTTTAAAAGATCAATAAAAAAATTCTATGGAAATAAATAATTTACTTGAAATATTTATTTTTCCTCGTCATATTTTCTATGAGAAAAATTGTTTCTATATTTGTTTTTTGTCTTCTTTTTGGTGGATTAATCAATTGCCAACAAACTTTAAGTGATAAAGCAAAAGAATATTTACGTCCAGTTGTAGTTCCTGCACCTTTAGATAACCCAACCACAAAAGAAAAAATAGAGCTTGGAAAAATGTTATTTTTTGATCCTCGAATGAGTGGATCAAATTGGATAAGCTGTGCAACATGTCATAATCCAGCCTTAGGTTGGAGTGATGGGCTTTCGCTTGGTTTTGGTCATGATATGAAACCTTTAAGTCGTAACACTCCTACAATATTGAATACTGCTTATCAAACACATCAATTCTGGGATGGTCGTGCGGAAACTTTAGAAGAACAAGCACTCGGTCCAGTAGAATCCTCTGCAGAAATGTCACAGGATATAACAGTTATGATAGGGGAGTTAGAAGAATTATCTGTATACAAAAACTTGTTCGATATTGCATTTCCTAAGGAAGGGCTAACTAGAGTTAATATAGCAAAAGCATTAGCTGCATATGAAAGAACAATTGTCTCGGGTGAATCTCCTTTTGATCGATACTTAAAAGGTAATTTAGATGAAATAGATGTTTCAGCCAAAAGAGGATTTGTTCTCTTTGAAAATAAAGCGCAGTGTTCCAAATGCCACTCGGGTTTTAATTTTTCTGACAATGGATTTCACAACATAGGATTAAAAGATCCTAATGGAAATATTGACGAGGGGCGTTGGGGAGCTATCGGTAAAGAAGCACCTATAAAAATTCGTGCTTTAGTTGGTGCTTTTAAAACTCCTACTCTTCGTGATGTTGCATTAACAGCTCCTTATATGCATAATGGTATGTACAAAACTTTAGAAGAGGTTGTCGACCACTATGATCGTGGAGGCGATGATTTGGAATATTTGGACCCAAATATGATAAAACTTAAACTAACATCAGAAGAGAAAAAAGATTTAGTATCCTTCCTGAAAACACTAACAGGTGAACAAATTCAGGTTGTTTTACCAAATTTACCACAAAATTAAATAAAAATTAAAAAAAGGAAACAAACCATGAGAAAAAAAATAGGTATATTTTTTGTAACTTTGATACTTGTTAGCTCTGCAATATACGCAGCAAAAATTCACACTGTCGGTCAAAAGGATAGAAAATTCACTGTGTCTGACCTTTCGATTGCTGTCGGAGATTCTGTTGATTTCCCAAATCAAGACGAGTTTTTTCACAATGTTTATTCACTCTCTCCAGCAAAAATATTCGATCTAGGTTCCTATAAAAAAGGTGAATCAAAGAAAGTTATTTTTGACAAAGCTGGAGTAGTTGAAGTTAAATGTGCGATCCATCCTGATATGAAAATGATAATTACTGTTAAATGATGAATAAAATTATGAATCAATATATTAATTCTTTTCTAGCCTCTTTTATTTTAGCAGTTTCAATTTTCTTCGCTTCTTGCGGACCTACAGAGAAGGAATTGGCAATTCAATCTGGTAAAGAAACCTACTTGACTTACTGCGCACTTTGTCATGGGGAAAATGGTGACGGAAAAGGTAAACTTGCAATTGGAAAGATGCCTGCTCCTGCAAATTTGACATTGACTGGTCTTCCTGATTTTGCAAAAAGAGAAATCATTATTAAGGGAGGTGAGGCAGTAGGCAGATCACCCTTCATGCCTCCATGGGGACAAGAATTCACGGAAAAGCAAGTGGACGATCTTATTGTTTATCTAGAGACAATCAAAAAAGTTAATTTAAAATATACTAAATGAGTAATTTCAAACGAGGATATTTTGAATCTTTTAGCCTTAGGTCAAAAATGATTTTAGGCTTTGGTATTTTGTCTTTATTTTTTTTTATGACTTCCGTCTCAGCAATTGTCGTTAGTACAATTGCTGGATATTCCTTAAGTTTTGTAGCAAATGAGCAGGTTGCAAAAATTGCTCATATTGAAAAGCTTGCAACATTGATCAATGAAACCAAAGTAAATTTAACAACGTCCTTATTAACAGAAGATGAGTATCTTATTAGCCAAAATCAGGAACGTATTCGTGAAAATATAATAAAATTTAGCCAAGTGCTTCTGTCCATTAAAGAGTTCCAAATTAAAAAAGATGAATCAGATCTTCTTACAAAAATAAATTCGAACAATACTAAATGGAGCGAACTGCTTGAATCTTTTCTAGATTTGCAATCTCGAAATCAAAATGCTTCTGCAAATATTCTTTATGTAAGAGGAATTGAACCTGCATCAATAGAATTTTTAACTAGTATCAATTCGCTCTTACTCCTTGAAAAGCAAATTACAATTGCTACAACTAACTCTGTTTTAACTCAATTGAACTATGCCGTAATCGTGGTAAGTATTCTACTTTTAATGTTTTTTGCTTTAGGTTATTTTCTTTCCAAAAAAGTGATTCATTCAGTTACAAAGCCTCTTAATATCATTGTTAATCTTGTGGAAAATATTCGTAAAGGTGATCTAACGTTTGAAATGAAGCAGACTACCAATGATGAAATGGGAGAAATGGTTCGAGTAATTGAGGAAATGCGTTCTCACTTACAAAAAAGTATAAATAAAATTCGTGAATCGGTGGATAATTTGACAATTATTTCGCAGGAATTTTATGTTGAGGCTGGAAATTTTGCTTCATCATCAATCGATGTCTCCGATTCATCAAAATTGACTTCCGATGCTATCCAAGATTTGAATGATGCTATGGTGGATGTAGAACAGTTAATCAAAAATATATCTAGAGAAATTCAATCCTCGAATCAGCTCATTCGCAAAGTGAATGCCAACAATGAAGAAGTTTATCAGGCTATACTTGATTTTTCTGACCATGCGAAAAAAACTTCCGAAGGTGCGGAGACAGTCTCAATAAATCTCCAAAGTGCAGAAGAGGCAATGTCTGAGATCCGAACTAGTTCTAACAAAATTCAAGAGGTTGTATCAATAATCACTGAGATATCTGACCAAACAAATCTACTTAGCTTGAATGCTTCAATTGAAGCAGCACGTGCAGGAGAGCATGGTAGAGGATTTGCTGTAGTTGCGCAAGAAATATCCAAACTTGCAGAAAAGACACTAGTAAGTGTTAAGGAAGTAACAAATCAAATTAAAGAATCCCGTAAAAATATTGATCACGGGTCACGTGTGTTTATGACTGCTAGAGAATATTACGCACAGGTTTATACAGATGTATCTTCAATACGAGACACTAGTACAAATTTATCTAATGTCGTAAAAGCACAAAAAACTGCATTTGAATCAATTCAGAATAATTTAGAAATTATTCAAGGTCACTCGGAAAGAATCGATGACTCCATGAAAAATCAAAAAGAAACATCAGGAATTGTTTATTCACAAGTGAACCAATTGTCTTCGAATTCACAGGGAATAAAACTTGGCGGTAATCTTCTCTCAATTAATTCTGAAAAACTTACTGAGATATCCAAGGAAATTACAGAGGCTTTTTCACGTTACAAAACAAATACTTAGACTAATTAATTTACTGAGAATTTTTTAGAATCAGCATGGAGCATTTGCATTCTAGCAGAAATTCAAACTTTAGATTTCAATTCGATTTTTTGTATTAATAACTGTCTTTTGCAAATTTAGAAGAATATAAAGTATTATATCAGAATCTAATATCATTTCTCCAATAAGCGAAATGATTTTTAGGAAATTAATTTAAAAAGACAAAATCAAAATTAAAAATCAAGAGGATTTTGAGAACTCAGATAGAGTATAGGATGGTTTCTTTGCAAATCGAAAATAGTATTTTTGTTTCTATCCCATCAACCGGAAATCAATTCCTCAACTTCTACTTCAGTCAGCTCTCTATATGATCCAACTTGCAAATTAGGATCCAAAACTACTGTTCCCATCTTTTCTCGTCTAAGATAGATTACATGTTTACCCAAGGCTTGGAACATTCTTCGAATCTGCCTATATTTTCCTTCTCGTATGATTACCTTAGCGTAAGAAATCTTGGATGAATTTATTAAGATATTGATATCTTGATCTAAATTTAATAAATTAATGGATGTTTGCTGAAGATCTTTTTTTTCTTTTATAACTAAATCTTCTTTAATTAAATCAGAGCCTTGAGTAGGGGAACTTTCATCTTTTTGTCCGAATAGAATCAACTTACCAGGTAAGGTCTTATACCCATCATCTAAAATAACTCCTTCCCTGAAAGCTTGTACATCCGAGTCTGATAAGATTCCTTCAACTTCTACATAATATTCTTTGTCAATCAAATGCTTGGGTGATGTGTAATGGTGTGCAAATTTCCCATTAGTGGTAAAAATCAAAAGTCCTTCTGTTTCTTTATCCAGACGACCGACTGGGAATAGATTCATATTTTTATGACGCTCATTTAGATAGTCCATCACTGTTTTCTCTCGTGGGTCTTCAGTAGCTGTTATACAATCGGGAGCCTTATTCATCATGAAATAATAATGTTCCTTACGTATGAGAACTTCATCATAATGTTGTATAGTATCGGAAAAGCTTATCTTGGTTGATGGGTCTTTACAAATATTTCCATTGACCATTACTTTGCCTTTGGAAATATCTCGTTTGATTTCAGTTCTTGATCCATAGCCTAGATTCGATAGAACTTTGTCCAGTCTCTCAGAATTTGACAACAGCTTGGTTCCTTTATTTTAAGATTGGTAGTTCTAAACCAGGGAATTATTTTATTTCTATTGTTAACTCGTAATCGCCTTCAAGAACATCTCTTGCTCCAGATACACCTATGAAGACTCGATAAGGATTTCCCACAGCTCTGAGCTCCACAGATTGCGGTTCACTTGGTTTTGTTAGATCAGGCTCTCCTATCCAAGAAGGATGGGATGCTTCGCAACTAACAGCTCCATATACATTGGGTGGAATATATTTAGGATCAAATCCACTAAAGGCAAATAAATTGATCCTTGTTTTATTGTTTTTTGGTTTAACGGTGATTATCATTGTGCTTTTCTTTGGTAGGTCTGTCCAGTAATAGACTTGATTCCCTTCAAATTCAACATTTCGTATGCCTGGCCAACAAGCCATACTGCTGGACTCAGCCCATTCTAAATCTTCTAAAATATTCCCTGATTTTAAATTACCAGACAGAGCAATGATTTTCTTTTTCTCGGACTTAACAAATGAAACACCTTTGATTTGTGCCATTTCTTTCAATCTAGTGAGAGGTACTACTTCATCGTAACTGTCCGCATAACCATCATAATGAACTAAATATCCCTCGGGCTGAATTTTTAGAATTTGTGCGCTGTAGGATTTCTTTGTCTTATCATCATAGACTTCGACTCTATCACCAATTATAAATTTTGTTTCTGCAAATATTCCAATTACCAAAGTGAAATACAATAATAATCCTAGACCTGACTTTATGAAAATTTTCATAATTTGATTTCCTCTTAGATTCAAAAGATTCGTAATTCTGATAAAAAAGGTCAATAAGAATTCAATTGAAATAAATTATTTACTCTCAGTCTTAAATCCAATATTCTTAGATTTCAGTAGCTTTAGATCCAAATTCTTGGATCAATCTTTCATCTTTGGTCTGCCATCTATCATCTATCCATCTTTTCATCTTACGAGAAATAGGAGCATGGTCTTTATTTTCTTCAATAGGGACTGCTGAGATTGGGATAAATTCGACTTTGACTTTTATCTTTCTGACATCACCACTCATTAAATCTAAAAAGGTTGATTGGTCATCGGGATATATCAAAGTTATGTCCAAAATGCCATGAAGACTTTCTTTTAATTCTGTTGCTACAACTGATAAGCCACTGCTATGAGCACGAAGTAAGTATTGGTATGGATTCTTTTTCTTAAGTTTTTTCATTCGTTCAGGTGTTCTTCTGTGGCCTTCCACAAAATTCAAAATACAGAATGGTTTGTTTTTAAATTTTGAAACAACATTTCGAACATTTTGTAGATCTTGGTTGGCTAGATCGGGATTTTTAATTAAATCTTCTTTTTTTGATCTGCGAACAAAGGGAAAATCCAAAGCCACCCAAGCTTGTCCTAAAATGGGAACATACTTTAACGAATCTTTGATAAAAAATCTAATAAAAGGAACTTTGCGATTGAGTACGGATTGAATTACATATATATCTGCCCAGGATTGGTGGTTACTTACTATCAAATAAGATTTATCATACGATATTTCATGATTGTCTAATCCTTCCACATCAAAAGAGATACCATACATTAACTTGGAAATTCGGTAATCATTCTGAATCCATATTTCTGCAACGAAAACAAGTATACTATCTGCTATATTCCGAATTGCTTTAATAGGAAAAAATTTGAAGACAAGCAACGGATAAATGATTGGAATTAACCAAAGTAAATTTGAAATAAAGAGAACATAGGTAATAAAAAGTTTCATACTTACACCTACATTTTGTTTTTTCTCTACAAAGTCAATTGAATCTCATAGGTAGATAAAGTTTATAATTTATTTTGTTTTTAATAGATGATTTTAAAAACGAACCTCTATTCCAAAATTGATCATAGGTAGGTAAATAACCCGACCTCCTGAAAGAGGACTTTGAATATAAGGGGAATTAAGGGTATCATAAGAAAAGCTTGGATTTCCATTTGAGAATGGTCTTGTATTGTCAAAAAATTCTTCAGAAGCATTTCTACGCCCATAAATATTAATAAGATCAAGATACCAATTCATATAACCCCAAGAGTAGTTAAAGAATCTATCTAGTCTTATATCCAGTTGGTGGATGGATGGTAGGCGATAAGAGTTAAATAAATTTGAATATTCTGGAAGATAGAGATTTACTCCGAAGGTAGCTGCTTGGGTTAGTCTCGATGAACCATTAATTTGTGTTACAGGTAGACCTGTAGCATATCTGAATCTTCCTCCCAATTGCCAAGAAGGATTTATTTTCCATCCAAAAACAATGCTAAGAATATGAGTTCTATCTAAGTCATACATTTCAGATTTATCATTATTGAAAAGGAATTCATAAGAATTATCATCATACACATTAAGGTAACCCTCTTGAAGGGAGGACTGGTATCGTAGTTTTTTCCCGAAATTATCTCTTGCTCTTTTAGCTTCATCATCATCACTCAACCGTGGTTGGTTGTTATTCCTTTTGGTTATAGATTGAGAGTAGGATAACCAACCAAACCAACCAGAGCTTCTGGATGTATCTGGATTTTTACGAATAAAAACTTCGAAACCGTTGCTGTATCCATAACCACGATTAGAGTAAAAAAGTTGACGAGATTGGATTGGATTGTTGATCACTGTATTGGGTCTTTCTATGTAATCTCTAGGATTATTGTTTAAAGTATAAGGATTTTGAATATAGCTATCATTAACTACTATATCACGGTATACATTTTTGAAGCCTTCAAGCTTCATTGTCCAGCTACTTCCAATCTCTTGGTTGATACCTAATACATTGTGTTCGGCAGATTCCATTCCTAAATTCGGATTCCCAGATTTCAAAGAGAACTGTTCTATTCCTATAGGTGCATTTCTAAAAATTCCAGAACCTGCTTGTATGCTAGTATTCGTTGATTCAAACTTATATGATATCGTTCCTCTTGGTGAAACCTTTCTATCACGAGATCGATTGTATTCATCATACCTCACACCAGCTATGATTAGAAAATTATAAGCAGCAAATTTTAATTCTCCAAATCCAGCTTGCTCTCTGGTTAAAATTCCATCTCCATCAATGAGTGCTCTAAATGTCGGACTTGAATTAATCAAGTTATTAAAGACATCAGCAAAAAGACTGCTTTGCGATGTAATATTTTCAGCCTTTAATCCTATTCTTCTTTCTCTATAGTTTCCTCCTAAATCCAATGAGAGTGCTTGGAAAATTTGTATAAGAAGAGAATTTTCTACAAAATATAAATCTTGAGTGGTTGTATTATTTAATCCAAATACATTTTCTGCAGTAGCAGGGCTTGTGAATTTTATTTCATAAAATTCCTTGAATGTATTTTTAGATGCGCGCATTGTATGTTTGATTTTATCGCTTATCTTCCATTCATGAGATATACCATTAGTTACAAAACGTCTATCTAAACCTACTGGTGGACGATTCTCCCCATTACCACTACTTGCTTCAAATTCAGCTTGTGTTCTTGTGTAGCCTTGGATGTCTCTAGCTGCAAAAGAATATAGATTTAAAGTTTGATTGCCAGGTAACTTGGTTGCAAATTTCCATTGGTAATCTTGGTAATCAGCATATTTTGCATCTTCGGGAATTCCTTGAGGATAGGCTCTCAATAAGAAAATATTTGGATAGGATTTTCTCGCTCCAGCTATCATGTAGGAACCTTCCCAGAGGGGAGATTCTATATAGGCATCTGTTAAGAAAGTATTTAGATTAATTACAGTGGCTTTTTTCTTTATATCAGATTTTGAGCTAACATTGATGATGCCACCTGTTGCAAAGCCATACCTCACTGAATAAGCACCTGTTAGAATTTCTAAATCTGAGATCAAATTGTTATTAAAAACAGAGGCTTGCCCACCCAAGTGGAAGGGGTAACTAACAGGCATTCCATCTAAGTAGGTTTGGTTTGCTCTAGGTCCAGCTCCTCGTAAGACGAAATCTCCTCTATCGCTATTTCGATAGGGTTGACCTGTAATATTTACGTTGAACTGAGGTGTTGGTGTTAATCCAACTGGAACGGCAGGTAAGATTCCCGGTAAGGTTTGGATTGCTTTCAAAGAATCTCCTTGAGCACCGGGGAGTCTTTTGATTTCTTGTTGGCTTAAATTGTAACTAGAAAGGTTGGATTTATCTTTTTGTCCTTTGACTTGGATTCCTTTACTTTCGCTACTTGCAAATAAGTTGAATTTTTGTTTAGCATACCTGACTTCAATTTTACGTTTATCAATAGTATCAGAGCCAAGTATTCGAATATTGTAATTTCCTAATTTTGGTAATGTAGGATAGATTTTACCATTGCTATCCGTTGTATAGCGCTTTCCAGTTTCTATCAGGATAACTTCTGTATTATCTAAGGATTCATTTCCAATTTTATCAATGATTTTTATTTCAATCTCAATTGAAGAACTTACATTACTCGTTTGGGAAAAAAGGTCTTGATTCACCGATAAAAAGAAAACAGAAAATAAAAAATAGAATAAAAAATTTATTGAGAAACATAATTGAGATAAAATATTTTTTGAAGTTTTAGGATTCAATTTGATTAAGCTTTTACCAAAATGTTTCATAAAATTAAAAAATTCTCAAACAAGCCCAAGGATAGGATCGAAAGGGACAAGACTGTGCTAGCATAGAGTCTTCACAAGCCTTCACTTCATTTTCTTGGCGATCTGCAGTAAACCATAATGGATTCGCTGGTCGAGTACCACATTGTTCCGCTTTGAAATCTATTATGGGTTGGATTCTTGTGGTTATCTCCCAGGATGAGACTATGTTGTCGTTGATGCAAGAGCTTGGGATTAAGGAAGTAAATATAATAATGAGAAGACTGAAATATTTAAATACTATTTGATTTAAGAGATTTGAGTTGTTCTTGGACTTTGGGATAGTAAAAGCTCTTAATGAAATTTTCTTTTCCTGATTTGTAGTTTTGAAGAAAAATTTCATAATATCGAACTGCAAAATCTCTATTGCTTCCTTTCCAATTTCTTTCATGGACTCTTCCAGCTAAATACAAAGCTGTTGGGTATTCGTGTAAATCTAAGTTTTCTGGATCATCTAAAATAGCAACAACATGCTCCAAACATTCAGAATTTTTATTTCTATGAAAAAAATTCCAAGCTATATATAGATTGAGTTGAGCAAGAATGGGTGCATTGGTATATTTTGTAAGCAATACCTTATAATCTTGGATAGCTTTCTCTGGATCTTTGGTTTCTATGGAACGAATTTTTTCTATACTCTTATTGAATTCTGCTAGATCCATATCAAGTACTAGACCAGATTCTAGATTTTTATCGTTTGAAGATTTAGCTTCAGGGCTTGATGTTAATTGGTTTGATTTAGATTTGTTGGATGGTTTTGAATTTTCTAATAGATTGTTAGGTGATTTCGAATATTTATTCCTAGATTTGGGTTCTTTTGAATTGGCTTTGGAATTCATAGAACTTTTAATTTTTGAATTTGTAGCATTTTCAGTATTAGGCAAAATATTAGATTCTTTAGTTGTAGGCGATATATCAGATTTCATCTCTTTTGGTTTCTCTAAGCTAAGAAGCTTAGTATTTTTTGGTGAATCATCAGGCTTTATAAGATTGGATTTGATTTCTTTATTCTCTGGAACAACTTCTTTGAAATCTGGAAAAGGAAGAAATATTCCTTCTATCTCTGGTTCAGGTTTCTCAACTGCAATGATGGATTCAAATACAACTAGATTCAAAAAAAGAAAAATATTACAAAAATAACTAAGATACTTCGTTTTATCTGGATTTAGGTGCACGTATCAGTTCTCTTTTTTCTTCTTTGCTATTGGATTGTGGTGCAAAATTTGAATTCGCATTTGAATTAACATTTGAATCTGAATTCATGTTAGAATTGTTATTTACTTTTTTCTCAACTGCTTCCAATCGATCTAAGGTTTTCTCTAATCTTGTTGTTGCAGAATCAGTTTCCTTGATTTGTTTTTCGATTCGTTCAAGAACAGGGGAGTTGGATTCTTCTGAAACATCTTTACCTGGTATCCATTCTCTTGAAGGTGAATCAGGTACATTCATAATTGGAGGAACTCCGTAATCTTTTCTTTGAGAATTTAAATCAGACAAATCAGTCAATGGTTCTTTATTAGAGTCAAGGATCTTAGAGTCAGAACTTGGGTTATTATAACGAAGACTATCTCGTATCATTTGTTCATCAACTTTTCTACTAATATCAATATCTATATCAGAAAGATTGATATTTTTTCTTCGACGATTGTAGTCCCTTTCAAGATCTTCGTAAAACATAGATTTGGTGTCTTCAGCTAGTTTCAAACCTTCAGCTTGGGTGTCACCGTAACCAATAGTCCAACCATAATAAGCAGCTACCATCAAGAAAAAAGCAAAGAGAGCAACTGCAATTCTTTTTAATAATCTTGCAATATCATCTGGAATCTTATTTGCAAGGGAATCAAGTGCTCCTAGCGCTTTGGTTGGATCAATTCCTTTGGGATCTATTTTCATATTTAATTAAGACCTTTTCTTATCCATATTTTACTTTTTAATACGAAATACAACTCTTCTATTTCTTGCTCTATTTTCATCTGAGTCATTGGCTACAATAGGTTTATCTTGTCCAAATCCAAGTGTTGCAATTCGTGAGTCAGCGATTTTACCTTTACTGATTAGAAAGTCCTTTACTGCATTAGCCCTCGCTAGACTTAAGTCCATGTTGCTTTGGCTTTTACCTACATCATCCGTATGACCTTCAAGTAAAATTTCGATTTGAGGGGACTTTTCAAGTATTTCAATTAATCTTAGTAGTTCACCCTCTGATTCTTTTTGAATTTCAGCACTTCCCGTTTCAAAAAATAAATTATTTAGTGTAATCTCTTTGCCTGCTTCTAGTTTCGGTAACTTAAAAAGGACATTACTTTGATTGATCGAAGCTGAGTCTGCATTCAAAAGTTCCTTATTTTCTAAATTGATATTTTTCGAAACAGGAAGGTAGCCAATTTTCTCAGCATAAAATCCATAGTTATCTCCATAAGGAAGAACTATAGAAAACATTCCTGTCTTAGGATCTGATATTCCGACTCCCAAAGATTTCTTTGTAGATAAGGACTCATATCGTATAGTTGTAGAAAGAGGATTGTCATTATCATCTGTAACCTTTCCTAATACCACAAAGACTGACTCTGGTCGAAAATCTTGTGGAATTTTCGCGAGGTACAACTCACCTTCTTTGGAAACATAAGCCCAGGCAGAGCTTGCTGGTATAGAAAAAAAGTTAACGCCTCTTAGTTTATTAGAAATTTCTATAGGCGCTGTCCAATTGTCCCATCCATTTCCGACGCGTTTAGTGACAAATATACTCAATTCCTCACCGTAGCCATTGGAG
>PEQN01000057.1 GCA_002786225.1 Leptospira sp. | reverse complement strand
AATGGAAATTCAGAAATTCAGAAAATAGAATCTGAAAAAAATAAACAAAGTAAAGAAAGTGCTGAAGCCTTCGTGGAAGGTGGAGTTGAACTTGAGGAATCTTTTATAAATATTCCTCAATACCCCGATACCGAATGAGCTTAGGAGCTATTAAATAGTTTTCTTGAATAGACCAAAGAAAGATCCATGGTTTTTCCTTAGTGAGAATTTCTATGGATGAAAGTATATCACCTTCTTGGATGAGTTGATCTAATTCAAGATTTTTATAAAACGCTCTATTGCCTGCATTGCCAAGTCGTGTAGAATCAAACAAAGGAAATAAGAATGCACTTGCTGAATTGTAATCAGCATACCATGTCAAGAAGGTAAAATCTCCCAGACCTATGCCGTTTTCTTTGTATAAGGAAGATTTCTCCATCGCTATGAGTTTTACTTTCAGTCCAAGCGATCGAATGCTCTCAAGAACAGCACGTCCCTTGGATTGATTTTCATCATCCGCTCTCATTCGAAACTCAAGTTCTACATTCATGATTTTGGGAAAACACAAAGATTTGGAAAGATATTCTTTGGCAAGAGAGAAATTGGTTTTAGGAAGAAACCTTGATTTGTGTTTATTAAGGAAGTCTTCATCAAATTTAGAAAGTGGCACTGGACCAAGAGTTAATTCAGCTTGGTTCTCAAGAATTTGAGAAATTATCTTATCTCTAGGAATTACTAAATTTAATGCCTCACGAAAAAATTTATCATAACACGGATTTGTATTATTTATCGCTACATATTGGACAGACCGTCCTTTCTTGCTGTAGATTTTGTTAATTTTTGTTATTGGATGATTTAACAAAAAGTCTGATAGCTTGAGTGAATGCAATTGACCTTTAGTAAATAAAAAAATTCCAGAAGTGGACTGAGGAATAATTAAAATTTCTAATTTATCAGGTAGATAATTTTCATAATTGATATTCGGAAATATTAATTTATAGCGAGGGTTAAAAACTAAGGAAAGAGAATTTCCTCTTTTCCATGATTTTAATTGGTAGGGGCCAGTATCACTCGAAATAAAAGAAGCAGGTAAAGAAAGAAGTCTAAGTGCATCTTGGTCATTAAGATTTCCTCTAAGATGGAGTAGAATTTTAGACGAGGATTTAGATTCTAAAATTTCTATATCTTTATAGGCTTCTTTTCTTGGTCCTTTGGTTTGCAATAGTCTAGAAAGAGAGATTTTTATTTCTTCCGATGATATTCCTGGTATAAGTTCTATTTCCAAAATTTTTGTTCGAAAATTCCAATTCCAAGACTTAGCGATTTTGCCAGAAATTTTACCCTTATCATCCATATCGAATAAACTGGAATGAAGCAATTTAACAAGTTTTTCAGAAACCAAATCCGTTGTTTGTATGGGGTCAAGAGTGCTTGGATCTGTAGCATAGGAGATTTTCACAAGATTGGGGTCAGTTGAGGTATTTTGTTCCGAGCAAAAAAGAAGGGACAAAAGTATAAGAATAAGGGATAAGGTTTTCATAGATGATTGTTTATAAGAGACTACTTAAATACGTATTGAAATATAAATTCAGTCTATTTTTTGGTATATTTTTATCCTTTCTCGTATCCATTTTTAACGGTGCAAGCCTTACTACTTTGATTCCCATATTTGATTCTTTAGGCACTGGTGAGAACTACAAATTCCAATTTACAATCACAAAAAAAGATTTAGCCAATTTAAAAAGACTCGAATCTCCCCAAAAAATTACAAAATTTCAATCACTAGAAATTAAATTTTCTCAGATAAAAACAGAGCTGAATGATTATTTCAGTAAGCAGTCTACAGATGAACTGGTTTATTTATTCTGTTTGATTGTTTTTCCTATCTATGTAATGAAATTAATTTGTCTCACAGGCACTGTTTATTTTATCAATTCCGCAGGTTTATTGGCAATAAGAGATCTTCGACATGAATTGTATCTTAAGCTACAGCTACTTCCTATAAATTACTTTGTCCAAGAAAAGACGGGTATCCTTATGAGTCGGGTGATCAATGAAGTGGAGACTACTGGTAAGATCATTTCAACTGATATGAAAGATGCTGTGAATGATTTTTTTTATATCATTACTCATTTAGCTATTTTACTTTTTTTGAGCTGGAAGCTCACCTTGGTTGTATTCATAATTATTCCTTTGATCATGGGACCTGTGTCTGCTCTTTCCGATAAGATACGGAAAGCAACGAAAAACCAACAAGAAAGACTTTCCTCCTTGAATGGAGATTTACAAGAGGTTATTTCAGGGATTCGCGTGATTCGTGCTTTTTCTAAAGAAGAAGAAGAGTCTGCAAGATTTTATAAAGTAAATGATGATTTGAATCACAAAACATTTAAAGGTCATTTCTACCACCAAATAGGACCTACCTTAATCGACTTTACCGGTGCCCTAATGACAGTTTTATTTTTGGGAGTGGGAGCCTATCTTATGCAAGAGCCTGGTTTTTCCAGGGGAATTTTTTTGACATTTTTCATCACTCTTATCTTTTTGATGAGACCATTGAAACAAATGAGCATTCTTTTTAATCTTGCTCAAAGTTCCCTAGCGGCAGGGCAAAGAGTCTTCGAGACCTTAGATGAAAAAGTCGATATTCTACCTGCTAAAAATCCTGTTAAGCTTCAGCATGTACAACAAGGTTTGGTCTTAAAAGATGTATACTACCATTATCCAAATTCAGAGCATCCTGCACTAAAAAATATTAACCTCACCATCAATCGAGAAGAGACTATAGCCTTAGTTGGCCAAAGTGGTTCTGGGAAATCAACACTTGTAGATTTAATTCCAAGATTGATAGATCCTGGATATGGGGAAGTGAGTTTAGATGGGATAAATTTGAAGCAGTATGATTTATCTAGTCTTAGACGAAAGATAGGAATTGTTTCTCAAAATGTCTTCCTTTTCAACGGAAGCATTCGAGAGAACATTGCTTACGGATCACCCAATGTTACAGAACAAGAATTTAGAGATGCTTGTGAAAAAGCATTTGCTTCTGAGTTTATAGAGGCTTTTGAATTCGGCTATGATACCATGGTCGGAGAAAGGGGAGTTATGCTTTCAGGAGGACAAAAGCAAAGAATCTCTATAGCAAGAGCCTTACTTAGAAATCCGGAAATACTTATTTTAGACGAGGCAACTTCAGCTCTGGACACAGAATCGGAACGATTGATCCAAATTGCATTTCAAACGCTCTATAAGAATCGAACAGTTATCATCATTGCCCATAGACTTTCAACGGTTAAAATCGCCAATCAAATCTATTATATGGAGAAAGGGGAAATTTTAGAACAGGGATCTCATGCGGAACTCCTAGATAGAGATTCCTATTATAAAAGGCTCTATGAATTGGAATTTGCTTCTCAGCTAGTTAGTTTATAACCGCAAGAATGGCAGAATTTTGCAGTTGGTATAAGTTGAGATCCACACTGAGGGCAGAAATTCAATTCTACTTTTCCTCTACTTTCAAGAGATGGACCTTGGAATACTTTTGAATCCGATTTTTCCATAGGATAATCCCTGACTTTCGTTAGGCGATCATCTATGCTAGATAATGAAACAAGGATGTCCTTAGAAAGATCTTGGAACTCGCCTTGTTTCAATTTTCCAGTTTCTTCTTCTGCTTTTAGGTCAGCTAAATTTGAAAGTAAAATTAATCTTTCTTCCTTGAGATTGCTTGTAAATTCATCTGGGGAATCACCAAATAGAGAAGTATTTTTATCCTTAAATTTATAGAAAACAAAACCTGTAGGAGCAATGAGAATAAAAAGAAAGAGTAAGCAATAAAAAATTAAAAGAATATCCATAGTATTTATCTATTTGGTTGCAGTTGTTGGCGAACCAAACAATTGGCTCCTAAAGGCATCTAATACATCTTGGGTACCGGAAAGCATGAGATCCACTTGGTCCTTATCAATATCATAAACAACATTTGCTTTGAGAAATTCAGTGAACTCTTCTGGTGATATCTTACCATTATCAAAAGTCTCTTTTAGAAAATGGTACCAAGCAGCGAGAATTATTTTCTGGTGAGAAAGCTCTTTGGTGGGAACTGTAATTGCTTTTTGTGCCATGCGTATCTAATTCTTAGAAGAATTTTTCTAAACCGTCAATAAGAAAAACGAAGCATTGTAGAAAAATACAGAGATGAATAACTAGAACTCATATCTAAGGATCTCGCAAATTGATTCGTTAAAATGATGGTATCTGTTATCCTAGACTCTGCCAGTGGAGTTGTTCGTCCATCTTCCCTTATTGTAAATGTAGAACTTGCACCATTCCATGAGCCGTTAAAGGAGGGAACTGTGTGAAGTCCCCAAAGAATTCCAATTTGCAATACGATTAAATCATTGGGTCTAAAGTTGAAACTAGACTCCATGCGATACGAGATTCCATTTCCACTTAATCGTCCTCTTTGATCAAAAGATTCTCGAACAGAGTAAGTTGTTCCACCAGAATACCAAAGGGTTTCATTAGCGCCTAATCCAAGTCCTGCTTCCAAGGTCCATTGTTTATTCAATTGCCAGAGGTAGTGGTAGGTGAAAAGCAAATAGGTTGTATTGATATCAAAACTTAATCTAGTATAAAATCCATCATTGGTTAATTCTGTTAAGGTTGCTCTGGAATAGTCAACATTACCAACTGTAAATCCAAACCTTTGGTTACTGTCTATTCCCATTCTTAACAAGACTTCCCCCATATTCAAATTTCGAAAGCCAGTTACATTGGATCTTGAAAAAACTCCAGGCTGGAAGGTAGATGTGAAATTTTCCAAATCGGATTCAAATCTATCCTTAGCTCTAAAGCCAATCCCAGCTCGAACTCCAACTTCTATGATATTGGAATCGGCATCTTCATTCGAAAATCTTCTAGAAGACTCAGCCTCTATAGGACTTAGGAAGAAATGAAAGAAAATGATTAGAATTAGAAAGACTCTTGACACGTGGATACTCTAGACCAGTTTAAGAAATTGAGTAAAATTAACCATGAAAAATAATATTTTTGAACTAACTGATTTTGGATTTTTGGGGCAAGATATCCTCAACCCGTATTTTTATCTTATATTCTTTGCCGGTTTAGTAATTTCCATTAGATTGGGTTTTCCACAGTTTCGTTTTTTCTTCCTAGGTCTGAAAATTCTAACAGGGAATATGGATGAGAAAGGTTCCAAAGGGCAAATTGTACATTCACAATCCTTTTTTGCAGGTGTTGGTTCTTCTTTATTGCTCGGTTCCTTTTTAGGGACAGCCTTAGCTCTTATGATAGGTGGGATAGGCGCCTTATTTTGGATATGGATAGCGGCCATATTTATTATGCCTGTTAGGTTTGTATCTTCAACTTTATCAATTCGATTTCGTCAAAAATTACCATCAGGTAGATATCTTTCAGGTCCCGTATATTTTATAGAAAAGGCTCTGAAAGCAAAATGGCTTTCATTAAGTTTTGGTATAGGTTCTTTATTTACAATATTGCTTTTTGGTGCTACTTATCCCATGGTGGCCATAACCTACATCGCGCAAAAAGGATTATTAATTAAGGGAATGGCATTTCCTATTTTGGTATCCGTTATACTCGTATTCATTGTATTAGGTGGTATTAGGCGAGTTGGTAAGACAGCAGGTTATCTTGCAATTTCTGGAATTGTATTATTTATACTTTCTTATTTTCTATTATTTTATGGAAAAAATTCAGGCCTTGGTTTTTTCTCAGCAGTATTCAGTGAAGCATTTCGAATTGAATCACTTACAGCAGGGGGAATCTTCATTTTAATGAAGAGTATGGCTAGTTCAACTGGATTATTTTTTCTTTCTACTGAAACGGGAATTGGAAAATCTGCTGGTGTTTCTGGTTCTGTTCGAACGGATTATCCAGCAAAGCATGGTCTGGTAAGTATGCTTTCTACTTTTTTTGAAGCATTTTTAGTATCACCCTTATTTGCATATATACTATTTTCTAATGGTGCAATAGGCATGGAAGATCAGTTGGTATTCTATTCTGGTTTACTTTCTAATCCTTTAACAATTGGTTCGTTGTGTTTATACATTTCTTTGGTTGCCTTTGGAATTCTATCTTTAACAGGTTGGTTTTATACTGGAGAACAAAATTCATATTATATCTTGGGTGATCGACTTTCAAATGTTTATAGAATTCTATTTGTAATTACAATTTTAAGTACAGCTTTCCTTATCGATAAATTTGGTGGATTGATGCTTCCTTATTTGTTCAATTATAGTTTTACTTTAGCGGTGATTACATCAGTCCCACTTTTAGTTTCTCTGATTTTATTATCTAAAACTGCAAGAGTAGAATTGAAAAAGTTTATTTCTGAATCTGGAATGAAATATGAAATAATCCAAGATTTTTATTTAGTTTTACTTTCTATTTTACCTAAGAATTTAATATCCAAAATATTTGGAATTATATCTATGTTGAGACTTCCAAGATTTTTGATGATACCAATATTGAAGGCTTTTGCAAAAACATATAAGGTCAACTTAGATGAAGCAGAATTAGAGATTCAAGAATACAATTCTTTGAATCAGTTTTTTACAAGGGCTCTTCGTGCTGAGGCAAGAATCATAGATTCTGCGGCAAATGCTCTTGTCAGTCCAGTTGATGCAAGAATTTCCGCTTTTGGAGATATTAAAGAAAAATCTGTAATCCAAGCAAAGGGAATAGATTACTCTGTTTCTGAGTTGATAGGAGTTGAAAGATATGCCAAAGATTTTATCAACGGTAAGTTTATAACCTTCTATCTCTCTCCACAAGATTATCATAGAATTCATAGTCCATTTTATGGAAAAGTATTGGGATATTATTACGAACCAGGAAAGTTATTTCCTGTAAATGAATTAGCAGTATTGAATATTCAAAGTTTATTTCCAAAGAATGAAAGGTTGATTACCTTTCTTCAGACTGAATATGGAAAGGTTGCTGTTGTTAAGGTGGGAGCCTCAAACGTAGGGAAGATTCGAGTTACTTATGATAATAAAATAGTAACAAATTCGTGGATCCGTTTTTCTAAAGAACATGAATACAAGGATATTTCCATTTTAATTGATAAAGGTGCAGAGCTTGGTCGTTTCGAAATGGGTTCAACTGTAATTCTAATCTTTGAAAAGGATACTATGGATCTCTCTCCTAAATTAACCTTAAATGAAAAAACTCAGTATGGGAATGAAATAGGATTTTTCAGAAAGAAATTAATTAATTTACCTAAGAATTAGTTTTGAATTTTTGGAATGGTAAATTGGAATCTAGTTAAATTAATTTTAGCATCTTCATTTACTTTTACTTTATATTCTTTATCTATTTTATAAATTGAGTTAAGGATTGAATCTAAAGAATTTTCATATAATTCTTTGGATTCACTTTCTTGACTTCCTTGCAATTTAAATATTTTATTTTCTATAGTTAATTTGATACCATCAGATTTAACTTTGATTTTAATTTTAATTTCTAAAAAAGAAGTTTCGTTTCTAAGTATAAAATTTTCAATCATCATTTCGAGAATTGGTTGTATGCTAAGCGGTTTAATGGTTAAATTCACAGATCCTTGAAGTTTATGAATTGATATTGAGAGTTTACCCTTATGTTTCAATTCTGTTAAAAATAGAAAATTCTCAGTAAATTGAATTTCATCTTCGAATTGTATACAACTTAATGATGATTTATCAAGAATATATCTGTAACTCTCCGAAAGAGAGAGTATCGCTTTGCCAACTTTTTCATCATTGCTATATAAAAGTTTCTTTATCAATCCTAATGATGAGAATAAAAAATCGGGATTCATTTTTTCTTTAAGTGAAGATAATTGTAATTTTTCTAATTCCAACCGAATAGAATTTAAATTATTTTCGTAAAGCTCTAGTTCTTGATTATTCTTTTTGAATTCTTTATCTAGAACTAAACTTTGTGCTAAAATTGAGAAAAGGATACTCCAATGATTGTACCAAACAATATTATCATCTAAAAAGATCCCTCTTAGAATATCTAACAAAAATAATGCTATGTTTAAGAAGAATGCAATACCTAAGAAAACGGAAACAGTATCTTTCGATTTCCATTTCATAAAGGAAAGTGTTCCTAAGCTTAAGTTCTCTATAACATAAAACAATAATAAATAAGCTGAAGGAATAATGAAGAATGGTAGAGTCTTATTGGTAATAATAATATAAATATAGGTTAGTATTAAGAAGAGACCAGAAAGGATAAGTGCATAATATAAATATTTTAAATAGTTCCAATATTCAAATTTAGTAACATAGGAATAAATTCTAAGCATAAATATAGCAACTAATGGGAAAGGGACTATTTCTAAGAAAAAAGAAAATATAGGACTTTTAAGAAATATTTGAGGCAATAAGCAAGTCGAAAATAAGGCTGCACTCATCGATATCATGAATAAGGAATAATCTAAAAGAAGTTTATATTTCTCATTCCATCGAAAAATATAAATAAATAGAGAATAAAATCCAATTAAGAATGACAGTAAGCTAAAGGATAGAGGAATAACTTCTTGTTTCAATATCAATTGGAGCAAAGAAAACTTTGAACCTATAGAAATAAATCTTCCACCAAAGCCAAAATTGTATTTATCTTTAAATCGAATTCTTCCATAGAGATAATTCGTGGGCAAAGGTTTTAGTGGAATGATTTCTATATTTGTTCCATTGAATCTGATGGAGTCTAAATCATCGATATTTCCATAGCTGTAAATTTTCTCTCTATCTTGGAATATTTCTATAGCAACATAAAAGTGCTCAAATAAGAAAACACTATCATTGGATAATTGTTCTTGACTTAGTGATGTTCTAAACCATGCATAACCAGAATCTGACTCTGGGATAAAAGTAGGTAATCCTTTTACCCATTCTACATCTTCCGTTTTCTCTATGTATTGGAAGCTTGCAGTATCTTTATCGTAGGGAGAATCACCTTCAATTAATTGGTAATCTTTGATTATTAATTTTGGAGTTGAAATAGTATCAAAAAATGTAGAGTTTAATCTAATTATTGAATTGATCCAGATTTCGGTAATAAAAGCTAAAAATAGAAAAATACCAACTGTTGTAAATAATTTGTATTCAAAAATACTTTTCATTGATTTTTAAACCATTTTGTTTCCAAAATGATTCCATTCTATACCTAGATATAGAATCTATGTTATTCTAAGGTTGAATACAATAAGTAAAGTTCTATTCTAGGACTATTTGCTATAGGGCTACCAGTAAGTTGAAAACAGGACTGAATACACCTTTGTAGGCCTCTGTCTTGGACCGAATTGTTCCATAAATCTGAAAATGTATTATTCGAACAGGCTGTTAGGTTGCTAGAAGATAGTGTTCTCCAATACGTGTTTTGGCAATTGAAATTGCAGGCAAAAGCTTGGTCAGTGTGATTTCGAAATGTCTGTGAGACCTTAGTTTGATTGCAGAGATCCGTATAATTTTGAACGGAACCATCGCTCAATACAGCCGAAATAGTTTGTTCATTTGGTGAAACTAAGGGAAAAGACCTAGATTCAATTAAGCAGACTTGTGCTTCTACATAGGCATTTCGGCAACTAGCTATGGGTTCAAATCGTGGTAGCAGCAAGAAGGTAAGAATAGATTCACGTTGGAATTTTTCATCAGCATTCACATTCTCATCTCTACAGGAATTTAGAGTTAAACTAGAAATCAATACTATAAGAATCAATGAACTATTTGAAACAAAAGATTTCATTAGAATTTAACCTCCATCCCTACATTGAAGAAAGGTATGACTAATCCACTTGGCGTATCCAAGGTTCCAAAAGTTTCTTCCGGTGAGGGGTTATTGATTGAATATGGTTTTATATTTTCAAATTCCTCTCCATTCACATTTTTGCGTAAATAGACATTGATGATTTCCAAGTACCAATTGATATATCCCCATTCAAAATTATAGAACTTATCAAATCGAATATCCAACCTATGAATATCCGTTAAGCGCTTCGTTCTTCCATACTCAGCTGAAAATGGACTGTTCGAAAACCTTGGACTAAAGTAGGTCTGGTTGTTAGCAGGATTTTTAAATGTTCCTCCATCATCTCCTATGACTGGGGTTACTGGCGATGATGTGAGATAGGCCCACCTAAGACCAATTTGTTTGTCTTCTGCAAATTTCCATCCATAGACAATATTTGCGATATGGGTTCTATCGAAACTTGCGTATTCTTCTTTGGAATTGTTGTAAATGGAATACAAGAGCCTTGCTTCATCTGCTGTACGAACTCTAGTATCAAAGTCATAAACTTTGAATATATTATTATTTCTAAAGGACTGAGACCAGGTGTAGGAAATCCATCCAAACCAATCCCTTGTTCCAGGGCGGTTGGATTTCTTCAATAAGACCTCAAAGCCATGTGACCAACCATCTCCTCTGTTGGAAAAGTTCTTTGCTTGGTTAAACTGTATGGGATGTGTGAGCCAAAGTCTTCGATCGGGATTTAATCCAAAAGGTCTGGATATATAATTGTCTCTTTCGACGAGATTACTAAATTCGTTTTTAAAACCTTCCAATTTTACAAGGTAGGTATCATTGATTTTTTGTTCTATACCTGCCGAAGTTTTGACTGCTTTTTCAAAACGTAGATCAGGATTACCAGTATCTTCATTATAGAAAGAAGATGATCCAGTTCCATTGGAATACCTATAGTATTCTCCAGAACCACCAAACAAAGTTAAACCCTTTCCTACCTCAGGGAAAAGATAAGAGATAGTTCCCCTAGGTCCCACTTTTCCTTCTTGTGAGATTTCCAAATAGTCGTATCTAGCCCCAGGAGTAATTGTTAAATTTCCCATTTTAATGTGTAAGGTAGTGTATGCATTTGCATATTTTGATTTTGTATTAAGGTTAATCGGCTGAGTGATAAAGTCAGGATTGGTAGTTTTAAAAGGGTTAGGGGACAGATTGTTCGGATCTGCTTGCAAAATTTGTTCTCCAAAATTGCGAAAACTCAATTCCCTAATTTCCGTTCCAAAATCTATATCTAAAAATTTGAAGGCATTGAAGACAGCATCTTGTCTAATTCCCGTATAAGGAACCAATTCTTTAGCTCGTCCTCTTATTGTTCCCAAACTAACATTGACATTTGCAGATGGATCATAATTGATGAGTGTAAGACGATTCGTAAATTTATCTGTGGGATTCCATGTATGTCTAACAGCGGACGTGCGAAATCTTTGTCCTACAGAAAAATTTCCTCCAGCAAAAACCGCATTATCATCGGTGGGATCTGTCAATCGATATTGACTAAAGGCAGCGGCAAAGCTATCTTCTGCTGTGATATTATAAACTGAGATTTGTTGGGTGTTGGAAATATCATATACGAATTTGATCTGAGAATCTGTATACCTAGGAAGACGAATCCCATCAGGAACAAGGTTCAAGGCTCCTATAGACCTATCTAAATATCCTAGTTTGCCTCCAACAATCAAATAACCTTTTCCATTAGCAATTTGCTTTTGCACCATTGCTGTTGTATTCCATAGAGAAATTTGGAAGGTTCCATTGTCTCTATCTACTTTATCAACGGTTTCTATTTCAATAATTCCACCAGTTGCATTGGCATAGTTAGCAGGGTAGGCACCAGTATAGACATCAATAGACTTAATCATATCGTTGTGAACAACGGAAGTTAAACCATCATAGTGGAAGGGATAATTGATAGGTAGGTCATCATAAAGGTAGGTATTCCATTCTGCGTCAGCACCACGAATAATGATGCCATTTGCTCCCCCTCCAAAACCTATATTGGGAGTGATACCTGGTAAGGTTTCTAACCCACGAAGTGCTTCCCCAAAAGAGCCAGGCATACGTTTGATTTCATCATACCTTACTTTATAACGAGAGACTACTGTTTTATCTTTTTCCGCAGTTACATTGATTGCACCTTTGGGTACTTCCTTTTTATCTGTATAAATAGTATTCGTATTTTCACCAGCTTGAAGACTTGCTTTGATTTCTTGCGTTCCTGTTGCTCGTAAAATTCGAATAGTATAGGTTCCAGACTGAGGAATATCACCCACAAAAATACCATCTTGGTCTGTTTGATAGAGCTTCTTGGTTTCAAAAATTAAAACACCAGTATTTGCTTCTGGTTTTTCCTTGACCCTACTGTAAATCTTGACACGAACTGGTTCGGCTAGAAGCGAACCTAGGAAGAAAAAAAAGATTGTGAAACCTAAATAAAATCGTTTCATAAATTCACTTTTACCTTGGATAAGTTGGTGAAGTTGGCATACCAGGGAATATCTCCTTGGTCATCAGAAAAATACAATAATAGGCAAGGCAAGGGATAATCTATTGCAGAACAGCTAGCTGTTGTTATTGCAACTGTACAAAGATCTAAATTTCTCCGAGACACTTCTTCCGCTACTAAAATAGGCAATCTAGGAATCTCAACTCTACATTCATTCGCCTTCGCCCTTAATGCGAAATAAATCTCATTGTAGGCCTCACTTCTAGGAACTAAAACTTGATTTCCACAATTTCCAAGAAATGATAAGAATAAAAGCGATGAGATAATTAACTTAATTTGTCTCCAAGGATGTTTTGATGGAGAAGTATGAATAGTTCGAAAAGTCATTTTGCCTCCGCCTTTTTTCCAATAACATTTCCTCTTACTTTTAGAACACTTACTGTTCCAAGCGGGAAAAAATACCTGGTTTCGTGCCAGACTTTTAAATCTACCATAGTTTGTCCGTTGGGAATTTTCTGAACAGCTTGGCTCAAAGCATAATCCATACTAATTTCAGTTGTGATTGGAATGAATCCTAAAATATAAAATGTAGAACTTTCACCTATGGATGAACCTAAGATCTCATAATTGGAACTCAAGATTCGAGTTGCCTCAGGCTGTATGGAAATGTCTCTTACCTTACCATCACCCACACAGGAGATGGTAAGAATACAAAAGTAAAGAATTAGACTGATCTTAGTTTTCATTTCTTAGTTTTAGGATTCGTTACTACTGGAATTTCTTCCCATTTGATTGCTTCAGCATTTAAGCCAAAAGTATTTTTAGTTATAAACAAAAAGACTGACTTTTCATTCCAGTATCTAATATTAATTAGAGCATCTGCATTATTTTGAGTTATTAGATTTTGTGTGAACTCTTCTATAGGTGGCTCTTCGAGTGGAAGTCCTATAAAACCAATGTCTAGAGTATACCAAGATATTTTATCTTTAACTGGCCCTACAATAGTAAATTTTCTATCACCTATTGCAGTATTGCTCGTTACCAATCCTGCTGTGCTCGTTGCGCAGGATACAAAGATTAGGAATACAATGGCAACAGCAGCCTTTTTCAAATGTTTAGTAGAATACTTCTTATTTTGTTTGGATTTGATTGATGTAGATAATTTCTTATTTAAAGAGAGAAAAAATAAAATCATAAAATGCTCCTGAGATTTCCTAATCTACTGTCATCAAACTTATTCTAAAACTGCAAGTCAAGTTTGAAACCATAGAATCATGTCTTTTCGTCATGATTTAGAATAAGTGTTACTCATTCAGGAATGATCGCTACTTAGATGTTCAATGCTTTCTTTAAATCGCTAGCAAAAGAACGTCCAATTGCAAGTTCTGTTTCGTCTTCATCCTTTAAATAGGCAATATAAGAGCCACCCTGATTGTATTGAATATGAGAAATAAAATTAATGTTAACGATAAGTTGTTTGTGTATTCTTATGAAAATTTGTGCTGGAATTTTACTTTCAACTTCTTTGAGCAATTTATTGATTTCATAATCTTTTGCAATCGTATGGATTACAGTCTTCTTACCGTGGGAAGAAATATATATAATTTCCTTGTACGAGATGATATAATGATTATTCTTTTCATAAATCGTAAAACCTAAATCTGTTGTTTTGTTTTGCTGATTCTTTTTAATACGTGAAAACTGTATAACTCTATCGATGGCTGCATGAAATCTTTCTTCTGAATAAGGTTTGAGCAGATAATCAATAGCACCCAAATCATAAGCTGATACTGCATGCTCTTTTAGTGCTGTAGCAAAAATTAGATAAGAATTTTTTTTGCAAAATTTTGATATTTCCATACCTGAATAATGGGGGAGATTTATATCAAGTATTGCCAAATCATACTCATGTTTTTGTAACATTTCAGCAGCATCCATCCCGTTGTCAGCATAGCTAACTAAATGTAAATGTTCATTATTATTTATGAATTTTAACAAAAGTTCCCTGGCTGGGTATTCATCTTCCGCTATACAAACTTTAATTTTATTTTCAATCATGAGAATGAGATTTAAGTATGGGGCTATATTGAATCTGGATACCTGTACCACCCAAATCCAAATTCGAAATCTTTATTGAATTAGATTCAAAGAAATAATTTATCCTAAATTGGATATTACCTAAAGACCTTTGAAAATAATTTTCTTTGTATTCTAAACCAGAACCGTTATCTTTTATAGAGATATCAATTTGATTATTTATAATATCTGCTTCAATATTTAATTTCCAAATTCTTTCTGAGGAATTTTGAAATCCATGTTTGAATGCATTCTCAATCAGTGGTTGTATAGAAAGAGGTGGAATTAAAATATTGGAAAAATCTCCCGATTTCTTAAATTTGATCTTTAATCTATCTAAATACCTAACTTTCTGTAAGCGGCAATAGATTTTTGTAAATTCCCATTCTTTATCAAAAGGAACCAAATTGGAGTCTACATGTTCTTCCAAAAATTTATAATTCTCAATCATAGAGTCAATGGAAATTTTAGCTAATTTAGAATTTAAATTTGTATAAGCATGTAAAGTATTTAGAGAGTTGAAGAAGAAGTGGGGACTTAATTTTTCTTTCAATCGGCTCAGTTGAGCTAGGTGGAAAGTTTTTTGTTGGATTTCATATTCTTTTTTCATTAGAATCAACTTTTGTCGTTTTAAGCGAAAGTCTCTTTCCAAAGCAACACCCATTGATATAAGAAAGAGCAAACAGCCCCAAATCGGTAATTTAGTTGATTCAAAAAAAATAAAAAGATAGAATATAAATGATAGAATAAATGTAAGAAGGAAGAAAATTCCAATTGAAAAAATCCTAGCCTCTACGCTGTTTTTTCCCAACTGAATAGATTGAAATAAAATATAAGAAAATTCTATAAAATAAAAAGTTTGCAATAAGCGATTGATAACTGCTGATAGAAAATATGTTTCAGGATTTGAAATGAAATAGTAGTTAATGAAATATACAAATAATATACAGAGATTGATTTTTTGAAAAACATGTGTAGTCTTAATTAAATTCTTTCCAAGTGTATGGGAGAAAAATCCAATTATACCTATTGGAATTAAGAGACTTGAAATATTCAATATGGAAAAATAAAGTATTGGATGATTGTATATAATAAATATTAATTCATTTTGTGAAAGA
>PEQN01000056.1 GCA_002786225.1 Leptospira sp. | reverse complement strand
GGGTGTAATTGCTAATTTTTAAAATATTTTTTAATTAGAATAGATCTGTGTTTGCATCAAAGGGACTAAATTAATTTACTGATTCAGCTATATAAATTTTAAAAGTGAATCATCAAAAATGGTTTAAATATCTGGATCAATTTTTCTTCGCAGTTGCACAGATTAAAATTTTCTGAGATATGGATTTTTCAATTTGACAAGTATATAAATTTCTGAGTCTTCTAGAATTTCTATGTTTCACACTACATGTTTGCTTTATTTTTTACTACTATTCATTTTCAATTTATTAAATTGCAATCCAAAAATTGTATCCAATTCAGAACCTTCAAAAAACGTGTTACACTCCGCCTTAGAGCGAAGTGTAACTATACATTATCATATCAGTGATACAGCCAAAGGCACAGGGCTTTTATTGGATGAGGAAGGCTATATTCTCACAGCTAACCATGTTATATTAGGATGGGAGGATCGTGTACGTATATCACAAGATTCCAAGACGTTTTACGATGCAATCTTAGTCAGAGCAGAACCTAAGTTGGATTTAGCATTGCTTAAATCGACTCTAACTAAAAAGTTGCCTTCTATTTCATGGGTTGATCGAAGTGAGTTAGCTACAAATGATTCCATTTTCATATTTGGAAGTTCATGGGGACTTGCAAATAGCTTTCTGAAAGGTTATATTTCTCATACTGATCGAACAGGTTTTGATATTCGAATGCCTACGATACCTTATATACAAACGATGGGGACTTCCTTTCCAGGTTGCTCGGGTGCAGCCGTTTATACCCTAGAAGGTGGAATCATAGGAATCAACAGGGCAACAGTTGGCTTCGAAGCTGGTAATTCTACTGGTCTTGTGATACCAGCTGGCTATGTGAAAGCCTTTCTAAAAGCAAGCCATCCAGAGAATTTTAAATAAGTAAAGAATATATGATCTTAAATTAAATATTCTATTGTTTTAATTTGTATTATATCATACAATGTTCAATTGCATCTTGATTTTAATAAAAAAAATACTGTATAAAAATGAATAATTTAGGAGATTTAAATGAAAAGTTTTTGGAACAATTCTAAAATTCAATGGGGTTTTAGTTTAACAATATGTTTAGCCTTGCTAACTTTAACAACATGTAAAAAAGACAAGGACGAAGATGATGCTAACTTTTTGCTTTTGGGCTATCTTTATAGTTCCGGGCAAGCAAATGCGGCAGCTACCAAGGCTGCAGGCCAAGTTCGTGGTGCTACTGCAGGAGTAGCAAGTGCCGTTAGCACTGCTGCAAGCAATAACAATGTTGCGTTTAATGGCATAAATACAAAAAGCAAACACCAATTGATGGCTAGTCTCCACCAAAAAGTGAGTAAATTTGCTTTAGATAAAAAAATCAATAATTTAGTGATACCAACTGCTCTTTCCAAAGTAGGTGGGGGGACCTGTAATAATTCAGGATGTTCTGCAACACTTTCTGGTTCTGCAAATTGTATTTCAGGTAATGCAAACTCTGGAACATTCACAACATCCAATCTTCAAGTTGCTTTCAGTTTCTCTGGGTCTGGTGGGGGACTAGGTTATTCTGGAACAATGAAGGGAGATTTAAAACTTGACAAATGCCAGACATTAACTGCTGACTATTTCAATTTTCCATCCTTTACGGCGAGTATTTCTAATGGAGATATAAATTATGACGGAACCAATACTGTAAGATTCGAAAATTTGGTTTCATCAGGTACAGGATTGAGTGCAGATCTAACTGTAAAAGAAACAAGTACCACAAAATCTAGCAATCTCTCGATCAACGGGGGACAGGCTCAGTCTGTAAATATTGTTTCAGCGCTTGACTTAACCGTAAAGACAGTTTCATCAAATGTAACAACCTCTGCAACTGCTACAGAATATAATTTCAAAGCAACTTATAATGATACTCTTACAGGTAAAGTTGCTGTTACTGGAAGTGTTGGTGGTGGTAGTGTAAATGTTTCCAGGACCTATAACGGTGATAAATTTACCTATGATGTAAATTGTAAAATTACCTTCGTTGGAAATTCAGGAATTGGTGCAGGAGACTGTACTATAACAAATAAATAGGATTAAGCTCTACTCTACCCATCTAAGAATTCAATCTTTTGTGGTAGAGTAGAATTATGTTTAAAATTGTTTAAGAAATCTTTTTTCAATCAATCACTTTATCTTTAGATATCAATGGGAATATAGGCTGATAGGTCTATATTATGAAATCGAATTCTATAGTTTTCTTGGTAATAGATAGGTCCACCATAACCAAATCGAAAAGTTACATCATAGAAGGGTACTTCGAAGAAGAAAGCAAAGCTTGCTACTTTTTTCTCTTCGAATTTCATATCACTTCTGCCTAAAGATGCAAGGCCAATGATTTCTAATGCTGTAAGTTGACCTTCTGTTATTTGTTGGATAAGAAAGAGAGTAGAAGGATTCAATTTAGAGATATCTAATTGACCTTGGGAAAGTTGGTAGAGAGTAAGAATTTCCAAATTCTTCCCTTCATTTAAGTTAGATAAAAGATAGGAGTTGATAGTATCTTGTTCCTGGCTACCACTTCGAATTAAGGCAATCTCACCAAGTCTATCTATTTTGCTAGAGATTGAATCTGAACCTGATAGCCCAACAAATGGAATTAACTCACTTAATCCATCATTGAAGTCTGGATTTCCTCTGAATTGTACCTTGCTTGGACCCAGGCCAAGACCGATACGAAAGAATTCTTTTTCTTTATCACCTATATAAAAAACGGGTAGCAAGGATTCAATTCGACCTTCTACTTCTGTTCCTAAGTTTCGCACTCGATTTCCTGAAGCAGCAACACCTGAACCTGTTGCAAAATTCCCAGCCCATGATGAATCTATACTTTGTTTGGCGAGCTGGAAAGGAATATTTTGGTAGAGAAGATAGGCTCCCCAGAACTCTCCCAAGTGAAAATCTTTTGATTTTATATCCATAAAGAAGCGAGTTTCATTGATTTCTTCATCAGGCATTCTTAGCTTGCTTCCACTCGGAGATGAGATTACTAAATTGGTGGATCTATATTGTATGCCCGGCATGAATGTTAGCCATTCTTTGCCTATTGCCTGCCTTTGATTCAATAATCCGTATCGCTTTTGATCAGATGAATATCTTTGGTCTATAGGTGCTGATAAAAATTTCCTAACTGGAAATAAAACAAGTAAGATAAGCAATACGATTTTTCTATTTGTCATTCATTGCCTAAGGCTGCTATGGCGTCCGATTCAATGATTTCTAGCTGAGATTTAATTTTTGCCTTGCTCGGAGAAATCTTATTCGGAGAAGTTTGCTTCAGATTCTTGTTTGTTTCTTTGTCTTGCTTTAACTTCCGTAAAATGGCAATTGCAACCTGTCGTCCTTCAATGGGTCGATATTTTTCCAAACCAAAGAGTCCAAAGGGCATGAGCATGGAAACCCATTTTCCAATTTCTTCGACTGGTCTAAGTTCTTTTCGTTCACCCATGAGTAAGGAAGGTTGGAAGATGGAAAGATGGTCTATTTCTAGCTTCGCTAATTCTTCTTCTAACTTGCCTTTGACTTTGTTGTAGAAGATGGATGAGTTGCTACTTGCACCCATGGCTGTTACTATAGAAAAGTAAGGAACCTTATGTTTTTTTGCAGCTTGGGCAAAAGCAAGAGGGTAGGCATAGTCGACTTTTTCAAACTGCTGCTTGCTTCCTGCTTTCTTGATAGTAGTTCCTAAGGTGCAAAGAAGGGAGTCCACATTATTCCAGTTGAGTTTCTCAATCGCTTGGGGATTTTCAAAATCGAAAAGCATGCTTACTACATTTGGATTCTTTTTTTGATTCGAAGCAGATGGATTTGATTCATCTTCAGGAAGACTTCTTAGCAGACAGATCAATTTGTCCTTAGGAAAGACGGAGGGAAACAAGGAGATGATATGGCTTCCGATAAGACCTGAGCCGCCGATGAGAATGGTATTCATTCTTTCTTTGTAAGAAAGATTTCTTTTTTTGCAACCTTTCTACTTCTTTTTACTCAAAAAGGGTATAAGTGAATAAACCGAACACTGTTCGGTATGAGGTATCATGAATCAACAAATTGTTTCTAATTCTACTCCAGCACCAGCAAAAGATTTCCACGAGGGAATTGATTGGGTCACCAGTGTATTTCTCTTTTTAACTCCTCTGTTTGGACTAGCTGGTTTATTTTACTACCTTTCTCAAGGTGGAATTCCATATCTTTCTTGGATGAGTTTTGCTTTTTTTATTTTTGCAACGGGAACTGGTATTACTGTAGGCTACCACAGATTGTTCTCTCACAAAAGTTATGAGGCATCCTTGCCTGTGAAAGTATGGTTGCTCTTTTTTGGGGCGGCTACCTTCCAAGCCTCCGCCATAGAATGGTGCGAAGACCATAGAGTTCACCACAAATTTGTAGATACGGACAAAGACCCTTATTCTATCAAGAAAGGGTTTTGGTATGCCCATATGGGTTGGCTCTTGCAAAAGCGCAAGTATACCCAACACAATGTCCAAGATCTTCTTGCAGATCCTATCATCAAATTCCAACATGATTACTACCTAACAATAGCTATATTTGCAGGATTTATTTTTCCTGGGCTCTTGCATATGCTATGGGGTTCTTTCTGGGAAGGGGTCTTAATTTCGGGAGCTCTTAGAATTGCAGTGGTTCACCAATCTACTTTCTTTATCAATTCACTTTGCCATACTTTCGGAGAACAGCCATTTGGTGAAGAGCAAACTGCACGTAATTCCTGGTGGATAGCAATACTTACTTTTGGAGAAGGCTATCACAATTTTCATCATGAATTCCAAGCTGATTATAGAAATGGGATTCGATGGTACGACTATGATCCATCCAAATGGATCATTCGCTTCTTATCATTTATTCACCTAACAAAAAATTTACGAGAAGTCTCGGATGAGAAGATTCTTCAGAAGTCCCTTTTCTTGAAGGAAAAATACACCATAATCAATTACCAAAAATCGAATATGGTTCTTGCCAAGGAATGGTTGGAAGCTCTTCCCAAGCTCAGGTCAGAGGTTATGGATGCAAAAGCTAAATTTCTATCTCTCCAAGATGAATACAAGCAACACAAATCCAATCTTAAAAAAGATGACAAGCTAACTTGGAAAATAAGAATCGAACAATCGAAGGCAGGCTTTCAACAATCCATGAAATCTTGGACGGAAATTCTTCAATCACCGAAGACTTTGGTTGTTTAGGAAGATAGATTTTACCCTACAATCTTAACCACGATTGTAGGTTCTAAAATTAAGAAAGATTTGCTTTCCAGATTCTACAATTACTTCCGCTTTCTCGCTTCCATCAGGAAGCTTTCCACCAGGGATAGAAATTTTGTAGGTTCCAGGTTTCAAATGAAGTCGTTTTATTTGGTAGTTAGAGGGAAGAAGTCTCCAACTCCTAAGATCTGGTGCTATGGTTTGAGACGCTGCATAACCAGCTAAAGCTCCAGCACCCAAACGAACCAAACCACCAACTAAGGCTGCACTCCCATTGTCCTTATTTTTACCTCGTTCAAAGGATTGAGCTAAGGCTTCACTGGCAACAGCGGCGGCTACCATTTTTACAGCTATAGATGCTACGTTTTTGGTTACAATTGTATTATAATTCTCGTTAAAGTTTTGCATGGCTGTATCAGAATAATCATTATAGATAGTAGTCTGTCCTATATTCTTGCCATTGAGGTAGACAGGTTTTTCCTTAGCGGATTCTTCATCTCTTTTAGTATAGATAGGTATTGGATTTTCGGCGATAGATAAGGCTGCTACAACCCCTCCCATAGATAAGCCTCCACCTTTTGCTCGGATAGCTCCTTCTAGGGCTCCTCGCATAGCTAGCGTAAACTTTTCATCATTGAGAATCTTTCCTCTAGATTCTTTCGTTGCAGCCTTGCCCGCTTGGTTGATGATAATTACCTCACCCATTTCTTGCGAGTAGGGAACAGGTGACATGCTTGGGTTGTAAGCATTGACATAGGACTTTCCATCCGCCAATTTTGCCATATCGCCTGCATCATTTTCCTTTACTGCAAGAACATAACGATCCCCTTTTATTTGAACAAGTTCAGGTGCGATTTCTTGGATATTTTTATACTGAACACGAGCATCATTGTATCTTCCTAAGCTTTCTGAAAGTATTGCATCTAAATACCTAGCACAAAGGTTTTGTTTGTATTTTCCTTGAACGAATTTCATTTCTCTAAGTTCTATATCAAGTCTTCGAAAGTAAATTTTTGCATTTTCGTATTGATTTAGAAAAATATAATTCAGTGCTATATAAAATTTAATAAGAACTCTTTCAAAATCCTCTCCTGTAAAATTACTTTCGTTATCACTGAGTAAGAAAGAAAGTCCTTGTCTTGTGATACTGACTTTGATGTTATCTGCTAGCTGTTCGGCTTCTTTAAATGCCTTAATCGATGAATCATAATCTCCCTTGGTATGAAAGATCATTCCCGCTTCCATAAGATAGAGTAGTCTATCTTTGTTGTCAGATTCTGTTGCTAGGGTGCGAATCTGAGGAATGGCAGCATCATAATTGCCTGCATAGTATGCCTTCTCGGTATCTTTAATGATAGAGGCATAGTTAGTGGCACAATGAAGAACTAGTACTAAGGATAGGTAATAAAGGATTTTCAACTATGTTTAGAATTGGTTACCAACCAACCCCTCTATTTCCAACTACAGCCTTCTTTCGATAAGCTACTCTTTCATTCCATATTGCTATATTGGTTTCAACTTCCACCAATTCAATGTTAACGGTTTGTTCAACAATTCTATCACCTTTAACAGTGAAGACATTTTCATCTATATCACATCGAACAAAGAAATTCGGTGATTTCATCTTTCCTAAGGAAAGTCGATTGGAAGTCATGCCTGTTAAGCTGAAAGTCATTTCGTTGATGGACTTTTCACGAGTATTGGTTCTAACAGTATAAATTTTATTCTTGATGAGTTGTGAGACGAAGGTATTATCAAAAAATTCTGTAGCAATCTGTTCGGTAGTATTGTTTCTGGTTGGAAAATGAGCTAGGAAGATTCCTTCTTCTCTCGGGTTTTCTTTGAAATAAGCTCCAATTTCATCACCAAATCTAAGAGCTGCCTTTCCTAATTCTTGGCTAGTTAGTCCACCGGAATCTGAGACTAAATCCGTAGTTAAATCAAGCCTTTCTGCTCCACTTGCACATGAAATTACCCAAAGTAGGGATAGAAAACTCAAAATCTTGCTGAAATTCATATATACCTCTGAAAATAAAACCTACCTTGGAATTTTACTAAGAATTGTTGATTCTGTCAACTCAGAAAAAAAATTTTACAATCCATGCTTAGTCTAAAAACTAAGATGAACAATTAATGAGCTTTTTAGAGACCTCGCCTTTCTTTCAAAATGTTCATGTAAATGTATTACCAATTTTATTTTAAAATGGTTCCAAGGAAATACAAATGACAGCATATACAATAGACCAAACCATCCAAAAACTAGAGCAAATTTATATCCCTTCCGAAATCAAAACCATGCTCCCTCTGATCGAAGAGATCAACCAAATCAAAAGGGATAAAAATGCTGTTATTTTGGGCCATAACTATATGACCCCAGATGTTTTCTATGGAGTTTCTGATATAGTTGGTGACTCTCTCTATCTCTCTAAGGCAGCTGCTGAAACCACAGCAGATATTGTCCTCTTCAATGGAGTTCACTTCATGGCAGAGACAGCAAAGATTCTTTCTCCTGAGAAAAAAGTATTGATAGCTGATCTAAAAGCAGGCTGTTCACTAGCCGAGTCCATCACTAGAGAAGATGTCCAAAAGCTGAAAAATCAATACAAGGGAGTACCAGTTGTAACTTACGTAAACTGTTCTGCTGAGGTAAAGGCTGAGACTGATATTTGTTGTACCTCAGCCAATGCCTTACAAATTGTAGAGTCTTTAGATTCGGATACCGTCATCTTTCTACCTGATGAATACCTAGCGGATAATGTTAGAAAACATACAAAGAAAAAAATTATTTCCCATCCAGGTAGATGCATGGTTCACGAAATGTATACACCTATGGATATAGAGATTACTCGGCAAAGGATGGGAGGAGATGTCACGGTGATTTCTCATCCAGAGTGCTCTAGGGAAGTTGTAGATCGTTCCGATTTTTCTGGTTCAACTTCTCAAATGATAGAATTTGTTCGTAAAGCACCTTCTAAAAATATACTTCTGATTACAGAATGTTCTATGGGTGATAATCTTAGAATAGAATTCCCTGAGAAACATTTTGTCTCAACCTGCCAGACCTGTCCCCATATGAAGAAGATAACCTTAGAGAAAATTAAAGCAAGCTTGCTTGAAGAAAAATTCGAAATTCTTCTTGATAAAGAGATCATTTCTCTTGCTCAAAAATCAGTTCAAAGAATGCTTGAGATCTCTTACAAAAAGAAATAGATTCATATAGAGAGAGCCGAGGTAGCTATGTTTCGAATTGGAAATGGAATTGATTTTCATAAATTAGTGATGGAAAGGATACGTCCTTTGATTCTTGGTGGAGTGGAGATTGATACTGAACTTGCTCTCCTGGGACATAGTGATGCTGATATTGTTCTTCATAGTATTTCTGATTCTATTTTAGGAGCCTTGGCACTTGGTGATATAGGGGATCATTTCCCAGACACAGATATGAGCCTGAAAGATATGGATTCAAAGATTATCGTTCGTAAGGCGGTAGAGCTTATGCAAGAAAGAAAATTCCATATCTGCAATCTAGATATAACCATTGTTGCAGAAAAACCTAAGATTGCACCTTATAGGGATCGCATTCGAAGTTCTATAGCAGAAATAATGAATATTACTGTTCCCCAAGTCTCTGTGAAGGCAACTACTATGGAAGGTATGGGTTCTCTTGGTCGAGCTGAGGGTATGATGGTTTTTTCTTCTATTTTACTAGAGAAAAAATAAGTCTGATTCATTTAGCTTTGTAACAAATAGGATCTAAGATTCATCTGCTATCAATCTAAAAACTAGTATTCTTCAAGCAAGTTGTACTGTTCTATGCAGGCAGCTAGACCTTCTTGCTTAGATGGGAATTCTTCTTTTTGTACAAATTGCAACTTTATATCAGCCTCAGAAAGCCTTCTCAATTGAGAAATGGTCTCCATTTCTGAACAGGAGCTTGAGATACGAATCAACTGATTCCAATTATTAATATCGCTAAGCTTAGAGTTAACAGTTAACTTAATTTTATTCTCGTAGGCATAAGATTCTATTATCAATTGGGAATCTGCGCGGTTGATATGATTTTTGGGAAGATCATTGAGTAAGACAGTCCCATCCAGCAAGTATCTTGGCTGAATTTCCTGTATCCATCTAGGAATGGCAGAGACATCGTATTTTTTTTCCACATAACAAATATTTTGGTTTTTTTCTTGGAAGAAATGAGGCAAATAAAAATAGCTCACTCCAACTAGCAAGATTAGGATGAAGAATTGTAAGATGAGGGTAAGCCATTGAAAGACAAGGTTGGTTGTATTTTTACACCTACTATTATAGACCTTCCATAAGCCTTTTCTAAGGTAGACATTAATATACAAAGCTAATTCCTGAAACAAAAACAAGATAGATAAAAGCAATACTGGATACACATGGTAGATATGTCTTGCTTGTTGGTTGGAAGTGAGTAGTCTTTGTCCTACAATAACTAAAACAGCTAAGCTCATATAGAAGAAGAATTTAGATCGCCTCAAACGTTTCCGATTTTTACTTCCGAGTAGAATAGAATAAAGAATAGCAATTAAAATCAATGAAAAATGAAGAGGAAGATCCCCATACAAAGAAGAAAGAAATAAGAAAAGATCATTCTCCCCTTGTTCAAGTTTTACTGTAGGGAATAAAGAAGCAAATCTATCGGGATGTATTAATATCCAGGCTAAGCTTGGAAGGAAGATCCAGAGCCAAAGTTTTCTTAGCTTTTCTGTAAAGACTGTCCTGGAAGAATCTTTGGATTCTAAGAGGAAGAAATGGTTGGTATCGATTACTAATATAATCGAGAAGAGCTGAATGAGATGGATGGTATTTTTATTTGGTATTGCTATCCATCCTATCCCTCCAAGGATTAAGATAATGAATAGTACAATAAGGAAGGGAAGTAGCATCCTCCTGCTCGCTTCCCAGAAGAACCATTGAAGGTATTTCTTCAGAAAAGATTTTGTCTCTGTGAAATTTTGCAGAAAGAAAAAAAACAAGAGTGCTATTAAAAACTGCAAGGCATAAGGATATTTTGTAAAAAGAAGCAGTAGGCTTGCTAGGCTAAAAAACCACAAATTCTGCGAATTCCAATTGGAAGTTTTCTGAAGTTGATAGAAGGCTTCTACGCATAACAAAAAAAATACGGCACCTTGAATTTCTAGCATTCCCGTATTGGCATAGATTAAAATCGGTTCGGTCTGAAAAAGCATCCAATCGAAACCAAAGCATAATATTGCAATCATGAACCAAGATCGAATGCTTTTATAAAGGATATAATGAGAGACTAGGATGAGAGCAAAGAATGTAAATAAGGTTAGGTGAGTATTTATCTTAGAATCAGCTCCCAAGAAAAGTATCCCTAAGGCTTCTAGGAAACTTCTAAGCCCAGGCCAGGTGGGAGAATCTAGAAACAGCCATAAAGGCTTCCAGAGATTTCCCTCTCGGATACCAGCAGCCATCTGAAGGGAGATCGAAAACCTTGCACTGGGATCCCAACCAAGTAGCCAGTTCTCTGTGCAGTTCTGAAGTTGTGATAGGATGTAGCGAGCGAAAAGATAAAATCCTGGCAGTAAGCAAAGATAAGATGCTAGCCTTGGTTTTGACATCTTGGTCATGGTTTGCGGTGGGGAGGAATCAAGGTTAGGGTGGAATAAGGTTTAAAAACTTACTTCCACTGAGAAAGTAGAACTTCCCTTTCAGTTGCAAGATTTCTATCATTTTCTTGTTTATAAAAGAATCGATTCATGAGAGTTCCATACAAGCCAGGCTGGGGCGTCCATGTATGCTGCACTTTTAAATGAGTGCCTCCTTCCGTATTCTGCTCCAAAGTATAAAAATAAGAAACCTGGGAAAATCTACTTGAACTTTTAATCTCTAATGCAAATTTGAAAGGTACTACTGATTCTATGACTTCAATTTGTACTTTTTCATTTTCTTTAAGAATTTCTTTACTTAGTCCAGGACCAATTATACTTCTTGGGAAATAAGAAGAGGTCAAATAATTGTAAACTTGTAGTGGTTCACTCGGGAGGTTGTATTCTATGCTAGATTTAGATTCTATGGGAATCACAAGGTAGATGAAGAAACAAAGTATGAATGCAAAGACAATTTTTAAATATTCCATAATGCCACCTACTAGGGACTCTTCTTATTAACTTATGTCAATAGAAAATTCAAATCTTCCTACCTGGTTCAATCGCCCAGAAATTTCTGCGAAAAGAGTTTCTGGAATAATGCAATATTTTATCAGTGAAAGGAAAATTGATTCGCTTAATCCTTTTTCGGACTTTTTGGATGATGATTCCTTTGGAAAAATTTTAAATGATAAAAACCTCTGGATTCCACAAGAATTAGAGGACAAGATCTTCAACTACCTAGCTAGTCTTGAGGACATTTCTCCAGCAATCTACCAATTAGGTAAAGAGACTTTTCTATCTCAATCTTATGAACTTTTACCAACTAACGAATCTTCTTTGCAGATTCAAGAATTAATAGCCAGGTTTCCAGTTCTTCTATCTAAGCTAACTAGAACGGTTTACTTGGATATCATTGACCTAAGCGAATCAAGAGCAACCTTTCAATTTTATTTTCGTGAACCCTATAAAGAAAGATGGTATGATGTTATCTTCTTTAAGGGCATGCTGGATGGTCTTGCTCTTTTATTTGAACTCGAAGATGCACGCACGCATTTACGAGAAACAAGACTTATGGGAATTCATACCTCTCATAAGGACTTGGGAGAGAAGATCCAATTTGGTTCAGAGAGAAATATCTATGAGATGCAGTGGACTCCAACTAGAACAAAGCTTTCTCGAACCTTCTTAAGCCATGATGAACTCTCCAAAGCCCAGAAGTCATTTGTGATTTCAAGGGAAACCGAATCAGATTCTCAAGATCTTTCTGTTATCAATGTGGCAAGCGTAATAACAAAATCCAGAGAGCTAGCACTTGAGAATAGAGACTTAGAAGCAGCTGTCGAAATCTTGAAAAGATTCAAAACCGAACTAGAGTTAAAACAAAAATCTATAGCCAAGGATCTTAAATTAGCTAAGAACATTCAGAAAGGAATTATTCCCCAGACCATTCCTGATTGGAAGGGAATTCAGTTCTGGAATCACTTCAGTCCTATGCAAGAAGTGAGTGGTGATTATTATGATTACTTCCCCATTGATGAAGATAAAATTGGAGTCGCAATATGTGATGTTTCCGGACATGGTGTACCTGCTGCATTTATAACCGCACTTTCGAAAATGCTCTTTAATAAATACCGAAGTCCATCTCCAAGTTCCATCTTTAAAAATATTAACCGTGATCTGCTAGAACTTTTGATGCAACAAGGCTATACTACTTGTATTTATGCAGTGATAGACAAGAATTATAAGATCACATATTCTATAGCAGGACACCCGCGCCCTATTTTACTAAGTGGTAAGACTTCCAAAGCTAGTTTGTTGCATGGAGAAGGAACTTTCTTGGGTATGTTTCCTGAGGCAAGTGACCATTACGAAGACAATCAAGTTGTCTTAGAGCCAGGAGACAAGGTATTTCTTTATACGGATGGTTTGACAGAAGCGGAGAATGATGAGGGGGAACCATTTGGAGATGATAGGCTTCTCGAGATAATTGAAGAAACTGTGGATATGGATATCCAAGAGTCTATTGAATATATTTCTCGTAAGCACCATGAATTTTGTATGGGCACAGACCAAATGGATGACATTACTATTCTGGGTTTTTCCTTAAGTTCCGAATTTCCTAAGTTTGAGAATCTTGTTAAGTCAGCTAAGATAGAATACAAAAAGAAATATTTTACTCTAGCTTCCAACTATTTAAAAGAAGCTCATACTATACTTCCAAGAGATTTAAAAACCATTCTACTGCTTTGTAAGTCTCTTGCCAGGGAGAAAAAGTACAAAGAAGCAATTCACTTTCTGGAAGAATATAGTTCTTATAAGCTGCATAATTTCGAAACCCATAATATACTTGGATATTGTTATTTTATGATACAGGAATATGATAAGGCGGAAATTGAACTTAAGAAATCCTTGTATATGAATGATGCCCATCCTTCTATACATTATAATTTGGCTTGGACTTACTTTAAGAAAGATGATCCAAGTAAACTTGCTCTTGCTATAGAAAGGCTTCGTAAGTCTTTTCCAAAATTTCCAAGACTCAAGGAATTGCATTCACTACTAGAGTCCATTGAAGAAAAATGAAAAAATACTCTGGAAAAGACAAGCTTATTTTTGTTATACTATTAATTCTTAATTCCCTTGTGGGCTCTTCCTCTCTGCATTCAATAGAATTTCCTAATGACCAGAGTTTTCATTCTGAATATGATCTTGAATGGGTCTATATCGTTGGGCATTATAAGCTAAAGAATGAGCAGGAAGTTGGCATGGAATTAAGCTTTTTTCGGGCAAGAAGCACCAATCAGAAATCGAAAACTTCTATTGAAGTTTTTCCAGTCCATTTTGCCATTTCCGATTTTACGAACAAAAAGCACTATTCTTCCCAAATCTTAGGACGAAAAATTGGTGGTCTTGCATTTTATGACCAAAATACAATCCGTGTTGAAAACTTTCAGATAAAAATGAACCAAGATGGAAGCTATGATATCTCAGCAAGACCTAAGGAGAATTCAAGCATAGCGGTTGAGTTAAAGGTTTTGACGCATTTAGGAAATAAATTAATTCATGGAGATAAGGGAATATCTAGGAAATCCTACTTAGATCCTAAATTTGTATCAAACTATTACAGTATTACCAGAATTCCAACCCTTGGAAAGATTACTTTGAATGGTAAGTCGTTTCAGATCTCTGAGAATCAAGTTTCTTGGTTGGATCATGAGTGGAGTAGGGCAGGTCTTTCTGATCAAGATAATTCTTGGGATTGGGTAGGCTTTAGCTTGGAAGATGGAAGTGATTGGATGGCTTTTCGATTTCGAAAAGACAAAGTAAGTGCTTCGGAAGTTTTTGCAAGTAAGTATGAGTATTCTAAAATAAAAACCTTTGATCCCACCTCTGATATAATTTTTCAGGCTCAAACAAATAAAACATGGAAGAGCCCTCTCACCAAAAAAGTCTATCCTATGGTTTGGAATCTGAGCTCAAAGTCAGAGAATTTAGATTTGGTTATAGAACCAATTTTTTATGAACAGGAGTTTGATGCTAGAAAATCAACAGGCTTAGCCTATTGGGAAGGTGGAGTTCGAGTCAAGGGAATGCGAAATGGTAAGCCAGTGAATGGAAAAGGTTACTTGGAATTGAAAGGATATAAATAAAACATGCTTCATTATTTTATTAAGAGAGTGCTTTTGATTTTTCCAACCTTATTAGGTATTACATTTATTGTATTCTTAATTTCTAATCTTGCACCTGGGGGCCCCTTGGATAGAGAGATTGCTAAGATCAAGGGTGTTGCAAATATTTCTGGTGCAAGTACCAAACAAATTTCTCAAGAAGAGGTGGAACTCTTAAGGAAAAGATTGCACTTAGATAAACCAATCTACATTGCTTATGCCTATTGGTTATCCGATGTTATTGTTTTTAATTTGGGTGAATCTAGACTTCATTCCAAAGAAGTTACCGATCTTATTCTAGAAAAGATGCCAGTTTCTTTGATCTTTGGACTTTCTGGTTTTTTTCTTTCCTATTTAATTTGTATACCTTTGGGAATCTTTAAGGCTTTAAAGCATGGGCAGGCATTTGATTTGTGGACAAGTTTTACAATATTTTTTGCATATTCAATTCCCGTCTTCGCCTTAGCCATGCTACTTCTTTATGTTTTCGCATCTGGGGAAGTTTTTTCTTTCTTTCCCCTTGGTCATGAGATTTCCGATTACTATGAAGAGCTTAGTTTCTGGGGAAAGGTGAATGACCGTATCAGTCACATGTTTCTACCAGTTATTTGTTATGTTTCAGGTTCCTTTGCAGTCTTGACACTTCTCATGAAGAATTCTCTTCTAGAGCAAATTTCTAAGGAATATGTTAGGACAGCTCTCGCAAAAGGTTTAAGTTTCAAAGATGCTATCTTAAATCATGCCTTTCGAAATTCTCTCATACCCATAGCCACAGGTTTTGGAAGTAATCTCTCTTTGATTTTTGCTGGTTCCTTATTTATTGAATTGGTTTTTAATATTGATGGTATGGGCAATTTAAGCTTTGAGGCTGTTCGAGAGCGGGATACAGATCTTATGATGGGTTTATTGCTCGTTCAATCTTTGATAGGCTTACTAGGAAAAATACTTTCTGATGTTTGTTATGTTTTAATAGATCCAAGGATAGATTTTGATTGATATGTTAAATCCGAATACTAAGAAGAGAATTCGAAAGTTCACTAATAATAAGAGAGCCTATTATTCTTTCTTGTTTTTGATAGGATCTTATTTTATATCTTTAT
>PEQN01000055.1 GCA_002786225.1 Leptospira sp. | reverse complement strand
ATCTATTCTGGATCGGAAATAAAAGATAACTGGGGAGACTAAAAAAACCCTGACTCTTTTAATGAGCCAGGGGGATCACCTTTTCTATTAAAGGAACTTAAATTCCATTTAATAGTTTTAACACTGAAGTTGGCTTCATATTTGATTGCGCGAGCATCGCCGTACCACTCTGCACTAATATTTGTTTTGTTGTAAACGCAACCATCTCTTCTGCCATATCCGCATCTCTGATTCTAGATTCTGATGCTTGCATGTTTTCATAAGCTGCCATTAAACCTTTGGAAGTATATTCCATACGGTTGTAATAAGCACCCATGTCCGCACGCTGCTTCATGATCTTTGTCAAAGCCGCATCTGCGATTCCGATAACATTATCCGCTTTCTCTGGTGTTGAAAGAGAAATGGGACGTCCATCGTCACCGACCATCTTCAATGCCCTTGAGGTCATAGTTCCAATATAGAACCTCTCTCTCTGGTGTTGGTTAGGTCCCATGTGAAACCACATAGAAGCATCCTTAGAAGTTCGAGCAAATTGCCCATCAAAAAGTCTGAATTTATTGAATTCAGCTTGAGATGCAATCCGATCGATCTCATCCACCAAAGCAGAAACTTCTACTTGAATCATCTGCCTATCCTCTGGGGAGTAAATTCCATTCGAAGATTGAACAGATAGAACCCGAATTCTCTGGATGATTTGAGCCGATTGATCCAGAAAACCTTCCGCAGTCTGAATGAAACTCATTCCATCCTCTGCATTTCGCTCTGCTTGTCTAAGACCTCTAATTTGAGTTCTTAATTTCTCCGAAACAGCAAGACCCGAAGCATCATCTCCCGATGAGTTTATTCTCATCCCGGAAGATAAATTCTTCATAGTCTTATCTACTTCCCACTGATTGAACTTTAAAGCTCGATGCGCATTGATCGAGCTTAAATTGTGATTGATAATCATCTTTCACACTCCTTTGCTAACTAACATTAACTTTATTAAAGTTAGTCGGACATTCCATGTCCGGCTGCAAAGGGGAGAAGCAGCCCGACATAGAATCATGCGCCAAAGGATTTATTCTATTTAATATTCCCCTTTATACCATAACAGTACATAATACTCCAATGAAGTCAATGGAAAATTATTTTTTAGTAAATTTTTTATAAAAAAAATAAAAAATACTAAAGATTTAATATAGATTATATTTTACTATATTGATTTATAATAATATTACAATTAAAACAAAAAAAGGCAAAGCTATCCTAAGGATAGTTTTGCCTAAGTTTTTTTTGGAGAACCACCAAGAGAATTTACCCTTGGCGGTTTTAGTTACCGGATTATCGAAGTAGAGATAATACGGACTGTGGTCTAACGTTAGCTTGAGCAAGCATCGCAGTTCCAGATTGAACTAGAATTTGATTCTTGGTGAATGCTACAGTTTCTTCAGCCATATCAGCGTCTCTGATTCTTGATTCAGATGCTTGAGTATTTTCATAAGCATTCATGAGACCTTTAGTCGCATGCTCTAGCCTATTGAAATACGCTCCCAAGTTAGCTCTTTGTTTGTTTATTTTGTAAAGAGCCTCATCCAAAGTTCCGATCGCTTCGTTCGCGAAATCAGCCGTGGAAAGCGTAATTAGAGAGTTGTCTTCTTTTTTCAAGGAGAGTGATCTAGCTGTCATTGTTGCGATAAATACACGTTCTCTTTGGTGCTGGTTTGGTCCAATGTGAAACCACATAGATGCAGAACGAGAACCTCGAGCGAAATCACCTTGCAATAGATTCATTTTATTGAATTCTGCTTGAGAAGCGATTCGATCTACCTCATCAACGAGCTGAGAAACCTCAACTTGAATCATTTGACGATCTTCTTGAGTATAAATACCGTTAGAAGATTGGATCGCAAGTACTCTAACTCTTTGGATGATATCATTCATTTCTTGAATGTATCCTTCAGTAGTCTGAATCATAGACATACCGTCCTCAGCGTTTCTTTCAGCTTGTCTTAAACCTTTAACCTGAGTTCTCATTTTTTCAGAAACGGCTAAGCCAGATGCATCATCTCCGGCGCGGTTGATACGCATCCCAGAAGATAATACTTCCATGTTTTTTGAAACTTCGTCGTTTTGAAACTTTAGAACTCGGTGCGAATTGATCGCAGATAAGTTGTGGTTGATGATCATGGTTTCCTCCTTGAAACTTGATCAACATTCAGGATGCATCCTTGCTTCCTGTATGTCTGTCTGGTGTGTTGGTCTATTTCTTTTTACATTAAAGATATCGGAAATCAAAAGACTGTAATTAATCTTAAGATTTTGATAAGAAATCTATCTTTTTTAATGTTTTTTGATGAAAAATGGAGTTATTTGCGGATCAGCAGTGAGATAAAAAAATTTAATTCAAATTAAAAAAATCCATTTACCTGTAATGAGATAGTCGTATGATTTCGGAATTCCCTACATTACTTTTTTTATTATAAACTAAAATCATGAAATTTTTGAGCAATATTACTATTCTTGTTGTAGATGACGAACCTCTTCAGTCTATGATGACTTGCCTTATCTTGGAAAAATATGGTTACACACCAATTTCAAGCCACTCTGGGGAAGATGCTATTCTCAAAATCCAAGGAAATAAGGATATAGTTCTGGTGCTTATGGATATTGAACTCGGGCAAGGAATGAATGGTGTTGAGGCTGCAAAATTCATCTTGGAGAATAGAGATCTACCTGTAGTATTTCATTCTGGTCATTCTGATATAACTACTCTTCAGAAAATACAAGATGTTCATAGATATGGCTTTATTCTTAAATCTTCAGGAGAGCACATACTTATATCAAACTTAGAGATGGCTTTGGAACTTTATTTTACTAAGAAAAAATTAAAAGAGAATGAATTAAAATTTAATCTTATTACTAAAAATATCAATGAAATATTCTGGATAGAAGACACAATCAATCAAACTATCCTCTATATAACTCCAAGTGTTGAGAATCTTTTTGGATTTTCTCCTGAGGAACTTTATGATAATAAATTAAAATTTCTAGAAGCAGTCTATAGAGAAGACTTAAAAATAGTTCAAGAAAATTATGAAGTTACTTTAAACACTAAAGCTGAAACCAATTTCCAATATCGCATCATCAATAAACAAGGTGAAATAAAATGGCTTCAAGCTAGACTATATCCCATCAAGGATGAAAATTCTAATGTTTACAATCTTGTTGGTTTTGCTGAAAATATAAGCCAAATGAAATCAATCTCTTTGGCTCTGAAAGAAAAATCTCAAATCCAAGAACTGCAATTCAATCAAATGCCAATTATTTGCACTTTCATAGATTTAGATTTTAAAATTCTTAAATGGAATTTAATGTGCGAAAAAGTGTTTGGATTCAAAGAAGCAGATGTGATTGGCAAAGATGTTATTTCTTTAGTTGTTGCACCTGAAGATTTAAATAATGTCAAAAATATTCCTAATTTAATAGATTCAGAAACTGATACATTAGAATATACAAATTATGTGATCAATAAAAATGGAGAAAGAATTCTTTGTAATTGGTATAATTCTCCAATCCGTGATAATGATGGAAAGATTTTGGGACTTATATGCTCGGCTATTGATATTACAAAAGTTAAAGAATCTGAGGAAACCAATCTTAAACTATTAAATGAAAAGGAAGTTCTGCTTAAGGAAATTCACCATAGAGTGAAGAACAATATGGCAACTATTTCTTCACTTCTGTATCTTGAAGAAGAAGAAATTACAGAAGAAAATGCCAAAACATCTCTTCAAGAAGCCAGAAAAAGAATCATGAGTATGATGATAATTTATGAGAAATTGTTTGAGAGCAAAAATTTTAATGATATTAGTCTAAAAGAATATTTGAATTCTCTCTTGGTTGAGTTAACAACTTCATTTCCTATGAAAAATGCAGAGTTCTTAGTTGATCTAGAAGATGTGGTTTGTGCTACAAATACTTTGTACCCAGTTGGAATTATCTTAAACGAACTACTTACAAATTGTTATAAACATGCATTTCCATTAACATTAACTCAGGGAAGAATCAACATAAAAGGAGAGCGTTTAGAGCCCAAACTTTACCAAATTTCCGTTGAAGATAACGGTATAGGCTACGATTCAGAAGAAGATGGAAAGTCCAAAGTCTCAACTTTTGGATTAAAGCTCATTGATATTCTTACTAAGCAAATTAAGGGTAAATTGATAAAATCTTTAGGTAATGGGAATAAGGGAACAAAAACTCTAATCCAGTTCCAAGTAACATGAGATTAGAGTGTAAATGAGTTAGAAACTATTCAGGACTTTTTTCTTCTTTGAAAGAATCAGAGGAAGAATCAGAATTTTTTGACTCGGATTGGTTCCTATTGTGCGGTCTTCTATTTCTATTGTTTTTATAGGGCTTCTTTCCAGAGTTCTGATGATTGCTCGAAGAATTGTTGTTAGAAACAGTTGATGGAACTTGATTGTTCGGGTTCCCTTGGTTGCTTTGATTATTCTGATTATTATGAGAATTTCTATGATTGTCTCTAACGGGTCTTTGTCTTAGAGATATCTCCCAAAAAAATGCTGACTGTAATGCCTTGTCATCTTGCACAGAAATAGCAATAATCTTAAAAAGCATAAAAGCATCGTAAAAGAAATCTTTTTTCTTAAAGAATGCATTTTGTTCAGCTTTTTCGTCTTCAATAGAAAGAAATCTAGATTGGCTAGTAAACATTTTGATAAGTTTATCCTTATCACGTTTTGAAATTCCCATGCTTTCGCAGAATGGATCTAGAGCTTCTTTGATGTTATGAGCCACATTACCTTTAGAACCGTCCAAGGAAGGTTTTACGAGATCATAGCATATCAATGCATAGAAGATACAAGGAGTCATTTCTTCTCTTTCTGTAAGAAGTTTATCCGTTATAGCAAGTCTCTTCCCTACTCCTTCTTCAAAGAAGTTCGCTATCCAAGTTTCATCTTTCTTGATATGTTCAAATGGTTGAGGAATCAACACATCTAAAAGGTGATTTTCAGCAAGACCCTTAAAGATAATTGAAGTCTTCCAAGTGCGGAAGATTTTGTTGTATTCCTCTATCATTCGAGCAGGAGCCGCTTTCAGAATTTCAAGACGATTTTTCTTTATAGCCAATTTGGTCTTTTTTTCGATATCCATTCCTAGTAAGACCGAAAACTTAACGGCTCTTAGCATACGGACGGGATCTTCTTTAAAAGACATATCGGGGTCACCGATTACTCTTAAGACTCGTTCATTGATATCTTCAAATCCTCCAACATAATCTATGATGGATTCATTTCTCGTATCAAAATAAAGGGAATTGATTGTAAAGTCTCTTCGAGCTGCATCTTCTTTGGCGGAACCGTAGACATTGTCTTTCTTCATTAGATAGTCTTTGTCTTTATTATGCTTTTCATTTCGGTGTTCAGGAAGAGAACGGAAGGTGGATACTTCTATGACTTTTCCTTTAAAGAGAATATGAACAATCTTGAAGCGACGCCCAATGATTCTACAATTATTGAACATCTTCTTGATCTGATTGGGAGTGGCATTTGTTGCGATATCAAAATCTTTTGGCTTTTTATTCAACAAAAGATCGCGCACACCTCCTCCAACCAAAAAAGCCTTGTAACCGAATTTGTTCAGCCTGTGAATGATTTTAATAGCATCTGGATCGACTGAGGTCTTACGAATCGAATGAGATTCTTTATAGTATCTTTTCCCTTCAGGATAGACAAGGACGTTATCAAGAGAACCGCCCTTCCTCCGGAAAAGGTTTGCAAAAATTTTCAACATATATGATACGTCAAGTATCCTTTTAAAAACTGCCAAGGCAAGTAAATTTTAGGGACATTGAGGCAACCTTGGAAAATTTGACCCACTCAGAAACACTCTATGAAAAAATGATCATAGCCTCTCTGCGTTTCCGTAAAAGATGGCATTTTTGGCAGGGAAAAGGTAGAGAAAAAATCAGTTTCCTGGTTGTCCCTCATTCGGAACAAGTAGTTCTGAAGTTGGATATGTCTTTTTCTATGCTTATATTCCTTTCTGCTATTTCCATAATTCTGATTAGTTTGAGCTTCTGGTTTTTGGTTTATTACAGCTTTATTTGGAAGGGTGATCCCGCCGTTCTTTTGGACTCAAATGCAGATAGGACAAAATTTCTCTATTACAGCCTACTGGCTGAGGATATGGAAGAAAGCATAGAAAACCTAGAGAAACAAACAGAAGAACTGAACTTACTTGCCTGGGACGAAGTTTCCTGGAAAAAGTTAATCACCCAGGATTACTTTCCTGAACCTGCCATTCCTTCTCCTGATTATAACGATATGGAAACAAATATGAATTTATTTCCAAAAACTGTCCAAAATTATTCCGAGAATTTTGTCCGATTGAAAAAAATGGAACCGGTTTTTCACAATGCTATAGATTATTTAGATAGAAGGGAGACAATATTCCAGAATATGCCTAGGGGTAGACCACTAGCACCTGGAGTAGGAAATGTGACATCCACCTGGGGTTACAGGATGGATCCTTTCGGAATTTTACCTACAGGGGAATTTCACTCGGGAATTGATTTTGCTGCTGGAGAAGGAACACCTATTTATGCAACTGCTCCTGGTATAGTTCCCAAATTAGAATTTAGCACAGGTGGACTTGGCAAGGCAATTCGAATCAACCATGAGAATGGATTCTATACTATCTATGGCCATAGCTCTCAAGTGCTGGTACAAGAAGGCATGCAAGTAAAGAGAGGCGACAAAATTGGATTGGTAGGTCAGACAGGAAAAGCAACGGGATCACACGTTCACTATGAAGTTCACATAGGTCTTGATCCTTCTATGGATCCGGAAGAATTCATCAACTTAGATTAGATATTTTGATTGATAGATTCAGCTTAGCCCTCAGAAAGTAAGAATGATAGATAGAATTCCAATTCCCAATTTTTTTGGTTGGGATGGCCCGTCCACTTTCAGTATATTAATGATGCTAGCTTTTCTTACAGCATCCTACATGCTCCCTAAAGAATTTAAAAGAAAAGGTCTCGAACCTTCTCATTCTGATACTATGATTCTTCTTGGTATCATTGGAACCTTGATTGGAGCTAAGGTATTTTTCATTTTTGAGATTTGGGATCAAGTTTTTGTTGATGCTCCCGGGTTCGAAGGCAAGTATCTCTATCCCATCACCCATTGGTATGGCTTTCCAGGACAACCTGGACTTTGGAGCTCCTTGTTTTCTGGTGGTGGTTTGGTTTTTTATGGTGGTTTCTTAACAGGATTCTTATTCGTTTATCTTTTTATGAAATCCAAAGGCTTAAACTATGGACTCTACTTTGACGCAGTCGCTCCATCTATGTCCATAGGCTATGCTATCGGTAGACTTGGTTGTTTTGTTTCAGGAGATGGATGCTATGGATTTGCAACCGATGTTGAGATTCCTCTCTTAGTTTTCAATTACCATGGAGCTCACCCATCGGGTGTTCCAGTTTGGAATACACCTGTTATGGAATCCATTCTGGCTTTTGGATATTTTGCCTACTTCCAATATTGGGCTAGGTTCCAAGGCTTTCGAAAATACAGTTTAACCTGTCAATTTTTAATAATCCATGGATCTGCAAGACTAGCTATAGAATTCCTAAGAGTCAATAAAGCAGTTATTCCATTTATTGATCCACCCCAAATGGCAAATATTCCAGACTCATCTCAGAACCCTGAATTTTTAACTGCTTACTACTGGCATGGATTCAGTCAATCCCAGTATATATCATTAGCCTTGATCTTATTTGGAATGTACTATTTATTCAAAGGAAGGCTTTGGATTCGAGATGCCCAATCAGAGAATCCTCCCTTGGAGCCAAAAGCATTATGAAAAGTTTTCCTTTTTTTGAAATCGAGAAAGAAGGTTCTATAGCAACGCTCTTCCTCAATAAACCCGACAAACGAAATGCAATGGATTGGTCTTATTGGAGAGACCTTCCACTCGTAATAGAAGAGATAGAAAATGATTCTACAATACGTGCTTTTGTAATTGCTGGTCGAGGAAAATCCTTTTCCACCGGACTTGATCTAACGAACTTTTTTACTGAATTTAAGGATACCATCCAAGGTCCCTTAGGCGATGATAGAGAAAAATTCTACAAACTCATACTGCAAATGCAGGAAGGTATGAATCGTATCCAAAATTCTCCCAAACCATCAATTGCAGCTGTACAGAAACATTGCATTGGAGGAGGACTTGATTTGATAGCTGCCTGTGATATTCGTTATGCTACCTTAGATGCTTCCATTTCTTTGAGAGAAGCAAAAGTTGGAATCGTTGCTGATATGGGATCTCTAAATCGGCTTCCATCCATCATCGGGCAAGCACACACAAGAGAACTTGCCCTGACTGGCAAAGACATAAGTGGGGAAGAAGCCTTGGCTATGGGTCTTGTAACGAAAGTTTTCCCTACAGTTGAAGAATTAATGAAGGCAGCAAAGGAAACTGCTCATGAGATTGCAGAAAATCCTGCTATAGTAATTCGTGGAGTTAAACAAGTTATGAATTATTGTATGGACAAATCTATATCTGCAGGCTTAGATTATGTTGCGACTTGGAACGCAGGTCAAATGGATTCTAAAGATTTTCGTGAAGCAATTCAGGCATTTCAAAATCGTAAGAAGCCAAATTTTAACTCATGATCTTGCAATAAGATGAGCTATATTCGATTAAGCGAGAATATCCAATCCGTTTTCTTTGTTGGCAGAGCCTTGGATATTTTGTTCAATTGCAAGCTTCATAATTTTCTCAGAAGTTACCATCTGCGCTTGGAATATTTCCTTGGGCAAATTTGCAATTCTTTGGATCATATTAGCTTGAGAATTTGTCATTTGGTTGTAGCTATTTATTTGCATTTTCTTCGTCCCCTATATCTGTATTCGGATGAATTTAGAAAAGCTAAAGGGTATTTCGAAAAAAAATGAAATTTTTTGTTGATTCAACTAAAATTGCAATCCATCTAGAGAGGTCCAAAGACTTCACTAGAGCTTTTAATGCCTACCAAAAAGCCTTGAGCCTAACCCAAAATAAAACAACCATCATTAAAATACGTTCCAAACAAGCTTGGTGTCTTCACCAAGTTGGTAATCCACTGGAAACAGAAAAAATCTACCAAGATTTGCTGGATGAATTTCCTGACAATCCTTGGGGTAGCATTCTCTATGCGAAGTACTTAATCAAAACAAGACGTTGGAAGGCTGCTAAGGCTCTCTTGAGTTTGGCATCTAAACATTTTCCAGACAATCTTGAACTTTACCTAACTCATGCTTCTCTCTTGAAGGATATGGAAAGGTCAAACGAAGCCATAGAAATTCTCAAAAAAGCCCTAGCCCAAGTCTCTTTAACAAAGGGACGAGGAATTATGCGAAAAGATATTTGGGCCGAACTGGGTAGTTTATTTTTCCAAAGAGGAGATTACAATTCTAGCATTTCTGCCTTAAAAAAATCTTTGCTTATGGATAATGAAAGTAGTTTCCTGCATTATGATATTTTAGGAATATGCTATCTTTTGGTAGGTGATCATGAGAACAGCATCCATTTTATTGATAAATACATCCACTACAATGGCGAGATAGACACTGAGATACTAAAAATCAAAGCTAGAGCCCATGCAAGAGCAGGAGTCCATCACCTAGCCACTGCAAGTCTCTTGCAAGCCTATGCTCTAGAAGATAGATTGAACTTAGATGCGGAAGATATGATTGATTTAGCACCACTCAAGCAATTGGGCTTTTTGGATACCTTAGAGAATTTAGAAATAGAAGAATAAAAAAATGGTCCTTCTATGTAAAAAGAAGAAGGACCCAAACAACCAGACATACACAACTTATCATAACTGAGTGATTCGCTTAGTTATGATCAAGCCTACTTAAAGAGTCGACTGAGTTTGTTTTTTCCAGTAGATTTTTTTTTATTTCGAAACATGCTATTTATTAATTTCCTTACGTTCTAAAGCAAGCATTCCGCAGGCTCCACCAATTTCTTTGCCAGGAGATCTTCGATTCATAATAGGAACTTTCGTTTTTGATTTTAATTTAATAACGAATTGATCAATTTCATTTTGTGTTGGAGTCCTCCATCCATGAAAGCTAGTATTCAGAGGAATTACATTGAATTTACATTTTCCAACTCTGGAGGCTATCATTGCCATAGCTGCAATATTTTCATCCGACATGTTTTTATCTGGAATCATAACATACTCAAAAGTTACAACACGATCTAGATCATTTACAAATTTCTTAGCAGCAAGAATGAGTTCATTTAAGGGAAATTTTTTATTGATATCCATAATCTCAGATCTTGTATTAGGATTGGATTGGTTTAATGAGATTGCAAAATTATATGGTTGTTTCTCTTCAATAAATTTAAGTATGCTAGGAACAACTCCTGCCGTTGATATTGTTATTCTTTTGGCACCTAGGTGAAAAGCCTTAGGATGATTTAATATTTCAGCGGCTCGGATCACTTCCTTGTAATTATGCATGGGCTCACCCATTCCCATAAAAACAATATTTGTTGCCTTATCCCCTACAAGGCTTTCAACAGTTAATACTTGATTCAAGATTTGCCAAGTTTTTAGATTCCCTTGGAACTTTAAGGTTCCAGTTGCGCAGAAAGAACAATTTAAAGTGCAACCTACTTGAGAAGAAATACAAATTGTTTTGCGATCACCATCTCCACTTGGTATCCAAACTGCTTCAATTTCTTTTCCTGGTTTAATTTCAAATGAAAACTTTTGAGTCCCATCTACAGATACCAAATGGTGGGAGACTTTCATTTCTTGAAATTCAGAAACTAACTTCAATTTGTCTCTAAGACTCAATGGGAGATTCGTAAATTCATCCCAGCTCTTATATCTATGTTTGTACAATCCTTCAAAAATTTGAGTGGCTCTATACTTGGGTTCTTTGTTTTGGATTAGAAAGTCTTCTAATTCAGCGATTCTTTTACCTTGGGGTGTAAAATTGACATCTTCCAAAATTAAGGAATCCCCTAATTCAGGATAAGCTTTGGGGTCATTAGTATCGGAGGAGGATTTCATAGTGTTTTATAATGATTATTAGAAATTACTTTACTCTTTAAAATGCTGTCTTAGAACGCAGCCAACCTAAAATAATTAGGCTTACTATGTTTATAAATGATTAATGTTTAGAGAACAATAATTGAACCAACAAATGCATGAATTTTCAAGTCTCTTGAATCACCTTGCCATCTTCTAAAATCATCTTAATTAATTTTGTCATTTCTACAGAATACTCCACATCTAAATGCTTGGTAACCCCTTCACAAAATCCGTTGATGATTAATAATTTGGCATCATCCTCAGAGAGACCTCTCGTTTGAAGATAGAACAATTGGTCTTCATCAATTTTTGATACAGTTGCTTCGTAATTTAATGTACCGTTTTCCCCAGTTGCATCATTATAAGGATAGGCATGAGATTGGGATCTATCATCCATCATGAGACCGTCGCATTTTACATGGCTATAAGATCCTTGTGATTTAGCGTCAAACTTAACAAGCCCTCTGTAAGAATTAATACCACCATCCAAAGAAACGCCCTTAGCCAATATGTTGGATCTAGTATTCTTTCCAACATGAATGATGCGTGCACCAGTATCTTGGATTTGACCCTTTCCTGCAAATGCCAATGAAAGAACGTCCCCTGTAGAATTGTCACCTAGAAGAACTATGCCTGGGTATTTGATTGTATTGGCACCTATGTTACAATCTGTCCAAGTAATGTGAGCGCTTTCATGACAAAGCCCTCTTTTTACAGTCCAGTTGTACATATTTTTTTTCCAATTCTGAATGGTTGTATATTCAATTTTCGCGCCTTTTAAGGCAACCAACTCTACAACTGCTGTATGGAAATTTGTTCCAGCATCTTGCACTGATGTGCAGCCTTCACTGTATTCAATGTGAGCACCTTCATCTGCAATTAGAAGAGTGCGTTCATATTGTCCAGAAGATAATGCAGTCACTTTGAAATATGCCTGAAGAGGCATAGGAGTCTTAACTCCCTTGGGAACATAAGCAAAAGAACCACCACTAAAAACACAAGAATTAAGTGCTGAAAATTTATTATCACCTATTGTAACAACTGTTCCAATATATTTTCGAACAATTTCTGGATACTCTTTTATAGCAGTGTCAATGTCGCAAAAAATAATTCCTAAATCAGTGAGTTCCTTTTTAACATTGGCATAAATAGTCTCGGAATCATTCATAGTTTCGATTCCTGCGAGATACTTTCTTTCGTGTTCTGGTATGCCTAATTTTTCAAAAGATCTTAAAATTTCTGGATCTACATCATCCCAGGATTTTTTCTTTTTTTGGTTTGAACCAACATAATGAACATAATTATCTAAATTTATATTTGCTTCAGGAATAAAACCCCAAGTTGGCATAGGTTTTGAATTATAGACCTCAAATGCTTTTAGCCTAAATTCTGTTAGCCAACCTGGTTCATTTTTGATATGGGAAATAGATTCAACTACCTTACGAGTTAAGCCTTTCGGAAAATTATCAGCTCTATAGTATTGTTCCGATTCTTGAGTATTTTTTTCTAAGGTAGTTTCCATATTCTTTCCTATATTAATTTACAGCGCTAAAGTATTCCTTAGAGCCTGTTACATCAGCCTTCATAGTCTTTTTGCCTTCATCCCAGTTAGCAGGACAAACTTCACCGTGTTTTTCAACAAATTGGAAAGCCTTGATAAGTCTGATGGATTCTTCAATGTTTCTACCTACAGGTAAATCATTTACAGTAGCTTGGCGAATTACTCCAGCTGGGTCTATGATAAATGTTCCTCTTAGAGCAACACCGGTGTCAAGAAGAACTCCGAAACTTTTTGAGATCTCTTTGGTAACATCTGCTATCAATGGATATTTCACATCACCAATTCCACCCTCTTTTCGAGAAGTTTTCTTCCAAGCTAGATGAGAATATTCGCTGTCAATGGAAACACCTAGAACTTCAGCTCCAAGTTTTTTGAATTCATCCAGCTTAGTATCATATTCAATGATTTCTGTTGGACAAACAAATGTAAAATCAAGTGGATAGAAAAATAGTGCGACCCATTTTCCTTTGTAATCAGATAGTTTTATTTCTTTGAAAGACTCACCAATAACTGCGGTTGCCTTAAAATCGGGAGCCAGGGAAGTAACTTGTGGCATTTTTAGATTCTCCTTTTAGATTCATTCTAAATATTAGACTGAGTCTGGAAACAAAATTTTAAAAAAAATTATCCTCCTTTAGCCATAAGAAATTTTTCCATAAACTCTGTGATATCACGAATATTTCTATTGATCATTTTTCGCATCTCAGGTGGAATATTCTGGGATTTGACTACCCTGTAATAGTTTAAAGCGTTTTTTAACATCTTCCGTCTTGCAAATTCCTGAGCCTTCATAAGCATAGGTTTGTATTTATAATAGGAATATTCCATAATAGAATAATTACGAGAAAGCTTAAAGCCGTGGGGGATTTTTCCAAAATCATAGGTTAAGGTCAAAAAAGGTGCATCATCCACTTCTGGAGGTTTGAGTTCAAGAACCCCATGCAAAATCTTTTCTGGTTCTTGTTCTTCAGGTTCAATTTCACCGAGTTGTTCATCTAAGTCTCCATCAACAACTTCAATATCTGGAATTTCTCCTTCTTCATCGAAACCTTCATCATAGCCCGGTGCCTTTGAATCTAAGACACCTTCTGAGAGTTTTTCTTTGGCAAAATCCTCTGGATCAGGTAAACCTATCGTTGGTAAATTTAAATCTAGCTCTTGGTCTGCTTTTCCATCAGGTCGCTTTTCCTCCCTTGGCTCTTCTCTGGGCAAAGGTGGTGGAAGTTGTGGTGGAATTTCAGTCGGCTTTTCAACTATCCCTCCTTCTGCGAGAAAGTTTTCTGGATCAGGAAGACCTACATAATCCTCAGGTGATTGTGGGAATGCTATTTCTTGTTTAGCCTCTGGTAAAGGCATTTGAGGCATTTCAAAACTAGGTGGTGATACATCATTAGTAATCGTAACTGGATCAGGAAGATTAGCCTCTGTTACTTCATAGGGTTCTAAAGATATACGAATGATTCTTCCATCCTGTACTTTATACTCATCAGGATCTGGAAGGTTTATATCGGTTAGGGATAAGGGAGTGGGAAGATATGGCTCTAGGGTATCTGAGAGTGAACCAGGTTGTGGTTTACTTAGATTTGAATCTTTTTTTTCTTTGGCTTTCTGCTTAAGGTATTCTTCTCTTAATTTAAAAAGATCCTCTTTCCTTCTATCTTCTCCAGAGCGCCTGTCTTTCCGATTGAACCCTGTTCTGCGATCTTTTGTCTGCCTTCTGTCTTTTCCAGATCTTCTATCTGTTAAAGGGAGATCTTTAAATTTATCCCACTCCCTAGAAAAGAAGGTATCATCAGGTAAATCTAAGGCTCCTGGACTCCAGGGATCTTCAATATAATCTGAAGGAGATTGCTTACTATCTAAACTTGGATATTGAGGTAAAGTTGGCGAAGGAATAGCAGGAGAAGGAGGAGCATTAGATGGTAAAGGTGATGGTGCAAGATTTTGTGGTGAAGTGTTTACAAATTGATATACTATGGGTGCTGGGAAGTAGCCCTCTGGCAATTGCCGATTAAAGTCAGAGTTTGGTGCTGCCGAAGGAGAACTAGAACCTGGTGGACCAGCTGGATTTGGCAAGCCTCCAGATGAGGGAGGAGGAGCCTGTGGATAAGACTGGGGTGCACTTAGGGGTGCTTGTGGTAGAAAACCTTTATGAAGTGACTCAGCTAGAGCCTCCGAAATTTCCCTGATAGCTTCGGCTAAGTCTCGAATAGGTATAGGTCCTGATATAGGAATCTTACTCCTCAGATCTTCAAAGTTTGTTTCATCCTCTCTTCCATCGTAGAGATCATCTAATTTTTTTGAACCCTCAAGGAACTTTTTGAGGTCCTCAATATTTGTTTGGATTTTTCTAACAATCTCTTCATCCGGTATTCTAGAACTTGCTCTCTGGTAGAGTTCCGTTGCACCTTTCAGATCTAATTTATCAATAAGTGCTTCTGCATTAATGATGGGCCTACGGTGGTGGGAATATTTTGAATTCTTACTGATGATATCATCAACAGGATAGGTTACCTTAGGAGGTTGTATGCCTTTGGGAATATTGTATTTTTCTTTTTCCGATTGAGCCTGTTTTTTCGAATCTCCATAATCACCTAGGGGGAGATTTTCTGGTGTCTTTTCTTGGTTTTGTTTGCGGGTAGATGCACCTGTTTTTTCATTCAATAGTGATGGAGAATCTGTGGGCTTAGCGCTAGATCTCGGACCAGGAGAATCATCGGAATCCGATGCGGACTCAGAGGGTTCTTTCAACACGGAATAAAGTCCCGCGCCTGCCCCAGAAAGCCCCAAAAGTAAGAGAAGCGCTGTTAACATATGCTTATACTATTTATCATCGAAGGTTGAGGGGGTAAATCTTGATTCTATCTACAGAATTTCTTATTGACATTTGGATTCATACTAAGAATTATGAACTTATATGAAGGCAGTTGCTAAGAAAAATTTGAGTTTTGGATCTAGCCCAGATAATATGGATGGACTTCAGTTGAAAATCACTTTCGACGAAGATACTAAAACGGCTTATGGCGATTTTACCTGTCCTGATAAGTTCCAAGGTCTTCCAGATACTATCCATCCTGGGGTTCTTACAACTATCCTTGATGAAATCATGATGAAAATCAATGAAGCAATGAATTTTGAAACACAAACAGGGGAATTAACGATTCGTTTCCTGCAACCTGCTTTTGTGAATGAACCACTCCATCTTCGAGGTTGGTTTGTAAAGAAGAACAAAAAGGTGATTGAAAATCGAGCTGAGATCGAGAACGAAATCGGTAAGATAGTAGCAAGAGGAAAAGGAAAGTACATAGAAGCAGAGGAATAAGCCTCTCCCTATCATTTCTATTTATAGGCTCCGCTTGTAAATAGCTAGGAATTTTCTCAGCACCAAAAAGTATGGACTATATGCCGATGTGGTGGAATTGGTAGACGCAGTGGATTCAAAATCCTCCGGGGGCAACCCCTTGCCGGTTCGATTCCGGCCATCGGTACATTCCACAAAATAAGATTAAAGTTTTTTCGCCAGTGCTCTTGCTTTTTCTGTTGGCAAATTTAAAACATCTCT
>PEQN01000054.1 GCA_002786225.1 Leptospira sp. | reverse complement strand
TATAATATTTTTATCAGAAAAGAAAAATTTATTCTGATTCATGGTTGGAAATTCGATAGATTTTATTTTTCAATTGATTCATACTTTTAATGTTTAATGTTATATCTCAATTTTACTTCTCTTATTTTCCAAATTTGAAAAGAGATTGGAACATATCTTTGATATTATCTAGGTTCTTTTCTAACTTTTCTTTCTGGTCAGCAATGATGTTTCCTTCCGTTAATTTATTGTAACCTTCTTCCATTTGGATGATTCGCTTTTCAAGTTCATCCAGAAATTTCTTATCTTCTTTATTATCTTTCTTGGGATTGAAATTCGCAAATTCATAATTTACAAAATCTTCTCTTCGTATGCTTCCTTTGGTCAGCAAATGAAGCTCAACTTGCATGTATTTCTCAATAAGGCTGAATCTACCTTCTTTCTCAAGTCTTCGTATACTTACCATTAGGTGAGTTGAATTGATAAAATGAAGGGATCGATACTTGGAAGCTCTTTCAACGAGATCGTGGTCTTCCGCTAACTTGACTGACTCATCAAATCCTTTGATTCTACGAAATAGTCTTGAAGAAATAAAAATACAAAAGCCTGCTGCTCTTGGATTGAGCTTTTGGTTGATTTTTACAAATAGATTGGACAATTGGAAGAGAACCTTATCTAAACGAAGATCAGACTGAGGTTTAAATTCGCAAGTTGCTAGATCAACAAATTTATCCTCTATTTCACCATACGCCTTAGCAAGAAAGTCATTGGGAAGAAGAACATCCGCATCAAAGAAAAATAGGAACTCACCCTTGGCGACCTCAGCTCCTTTATTCCTTCCAACTCCTGGCATACCACCATCGACAACAAGGGCTCCATATTTCTTAGCGATCTTACGTGTCTGATCTTTCGAGCCAGCATCAGCTACAATTATTTCAAAGTCTCGAAATGTCTGTTGCTTCAAGCACTCTAAGAGAGTAGGTAGAAGTTCTTCTTCATTTAATGTGGGTATGATAACACTGATTTTAGGCATGCTTAGGAGATCTCACTTCTTTCTAAATTTAAGTTCCATCCTTTCTCTCAGAAACAGAAAAGGATTGCAAGTGAAATTTCTAAGCTATTTTATAAAGGAAAATACTTTAATATTCTCTAAAATCGCTTTTCAATTCCCATGAGCCTTTTATATTTTAGTTTATGAAAGGAATCTTACTTAGCAACTATACAGATAATCCAATTTTGGAATTCACTCCAGATCGAAATAAACCAGAACCAAAACCCAACCAAGTATTAATCAAGAACGCATTTGGAACTATCAATCCGTCCGATCTAATGTTCTTACGAGGGTTATACGGAATAAAGAAGAAGCTTCCTGTTATTCCTGGATTTGAAGGATCTGGAATCATACAAGAAGCAGGCTCGGAAATCAAGCATTTAAAGAAAGGTGATAGAGTTGCGTGTGTCTCAAGCACGGGTGATGGAACCTGGGGTGAGTATATGGTCACAGAAGAGACAAATTGTATTCCACTCTTGGAATCTGTTAGTCTAGAAGCAGGATCTTCTCTTTTTGTGAATCCTATGACAGCTTGGGCCATGGTTCACCGCGCATTGAAAGATGGACATAAGGGTATTGTTCAGACTGCAGCTGCTTCTGCGCTCGGTAAAATGGTAATTCGACTTTGCAAAGAAAAGAATATTCCCATTATAAGTATCGTTAGACGAGAAGATCAAATGAAGGCTCTAGATGATATCGGGGCAGAAAATGTTTTAAATTCATCGGATCCTAGATTTGAAAGAGAACTTTTAGTTCTCAGTAAAAAATTAAACGCAACCTACTGCATCGACGCCGTAGCAGGAGAAATTGCAGGTAAGGTACTTGCCATTATGCCAGCCAAGTCAACATTGCTGTCCTATGGTGCCCTCTCGGAGCAAGCTATCCCAATCAATGCAGGGATGATGATTTTTCAAGACAAGGTGGTTCAAGGTTTCTGGCTAACTTATTGGATTATGGAAATTGGTATAGAACAGTTTCATAAAGAGGCAGCTGAAGTTCAGAAACATATGGGAACTATATTTTCTACATCCATCAATAAAATATTTCCTTATGAAAAGGCAATAGATGCCCTAGAGTTTTATAAGAAAAATATGACTGCTGGCAAAGTATTGATTGGAAATGGTTAATAAATTTCTTTCATTTTTCAGATAGAAAGTGATTAGAAGGTAACATTTTGTACTTTTTCACTTGATAAATTTAGTAAATAGAATAGGATTAAAACATGGAACAATATTCAAACACACAATATTATGCTAAGAAGAGCTTCTGGAAATTATTTGGCGGTGAGATTCGAATATACGATATTCAGAAATCTAGATTATTGTTCTATGTCAAACAAAAAGCCTTTAAGCTTCGAGAAGATATTACAGTATACAGTGATGAATCTAAAAACATGGAATTGCTAAAAATCCGTGCAAGAAGTATAATCGATTTTTCATCTTTTTATGATATTACAGATGCTAAGTCAGAAGCTCGCATAGGTTCTTTGAGACGCAAAGGTATGAAATCAATCTTGAAAGATGAATGGGAGATCATGGATTCTGGTGAGAATTCAATCGGCATCGTTCAAGAAGACAGTATGTTATTTGCCATGCTTAGAAGAATGATGACTAACCTTATTCCACAAAGATTTACACTTACAGTTCAAGGACAAAATGTAGGATTCTTTCGACAAACCTTTAATCCATTTGTGCCTCAGTTTGAAATAGATTTCTCTATGGATACAGGAAATCTATTGGATAGACGACTTGGTATTGCTACAGTAATCTTATTACAAACAATAGAAGGTCGCCAAGGTTAAGAGTCTAAAGCGAAGATGAAGATTACTTTCCCATCATTTTCTTTTATTTGCGGGATGCTACTTACTTTAGCATTTTCTTTCAGTTATGAATGCACGGTTCCTTATCACAAGATGATAGGGAATGCCAAGAATCATAATCAAGATCTTGAAAGCAAAGAAGATCAAAGTAAGAATTAAATTTAAATTATTGTAAACCTTACAGCTCTTAGATTCTCTCTTTCTTTAGCGGTGATACCAGGTGAGGATGGAAGTATGTCAGTGTCTAAGCGAGAAGAATCTATCCCTTTTCCTTTGATGTATTGGTATACCTTACTTGCTCTTGATTTGGCAAGGATTCTATTCTGGGATTGGTTTCCTGTTGAATCAGAGATTCCTATGATTTGAATCTTTAGACTAGGGGATTCGAGTAAGAATTGAACAAGTTCAAGAAGCTTTTCTTCTGCTTGTTGTTGAATGTGATCCATTCCTGCATCAAATAGAATTTTCTGAATTGGTAAAGAAATTGTTTCCTGGGTTGCATTTCCAGGTTTGGGCACTGATATATTTGCAGAAGAATCTTTTTTAACTTTTACTGGATTTTTAGATGCTGGCTTTTTCGAAACTATGGAAAGAAACAAATAAAGTAAAAATCCACCTGCAAAAATCATTAAAATGAAAAATATTCCCATATCTACAGATTGGAGTTTATGGAAATATTTGCACTCATAATTCTAGTTATAAAATCGAACTAAATTTTCCATAGCTTCTCGCGGTGTATGGTAAGAATTCAATTGAGATTCTGACTTAGGATAGCCCAAGCTAATTCCTAGAACAATTTTTTCTTCTTTTGGGATAGATAGCTGGGATGTTACCACATCTGGAAATGCTCCCAGTGCCGCTTGAGCACAAGTTCCTAATCCATGTTCTCTCGCCATCAAAAGTACAGATTGTAAGAAGCAACCAAGATCTATGCCTATAAAGAAATTTAAACCGAAGGTACTGGAAATAAATATTGCAGTTGGTGCTCCAAAAAAAGAAAAGTTTCTCAGCATGAATTCATCCCTGGCATTTTTGTCCTTTCTCTCTATACCAGCAACGCCATAAATTTTCATTCCAAGATCAAACATCCTTTTCTTAGCATCGCTAGGATAAGATTCAAGCCAAGGAGTAGCAGGATTAGGTTGCCCAGATTTTGCAGCCTCGGAAAGTTTTTCAGCGATAAGATTTCTTTGATTCCCAGATACAATATGTATCTTCCAAGGCTGAGCATTCTTCCAACTTGGTGCTCTTAAGGATTTATTGATAATATCATGCAATATATTTTCTGGAATTGGGCGACTATCAAATTCTCTGATACTGTGCCTTGTTGTAAGTGCTTCAGAAACTGAGTTAGCAGGTTTTGTTATATCTAGAAATTCTTCCATTATGTACCTCGAAATTCACAATACATACCAACTGGTCTGTATGTAAATAAAAAAATACATACCAGTTGGTATATTTTTATTGCAATAAAAATCCTTCATTGCAATCTAATTCCTATGAGTGAATTGAGAGCTAAACCAACAAAAAGGATTTCAACCAAGGAAAGAATACTTGCAGTGAGTAAGATTCTATTTCTTAAGCAAGGGTATAGTGAAACAGGACTCAATCAAATTGTTGCGGAAGCAAATACGGTTAAAGCGAGTTTGTACCAGCATTTTAAGTCTAAAGAAGAACTTGGTAAGACAGTTCTCCTTCTCTATTCTGATGAGAATCTTTTGCTTTTGAAAGAATTAATGAAAAAATATCCTAAACCAATGGATTTCGTTTTAGCTTGGATGAGAATACTAAAGCGAGAAGCACGAAAGGTAAATCTTTTTGGTTGTCCTATGGCTAACTTTCGTTCCCAAATCGCAAACGGTTCACCAGAGATATTATCTTCCATACACAACGTAACCAAGGCAACTATTGCTACATTGACTTCATACCTAGAGCAAGCGAAAGAAGCAGGCTACATTCCATCTCATTCAAATCCGAATAAGGATGCCCGTTTTCTTTTTCTTGCCTATGAGGGTGTACTTCAGATATGGCGTATGTCAGGTGATATCAGATTATTGGATGATTTGGTTGAGATTGCCCAGAGAATTTTTGAATTTAAACCTAGGACTGCTTAATGGAAAGCACTAAGACTCTTACAACACATGCTTATGATTTAGATTGGAATAGACATGTTACATCTCGTACGTATGAAAGATTTTGTTATGCGGCAAGAATGGAACTCGTCTCGAAACTAGGGTATCCACTGAAGAAAATGCTTGCAGAAGGAATGAAATGGGTTCCACAAATCTATCAGATTCGATTTCTTTCCCAACAATTCCAGGACGCTGAATTGGATGTGAAGACAAAATTCACTCAAGATAATGATTCCGTTCTGCATTTTATCCAAGTGGTAGTAGATAAAAATCTTAAACCTGTTTGCGAAATAAAATCCACTGCAATCTTAATTGATAGCACTCAAAAGATTGTACAATTCCCACTTAATCATACATCAGATTCAGACTTACTGCTTCGTGAAAATTTATTAATTCGCAAGCATCAACCAGGTATACAAACTCTAACTCATGAGATGTATATTCCATTCAGTGATATGAATTGTTTTTGGAATTTATCTGGTGAGGCTATTTGGAAATTTTTTGAAGAAGGCAGATTTTTATTTTTTCAAAAAGTTGTCGATTTGGAATTTATTCAAAAAATAGATACAACCACATTTTTTATGGGTGGAGAAATCGAAATTTTGGAACTGCCAGAACCTGGAAGCAGAATAAAGGTTTCAAGTTGGATAGATTCAATAGACAAAATCAGATTTTTCTTTAGGCAGGACATAACAGATTTACAAGGAAAGTTATTTGCTAGAATGAGAGATGAACAGTTATTTGTTGGTTTGTCTACATCTAGACCTAAGCGAGTTCCAGCCGAATTTATCGAAAGAACAAAAGAATATATTCGTCCTAAAGAGACTAATTTGGAAGAATCTAAAATAATATAAAAGACTATTTAGTTGTTCAAGAGACTAAAAGCTCAGAAGACATTTTTGTCTTCTGGAAATAATTTATCTACGACTTCTTTATGATAAGTATTGACTGAGCTGAGAATTGTATTTCCTAGATCTGCATATTTTTTCAGAAACTTAGGTGTAAATTCTTTATTGAGTCCTAATAAATCATAGATTACAAGCACTTGACCGTCTGTATAGCGACCGGCTCCAATTCCAATAGTTGGAATTTGGATTGTTTGAGAAATTTCTTGTCCCAATTTTTCGGGTATCATCTCAAGAACAATACCAAAGGCTCCAGCTTCTTGTAAGGCAATAGAGTCTTTTATCATCTTCTCTGCAGAGTTTGAATCTTTTCCTTGAACCTTATATCCGCCTAAGGTCTGATAGGATTGGGGAGTTAGACCTAGATGACCCATAACTGGAATTCCAATTTCAACAAGTCGTTTAACCAAAGCTAAAGATTCTTTATCGGAACCTTCTAATTTCACTGCATCAGCATTCGTTTCTTTGATGAGTCTACCTGCTGAATGAATTCCTTCGGTAAGGGAAGTTTGGTAAGAAAGGAAAGGCATATCCGCTATCAATAATTTATTGGGCGCACCTCTTTTGACAGCCTTGGTATGATAGATCATTTCATCAAGAGTTACAGGAAGAGTGCTAGAATGTCCTTGGATTACCATACCAAGGGAATCACCAACTAAAAGACAATCAACATCTGTTTTACTTACAATAGAAGCAAAACTTGCATCATAACAAGTCACCATTGAGATTGGTTCCTTGTTCTTTTTCTCTTTGAAAAAGGAAATAATATTCTTCATAAGACTAAGTTTAGGAAGTGGTTTTCAATTTCCAAACCAAAAAAACAGAAATAAGCGAGGCTCCAACAGCAATCAGTCCAACCAAATTGTAGTTCACAAGTGCCTTGGTTGAGGTTTCATAAATAAGAAATCCTGCTAGTAAGGAAGCAAGCCCAGATGCTAGTTGTTGGACGCAGGAAGTCACACTCATAAAACTTCCTCTAAGGCTAGGTTCAACTGTTGATGTTATGATGGCGAATGCTGGCACAATTCTTCCTGAAACCAAAATCATAAAAATAGTCGTTGCAGCAAGAGCCAAAGGCAAAGGTGTTCTAGTCATGTTGGTTACAAAAAGTACAGGAATCCAAGACAAAACCGCGACAACGGTGAAAGTTTTTTGTTTTCCAAATTTGTCAGAAAGTTTACCAATATAATTCATCGAAAAGAAAGTAAACAATCCACCAAAAAGATAAATGTATTTCAATTCATTGACTTGCATTCCAACATTTCCAACCATGTACGGAGTCAAGAAGGGGATGATTGTAAATCCACCAAACATTAAACAGGTTAAAAATAGGAACACTAAATAACTATTTCTATAAGAAAGAATTTTACCAATCGCTTCCCATACAGGTTTATTTTTATCAAAACCTTCTAAATGCATTTTCATCTCAGGAAGAATTCTATAAGCAAGTGGGATGAAAGCTAAACTCAATAATCCTAATGTTAGAAATGGTGCATGCCATCCAAAACTTTCCGCGAGGATCATTCCAATTGGGATGCCAATAACAGATGCAACAGAGAATGCTGACATAATGGCACCCATTGCCCTGCCTCTTCGAAAGAAAGGAATGATATCTCCCACAATGGCAAGAACTATCGCCCCAACTATTCCACCGAAACCACCTGCGATCGCTCTGGCAGCTAACAAAGTATAATAATCGGGAGCTAAGGCACAAGATAGTGTGCCCAAAGTAAATCCTGCAAAAACAAAAATCGAGGCTGACTTTCTATCAAATTGGTCCATATAAAATGCACCTAATAATCCAAATATGCCAGCACTGAAAGTATACACAGAAACTAAGATTCCAAATTGGGAGGGGTTGATTCCAAATTCCTTCATGAAGAATGGACCAAGTGGCATCATGATCACAAAATCGAGAATATGGGCAAATTGCATAAAAGCGAGAACAAGGATGATCCAGCGTTCGTTCTTGTGTTCGTGTAGTTTTTGTTCTTCCATACTAAATACACTAAATAAATATTCATTTTATGAGTCATTTTCAATCCTATCGATTTGAAGATATTGAAGAAAAATCTTTAGACGAGAGACAATTTGCACGCATGGAAGATGGGCTGAGCCATGGAATTGCTTTTCACAGCAAAGAAGTTGAATTTGAGCAAAATCCAGTGTCTCAAATGAAGCAAGAATTACTTAACCAAGGAATAGTTATCCAGGATCTCACAGAATCAAATCCCACTAAGTGCGACTTGTATTTTCCTAAAGAAATCATAACGACTAGTCTTGCTCACGAATGGAATTCAAATTATGAACCAAATGCTAGTGGCAGTCTTAGTGCCAAAGAAGCTGTCGTGAAATACTACCAAGACCGTTTTCCTTTAGATAAGGATTTTTATAATAAGGATGATTTTTTCTTGGTAGCAAGCACAAGTGAAGCATATTCTTATATTCTAAAATCAATCACGAATCCTCATGATAGTATACTTATCCCTAATCCAGGCTATCCTCTTTTGGAACATCTTGCTCGATGGGAATTGGTTGAGACAACTCCGTATGAAAGTTTAGAAGAAATTCCAGATTTAGTCACTGAAACTACCAGGGCTATTTTAATAGTTCAGCCCAATAATCCAACGGGAAAAATTCTCAGCCAAAAAGAAATACGCCTTTTAGAAAGTTTAGCAATTCAATTTAAACTAGCTATTCTCATTGATGAGGTCTTTGCAGATTACCTAGGATGGTGTAAATCTTCTCAATATAATTTTGTTAAGTCTTCTGAAGTTCCCATTTTTACATTAAATGGACTTTCTAAGATTTGTTTACTTCCAAGTGCCAAACTTTCCTGGATTCATCTGCAAGCACCCAATCCAATGAAAGAAATTTTAAAGAATCGTTTGGAATGGCTTGCAGATACTTATTTATCAGTGAATGGGTTTGTAGAGACTATACTTCCCAATGTTTTAGAAGCTAGAAAACTCATTCAAAATCAGCTGATCAATCGAATGAAACGAAATTATGGTAAGCTTCTTGATATTTTAGATGGGAGTTCCTTTGAGTGGAAGATTCCTGATGGAGGGTGGTATATCATTCTTGAGACCCAAATTTCGATTGATTTAGAAGATGATTTTTGTTTGAGACTATTGAAAAAGCACCATAAGAGTATACAATCTGGAATTTTATATGGAATCAAATCACCATGTATAGTTTTAGTTTTGAGTATGATTCAAAAGGAAGAAGAATTTACAGAGGGCTTACTTAGCTTAAAGGAACTGATTTTAGAATTTAATAACTTAAATCCTAAGCAGGTATAAAAAAACCCAAGACTTACATCTTGGGTTCTTTCCATTGAAGAATAGAAGAATATTCTTATTCTGCTGCTGGAGTTTCCGATTTCATAACTTGGAAAGTTACTCGTCTGTTGATTTCATCAGTATCATTAAAACCTTGTACTGGTTCTGTTGATCCTAGAGCTTGAGTAGTTATTCTATCAGCAGGTAGACCTTGCTTCACAAGAGCTTCTTTCACAGCTTCAGCACGAATTGTTGAGTAATAAACGTTACCTTTCTTCTCGCCTTCTGCTTCTTCTGGTCCAGAAGCATCCGCATGGCCTCTTGCTACTAATTTGTAATCAGCAGGTAATTTATCCAAAGCTTCTTTAATAAAGTTCACATTCTCTTTTGCCCAAAGATTGAAGTCTTCTTTTATTACATCAGCTTTCTTGTAGCTAAAGCCTTTTCTTCTAACGCCATCTGGGTATCTGTATTCTTTAAGAGTTACATTGATCTCATCCAAAAGATTCATATCAAATGATCTAGTTTTGGACGTATCAACAGTTTCTTCTGCTGGTGTTTCTTCTGTTGTCTCTGGTTCTTTCGGTTTGTTCGAAGCACAAAGAACTACGCTTAATGATAATATAGCGATAATGAGAAGATTCAAGATTTTTTTGAAATTCATGGATTGACCTTCCTTCCTATGTCTAGTTTGCTGTTTCTAGACTATAGTTCAAGTTTAAAAAGCGAACAATCACCTTTTTTTTATTAAAAAAACTTATATGAAAATCGAAACAACAGTACCAGAATCTTACAACGACCAACGATTGGATCTATTCTTAATGGAAACTCTCTCAGATGATCTAAGTCGATCTACTATCCAATCTTGGATACGCCAAGGTGGAGTAATAAAAAACGGCAAAGAGATTTTGAAGACGGGACATAAAGTTTCGTCAGGTGAAATTTATGAAATTACTTCCATAGCCAAGCCAAAAGTAAATCTCGAACCAGTATCTATGAATATTCCCATCATATGGGAAGACAAAGATTTTTGGATCGTTCACAAACCTGCAGGAATTGCGACACACCCAGGACCTGGTGATAGATCCATAACATTGGTAAATGGTTTATTATTTCAATTCAATCAACTTTCTTCTCAATCAGGAACAAGTCGTCCAGGTATAGTGCATCGTTTGGATAAGCCCACAGAGGGAGTATTGATTGTTGCAAGAAATGATAAAGCTCATGCTTACCTCTCCAAATTATTTATGGAAAGAAGTATTCATAAGGTTTACTATGCCTGGGTTTTGCAATCACCTGCGGAAACGGAGGGAACCATAGATTTACCAATAGGCAGGCATCCCAAAGAAAGATTGAAGATGATAGTCAGACCTGATGGGAGAAGAGCAATCACTCATTATAAAACAATTCAAGTCATCAATTCCAAAAAAGGGAGAAAGTTCAGTCTAGTAGAAATTCATTTAGAGACTGGAAGAACTCATCAGATTCGAGTTCATATGCAAGCAATCGGTTGTCCTATAGTAGGAGATTTATTGTATTCTAAATCAGGCAATGATTACAAAAAGTACGGACTTATGTTAATTTCTAAAAGTATAGGCTTTGAACATCCAATCAGCAAAGAAAAAGTATATGCGGAAATCGCATTTCCCAAGAGATTTGTTGATTTTGAGAAGTTTTGTATAAATTTATAAATTTTATAAATAGACTTTTTATTTAGTTTTTGATCTGTCTAAATCAATAGAACTTACGATACTCTAAAGAGACCATATGAAAGCTAAACAAATCAAACTTGAAATGCTAATCGTTTTGTTAGGTCTAATAGCAGGATTCGCTCCATCAATACATTCGCAAACAGATAGGAGCTATGACGCAAAACAAGTTGATCTTAAACAAGATGATAAGTCCATTCGTTACCAGGATAAAAACAAGAAAGGTTGTTGCAAAATTCGATATGCTTCAGGTGGATATGATTTTTTTGTCTCGACTGAGGATGAATGTAGAGCGAATTTATATTTTGACCGATTTTTAGGTGAAAATAATTCTCTATGCTTCCACTGGAAAGAATAGCCGCAACAATTTTAGAAATTTTTCGACCATTAGAAGTCTGCCTCGGAATTGCTGGAGGTGGATGCAAAGCATTTTACGCTCTCGGTATCGGTCATGAACTTCGCAAATGGGGAATTAAACTAAGTCAACTATCTGGTGTTAGTGCTGGATCAGCTATGGCACTATGTCTAATCTCTGAAAATGAAGAAAGTGTTGTAGAATACTTTGAAGAAATCACAAAACGAAATGATAGCAATTTCAAATTAAGTAATCTTTTCTTCGGGGAAAGAGTATTTCCTCACGAAACTATGTATCGTAGAACTATTCGTTTTGCTATGAATTGGGAGAAAATCAAATCAAGCCGATCCAGAATTTATATACATACTGTAAAAGCTACTCCTCAAGTGGAAGAAGGCATTAAATCAAAATACATAATTGCCAAATTGATTGCAGAAACAGCCCAGGCGTTCACTCGAGATGAAAAAGATCGCATAGCAGGGATTCCATGCAATCGTGTCCAGGAAATTTTGCTAAAGTGGAACATGACAGAAGTTCTATTTACAGAGAAAGATTTCATAAGTCCTGAAGTCTTGGAACAAATTATTATTAATTCTTCCAGTATTCCTCCAGTTGTCTCTATCCAAAATATTCAAAACGAATACTATTTGGATGGTGGGCTAACGAACAATCTGCTTTTAGAATGCTTTCCCAAAAATCTTCCTAAGGTAGGCATTTACTATGAGGACTCAACTCTAATTGGAAAATCTCCTTCCATCTTGAATGATTGTTTTCTCATAAGACCATCCAAGCCACTTCCCATCACCTCATTTGATTATACCAATCCCGTCGGCGTGAGGGCAGCATATGAATTAGGAAAATCAGATGCCAATCTCATCAAAACTGAAATTATTGATTATATTCGTAAGAAACAATTTTTCGAAATTCCGAAGATGTTTGAATCATAGAACAAACTAACCATTACATATATTTTTGATCTAAATATACAAAAATAATAGCAATTTGTTTACAAAATATCCATTCTTTGGGAAACTCTATAACCGGAGTGCTATCATGAATTTTATTCGATCTATCCTAGTTCTATCTATTGTATTTTTTCTTTCCAATTGTAGTTACGAAAAGGAAAAAATTGAGATCTTATCCTCTGAATGGCAATATACTTTAGGAGGACCTAATGACGAATACGATTCAATTAAAGAAGCCAATTTTCAAACTATACCCCCAGATCAATTAGGATCATTAGATGGTTTGGTGGAGGGTGGCATTGGATACATCTGGTTAAAGAAAGAATTTTCATGGCAAGGTGATCAGACGAATTCGAAATTATTTTCTATATCACCTGGACGTATGGCTTGGGCAGATTTAACATATGTTAATGGACAGATCATTGGTAAAAGTGGAGACTATCCACCTCATGCATGGTCCGCTTGGAACTCTATTCGAAATTATACAATAGCGAAAGGGATACTTAAAGAAAATGAGACGAATACTATATTCATAAAATTATATATAGAAAATGAAGGATTTATTTATGGAGATACGCTTTTAGGGGACAGTACAGAAGTTGAATCTTTTTTATTTCCGAGTAGGTTTATAAATACTTATTTAAACGCTTTTGTTGCTTTTGTGTTTTTGATCATGACTATGTACCACCTTTTGATCTATTTCAAGAGAAAGAAGGATGTGGAAAATTGGTATTATTCTCTATCTGTATTTTTTTATGCCTTGTATTGCACGAATTTCTTTAGTGATTATTTTTATAGATACTTAGGTATAAGCTATTTACTATACCAACAAATCATTATCTTTTTATCTTCGGGAATGATGTATTTCATGGGAAGATTCTTTAGTAAATTTTTCAAGATGCCCATTCTTAATGTTGTTAAATACACATACTTTGTTTCTCTGATGATTCCTAGCTTGATAGCTTTTCTTTTACCTGATTATGGAACCTTGAAAGCTTATAGGGGCATACTAAGTATTTTTCAATTTTTACCTACCTTGGTATATATTATATTTTGTGTAGTGAAGGGTTTGATCAAAAAGGATGCGGATGCCAAAGCCATGGTATTCGGATTGATTCCTTTATTTATAGTTACTTGCCATGATGTTTCACTTGTTATCTTCAATATCCAAGGAGCTATCTTCTTAGCAGGTTTAGGAGTTCCTGCATTTATGGCTTCAATTATGTTTATTCTTGCAAGTAAATTTGTACAAGTTCAAAATGAAACGGACGACTTGAACGCTAATCTAGAGAAGAAAGTGGAGGAGCGTACTGCAGAGGTTACCCAGAAAATGGAAGAAGTCCAATCTTTGAAAGTTCAACAAGATGGGGACTACTTTCTTACATCTTTAATTGAAACACCTCTCTCTACTAATTTCAATAAATCGAAATTAGTTAAAACTGAATTTTACATCAATCAAAAGAAGAAATTTACCTTCCGTAAAAAAACAGCTGAGCTGGGAGGAGATTTATGTGTAACTGGAAATCTCAGGTTCGGAGATGGAAAAGATCGTTGGGTATCCTTCTTTAATGGTGATGCTATGGGCAAATCTATGCAAGGAGCTGGAGGCGCCATTGTTGGTGGAACTGCTATCAATAATATTTTAAGTCGCTCTGCAAAGAACAATCGTATTTTAAATATTACTCCTATGGAATGGGTTGAGAACACCTATTCTGAGTTAGATTCTATTTTTAAGACATTCAACGGTTCCATGGTTCTTTCTTGTGTTTTTGGTTTGCTCAATGAAAGAAGTGGTGAAATGTACTATTTTAATGCTGAGCATCCATGGTCAGTCGTCTATCGTGATGGAAAGGCGTCCTTCATTGAGAATGAATTATCATTAAGAAAATTGGGATCCGAGTCTGAATTCGATTTTGAAGTGAAGAAATATAAATTGCTCCCAGGTGATGTCTTGTTAGTCGGTTCAGATGGAAGAGATGATATCAATCTCGGAGAAATCGGCGAAAGAAATTTAAACGAGGATGAGAAATTATTCCTTAGATTAGTCGAGGAAGGCAAGGCAGATATTTCAAAGATCGCACAATTGATAGAATTCCAAGGGGAATTAACAGATGATCTTAGCTTGATGCGTATAGGTTTTCAAGAAGACTATGCAGTAGAAAGTATGGATGAACAGTCGGAAGAGATCAGCATAGATTCAGCCCAAGAAGCAATTCGAACAGGCAACAAAACAAAGGCTAAATTCATTCTCGATACTATATGGGATAAGGATAAAACAAATATACCCGTCCTTAAGCTTTTGATCAAAACTTGCTTTGAAGATAAGAAATATGGTGATACTATAGATAGAATCAATGAATTTCATAAGATCAATTCAGAATCCCACCTTTTCTGGTTTGAAAAATCTGTCTGCCATAAGCAGTTACAAAATTATGATGCAGCGAAACAAGCTGGGGAAGTCTGTAGAAGATACCAACCAGATCGTGTAGCAAATTTAATTAATCTAGCGGATTCATACAGGATGTTAGGTGATGAAGAGTCAGCTCGAAGAATTCTACGGGATGCCATTGATAGAGAACCTGGTAACCAGGCGGCAACTAAACTCGCTAAGATACTTAGTTTAAGTTGATTTTTCGATAATCAATCCATAAAGGTTAAATAATATTAGGTGCAATTTGTCACAGAATCATGTATTTTATGTCTGATTCTTTAGGAGCATCTATGAATTATAAAATTTATCAAGCAATATTGGTTGGAATCTTTCCAGCAACTTTGGAAGCAATTCTTTTAGCGCTTTTTGATTCCAATGTTGTTATTTGGACATTTTTCCAAGCTTGTTTTTTTTGGTTTAGTTGTGGATTTGTGATCCATTTAGTCGAAATCCCAAACATTACTTCATTTTTAATTAAATCAATAATACTCAGTGTCTTTATGAATGTCCCGTGGTTCATCGCATTAGCTATTGTTCCCAACCAAATTAAAATGTTGATTCCATTAATTGTTTCAAGTATTATACAAGGAATATTGATAGGATTGATTTCAAAATTTTCAAATAAATTAACATTAGTTAATGAGGATTTAAACAATGGCAGGATTAAGTAAAGATAATCCGCTAAAAAATGTTTTCAATCAAAAGGTTATTGAAGACTTAGCAAAGCGCATCGCAAAAGTTTATCCTGATTTTCCAATCAAGGCTTTCTTGAAATCAACTCTTGACCCTTTGGACAGATTAGGCTTTATAGAAAGAAGCAATCATTTGAGGGACAGATTGTACGAATTTTTACCCCAAGATCCTGAGGAATCAATAAAGATTTTAATGGAATCTTTAGGACCTGAACTTTCCAATTCAGAAATTGCCGCTTTGGAAGGGTTTACTGTCATGTCTCTTTGTTCTTTTGTTTCCAAATTTGGACAAAATCACTTCGATCTTTCTATGAAAGCCTTATATGAAATGACTAAAAGATTCTCAGCTGAAGGTGATCTAAGAACTTTTCTAAATGTAGACTATGAAAAATGTATGAAACTATTGCATAAATGGTGTGAAGATCCCAATCATCATGTTAGGCGATTGGTATCTGAGGGAACTCGCCCCAGACTTCCCTTATCAGGCAGAATACCAAGATTTCAGAAAGATCCCAAACCTGTTATTGAACTTTTAGATAAACTCGTTAGTGATGAATCTTTGTATGTAAGAAGGTCGGTTGCAAATAACATCAATGATATAGCAAAAGATAATCCAAAAATAGCAATAGCTACCTTAAAGAAATGGAAAAAGATTCCATCTGAGGATGTTCAATGGCTGGTAAAACATGCTTCTCGCTCCTTGGTTAAATCGGGTAATTCAGAATTATTGGAAATTTTTGAAGTAAAAAGTTCTATCGCATTAAAGATTCAACAATTTAAAATTTCTAAGGCTAAATTTAAGTTGAATGAAATTCTTACTATGGATTTTGAAATTGAATCAAAGGAAGCAAAAGTAGAAAATCTTGTCATCGATTATGTGATTCATTTTATGAAAGCCAATGGTAAGACTAAAGAGAAGGTCTTCAAGCTTAAAAATTGTAAAATCAATCCAAAAGAAAAAATACTCATCCAAAAGAAACATAAGTTAGTTGATACTGCTGGAAGAACCCACTACCCAGGGAAGCATATTCTTGAATTACAAATCAATGGCAAAAGATACGGAAGATTAGAATTTGAAATGATTTGAAAAAAGTAGGAGAAGAGCTTATCGAATTCTCCAGTTGACGAATACAATAGTTGAATGAAAATTTATTTTAGGACAATTTGGAAATTTATTTTTCATTATAGAAAATTACTCGTAGTTGCCCATGACCAAGTCCCCAAATCTAGATTAGATTTCAAGTATTCAGAAACAAAATTTCCATTATAGGATGCAACTTTGTGCGAGTGGCGACTATATTTTTTAAGCAAGAGGATCTGTGGATTTCTGAAAAGAAATTGGCTT
>PEQN01000053.1 GCA_002786225.1 Leptospira sp. | reverse complement strand
CTTTTCCATCGAGGAATATCTGATTTTAATTTATTAAGATTTGTTTTGTTTTCTAATGAGGAAAAATTTTTCAGTAAATCTACATCTTCTTGAATATACAGATCAATTACATTAGTCAGGACAGAATAATCTTTATCAAAATGATACGGTACACTTTGTTCAGCTTTTACCTTGGCCGCCAAAGTCTTTTCTTGGTCATCATAATAGATTTCCTTGCTGCTTACGATAGTTTCAGGTGAAGACTTTCCGATTGAATAAAGTCCATCCGGACTAGTATCAACCTTAGGCTGACCCAAATAGGGCCTAGCAAGTATATAAGTTACTGCGGCAAGAGTCAGAAAGATGAGTGTGAATTGGAGATTTCGAACGAAATAAAGAGATCTAACTTTTGTTAGACTATCGGTAATGCTCGCCATAAAATCTTCAAAGTATTTTGTAATCATAAACCCTTACCAGCGAATCTACGTACGATACGTTCCACAATGGGATGGCGAGTAATATCCTTTTCAGTAAATTGAATTATATCTATACCCTTAACTCCTTCCAAAATTTCAGCAACCTTCTCAAGTCCTGACCTTCCATAATCAAGGTCGATTTGAGATATATCTCCCGATATACTCATTCTTGAATTTTTGCCAAATCTTGTAAGGAACATTTTAAGTTGAGGTAGTGTGCAATTCTGTGCCTCATCTAGGATAATGAATGAATTGGCTAGAGTACGACCCCTCATAAAAGCTATAGGTGCGATTTCAATTTTGCCAACTGATATAAGTTCGGTGGTCTTCTCGAATCCAATACATTCATGTAAGGCGTCATAGATGGGCCTAAGATAGGGATTTACTTTCTGAACTAAATCACCAGGCAAAAATCCTAAACTCTCTCCTGCTTCTACGGCAGGCCTTGTTAAAACTAAACGATCTATTTCACCGGCTTGCATCATTCTGCAAGCTGAGGCTATAGAAAGAAAAGTCTTACCAGTTCCTGCTGGGCCGAGACCAAAACTTATAAATGCGCTCTTGAGACTATCCGCAAATTTTTCTTGGTTTTCAGATCTGGGATAAATTGGTTTACCTTTGTAATTAACAAAGATTTTATTCTTAGGAGACCATGGAGAATCTTCTTCTTCAGAAAAAGAAAGTCCATTCTCCCTAGGCTCTTGGAATTTGTGATATTGCTTCTGAAAAAAGCCATCAATATCATATGAATCTAAATTATCTCTATCAGGTCTGGAAAGTATTTCAGTTTGAATATTATGAAAAAACTGGACAGCTTGTTCGGCTTGTTCATCCTCACCTTGAATAATTAAGGTAATTCCCCTAGGAATGATCTTAACACCTAATTGTTTTTGAACAGATTCTAACTTGGAGTCGCCTATCCCACATATTTTCTCGTAGAGTTCTTGGTTTTTAAAAACAAAATTCTTACTAGTTGAAATCAATCGGTAAGTTATCTCCTAAATAAGAAGAATGCCCCTAAGATAAGAAAAAGCAAGTAAAAAAATCATGTTTCTAAATGGTAATAGCTCTAAGCTTGAGTTCTTCCAATTGCTCCCTTCCTACTGGTGTTGGGCAGCCACTCATCATACAGGTTCCTTTCTGTGTTTTAGGAAAAGCAATAACATCCCGTATGGATTGTGCACGAGAAAGAATCATCATAATACGATCTATACCAAAGGCAATCCCACCATGTGGAGGTGCACCATAAGCAAGGGCATCCAAGAGAAATCCAAATTTTTCTTTGGCATCTTCTTCTTGGATTCCTAAAATTTTAAAAACCTTGGACTGGATTTTTTCATCATGGATACGAATAGAACCACCGCCAATTTCATTTCCATTTAGAACAAGATCATAGGCCTTAGCTCGGATGATTCCTTCCGGATTCGATCCATCTAACAAGGAATCAATCAAACTTAGATCATCATTTTTAGGTGAAGTGAATGGATGGTGAAGTGCTATCCACTGGTTGCTATCATCATCTTTTTCAAACATGGGAAAATCAACAACCCAGGAAAAATTCAACTCATCTGGATTTGGCGTATCGTATTTTTCAGCTAGGCGAAGACGAAGAGCACCCAAGCTTGCATGAACGATCTTAGCCGAATCAGCACCAAAGAAAACCATGTCCCCCTCTTTGCTACCAACTTTTTGTGCGATTGCTTGCAATTCCTCGGCTTTGAAGCGTTTGGTGATTGCTGACTCAAGTCCATTTGCAGAATGCTTCATATAAGCAAGACCCTTAGATCTGAAATCTCTTCCCAGCCAAGAGGTCAAGTCTTCTATTTCTTTCCGAGAGATATTAGCACCACCCGGCACAACGATAGCCTTAACGATACCACCCGATTGCAATGCCTGTGTAAATACTTGAAAATCACAACTCTTTACTTCTTCAGAAACATTCACCAGTTTCATTCCAAAACGTAGATCAGGTTTATCCGATCCATAATCTTCCATTGCTTGTTTATAGGTCATGCGAGGGAATGGTGCTGAGATTTTTTTGTTAAAAACTTTTGCAAATACATGAGTGAACATAGATTCAATAGATGCTTGAATTTCTTCTTCATCAACAAAAGAGTATTCCATATCCAACTGAGTAAATTCTGGTTGTCTATCTGCTCTAAGATCTTCATCTCTAAAGCATTTTACTACCTGGAAATATCTTTCCATTCCACCAACCATTAATATTTGCTTAAAAATTTGAGGCGATTGCGGAAGAGCATAAAATTCACCAGCGTTCATTCTAGATGGAACCAAGAAATCTCTGGCACCTTCCGGAGTTGATTTATTAAGGATAGGAGTTTCAATTTCTAGAAATTCTTCTTGGTTCAGGTATTCTCGAATTGCGTAAATAAATTTATGACGAAGAACCATTCTATCCTTAAGCTCGTTGGTTCGCATATCAAGATAACGATATTTTAGACGAACTTCTTCACCTGAGGCATCGTATTCATCTAGGGAAAATGGAGGTGTCTTGGAAGGATTTAGGATTTCCATAGAAGAAAGAATAATTTCCACATCTCCAGTCTTCATCTTAGGATTAATCGCTTCTGGAGCTCTTGCAACTAACTCACCTTCAATGGCAATTACAAACTCAGATCGAATCTTTTCGGCCAAGTGAAAATCCTCACCCAAGGATTCTTTCCTTGCTACAATTTGAACTATGCCTGATCTATCGCGAAGATCTATAAAGATTACTCCACCTTGGTCACGAAATCGAAACGCCCAACCGCAGAGAAATACTTTCTTGCCTATTTTATCTTTACTTAGTGATTCTGCCGCTACGCGATTTTTAAAATTTGTCTTAACCCAGTCTTTCAATGGTTTATCCTTCTTGGAAAATTTTATACAGCCGCACTTATATTATCGAAGCGACTGTATCTTGGTGTAAAAAATAATTCAAATGTCTTAAGGGCTCCTGCCCTATTTTTAGCTATGATGATTTCAGCCTTACCTTTCTTCTCTTCAGGAGTCTCAGCTCCTTTGATCATCTCTTCTCTGTGAATAAAACAAACTATATCAGCATCCTGTTCAATAGCACCTGATTCTCTTAAGTCGGAAAGAACCGGCCTTTGGTCTTTGGTTCTCTTTTCAACATCCCTAGACATCTGAGATAAAGCTAGAATAGGACAATTCGAATCTCTAGTCATTAATTTCAAATTTCTCGATACCGAAGAAACTTCAACCTGTCTACCTTGTCCTTGTACTTTTGGATCACTTACTAATTGGATATAATCAACAACTACCAATCCTATATCCTCAGTTGTTTTCAGTTGTCTAGTTCTTGCGGCAATTTCCTGAATAGTAAAATTTCCTGAATCATCTATATAAATAGGAGCCGAAGTTATATTCGCAATTGCTGAAAGCAGAAGTGATTTCTGATTGTTTGGAATACTTCCACTTTGCAATTCTCTAGAGTCAATTCGTGCTTCCGCACATATCATTTTCACTAACATTTCTCTTCTGCTCATCTCTGCTGTAAATATAGCAACTGTTTTGTTCTCCCGAAGAGCTACATTTGCAGCTATATTCAGAGCATAGGTTGTCTTTCCATTTCCAGGTCTTGCCGCTAGGACTATTAGTTCATGCTTTTTAAATCCGCCTGTTACCTCATCCAATTCCTTGTAATGGGTTCTTAGACCTTGGATTCCACCTGGATTCTCAAAAAGTAATTTAACATAATCAATTAGATCGTTCTGATCATCTTTGACTAGCTTAAGACCCTTGGATCTTTCTACACGAGAAATATCCATGAGGTTTTGTTCTATTTGAGAAAAGATGGTATCATTTTCTCCTGTAGCATCCTGAAGAGTTTCGGATGCTTCCATGAGTGCTTTATAATACTTTCTTCTATCGGAGAGTCTCTTTAGTCGACTGGTGTAGTATTCCATTCCATGGGTAGGAATGGTGTCCCTATAGACGGACATAATGTACTCTACATCTTTAGTATCGTCTTTGATTCTTCCAGTTTCTTTAAGATTATTGATTACGGAGATGGGGTCTATGTCGACTCCCATGGCAACTAGATCTTCTATACTGGAGAATATCCTTTGGTGGATCTCAATATAGAAATCATTGCCTTTAATGCCAAGTTCAGACTTGTTCCCTGTTCCTTTCATGAGCAGGGAACCTAAGAGGGACTTTTCCGTCTCTACTTCGTGAAGAGAAGAGTTAGGATTCATACCCTCTAGCCTTTAAAAAGAATCAACCTTGACCGATTACGGCAAGATTTATAGTTGCTTGAACACTCTCAGCTAACCTAAGTTTAATCTTAAATTCACCCAATGCTTTGATGGGTTGCTCAAGATCAATTTTTCTCTTGTCAACAGAGAAACCTTTTGCAGAAAGTGCGTTTGAGATATCACCAGAAGTCACTGAACCGAAAATCTTATCATTCTCTCCAGTCTTGACTTTAATCTCTATGGATTGTCCATCAATCTGAGAAGATAGATTCTTCATTTCTTTTGCTTTCTTTTCTTTCTTAAGATCAGCAAGTCTCTTTTGGTGCAGAGCCATTTTGGTAGAACCTTCGCTGGCACGTATCGCTAGCTTCTTTGGGAAAAGAAAATTTCTCGCATAACCGTCAGCTACTTCTTTAACTTCACCAGCATCCCCTAAATTAATTACGTCTTTTTGTAGAATAATTTTCATTTTAGGCTCCTCTTACAACACTTTAAACGGAAGCAATCCGATACTTCTAGATTTACGGATTTCTCTAGCTAGAACACGTTGGTGCTTAGCGCAAGTACCAGTTATTCTTCTAGGAATGATCTTTCCTCTGTTAGTAATAAATCTTTCTAGGATTTCAGTTCTCTTGTAATCCAAACCGGCTTCCATATCTTTATCCACACAGAATTTGCAGACTTTTTTCTTATATTTTGGATTCTTACGACCTAATTTGTCGCCGTCTTTGCCACGATAACCCTTGTCATCGTCGTCCATGTTCATATTTCTATCTCTTGGAGATCTTTCTTGTTTAATATCTTCACTCATTGTATTTTCCTATCTAAATGTTAAAACGGCATATCATCATCAGTTCCACCAGCATCCTCAATTGGTTCAAAACTAGAAGAACCACCTTCTGGATAACTAGACTCTGATGCAGGATATGAACCAGCCGAACTTCCACCCGTATTGCCGCCTAATAGCTGCAAGTTCTCAGTAAAAATTCTAATTTTACTCATCTTCTTTCCATCATTGGAATCCCAGGTCTCGAATTTTAAACGTCCTTCCACTAAGACTTGCTTGCCCTTCGTTGCATATTGACGTATTACATCAGCTAACTTACCCCAAGCTTCACACTCAAAGTAATTGGTTTCTTCTTTTTTGTTTCCTTGAACCATATAAGAGCGATTGTTCGCCAAACTAAAGTTCACTAAAGAATTCCCGTTGATATTTTTGTATTCTGGATCTCTGGTTAATCTCCCGATGAGTATAACCTTGTTAAGATCATTAGCCATTTTGTCTAATAACCATAGCTTTGAGGATGTTTAAGTTTAACTTAGCATCGTTTTCGATCTTTGCAATAGAAGATGGCTCTGCATTGCATTTGAAGTGGTGGTAGAAACCATTTTCTTCGCCATCAACGTGGTGCCACAATCTTTTGTTGCCCCAATCTTCTTCAGATTGAACAGCAACTCCGTTTTTAGATAGGATGTCCTTAAAGGAATTCCTGGTTTCTTCTACAGCGTTCGTACGATAAACCGCTGTAATTTCGTAGTTTCTCATTTTTTCTCCTATGGGTATATCCCTTCTTGGGATAGAAGACAGTTTTTATCCAGTTTTTTGAAAAATCCCCACCAATCAAATCCTTTTTTTTGAACAGACTTGCCAGAATTTATTGCCAAATTAAAATGAAAAACTAGTGGATAAAAGTTTTAGCAATCATATCACAACCTTGGTCATAGGAGGAATTCTAGGCATTTTGACCCTGATTATGAGTTCTATGACTCCAGTGACACCAGTGAATTCCATTCACAGTGGGTATTCATCTACTTTGATCGCACTTGAGCTTGCTTCTGAACCAGAGGACGTATATGGCATTCTAGGTGGACCAGAAGATGAAGAATACATGGATTATGTGGATCGCTTTAAATCGCTGATACTTTATGATCTTGTATTTATTATACTCTATGTTATCTTTTATCTGCAAATCATAGCTTTTATTTATAGAGACCAACCTACTGCCTGGGGATTTTACCTAATTTCGATCTTGGTTGCCCTATCTGGTGTGAGCGATTTGGGTGAGAACTTTCAATTGCAAGCTCTGCTTGAAGCTAGTTCTCCTGAAAAAATGTCAGAACCACTTCATTTGCTTAGGATATTTACTCATGGAAAATGGGGATCGATTTTTTTTATTAATGCGTGGATAGGAATCAAACTTTGGTTATACGAAAGAGGGACAATTCATAAGGCTGTTGCTATTGCGATGTTCACCTCATTTATGTTTTATGCTTCCTGTTATCTAAAGCCAAATTTAATAGAACTAGGAATCCTTTTTCTCGCAATAGGTTTTATTTTATTTTGGATTTATTCACTTCTCATCATTGTCTTATCCAGAAAGACGTAACCCCTTCCTGCTCTAATAATCAAATCTGTTCCCATTTTTTTGCAAAGCACAGCATACTCTTTGAGAAAAATATCAGCAGGCCTAGGATCCAAAGGGTGGTAATCATAGTCTTGTTCTTGGAATTTACCAAAGGCTGGTATTAATTCCATGACTACAAGTTTGTTTGCCTTAAAGTGAAGCATAACAACAATGTTGTGGTTTAAATAATTATTCTTACTACCAAAAATAAAATTTCCCAATGAATATAGAATTGGCTTGCCCTTATAGATTTCAATTCCCTGGGGAACATGGGGATGGTGACCAATGATGATATCAAAACCAGCATCTATCATTCTATGAGCGGATTTCTTCTGACCTATCGTAGGCTCAGGATTGTATTCCCAGCCCCAATGCAAGGATAATAGTGCAATCTGTTCGGAACCCTTGGGTTTTGCATGTTTCACAAGTGATTCCATTTTTGATTCAAAAAAATAAGCAACCCCTGCCTTATTTCCTTTAGCAAAATGTTCTCTTTGTCCCACTTCACTGATACTAAAAATCAAAAGATTCGTCTGACCAGAATTAAAGATTCTGGGAGTAAAGGCTGATTTTTCGTCTAGTCCTGCTCCAAAAGCTTGGATGGATTTGTTTTCTAGTACTCGGATGGTATTTTGCAAACCTTCTCTTTCAAAATCCATAGCATGATTGTTACCCAAAAATACTCCATCTACTTTCAACAATTTCAAAAGCTTAGTATCCTCTTCTTCTGCATAAAAGACAAAGGATTTTTCTTTGGTTCCCTCTGTCTCTGAAGAGAGGATGGGAGTCTCTAGATTGAGAAATCTCAGATCAGCTTCTGCAAAAATGGGAAACCATTCTTCAAAGGGCTTAGAATATCCTTTCGCTTGGATCTTTTCACGAACCATCCAATTGAACATGGTATCACCTGCTATGATTACCTTAGTTGTTCCAGAAAATCGGTAGCGTCTTCCTGTAGATGTTTGAATCGAATATTTCTTTAGATCAGGTTGTAATAATTCTTTTTCAGAAAGTTCTTTACTCTCTCCCTCGCCGAGGAGAGATGCGGATTCTAAAAGTAAAAAAAATATAAAAAAATAGCAAAGAGTCTTAGAAAATTTATAGGAATTTTCTTTCATCTACAAAACGAATACACTCGCAGCTGGGTTTTTCTTTTGAATAGATCTCAGTTTTGTTTGAATGATTACTTGCACTTTTTCATTAGCTGGATCTACTTCAGATTCAAGAATTTTTGTGAGAAGTGCTTCTGTTGGAATTGATCTCTTGCCAACTGGTTTGGATACAGCTTTCACAGACTTTTTAGTAGAACTCCATTCTAAAGCGGACAAACCGTCCACATCAAAGAAATATTCGAACAGGTCATCTTGTTTCTTAACTTGAACTCTTCTTGTCTCAGAGCTTACAAAAGAAGGATTTCCTTGAAATTCTTTGTTATATTCTCCGGTAATATAATAATAAATTACAGGAAATGGAATGGTAATTGGTTTCTTACGACCAGGATCATAAACCACCAAATCTCCCATTCTTTGGGAATGGATTTGTTGGTCTTGAGATGTTTTAACAATGATTTGCTCTGAGTTAGCTACAACTTCTGAGAAAACAAGACCAAAGAAGCTATCCATTAATTGAATCTTAACTTGTCCTGTTTCTTTCAGAAACCAAATCTTTCCATCCGCATTGAAATTATCTTTCTTAGGTGAGATTGTATCAATACGAATCGAGAAATTTGCAATAAAGGATTCATGTTGATTTTGAAAACCTTGGATCTCATCTAGAAATTTTTTATTTCTCTTATCTGAGAATTTCAGGAAGCGAACTTGACCCTTCTCTACGAAATCAATAGCCTGCTCATCAGGTGTCTGTAAGGTCTCACATCCCAAAAGGAATGCTAGTAATAAGCTTGAATAAAGTATTTTTTTCATTTGTTTCCTTCGCCTCTTTTTGTATTTTGAATTTTAGAATCAATTCTTTGGATTTCATCTTTATTCTTTGATAATTGCTTTGCTTTCTTCCAATAATCTTTTGCATTCACCAAATCTTCTTTGGCATTATAGACATCACCTATGTGGTCAAAGACAGTTGGATCGTTGATACCTTGATCAGTCAACATTTGCTTAGCAAGTGATAGGTGAAATAAAGCCTCATCCAATCTACCCATTTTAAAATAGATCCAACCCAAACTATCCTGGTAAGCCCCATTATCTGGCTCTAATTCAACAGCTTTAAGAATCATATTGAGTGCTTCTTCCTTATTCTCCCCACGTTCTGCATAGAGAAAGCCTAAATAGTTTAAAGTAACAGGATTCTCTGGATTAAGTTGGATCGCAAGCTTGAGGTCTTTCTCTTGTCCTGGAAAATTCTGTAGCTTTTCATAAACCAGTGCTCTTTGGAAAATAGTACCAATATTTTCTGGATCAATTTCTATTGCTTTGTTGATAGAATCAAGACTGGATTTATAATCTTCTTCTAAAAAAAATGCATAGGATTCCAAATAATATGCTGAAGGATTTTTGGGATTTTCATTGAGCAGAGAATTGGCTATAGCCTTTGCCTCATCTAAGCGTTTGATTTTCTCACTTAATAAGAGGTGGCCTAAGTGTAGATTGAATTTTGATTTCTCTTCTGTGTCTTTACTTAAAGCTATAGCCTTCTTAGAATAAAGAATGGCTCTGTTAGGTGACTTTAATTCTTCCATACAATTTGCTAGAAACCAATAGGAATAAGGAAGATCTTCTGCAAGGGTCGGCTCTTTTTCTTGAAGATGTATCCTATCAGACATCAAATTCGCAGAGATATGAAACTGCTTCATAGTATAGGAAAGTTCAGCAACTGTCTTTAACTCCGCTGCATAATCTTCTTTTGTATATTTTGCTTCAAGCACATCCAACCATGCGAGTCTTGCAGCAATACGATTGGTATGATTGGGAAGGAATTCTCTTAAGAAACCATCAGAGAACTTCCAATGGCGAAGCAATACTTCATGAAGGGCAAACGTTAGATGATCTTTAGAAAGCTTATTTTCTTTATTGAGCTGTGAAAGATAAGGAAATGCAGTTGCTTTTGATTCCACAAAGTTCATTTCAGCAAGAAGTAACTCAACTTCTAGATTGGATGGATTCTTCTGATGGATTTCTTGCAAAATTCTTTTGGATGCACCAAAATCACCTAACAAGTTAAATATTTGAGCGACTTGAAATTTCGCATCAGTGTCACGAGGATTTAAGAGCAAATAAGCTTGGTAATTAAGTAGGGATTTTTTTAATTCTTTATTTAAGAAATACAGATCACCCAAATTTTTTAAACAATGAACCTTATATTTTCCATTGCCCTCACGTTTATCTATGGAATCAAGCAGAGAGGTGAAATATAAAATTGCTTTGTTATTACGATTCAACTCTCTGTTTAAGGATCCCAGAAGAAAAAGAAAATCTGAATCTTCAGGAAAATAACTTATTTTACTTTCTAATTGGTTCGCTGCTGCATCTAATTTACCTTGGCGAGTAAGAAGTCTTGCTTGGAAAAAAATTGCATCTCTGTATGTAGGATTTTTCTTAAGAGCTTCTGAGGCTTGTAACTCTGCTGATTTATAATCTGCAACTTCAATATAACTATTGGCAAGATTCAGATGAGTGATAGCATTCCGCTGGCTTGAGTCCGTGCATTCTATATACTTTTCAAAAAATCGAATTGCATCTTTGTGGTATTTCTGGCTATCTTCCTTGCTATTGTAAAAATTAGCTTGGTTTGCCTTGGACTGAGCACTTAAGGCAAGGGAAAGCAGGAATTCATTGCTTTTAGTCGAGCAATTTAAAGTATTTACTTCCTTCACGACCTCTGAATCAGAGAAAATATGATCGAAGGGAAGAAAAAGATACGATACTAAGAATAGGTATAGGGGAAATTTTTTGAAGAAGCTCATTCGGGATAATTTGATTTACATTCTCTTTGTTGCAATCCTCTGGGCAATCACTTTCCCCTTGGTTTTTTGGAAGAAAGATTGGATTTTTTCAAAATTTACGTACTTTTGGAGTCCGCCTGGTTACAACAGCAGTAGAACGGAAGATTTAATAGGGAAAGGCGATTCCTTTCTTGTACCTCGCGATAAATCTTGGACTACTCAATTCAAAGAATTTCTTTCTGCCGATACCTCACCGGAGATGCCTGCACTTAGCATTGATCTTATGAAGAAGGCTTGCGATTACTATGAAGCAAGAGAGCATAAGGATCCCTTCTTGGATCATCCTAGTTGGAATGAGAAGAAGACCATGCTCACAGGCAAGGCTGCAATCACAAATAATGAAATTCTATTAACCTTTGATCCGAAAATTTATTGGAACGAAAATATTTCCTACGTATTACAAGCCTTAGATTATTACAAAAGAGCACTAAATTTTTCAGGCCCAGATATTCGAGTTCCAGAACGAATTGAACTCGCATCCATTGCTTCCTGTCGTCACTCTGAGATCCTTCTCGCCTATACAACTCATGTTTATCAAACTGAAGATTTTGTACTGGAAAAATATCTAAAGGATGAGCTAGGCAAAGAGAATCCACTTCGTAAGCCATCCTGGATTCGCAGAATATGGAACTGGCTCAGAGGCAAGAAACCAGTAGCAAGAAATTTACCTCTTGCATCAAATTTAAGCCCCAAACAAATTCAACTACGAGTTTGGGATAAGATACGAAGAGCAGAGATCTATGAAATTACAAAATCAGATTTTATTAAAAGCATCTCCAAGACACTTAGAAATATTGGCAAGCCCCTAGATGTTTCATCTCCCATAGAAGCTTTGGAAATGTATGAGAGGCTTTTATTTTTCGTAAGCAATAATGATTCTCCCATTGAATTTAGAAGGTACAGAAAGTATCGTGGAGAAATTTATTTACGACTAGCAAAAAAAGATCCAAGCTTATATGATAAATCTATATTAGAATTTCGTGATGCTACCTCTCTTGCCAATGTTTCCGAAATACCTCCAGAAATTCTTCCAGCTCTTTTGGTGGAAAATTTTTCCTTAGAATTAGGCGTCGCCAAAGTTTACTTCCAGCAAAAAAAATTCCAAGAATCTCTACTTGTATTGAATGAGCTACAGTCTAAATTACGAAACGTAGATGAAAGATCTGTTTCTGTTGAGAATCTTGATAAGGCTTCCTTATTAAAGGAATACAGATTCATTCGTAAGACTACACTTCGGCAACTAGGTAGATACGAAGAAGCTGACGAAATCCCTGATGAATAAAATCCATTACTTTGATTACAATGCAAGTCATCCTCCTTTAACTAAGATTATCCAAGAAGCTTGGAAAGAATATTCAGATGAGTTTTACAATCCCTCAGGTGCGACTCGTTTTTCATTGGGCAACCAAGGAAAGATAGAGGAAGCTCGAAATTTTTTTGCCAAAGAAAGCCTATTTCCCTCGGAAGGGATAGTTTTTTCATCTACCGGAACAGAAGCTAACTTTCTTTTGGTGGCAGCAATCCGCCAAAGATTCCCAGATGTCAAAGAATTTATAACCTCATCTTTTGAGCATGCAAGCTTTTACTCCGCTCTGGAATTCTTTCATTTTGAACCTAAAATACTAAAGACTGATTTCACAGGAATCATTTCTCTGACTCATTTGGAAGAAATACTAAAACTAAGTCCACTTCCTACAGGAATCATCTATGCTGGCAATGAAACAGGCGTTATCCAACCAATGGAAGAAGTTTCTCATTTAGTAAGATCTTATGGAATGCCCTTAGTATCTGATTGTATGCAAGCTTTTGGTAAAATATTTATTCACTACAATCTATTAGATGGCATGACTTGCTCAGGGCATAAGATAGGTGCAGGTCCCGGTAGTGGACTCACAACTGTTAGAGAGATCCTGATTCATTCTAAATGGCAATTGCCAGGTGGCGGCAACCAAGAAAATGGTCATAGGGCAGGAAGTGAAAACCTACCATCCATACTAAGTTTTCGCAAGCTGAGCGAATACCAAATAGAAAGACTGGGTTCCCAAATTCTTTCTCGCATTCAGATGAGAACTAGGATAGAATCAAAACTAAAGGAATTAGGCTGTGAAATTGTAGCCGAAAATTCACCCAGACTTCCCAATACGATTTTCACTTTACTTCCTATAGAAGAACTGGATTTTCTTATGATGGGCTTGGAAGAAAAATCCATCTTGATTTCAACAGGATCCTCTTGTAAATCAAGATCAAGAGAACCAGCAGCCTCACTTCTTTCCATGGGCTATAGCAAAGATGAGGCACTGCGTGCAATTCGTATTTCTTTTGGTAGTCTAACAACAAATGCGGAGATAGACCATTTGCTTATTAGCTTAGAGACTTTACTAAACCAATTGTAATAGTATGAAGACAGGTCTTGTCCTATTTAGAAATGATTTAAGAATCCATGATAATGAAACCTTAGTGCGTGCCATTGAGTTCTCTGATGCTTTAATTCCTTTGTATGTTCTTCCCAAAGTAGAAACTCATACTTTAATTCCATACTCACGAAGATCCAACTTTAGAATTAAATTTTTACTAGAGTCACTTGCAGATTTAAATGATTCTCTAAAAAGAATGGGTTCAAAATTAATTCTAAGAACTGGAAATATCGAACATATCGTACCTGAACTCTGCCTGGAATATAGTGTAGATATGGTGTTTTTTGCAAATCTTGCCTGCACAGAAGAAGTAGAACAGGAAAAAAATCTCATTCACATTCTGAGTAAAATCGGAATAAGCCACAGATCTTATCATACTTCAACGCTCGTTCATCCAAGTGATCTTCCTTTTCCAGTGGAGCACCTTCCAGAAGTCTTCACAGAATTTCGTAAAATGGTAGAAAAGAAAAATCCTTTAGCATTCTCCCTCCCCAAGAAAGGAAGAGCCCCTAGCCTTCCTTCTGGGCTTGAATCTGAATCATTGCCCTTAGAACTGATTACTCTTGCTAACTCTGTAAAAATTCATCCCTCTCGTGCCATTGATTGGAAGGGAGGCGAACAAGAAGGAATCAAACGTCTGACAGAATATTTATGGCTTACAGATTGTATACAAACATATAAAGAAACTAGAAACCAGTTGCTAGGTAAAAATTATTCATCCAAATTTTCCGCCTACTTATCCTTAGGTTGTCTGTCCGCAAGACTCATCTACCAACAAATCAAGGCATATGAAGAAGAACGAATTGCTAATGAGTCTACCTATTGGCTTGTCTTTGAATTACTTTGGAGAGATTACTTTTTCTTCATTGCCTCTAAGCATGGTAGAAGTCTTTTTATGAAGTCAGGAATCCAAAAGAAAATATCTAAATCTTCTCTGATTCAAAATTCGGGCTATGAGAAAACTAATGTAGACCTTGTAGCTTTTGAAAAGTGGAGACTAGGTAAGACTGAGGATGAGTTCGTAAATGGGAATATGAAAGAACTACTTCTAACTGGATATATGTCGAATCGAGGAAGACAGAATGTTGCTAGTTTTCTAGTACATAACTTAAGGCTGGATTGGAGACTAGGGGCAGAATGGTTTGAGACCATGCTCATAGATTATGATCCTGCGAGCAATTATGGAAATTGGAATTATATTGCTGGCATAGGAAATGACCCTAGATCTAGAGTATTCAATACAGAAAAACAAGCAAAGGACTATGATCCGTTAGGTGAATACAGAAAAACTTGGTCGGAATAATGCACGAAAATTGACATTTTCTAAATTCGGAAGACATCCATTCAATAGGGAAATTCGTCTAAAGCTTAAATGCAACACCTAATAAAACAGATTCCTTCTTCCATCAAATTATTCTTTCATTCCCTCACACAAATGATCTTTGGAACTAGCTTTCGAAGTATTTATCTCACAATTCTTGTTCTTCCTTTGGCTTTTAATCATTGCGATCCAAAACAAGTCAATCTTCAAGAGCATTTGGTATCTCTTGGTAGTTCAGAAAAGCTTAGCTTAAATCATAAGAGATTCAATGATTCCCTTTCAATTATTAGCAGTGTACCTCAATTGACTGAAATCGAATTGAACTATGATGCAATCCAAACAATTCCTGAGGAATGGGGAAACTTGAAGAGACTAAAGAAAATTTCTCTTTATGGCAACCAACTCAAGGAACTGCCCACTTCTTTTCAAAATTTCCAAGATTTAGAAATACTTTTACTCGGCATGAATCCTTTAGAAAAAATACCTCATTCCATCCAAGGATTGCCAAAACTAAAGATACTCTCCCTGGATGAGACTAAGCTACAGTTGACAGAAGAAGATGTAAAAATTTTAGCAAGTCTACCCAGTTTAGAAATCTTAGATCTTTCTGAGAACTCCTCACTTACAAAAATTCCGGAAAATATATCAGAGCTGAATTTCTTAAAATCCATTCTACTCAAGAAGAATAAATTAAATGAAGATGAAAGAAAAAAAATATTTGCTGCACTGCCCAAGGTGCATCTTTCGAAATAAAAATACCTGGAAAGTATAAAAAAAACATGGATCTTTATAAAGGCATTTTGAATCTTCAATCAATCAAAGATTGCTTCATTTTTCTGAATCCGTCTTTCAAAGAACCTTTTATCTTATCATAGATTAAAGAGAAGCGAAACAATCTTTCTAAAGTTGACAAGCTTTTCATTCTAAAAAATCTCTAAATTTTGATAGATTTTTTTTAGCAGAACTTTATCTTTACATCTGAATAAAAAAAATGTATTTCTTTATACATATTTATCCTATCATTTAGGATTGATCAAAGGTATTTCATTTTGATTTATTTTATGGATATGCATCTTCTCTAGGAGCCATGAAATGCCATTATTTCTCTTGAGCTTTATACAATCTTTTTTCCCAAAAAAGAATTCCTTAACACCAGAAGATTATAAATCTTTTTCACTAGAAATCCATAAAAGTAACCATGAGAATGGTAAATCTTCCATCATTGTCTTATTATTTATTCACATATTTATTGTATATCTTGACTATCGAAAATTCGAATCTGGACTATGGGATATACTGCCTGGATTGAGAACTATATTTATATTACATGTTATTTTGATAATAGGGTTGTTGTTTTCCTATTTTATAATCTATATTTCAAATAAATATGAACATGCTACTTTTTTATATATTATTTCAAGCTACCTTGTATATTGCTTTATACATTTGTGGAGTTCTATTTATTCTATGATAGATTTTTATTCATTCAGAGATATTTCCGTTTATATAATGGCAACTGCATGTTTACCAAATGTTTTCTTATTTCCACCATGGAAACAATTCTTTTTAAGTTTAGGTATCCATTTATTTTTCATTCAGTTCTTGATTCATTTTAACCAAAATAATTTACCACTTGAAGGTGTTATTACAAACTCTACAGTTACCTTGATAGCATCTAGAGTTATTTTCATTTCTAGGTATAAATCTAAATTAAATGATAAAATTGCGAATATTGCAATTTCTAAAAAAAATAAAAGAATAGCAGAACAATACAAAATAATAAATAGAGATTTGAATTTAGCAAAGCAAATTCAATTAAATACGCATCCTACTAAAGAACATCTTAATCAAAAATTAATTGATATAGATGTTCTATTTGAGCCTCTAGATATTGTAAGTGGTGATTACTATGATTATTTTTTTAAGCATGATAACACCTTACGTTTATTTATTGCTGATGCAACTGGGCATGGTGTTCAAGCAGGACTCATTACAATGGTAATAAAGACAGAATATGAAAAATTAAAAAATGAAATCTCAAATCCAGGTAAATTACTTTCTCAATTAAATGAAAACTATATCAAAACCATGGGTGTCTTTAATGGAATGTTCACATGTTTTATCATTGATATAAATTTTAAATCAAAAAGAATTCAATATTCATCGAGCGCTCATCCAAGTCAATTATTGCTTTTGGATGGAAAAGTTCAAGAAATGAGTAGTTTGAATAGATTAATGGGTCATTCTTCAAATCTACCTAACCAATCTTGTGAATTTAGTTTTATAAATCAAATCCAATTATTTCTATTTACCGATGGATTGACGGAAATTTATAAACCAGAAGTAATTCAATTGAAGTTTAATGAAATTCAACAATATTTTATGTTCAATTCAAATCAAAACTCTTCGACTACTATTTTAAATATAAAATCCCAGATTCTAGAAAAATATAAAATGACGAAATTTTCTGATGATCTAACTATGATTTGCATGAAATCGATTTAAAACTAAGGTCCAAAAGTAAGAAAATATTTATTATCCTAAACCAATAATTCTTTTTAATTCAC
>PEQN01000052.1 GCA_002786225.1 Leptospira sp. | reverse complement strand
TTCAAGGCTGCTCCAAGATTTACAGCTGGTCCGAATTCACCATTTGAATCCAAAAAGCTAACATACAAGTCCAGCTTACCAAAGTTAACTGCTTGTTGAGCACTGAAGATTAAAATTTTTCCAGAAGAAGAAAGTGCAGAGCCACCAAATATTTGTTGGTTGGGATTTTCTGCTTTACGGTAAGTGTTATAAAAACTCGGAAAAGATATTGGTTTTGGATTGGACCAGTAATTGCTGTCCTTTTGACTTTTGTAAAGAGGGGCACGGTTGAATACTTTATCCATCTTATCTTTGTAAGACTTTTGAAGCTTATCCATCTTATACTCATATTCTTTTCGGCTTTCCGATGATTTGATCAAGGACTCTGATTTTTCCACCATTTCTTTTTTGAGTGATTCAACAATTTCATCTTCACCAAAATTTCCAAAAATAAATAATTCATTTCCACCTGGGAGTGCAGAGATAACAGCAGACGGCATACTATTATTTAAGGGGGCTTCCATCTGCCAGCCTGGTTTCCAGAAACCTAATTCGTCCTTTTCACTAGACCAAATTTTCTGAGATGACCTTGCCGATGCAGTTGGTTTAGTTAATGTAGTCCAAAATAATTTATTTCCATCAGGTGTAACTTGAGGATTGAAGGAGAACTCATTCTTATAAACATATCTTGGTATTCTTTTGAATGTCCAATCTGGAATGTTTGTTTCATCTAGAAAAGGTTCTGGATCATATCTAAGAGGCTTACATTTCTTTCCGACTCGCTCACATAGAATTCTTACCCTAGTATTGCTAAGTTCTGAAAATTCTCTTGAAAAACCATGTGTAGAAAGTTCAAGAATTCCATCAGCAGTTCTAAGCATAAGACCAGAATTAAGAAGTGTGCCTTTAGCTATGTATTTATTCTCATTTGCTGAAATCTGATTTGTTGATAAAATGATGATCCCAAGAGCAAGTAAATAAAAGGCCTTCATAATAAGATTTTCGGTATTTTTAAGAATTTGCTTGATAGAAACCATTTGGCAGGACAGCTTCGTTTTAGAAAATGGCTCTATGATAAGTGCAACTGGAATTACAATGAATTATGGCAAGAAAACCTTATTTGATGGGGTTTCTATCAATTTCAAACCAGGTTGTAGATACGGTTTAATCGGAGCAAATGGTTCTGGTAAATCTACCTTTATGAAGATACTAGCCGGTCTCTACCAACCTTCTGCGGGATCGGTAGCAGTTGATAAAGGGAAAATTGTAGGTTATCTTAAACAAGACCATTATGAATATGAAAATGAAACTGTAATCAATACTGTTATGATGGGAAATCCAGAGCTTTGGAAGATATCCCAAGAAAGAGATTTCTTGTATTCTAAAGAAAGCATGACAGATGAAGAAGGAATTCGCGTTAGTGAATTGGAAGAATTGTTTGCAGATTTAGATGGATACGAAGCTGAATCCAGAGCTGGTGAATTATTAGAAGGCTTAGGCATTCCTACTTCAGTTCATTCACAAAGTCTTTCTACCTTAACTGGTGGTTTTAAATTAAGAGTACTACTTGCCCAGGTTCTATTCCAGAAACCAGATGTTCTTCTATTAGATGAACCAACTAACCACTTAGATATAAAGACCATTTACTGGCTTGAAAGTATTTTAAAGAATTATGACGGAGTAGTCATAGTTATATCTCACGATAGACATTTTATTAACTCAGTTTCCACCCATGTTGCGGATTTAGATTACAGCACGATTCGAGTTTATCCTGGAAATTATGATGATTTCATGATGGCATCTGAACAATTACGTGAGCAGATGTTAAATGATAATAAGCGTAAGAAAGAAAAGATTGCAGAATTGCAAGAATTTGTGAGCCGTTTTTCAGCGAACGCTTCCAAATCCAAACAAGCAACATCTCGAGCTAAGCAAATAGATAAAATTAAAGCAGATTTTTCAGATATCAAACCATCCTCTAGGGTTTCTCCCTACATTCGATTCAAGGCTAAAAAAGTTCTTGGTAAGGATGTAATTGATGCTGTCGGAATTTCAAAGTCTTACGACAATCCTGTAATTGAGAATCTTACTATAAATATAGGCAAGGGTGAGAAGGTAGGCATTGTTGGGACCAACGGAGTGGGTAAGACAACGCTCTTGAAAATGCTACTCAAAAGATTGGAACCAGATTCTGGAACGGTCAAATGGGGTGATTCTGTTGAAGCTTCTTATTTCCCACAGGATCATAGAGATGGAATAGAAAAGGACGCAGACACTTTAGTAGAATGGTTGCTTCGTTATGCGGAACCTGGTACGGAAGTGCAAGATATTAGAGCAATACTCGGACGAATGTTGTTCAGTGGTGATATGGCAACCAAATCCACTGCGGTTCTTTCTGGTGGTGAAAAATCAAGAATGATCATAGGGCGTATGATTATTGCAGGGGACAATGTAATTGCCTTAGATGAGCCAACCAACCACTTAGATTTAGAATCTATTGAATCATTGAACTATGCATTATCTATCTTTGAAGGTACAGTAATCTTAGTCTCTCATGATAGAGAATTTATCTCTTCGCTTTGTACGAGAATCATTGAAGTTTCACCAGGTCAGATTTTAGACTTTAAAGGAACGTATGAAGAGTTCCTAGAAAGAGAGGGAGCTGAATTCTATAAGCGACTTACTGGTGGACCTGTGCTTTCTGCTAAGTAAGATATAAATTTCTGGAGAGCGATCGCTCTGTGTGAGATAGTGTTTTTCTGCTCTGGGCTGATTTCGGAAAAACATTTATCCCACTCTGGATAGTAAAAAATTGGATCGTAACCAAATCCATTGCCTGATTCATCATAGACCTGAGCAATTTCTCCACTTACTCTTCCAGCAAAGCTTACTGTTCCACTTTCTGTTGTAAAGGATAGAACACAGTCAAAATGTGCCGATCGATTCTTGATACCTTGCATTTCTTTTAAAAGAAGCATGGCTCTTTGTTGATCAGTGATTCCCTCTCCACCGTATCTGGCGGAATAAATTCCTGGTCTTCCTTCTAAGGCATCCACAGAAATACCGCTATCATCCGCTAGGCTAGGAATTCCAGTTACTTGAAAAAGTGCATTTGATTTGATAGATGCATTTTCGGAAAAAGTAAGACCATCTTCAATTGGTGAGAAGGAGATAATTCCACAGTCTTGGGGTGTTAGAATGAGAGGTGGATTGTTAATCAAGCTTCTTTGAAACAATTGTTTCAATTCTAAAACTTTATGATGGTTGCCTGTAGCCAGAGCGATTTTGGAAATCACAAATAACTTTAAACTATACTTTAAAATTTAGCTTGGGCATCTGGAACAGATTCAAAAATTTGAAAAACTTTATCTAGCATAGTAATTTCAAATACCTGTCGAATATCTTCATCTGAAATAACAATACAAACATCCCCATCTTGGGATTTAAGTTTTCTTTTCAATGTAACCAAGACACCTAAAGCAGAGGAGCAGATATGGTGGACTTTCGTGAAGTCCAAGATCACTTTTTTCCCATAAAATGTGTTGGATTGAATTAAATCTTGGTCCATTACTTCAGAATCCTTTCTTAAAATTGCACCTTGGAATTTTAGAATTCGGATATCTGAGTGTGAGTCTAGTTTCATATTTCAATCCCTTCTGTTTTTCTTGTAGTTGATACAACCACTACGGAACCAGCTCCGTTTTGTAACAACAAGCGAGCAATTTCATTTGAACTAGCTCCCGTTGTAAATACATCATCTATCAATACTAACGTAGGTTTATTAATAATTCTAGCATTTTTTTTAAATTGGAAGGCTTCTTTTGCATGAAAAAATCGATCTTTTCTATTTTGTGTAGATTGGTGCTTATCGGATACTTTCTCTAATATCGGTAAAATGGGAATCTGTAGCTTTCGAGATAAGCGAAATAAAAGACTATCTGTAGCAAAATAGGGACGCTTTGTCCAAGATGATCTATGAGATGGCACAGGAACAATTCCTTGAGGCTTAAGAGCACGGATTTTAGATAAAATTGAACCGAGTCCCATAGCAAAATACACTGAACAATGCTTTTTGTTGTTTAATTTCAGTTGATTCATTAGTTTTTTTTCTATCTCTTTTCGTCTAAGCAGAAAATAGGCAGCATCAAAAAAAACATTTCTAGATTCACAGTATTTGCACTCTTTTTCACCCGAAAGAAATGTACGGCAAATCTTACAATATTCAGGATCATCATTGGGGTATTTTTCCAAATTGTCTTTAAGGCAGTCCTTACAAAGAGATGTAATTTCCGAACTTGAATCTTCTTTCCCGCATATTTCGCAATACTGCGGAAGGAAAAATTGAATCAAGCTTCTTCCATATCTTACTAGTTTCTGTTTCAATTTTAAGTTCATAGTAAGATATGTAAAAATTTAGCAATGGCAAGAACAAAAAAAAGAGCAACTTCCGTTGCTCTTTTGTTAAACCAAGTATGATTCTAGAAAATTATTTCTTTTCTTCTACAATCTTTTTGATTTCTGATGCAGGTGGGTTAACATCCACTAGGAAGGTAACGGATTTTACTTCGCTTTCGTTCCCAACATTGTCTATTCCTTTTGCTTCAATCTTATGCTCGCCTTGAGCATCTACTATGATACCTTCAACATAAGGTCTGAAATCAGCTTCACCATCCACTTTGATCAGAACTCTTCGAACACCAGACTCACCATCAAATGCTCTGATTTGAAAAGTATTTCCTTTCTTAGAGTAGGTCTTACCATCAATGTCCACCAAAGGAACATTAGGGATAATTTCAACAACTGGTGGCTTATTATCAATAATTACTGCTACGCTAGATTCTCTACTCTTATTGCCAGAGTTATCTGTTGCTGAATAACGAATTAAATTGGATCCGTCTTTTTCAACTCGGATAGGGTTATCTTGAGCATAGGTTGCAGGCGCAGAATCGTTGATTGCATATTCTATTGCACCGACACCAGACAATGAATCTTCTGCCTTGAAAGAAAAAGTATTGTTCTTGGATGTGTAGTTAGCTCCTTGAGTGATAAATAATGGTTCTGTTGGAACGATTACGACACTGGGTGGAGAATTATCTACCACTACAGTCAAAAGTTTCGAAGGTTCAATGTTACCAGCTCTATCTACAGATCTGTATGTCAATTGAGCTATGCCTTCTTGAGAAATAATGATAGGTTTAGAATATTTAATGAATTCACCATTATTTATTTTATATTCAATGTAATCTACCATGGAAGAATCATCTTTCGCTTTTAATTCGAATGAAGTCTTTGAATTGATGTACAATTCGTTCCCAGCTTCAATAGTTTGTGAAGTGCTTGAGGTAGAAGCTTTAGAGGATGATTCTGAAGTTGGTACGGATCTATTCGTTGAAGTTGTATTCGACTTAGGCTTCAATGCTGGTTCAGTACTTTCTTTGGGCTCACCTGTAGCTGTTCCTGCTTTGGAAGTAGCTTTTGGTTGAGCACCATCATCAAGATTCTCATTGTTTTGTGCAGAAAGGGTTAAGGCTGCGAAAACCAAAGCTAACGCAAATATTCTTTTGATTGCGGATACCGCCATTCTATTTGTCTCCTATGGAATAATTAGTATGAAAAATTATTTTCTCAATTTTCTTATAATACAGCCTTGGGAAAGGTTCTTGTCAACCGATACTTTTGAAAAATATGGTTAGATTTGTTTTTTTTTCACTTTTAGGGTCAATTGCTTGTTTTTCTTTAGGCGCCCAAGCTTCGAATGAAGAATGGAAGAAAGCTATCTTCAAAACCTATACAATTTTAGATTTTGAAACCATAAAACTTAGTAAAGAAAATTGGAGAGTTCGAAAATACAAAGATGATGCTCTGCCTGAAGTGTATTTAAGCCAAAATATCACTGCTCCTATTCCTGGCTCAAGAAGAGCCTTGCTCTTTCGATTTACAGAGTTTACCAACTATTCTTTAGAATTCATTCTTCCAGAACCAATTTCCTTCCAAGAAACCATCCAAGAAATGGAATTTCCTATCTATTCCAGTAAATCAGCAGGTTCTATTTCTATCATACTTCAAACTCATGATTATGAGAATGTAAAAATATTTCTTACGAATCTAAATTTCAGAGGTTGGCAAAATAAAAAAGTGAATCTTTCTTATAAGATGAATCAAAATGATCCAGTCCTAAATTCCAAGCTTCCTTTGAGATTCATAGGTTTTGTCTATGAACCGAATACCTACTCCGATTCTGTGAAGGAAATCTTGGTTGGTATTGATGACATACAAGCCACAACACGAAAAAAATACCGAACTCTTCCTGATCCCGCTTCCCTATTAGAATGAAAGCGACTTGATTTTTATGATCTTTTTGAGATACTTGAATTGAATGTTTGATTTAGATTTTCCCCTATCTATTGCGCCTATGATGGAATGGACAGACCGCCACTATAGATTCCTTATGCGTAAGATTACCCAGAAAACTATCCTCTATACAGAAATGGTTACAGCTGAAGCAATTCTCCGTGGGAACCAAGAAAAGCTTTTGGGAAAATCAGAAGATGGTCCTTGCGTCTTGCAACTGGGTGGAGATAGTCCTGAGAAAATTTTGCAAGCAGCAAGAATTGGAGCTGAATTTTGTTATGATGCCTTAAACTTGAATGTTGGCTGTCCCTCCGAAAGAGTCCAAAACGGAAGTTTCGGTGCTTGTCTCATGAAGGAGCCTAATCTAGTAGCTGAACTCATGTTAGCGATGGCAGAAGGTAGCAAGCTTCCTGTCTCCGTTAAGCATAGAATAGGTGTAAATGGACTTGAAAGCTATGATGATCTTTCGAAATTTGTACAGATTGTACATGAAAGAGGAAAGACAAACCATTTTATTGTCCATGCACGTATTGCTATTTTGGAGGGCTTAAGTCCATCCGAAAATCGGAACATTCCTCCGCTTCGGTATGATGATGTTCATAGATTGAAGAAGGATTTTCCGCATTTGAAAATTGAAATCAATGGAGGAATAAAAGATTTAAATGATGCAATATTTCAAATAGATTCAGGCATAGATGCGGTTATGATAGGTCGTGCTGCTTATGAAAATCCTATGATCTTTCGCTTTGCTGATTCCATTTTTACCAACCAAGGAATCAATTCAGATCTTGAGAAAAAGAATTCAATAAATATTATGAATCCCGAATCATTTAACTGGGATAAGTTGAACGAAGAGATTGAAATGTATCTTAGTGATTGGGTTGCCCAAGGTGGTAGAATTCATACTGTTCTTAGGCATGCATTGGGTTTTTTTTATGGGCAAAAGGGTGGTAGAATCTTCAGGCGATACTTGAGTGAAAATATGCACAAATCCCCTTCGGATATTCGGCTTTTCAAAAATGCTATTGCATCTTCTGGCGTGTTAGATTAATTCTATTGTTTCAAGAAAGAGCAAGCTATTTTAAATAATAAAGTAGCCCAAAGAAAGAGTATTTCATTTGAACTACTTTTATTTAAAGAGATTGCTTACTTTAATTTATTTGCTTCGTCTCTATACATTTTTGCATCATCAGCAAATTGCTTTGCAATCTCTTCCATTTCTTCTTTACGATTGGATTGGTAAACAGCCTTACCACCCTTGGTCGCCTTAGACATTTTTAAATATCGTTTGGAAAGCGCTTCGTGCTCATTTGCAATTTTTAAAAGATATTCTTTTACAACTTGCTTTTGTTCAGGTGTTTCTGCCTTTTCAATCAATACTCTCTCAATGTTTTCTATTGCAAAAAGTTGGAAACTACCAACCAGTAGCAATGCTGCTAAAATCTTTTTCATTAAATTATACTCCTTTTTCTTGTTAGACTAGATTCATTAGAAATATTCTTTTTTTTTACAAAAACTTTAGCTAGTATTTTCAATTTTATTATGTCTCATTAAAAAGTTCGTTTTGTCCTAAAACAGCAAAAAGCAAGATTTTTTTTGATAGAATTCTAAATGGACAAAGGTAGAAATTTTGTACATGTTTATGACTTTAATATTTACTTAAAAAAAGTATAAGTAGAAAAAAATTATTTAGTAAATATTTTATTACATAATGAGAGATTTTTAGGAATTCGTTTGCAAATAAAATAAATAAGACGTCTACTTGACATAGAGTAAGTACTAACTCAGAAAAGATCATGAAAAATAAAAGTCGTAGCTTATCTTTTCTTTTGCTTTTTATGAACTTTTTCTTTCTAGAGGCTTGTGTTGCATGGCCTGGTCTTACAGCTGTTTTTTCCATGCTTCAATCAAAGGCTTCTTCTTCTCCACCTATTCTACTTTTTCCCGGATCCAATCAGAGTCAGGACAACGCAAGCAATTCGGATAATACGGCAAACATCATACCCCCTGGTGGAGAAGTGATTCCCATCAATCCAAGCCCTGCCAGTCCCGAATTGGTCATTGACCAAAGAACTTCCTGGATGGTGTCAGAATCGGGAACCAAGATTATCTTCCGTGCCAAACTTTCTGAGCAACCAAGTCACAATGTTCAATTCAATAGCATTGTTCTATCTCAGATCGGTGAGGTTTCGATTGGTCCTAGCAGTTTAACTTTCACACCTGGAAATTGGAATATTGACCAAGAGGTAGAAGTTACAGGTCTTGCTGATTCCATTCAAGATGGAAATCAATTGGTTGAAATTCAACTCAATCAATCCATATCTGCAGATCCCCTGTTCAATGGTCTAGAAGGTGGAATAGTTTCTGTGCTCAATGTAGATATTGATATTGCAGGAATTAGTGTGACTCCACTTAGTTCAGTGGTGACCTCAGAGGCAGGAAGCTCTCAAAATATTTCAGTAGTCCTAAATTCAAAACCAACATCCAATGTAAGTTTTCCAATTATTGTCTCGGATGCAACTGAGGTGAGTGCATCAACTGGAGTGATTCATTTCACACCAAGCAATTGGAATACCATACAAGTCATTGCACTCACTGGACTTGATGATTCATCCATAGATGGAGATGTATCTTACTTAGTTCAATTGGGATCTTCAACCAGTGCAGATCCAAACTATAGTGGAATGAGTTCTGGAACTATAAATGGAATAAATCTCGACAACGATACAGCTGGAATCATCGTAAATACGGCAAGTCTTGCTCCTTTATTGACATCTGAATCGGGTGGAGCTATTAGTTATTCAATTCGCTTAAGTTCTCAACCTAATGCAAATGTTACTCTTTCTGTTTTTAGCCTTAGTCCTTCCGAAGGTCAACCTTCGGTTTCTACTTTGACATTTACAAATTTGAATTGGAATACAAATCAAAGTTTAGTTGTTACAGGTCAAGATGACTTCGATATAGACGGAGATAAGGCATATACAATTCAAATCTTTGTAAGCTCAAGTGTCGATACACACTATTCTAGTTTATTACCAGTTAGTCTTGGTTTTATAAATATTGATAATGATTCTGCAGGATTTATCTTTCAAAATCATATTAGCAAATCAACATCTGAGGATGGAACGAACACTAGCTTTCAGATGAAATTAAGAAGTCGTCCCACAGCCAATGTTACGATACACTTGCTCAGTTCAGATACAAGCGAAGGTTTAGTTAGTCCAAGTAGCTTAACTTTTACGCCTACCAATTGGAATTCATTTCGTACGGTAACAATAACATCTGTAAACGAGTCTCTGATTGATGGAGACCAACATTATGAGATTCAATTTCCATCAGTTCTTAGCAGCGATGCAAATTATGATTCTTTAAGTGTTGGATCAGTTCCAGTGGTTAATCTAGATGATGATACTCCTGGGGTGATGTTTATGAATACAACTTCCATGTTAACTACAGAAAGTAATTCAACGGGATGGACATTTCAAGTAAGGCTTAAGACTAAACCTATCTCTAATGTAACTATGCCTTTGATCACTGTATCTAATTCGAATGAGGGTAGCCTATCTATTACTACCATAGAATTCTCTCCAACAGATTGGAATGTGCCTAGATCCATTAAGATAACTCCTGTTCGTGATTTTGTTGCCGATGGTGATGTAACGTATTCTATCGATTTTCAAAATCTGGTTAGTGCTGATCCTTTGTACAATCATTTTATTGTAAATTCTCTCTCTGTGTTAAATCGGAATTCTGATACCAGAGGATATATATACAACCCAAGCTCTCCTTTGTTATTTGTAACCGATTCAGGAAGAGAAGATTCCTTTACAATACGATTAAATTCCAAACCAGAAGGAATAGTTCGACTTCCTATCACAAGCTATGATACGAGCGAAATGAATGTGATTTCAAGTTCTACTATAGAATTTAATGCAAGTAATTGGAACACCCCTGTGCCTATTCAAGTTAAAGGAGTGGAAGATTTTGCCCTAGATGGAACAAAATCCGCAAGACTTGGCATAGGTGTTGAATCCGGTGTGAGCAATGGTCCATATTTTCCAGTTTCCATAGCTTCTGTTTCCGATCAGAATTATGATACACTTGCACTTACTGATAGAAATGGAGGTACAAGAGGAATTTTAACTGTAAGAGCCTGTGATGCTGAATCTCTTCTTTCTATTTGTGCAAGTAGAGCGCCTGCATACCAAACAACGGAAGCGGGTGGAACGGTAAGTCTTTTCTATTCATTGGGTCAGGCACCAACGCAAAATGTAACTCTGACAATTTCATCAACGAATCCATCCGAAGGAATCCCCAATCAAACCTCTCTTGTATTTACTAGTTTAAATTGGAGGGATCTACAGGAAGTGATTTTTACTGGACAAGATGATTTCGCTATTGATGGAACAATCAATTACAATATAGAATACACTTTGTCCAGTTCCGATGGAACTTTTCATGGTCTTGTTGTCCCTCCAACTGCGTTTAGAAATGCAGATAACGATAGTGCAGGTTTAGTTCTCAATGCTACCAATTCTTCCACAAGTCCTTACATAACAACTCGTGTCGCAGGTCCCAATCAATCTTATTCTTTTAGCATTCGTCTTTCTGCCCAGCCAAGTGGACCTGTCAGCTTTCCCATTGTTTCTAGTATGACCAACCAAGGAATTTTGAATGTGAATCTTCTCTCTTTTGATCCCACAAATTGGAATACTCCCCAATGGGTAACAGTTACCTCAGTAGACAACGGATCCACAAACATTCAGAACTACAATTTGGTAGCAGGACCATTTACAAGCACTGATACTAAATTTAGTGTCCTTCCCAATAGAAATATTTTCATGAGAAATGTTAGCCCTGGATTTACTTTAACTCCTCCCAGTACTCAGACAGGGGAGTGGGGTCTAACTTCTTCTTTTAGATTGAACCTAAATTCACCTCCATCAGATACAGTTACATTTCGGTACTATAGCGAGTTAGAAACGGAAGGAATTCCAATTACAGGAACAAGTTTAGCCCCAAGCAATCCTCTCTATCCTCTGGGTCTTCCAGCAGGAACTACAGTTAGAAGTTTCACCAGGACAGCTGCCAATTGGAATGCAAATACTAGCTATACAGTAAGAGGAGTAGATGATGAAACTCTTGATGGCGATATGAATTATCGGATTATTTTCTTACCAGTAATTAGCAATGATCTTAGCTATGATGGTTTAGTTTCTGATCCTATCACATTTTCAAATATAGATAACGATTAACTGTAATTTTATTTCTTGCCTTAAGCTGACTTATCTGTGATAAAAGAATTATCAGTAGGAGAGTTTATGGAAGATAAAATAAAAACCGAGTTGGATGCAAATCTTAGTAAAGAAGAAGAAACCAAAGTAATTGAAATAAGCAACCAAATTCAATGGAAAGATCCTAATGAAATTCTCTCCTTTGGTTCCCAGGCTCAAACTAAGGTTTCTGAATTTGCAGATAAGGTTCTTTCCGAAATAAAAACCAAGGATGCTGGTTATGCAGGAGAGCTTCTCAACAATTTATTAATTCATATCAAAGATCTTGATTTAGGAAGTAGTGGGGAAGGCGGAAGTTCAATTTCCAAAATTCCTCTCATTGGCAAACTTTTTGACAAAACTCGAAACCTTATTGGCAAATTTGAAGATGTACATTCCAAGATGGATAAAATTGTAGACGAGCTACATACTGCACGTCAATCCTTAACCAAAGATATCACTCTTTTGCAGGCTCTTTATGAAAAAAATCTTGAGTATTTTAAAGATTTACAAATCTACATTCTTGCCGGTGAAAAGAAAATTAGCGAGATCACCCATTCAATTCTACCTGACTTAAAAGCAAAAGCTGACTCGGATAAGGATCCTCTTTCCTCTCAGGTCTATAATGATACAGTTCAGATCCTAGATCGTTTTGAGAAAAAAATTCATGATCTAAAGCTGAGCCGTATGCTCTCCCTTCAAACTGGGCCTCAGATCCGCTTGGTTCAAAATGGAAATCAGCTATTAGTAGAAAAAATCCAAAGCTCTATTCTGAATACGATTCCACTTTGGAAGAGTCAAGTAATCATTGCTCTTGGAATTTTTCGACAAAGAAAAGCACTAGAAGCTCAGAAGGAAGTATCTAAAACAACCAATGATTTATTACAGAAAAATGCTGAACTTCTAAAAATGGGAACAACTGAAATTGCTAAAGAATCAGAAAAGGGCATAGTTGAAATCGAGACACTGAAAAAAGTAAATACTTTGTTAGTTGAAACTATCCAAGAAACTCTTAAAATTCAAGAACAGGGAAGGGTAAAGCGTCGTGAGGCTGAGACTGAATTATTGAAACTAGAGAAAGAAGTAAAATCTAGTCTCTTAATCCAGAGATAATATTTTTGGATATGACAGAGAACAACCAAGAGCAATCTCATTCAAAAAGTGGTAATCAAGCTAGCAAAAGAGAAGAAGCATTTTCTCATCCCAAGCAGGAATTGAAAGAACTAGGTTCACGGTTTTGGAAGAAATTTGCACCCGATCCAGCAATTCCTAGTTCAGAAAGGTCTTGGGCGAGACGAGCCCATCTAACAACACTTTTGTCTTACCCTGCTGCCTTGCTTCCATTCGCCTTTTCATTTGAGGCTCTGGCAAGTATAGGCTTTCCCTTTTTGGTATGGCTTTCTCGAGGGAAAACTTCTTATTCGGGAAGACAGGCTTTGGAGGCTATGTATCTTCAGGCATTGGTTGGATTCGGGTTTCTTGGATTTAGCAATGCATTTTCCCACGATAGAGTTCTTCTCGTTTTTTCTTATGGATTTATGGTATTTTTTCATTTACTTTTTCTTGGTATAGCAGTTGCTAAAACTTCCTTAGGAAAGAATCACAACTATCCGTTTAGCTTTATACCTTTTCTATTCCGTAACTCCATGCAAAATCGTCTTTATTTAGCAAAGGCCGAACTGGGCAAGAAAGAGGACTTCCAAGAGTTCAAATCCATGTTAGATAAAATTGATCAAGTGAGAGACCTTATCAACAAAACATCTCATAATTGGAAGGATGCTTCACTAAAAAGTGAAGCGGATGAATTCTCATTTAAATTACAAAAGCTAAAATCCAAGCTAGAAGAAAAGCCTAGCTTCTATAAGCAAATCAAACAATATTTAAATTATTTTCCAGACACAACTTCTCAGATTCTCAACCAATACAACCAACTTAGCTCTAATTCTTTATCTCATTCATTAGGAGATGAAGAAAATCAAACAAGAAGAACTCAGATACTTGAACTTCTTAAAAAAATCAATCTAACAACAAACGAGGTTTTGGTAAAATACGATTCAGTTCAATCTTTTGCACTTGATGTAGAGATTGAAGCCATGAAGAAAAACATCCAATTAGGTGGTTTTTCCTGAGAGGTTTAAACACAGAAGAAAATACTTTTTTTTAATACGATTTCAATTAATTCTTGATTGGATTCTATTCTACAATACCTCCTTAAGGGGGTGGCTGGGAATTCTTTCTTTCTAGGTTCGACGGATTTTGCCTCGATAGCTAGGATTGGTTTAGAGTTTGACATAAGCAAACTGGTTCATTCAATTTATCAAAATAGTTTGAACAGCTTAAAATAAGTCCAATCAATAAAACTCTTAGGGGCTGTTCGTAAAAAAGGGAACTTCTTAGTTCCCTATTATATTATAGCTAGTAAGTGGCTAAGAAAATATTTCTATTTCTGAACTGCCTTAGTAATGCAATTCCAATATGTTACGCAAGAATTAGCACCTTTATCATAACAGGAAGCAATCTGGTTGTAATATTTAACTTTATTACAATTCAATTCACAACCTTTCTTAAGTGTATTCTTTTGGTCTTCTGTTGCATTTGGATTTTTTTCTACAACACAGCTGTAGTATTTATCGCAGGCTGCTGGACATTTTGGGAAATTATCTGCTGCGGTAAGTTCTGCAACAAAGCTAATTGTCCATACTAGACTGATAAGAATTGTAAGTTTTTTCATAAACATCCTCTCTATTAGCGATGCAGGGATTCGAACCCCGGACCTGTGGATTATGATTCCATCGCTCTAACCAGCTGAGCTACATCGCCTCTTGTTCTATTTCGACAGGAAATTTGGGAAGTTTAGTTCCACAAATCCAGTTTTTTTTATGGAATTGTAGGGTCAAACTCTTTCGTAAATCTGTTTTGTTTATTTGGAAATAAGATTCTGCCATATTTATTGTGAAAATATGGCAGAATAATTGGAATGAACTTAGAAAAGCCTTTTGGTATCTCTAAGTTTTACTTAACAAGAATAAGTTGACAAGAATTCGAAGGGGTGAGGTCTTCCTTCCCAAGCCCAAATTTCTGTCTCAAACTTATAGGATTTATAAGTCTGAAGGAACTCTTCTGTAAATACATTCCCTTTTTTAAATACTTCACGTAGCACTAGCATCTCCTCTACTGCTTCTCTTAGAGTGTGAGGCATTTGCTTGATTCCTTTTTCACGGATTTCATCCAAAGACAACTCAAATAGATCTTCTTCTCTAGGTGGTCCCGCATCTAGTTTGTTTTGGATACCGTCTATTCCAGCCATAAGCATAGCTGCAAAACCTAAATAAGGATTTGCTGTTGAATCGGGGAATCTGAATTCAACACGTTTTGCTTTATCGCCTTGAACGTAAGGAATACGACAAGATGCAGAACGGTTCTGTGCTGAGTAGGCAAGAATTGATGGTGCTTCGAATCCAGGGATTAATCTTTTGTAAGAGTTCGTTGAAGCATTTGTAAATGCAGCAATCCCTCTTGCATATTTGAGAACTCCAGCTACATAGTTCAGAGCTGTATCACTTAAGCCTTGGTAAGCAGATCCTGCAAATAAGTTCTTTCCACCCTTCCAGATAGATTGGTGAACGTGCATACCATTTCCATTATCACCAAAAAGTGGCTTAGGCATAAAAGTAGCAGTCTTTCCGTGCTTATGAGCAACCATTTTTACAACGTATTTCAACTTCTGAACATTATCAGCAGCCTCAATCATTGTTCCAAATTTAACACCAATTTCTCCTTGGCCTTGGGCTACTTCGTGGTGAACCACAAAAGTTTCCATTCCAATTTGGTGGAGAGTTTTAACGATTTCCGCACGAATATCAACTTGGGAGTCAATTGGAGCAACTGGGAAATATCCGCCTTTTGTTCCTGGACGGTGTCCTGAGTTGAAGTTGATTTTTGTTCCCGTGTTTCCTGGGGTTTCAGCATGTGAGTTCCAGATCCCTTCATTGGAATCTATTTCATAGTATTGGCAGTTGATTTCATCTCTGACTTTTAAACTGTCAAAAATGAAGAATTCATTTTCAGGACCAAAATAGGCAACATCACCAATTCCAGATTCCGCTAGGTATTTTAATGCTTTTTTGGCAATAGATCTAGGGCATTTTTCATAGGCTTGGTTTTTGTAAATATCATAGGCATCACAGAAAACTACTAAAGTCTTATCTGCAGTAAAAGGATCCAAAAACGCAGTGTCTGGATCTGGAATCAATTGCATATCGGATTGGTTAATAGGCTGCCATGCCGCAATAGAACTACCATCAAATGGAATTCCTTTAAAGGAATCTTCGTTAATCGAGTTTACATGGTAGGATACGTGGTGCCATGCTCCTTTAATATCTGTGAATCGGAAGTCATAGAATACGACTCCTTCTTTTTTGGCGAAATCAATTGCCTCTTTCGCAGTTTTAAACATACAATCTCCTTGTTTTGTGAAGTTATTATTCGCTTAAACTTCTAGCTAATTGTATAAAGCAAAATCTATGCCAGGAAAAAAGCCAAGAGAAAAACCAATTTGACCATTTTTTTAGCAATTTATAATACTACTGCGCTTATTATTTACGTGAAATGTTTAAATAGAGAACAAAAAGATTAAAAAATATGCAATATGGTTCCAATGCCTGTTTTTTGTTAAAATATTTCTGAAAATCCTAAGAATGGATAGGATATAGAATGGAAAAATCTATTTCAAGATCCGTTAATGGTAATAGTGAACTTTTCTCCTATTGAAATCCAACGAATGAAAGACCATGCCTACCAATTTATGCATAAGTCGGAAGATGGTTTTTGTAGTCTTTCTTTGGAGAAGCCAATGCCTCTTACTCTTAGCCTGGAAAACCAAACAGAGCATATTCTAAGCTTCACTAAGATCAGTGAATGCAATGTTTCTATGGCCAAGATTTATGGATGCTCAACCAAAGAAAAATTAATAGGCACTTCCTTTGCAAAAATATCTGGCAAGTCATTGGATGAAAGCAGATCTTTAATCCATGCTTTTCTTAAAAATAAATGTTCGCTTCAGAATTATGATTCTGAACTCAGAATAGAGAACAATGCAATTAAGAATCTTCTCAGTAACTTTTTTGGAGAAATTGAATCTGGTCATTTGGTAAGTATTTGGGGCTCCCAAAAAGACATTACGCAAATTAAATCTTCCCAAATCAAATTAGAGAAAATGCTTTTTCTTGAAAAATTATTAGGACGAATTTCTAAATCTTTTCTTTCAGCAACACCTGATTCTATAGATGCTATAATAAATTCATGTCTGAAGGATTTGGGTGAGGTAAAACATATCGATCGTTCTTATGTTTTTCTCTTAAGTAAATATGGGAATAAGATCAGCAATTCTCACGAGTGGTGTCGAGAAGGTATCTTGTCACATAAAGATGACTTACAGAGTTTAAATTTTGATAAAACTATGCCAAGCACTCGCAATGCATTGAGTAAGGATAATATTTTCCAAGTATCAATTCGAAATGATTATTCTAAATTAACTAGAGATGAAATTCTTATGATGGAATCTCAGTCCATTCAATCTTTCTTGCTTGTTGGACTGAAAAATGAAGATAAGCTTATGGGATTTGTTGGATTCGATGCGGTTCATTTGCCTTATGATTGGACAATAGAAGATATCTCACTACTGCAATTGTTTGCTGATCTTTTATCATTCGCTTTACTCAATGTGAATTTTCAAAAAGAACTCATTGAGAAAGACAAATCCTTGCATGAGTTTTATGATAGGATGAATGATGATCTTGAAATTGCTAAGGAAACTCAAAAGAATTTGGTCTCTTTGGACTTCCCTAATTCTTCATACTACAAATTAACGAGTTATTTTCGTCCATTTGAGAAAGTGGGAGGAGATATCATCAGCTACCACATGCACGATGATTATATAGATCTTATGTTTGGTGATGTTTCGGGCCATGGAATCTCTTCTGCAATGGTATCTGGTATGGTGATACTATCCTTTCGAAATTCTTCTCGCTTAAATGAATCTCCCGCTCAAATTCTATTATCTATGAACCGAGATCTAAAAACTATTGTTCTCAATCATCATATCTCAGCGGCTTGTGCGAGGTTTTATTTTAAAGAAAGAAAATTAGTATATTCTTATGCTGGCCATCCGCCATTGGTCTTGATCAATGAAGATAAATTTGAAGAACTCCCAGGTATGAACACTCCCTTGCTAACTCTGGAGAATATTGAATATTTTGAAAAAGATTTAATCCTCTCACCAGGTTCAAGATTGGTTTTTTATTCGGATGGCTGTTATGAAATCTTCAATAGAGACAGGCAATTGCTAGGACTCTACCCCTTCTTTGAAATTTTAAAAAGAGAGAGCCATTCCAAAGACGCAGCTCGCTTTATTCAGAATTCTATTTTGCAGATTCTCAATTTTTGTTCAGGTGATATCAAGGATGATCTCACCATGCTTGTGTTAGATGTGAAT
>PEQN01000051.1 GCA_002786225.1 Leptospira sp. | reverse complement strand
GCTTGCTTCCACCAACATACTTTGAGTAGTGATGTGAATTCATTCTCTGTGAAAATTGATTCTAATTTTCCTATAGATATAGCTAAGCTTTCGGATGCTAATAAAGAATTCCAACTAACATTAGATTCATCTAATAATATAGATTCAACTAAAGGTCCCATCTTAGCATGGAGAGATCCCCACAATCCACCATCATCGCAAGATGAGGTAACCCATCTAGAATTGATGAAAAAGTATCAGATCCCTTTTATTTTTGATATTCATACTCATTTCTTTCCTGCCTCTGTAATGCGTGCTATCTGGAAATGGTTTGATGGTGTCGATTGGGGAATCACTTATAGAGGAAATGAGCAGTATCGCTTGGATGCCCTTGCACGAAATAAGATAGAGTATTTTACAAGTCTTAATTATGCTCATAAAGCTAATATGGCGGAAGGATTGAACCAATGGGTATATGACACTCATAAAGATACTAAGAATATGATTCGTTTTGGTACCTTTTACCCTGAAGAGGGCGTAGAAGTCTATGTGAAGAAGGCAGTGGAAGAATTTCGATTCCAGGGCTTCAAATTGCACTGTGAGGTTTCTAAATTGAATCTAAATCTTCCTGAATTGAAATCAACCTTTCAATATCTTGAAGAAAAACAAATCCCTATTCTGATTCATACAGGAACGGCACCATTACCTGGTGAGTTTACTGGAATAAAATATTTTCATCCTTTTATGAAATCCTATCCAAACTTAAAAGTGATTGTTGCTCATATGGGTGCATATGAATTGGAAGAGTATGCTTCCTTATTAGAGATTTATCCTCAACTGGGTTTAGATACAACCATGGTCTTTGTGGACTATCTTGCTACAGGTAGGAACTCAGATAATTATATAAGTAAATTAGAAAAATATTCGGATCGAATTTACTTTGGATCAGATTTTCCGAATATCCCATATAATTTAAGTCATCCTATCTCGAAGATTTTGAATTTTTCCCTATCTATAGAGGCAAAACAAAACATCCTTTTTAAAAATGCTTGCAATTTGTTTGGAATTGTGATTTAATGATACGAAGAATTGAATCAAGGCTTTAATGGAGGTTAGTTATGGATTGGTATAAATTTTCACGGAGAAGTTTTTTATCACGCAGCCTAGTAGCTTCCAGTTTTCTGCTCGCGCCTGATATTTTAAAATCATTGAAAGCAAGTTCTATAGCAGAAGTAGAGTTCGCCAAAAGAGATCCTTTACTTTTTGCAGAAAGAAATGGGATAGTAAACCCTATTCATAAAATTATCCTTACGGGAATTGTTGCACCTAACTCACACAATTCGCAACCATGGAAGATAAAAATACTTTCTGATAAACAATTTGAGTTGTATGCGGATGGCAATAGGCAATTGCTTCCTATTGATCCGGTAAATCGTCAGCTCTACCATACCCAAGGTACATTTATAGAATTTGCTCTGGTTGCTTCCGAACATTTGGGCTATGATTTAAAGATTCAACTTTTTCCCCAAGGAATAGATAAAGCTCAATCAATAGGAACTCTACCTGTTGCAAAATTTACACTCTCCGATAAGAAACGAAGCAATCTGAATTCTTGTGGATTCTATGAGGCTATCCAAAATCGGCAGATGAATAGAGGTGAATATTCAGGAGATTATCTAGGCGAAGACCTTGGTCAAGAAATTCTTTCCTTAGTTGAACCTAAATTCAGTTCTCTTGTTTTTGTATTTGGACAGAATCGGATTCAAGAAATCATTCCAATGTTCCAAAGATCTTTTGAAAGAGAAATTTCAAATCCAATACAAAACAATGTAAGTCGAGAATGGTTTAGAATTAGCAAAGAGGATATCTATACCAAAAGAGATGGAATAACCTTAGAAGGAAACGGTCTGAAACAACCTATCCTTTGGATAGCCAAAACATTTTTTATGGATATGAGTGAAGAGGGTTGGAATTCTGAGGATTCCGTTAAGCAAGCAAATGAATCCTTTGCCAAAAGTTTAGAAACAAGTAAGGGCTTTGTATTCTTGGTGAGTCGTGGCTTGGATGATGCAAAATCTTGGGTTCAAGCTGGAAGAGAATTTGGAAGACTAACGCTTGCTTGTGCAAAATTAGGAATTGCCTTTCATACTATGAACCAAGCCTTTGTTGATACGAAAGAAAGCAAGGAAACCCATGATGAATTCAAGAAAAGTCTAAATCTTCCTAAGGATGCAAGAATCCAATTGGCAGGTCGTATGGGTTATGCTTCAGCCTCTTTCGTAAGTCCAAGAAGGGAATTGAAAGAGTTCATGCTTTAGTAAGAGATTTTAAAGTTAAGGAATAATGTCTTTGATTCTTTGGAAAATAAATCTCACGATAATGGAAGCTACAAAACTAACCATAATTCCCATAACTTGCTTTTGTAAATTCATATCTAGATAAAGATTCAATCCAAGCATGATTATAGATAAATGGATTATGAACAAGCTATAAATATCCAAAGTAAATTTATTGCTAGATTTCGAAAAAAATTTGTTATGTGAATGTTTTTCTATTTTCTTTCCATTGTTTCTTATTTCATCAATGATGTTTTCCAAATCTCTATGATGAATGTCTCTTGGAATTTTGGTAAATTGTTTAGAAATCTTTACTTTTTCTTTAAGAGAGGTGTCCGTGATGGGTTGAACTTTAAGCACCTTAGTTTCTTTTTCATCAAACCAAATGCCTTTGCAAGTTGGGCAAACATCCAAAACGGTTGATTCTGCTTTAGAAGGATAGATTATTTGAACCATATTTATTGCACACTTAGGGCATTTGATATTCAATGGATTGTGAATTTCTTCAAGGTTTGAATGGATTAAAGCAATTAACTTTGAATTGTTTTTTTGGAAAATGTGTGACCTTTGGTAAAATGATCCTAAACAATTCTTACACTTTAAGATTCTTCCAAACTTTGAATTGGTATATGTAAGTTGTATTTCACATCTTGGACAATAATTATTAAAAGAGAACATCAAAAAAGTCCATAGGATCTATAGTTCGGTATTTTGAGTTTTGTTGTTTTACTGCTTCACGTGAGATAAGATCTTTTTTCCTCAATCTAACACTTTTTATTGCCTCATCTAAAGTTACTTCAGCGAGAATTGCCTTAGATATTTTTTCCATATTTAAATGATCAATTTCTTTTAGAATAATTTCTTTATTCAATGCTGATTCTAAATCACAACTTATTGGTTGAAGTTCTTCTATTTCATTTTTATCCAACCAAAGAATTCTACATTTTTTACAAAGATCAATTTCTACAGATTGTTCCTTATGATTGATTTCAACTAAAGACATAGTTTGTTGGCATTTTAGACAGGGAATTTTTCTTTTATTCTTTAGCTCTGTGGATTTGGAAAGTAAAAGTTCCCAATAACCAGATTTATGCATTTTCTTAATATTCTTTTCGGAAAAGTAATGTCCAAAGCATGCATCACAAATTAAATATGCGCCTAGTTGCGAATGAAATTTTTCAAGTTTTCCTGAACAATTGGGACATTTCATAGGTGCATACTTTTTGAATAGACTTTATATCTACTCATGGTTTGTCTTCATTTTTTGCAAGATTAATAGTATTTGAAACATCTTAAAAATCCAAGATCCATCTAAATGAATCTTGAGGAGCTTGATACCTTGCCTACCTACAAATTTTAATTTAAATGGAATCTCTTATAGCTTAAGAAGTTGTTCTAAGATTTAAAATTCTGTTCCTTCTACTTCCGATTCTTGGAAGCTTTGTCTCCCTTCTGTAGAAAGCACATGGTAGATTTCTCCCTCTTGGAAAATCACACCTTGTATTCTAGATCCATTTTTTAAGACTAAGGTTTCACTGGATTTTCCTGTTATTTGTTCTATCCTTTTTATTAAGGTTTCTTCTTTCTTTTTACTTCGAGCTGTTATTTCTGTTTTTCGTGTTGATTCATTTTCTAGCTTTGCTTTTTCAAGTGCGATTAACTCTTCGAATTCTCTTAACTGGGAAGATAGTTCTTTATCCTTGGATTTTTCAACTTTGATACTTGGAATAAGTGCAATCTTCGCTTCCACTTTGGAAGCTCTTGCTTCCTTGGTTCCTGAAATTGCATCTAAGATTTGTGAAGCCGATCCAGAGTCTCCTTTTTGTATTGAATCTAATGCCTTTGGAATAGCTTCCTTTAGACCAGTATCTTTTAAAAATTTATCCGTATAACTTTGCGTAATATTTACTTTCTGTCCCGCTTCCAGAGTGACTTCATTTCTTTCTAGAGAGGCTTCGATTATTTGAACCGTTTTTGAATTTAATTTTACGTCATCGGGTAGGGATTCTAATTCTGGAATATTTGGTCGTGCTACTACAGAACCTTCAAATACTTGAATCAATGCATCTCCCTTTCTGGATATATCTATAGAAAAGCTTGTTCCTCTAACACCTGCAACCATTGTCGGTGTCGTTACTCGTATAGATTCGTTTTTAGATAACTTATTATTGATTTTGAATAAGCTCGACCCACTTTTCAATGTTAAGTTAACATCTGCTTGGCTAGGATTGGTGGAAGGATCTATCTTAAATTCTGTTTCGGGCTTAAGTCGAATCACAGTTCCAGAGTTTGATTCAATGAGTTGAAGGTCACAAAGTGATTTCTTTCCAGTTTTTACCACATCTGTAATTGAAATAGTCTCACCAAAAGATAGTTTTCGATCTTGGGTGCGAACATCGCCAACAACAAAAATGACAACAGCTGAATTTTGCTTAATCGCTTCTTGTTGAATGTCTGAGCCTGCATTTCTCTCTATCTCTTTACTTTCTTTTTTACAAGACCAAGTAAAAAGAAGTACAAGCATTGTTAAGATGAAAATTGTAGATGTTTGTTTACTTTTCATGGTTAATTTCTTATTTCCTATTTGATTATGACAAGCTCTAAGCTTTGGAAATTATTTGCCAAGTAAAATACATAGTAACTATTCTAATCAATTTGAGGTATTTACAAATAAATAAAATATTGATATATTAAATCCAACTTAAAGTGAAAAAAATAAATTAAATAATGTTAGAGGAAGTAGGAATGAAAAGAATCAAATTGATTCCTAAAAAAGCATATCTTGGAATAATTGTACTTTTTGTACAAAGTGTATCTATACATTCAGACACAATCAGTTTAAAAAATGGAAAAGTCTTAAATAATGTAAAATCAATAATTGAAAAATCGAGTGTAAAAGTTAAATATGAAAATGGTAAAATTGAAAATATACCTAAATCTGATATAAAATCCTTAAAAGTTCTCTCCGTTAAATGGAAACCAGATGCACCCGCAAATCCAGGAGACCAAGGACCTTCGGTTGAAGAATTAGCCAAGGAAGCAGATGAAGAGGCAGAAAGAGTTGCTGAAGCATCCGTTAAAGGAAGTGAATTTACTCCACGACCTGAGGAAGATGAAATCAATCCTTGGGGAAATTTTGGTCTAGGATTAATTCCTGGATACAGTGGACTTTATAGAACTGAAGATACCAAAACAGCGATTAGTTTTTCGGTTTTAGAATCTATTGCATTTCTTTACGCATACGATTTATACTCTGTTAAGCCTGTGAAATTTGGCTATGGTGGTTTAGAATCTGGAGCAGCAGTAGCAATTGGCTCGTCAATTTCACCTAACCAAGGATCTGCTGGTTCTTTTTTGACATTTTTCGGTATTTACAATGCTGAAACATACATAGGATTTGAGGGTGGCTTGAGTGGAAGAACGGTTGTTAGCCCCGCACTTCCTGAATCATCCCTAAGGGCATTGTCTACCCGAAGAAATACAGCCTATGGAGTCCTGGGATTTTTGCTACTTACAGATGGAATCATTTCTTATTTTTCTGCTGATGCTTGGAATGAGGGTACATTTGGTGGAGAATCTTCTCCGGATTTTGTAAGACCAACAACACCCTGGTCGAGAACACTTCGTTCGATGTTTCTACCTGGTTGGGGACAGGTGTACGGAGGTGATAAATGGAAAGGATATTCTTGGATGGTTGGAGGTATTGGTTTACTCGGAAATATTGGAGCTAAAGAAGCTTCAGTAATAGCAGCTAGAACAGCTTACCAAAAGAATCCAAGTATAGGTGGAGTTTTTTTAACATCATTACCAAATAATCTTAATCTTGTTGTTGCAAATTCCATTTCTGAACCTGCCTACCAAAAATTACAAACAGCCGTTCAACAAAGAAATCTCGCATGGAGTCTTTATGGGGTCTTCTGGGCCTTGAATTTGGTGGATGCTTATTTTTTTAGTGGCAAAGAATCGACTGAACAACAAGTAACCATCTTGCCTAAGTTTGATTATCAGCCTGTTGCTCAAATAGGAAATGCTATAACCTGGGAGCAGTATTTAGAACTTCAATGCAATATTCAATTTTAAACACAAGGAAATAAATTATGAATTCTTTCGTTAAACAACTATTAATTATTTTATTAGTCTTTAGTCTATTCCTATGCCGTAGTGGGGAACTAAGCCCTGGAGGAGCTGCAGATGTTGTTCGGAATCCAGTCTATCTTTTAATGGGTCTTTTCGCTGGTCGCTTCGCTGGAGCAGGTGGAAATAATTTACCCAGGAATTTCAGGACTTCTGGAGGATCTTTGTTTGCTGTTGGTAACTCTGATACCTTGTTAGAATCTACTGACGGAAATAATTTCATTCGACAAACCTACACATTACCAAATTGTACAAAACAATTTGGTAGCTCAAGCTTTACAGATTGTAATATCATGTCTGTAGCAAAATCAGGATCCAACTACTATGCAATTGGTATTAAAGAGGTAGGGAATCGAGGAAGTGGATTTACAAATATATCTGAAAGAAAATTCTACTTTGGTTTTGGAAATTCTTTGCAAGGAATACAATTCAACGAAATAACAGATGCCAACATTTCTTCGTCCTCAACAAATCAATTTTTTAATATAATTCCTTCAGCTGCTTCGGGAAGCGGTTTCGTTTTTTCATTTAATGATTCATCGAATACTTCAAAAGTCTGTGGGAGTTCTAATAACGGAGGATCTTGGTCTTGTGTAAATCCACCAACAACAGGTTCACAACCTTTAAATATCGAAATTTTGAATGGAACAATGGTTGCGGGTATATATTATCGTTGGAATGGAACTTTTACACCTGTTACTACAACTAATAATGGTTCCTTCAATTCTATGTTCTACTCTGCGGGTAGATCCCATCTTGCTTCTGGAAATCAAATTCGTTATATAGATACAGATCCAAGTGCATGGCCTAATCCTACAACCACTACTACATCTACAGTTGCAAGCCCAGTGACATCAGGTAACTATACGATATTGGGAACAGTTTCTGGTGTCTTTTCTGCAATTGGATCAGAATTTATTTCAGGAACAAATAATTCGTATCGCTTTACAACTATAGACAATGGGGTTAATTGGAGTCGCCAAAATCTTATTTCTATATCCAGTGGATTCTCTGCCTCAGGACAATCTGCCACAATAAACGGAACAGTCTTCATCTATGCACAGACTAATTCAGGAAATTTCTCACAAAAGTTTTTTAAATCTACTAACTTTACAGAATGGGCTGAATTTAATCCTTGATGCAAATAGAGAAATATTTTAATTATTTGTTCATACCAAAATTTATCTGCACAGGATTTTTTGCAAAATGAAATTCAAATAAAAGCTATACATCGTTAAATCAAATTTATCCATTCATCTTGCGGATTAATTCTACCCGAGTTGAAACCTGCATTTTACGATAGATGGAGCGAATCTGAGTTCGAACTGTATGAACGGATACATCGAAGGTGTCGGAAATTTGTTCTGCATTTCTTCCCTTTACTAATTCATCTAGAATTTGTTTTTCTCTTTTGGATAAGGATGACATTTCAACTGGTGGAGCTGCTTGGAAATTTTTTAGAACTCGGATAGCAATAGAAGGAGAAATGATTGATCCTCCTGATAAAAATACTCGTGTAATATCTGCTAAATTTTGAATTTCAGATTTGAATAAATATCCAATTGCCCCAGATTTCAGTGACTCAAAGATTTGGTCATCGCTCATAAGACTAGAGAAAACTACGCATTTCCAATCCGGTCTTTTAATGCTTAGCTGCTGGATCAATTCTATGCCATTCATATCGCGCATCTTTAGATCAACGTAAAGTAACTGATAGTCCTCGTGGTCTTCCGATGCCAGAAAGGCTTCTGGGCTAGTAAAAAAGTGCAATTGGAAATTTTCAGGCTGTCCAGATAATTGATCTTTGGCAAAATTTCTATAAACTTCCTGATCTTCTACGATTGCGATGTGAATCAACTCTTGCATAGGCTAATTGTATCCAAACTAAACAAAATGTAAATACCTCAAACTGTTTATTTCTGACTTTTTATATTTCCGGAAAATTTCTAGTTGATAATTTATTTTCACTTATTAAGTATCAAATCTATTATGAAGATAAATCGCAAAATATTGGTTATTTTTGCTGTATTTTTTATTTGTCTTCCCTTTGCCTTAAATCGAAAGCCTTCTCCATCTTTGGCGAATCAAGTTCAATCTTTTGAAAAAGGATGGGAGTTTGCCTGGGAAGATACGAATCTTACTGTCGAGGAAATTTTACAAAATCCATCCATACTGAAATGGTCAGAATATTCTATTGGCATGAATATCCAGGATAGGGGAGATTTGAACTGTGCTTGGTTCAAAGTTAAGTTACCGGACATTTTGCCCATTCATCCTGCTATATCAACCTTCGGATTAGATCATAGTTACCAAATGTTCATAGATGGAAAGCTTCGAGATTCTTCAGGAAAAATTCCAATGAAAGAAGGTGATTTTGAAGGTTTTTTTCGACTGATTCGCATACCATTACAGGAAACTGATTCAGGTAAAACTTTGTATTTAAGAGTTTATTCCAATTGGGTAAACATAGGTTTTTCTATTAACATTTTATTGGGAAGAGAATCGGACTTACTCTTATATAATTTTCGAGTTTTTGAGTTTGTAGTTTTAATAATGTTTGCCTTAACTTTTCTTCTCGGAGTTTTTTCACTTGCATTTGCAATTCTTCTAAAAGAAAAACAACTTTTCCAATTAGGTGGATTTCAAATTTGTCTCGGGCTAGTTTGCTTAATGGAAAGTCATTTAACTAGCGCTTTATGGAATTATCCTCTTCTTCAAACGATTATTCTTCATGCCTGTATTGTAATTTCTCCTTATTTCTTAATGGAATTCTTTTTAGATTTTTTAGAAAATTCAGAAAGGAGAATTCTGGATTTTTATCTAAAAATTTATATTGTTTATATAGTTTATTCAATTTCTTATTCAGCTTTTTTTCATATAGATAAAAATTTTGATGTTTATGTAGGAAAGGTCGGTTGGTTTTTTATGAGTTTGAATTTTATGATTCTATTTTATGTTTTTTCAAAAAATGAAAATTATAAAAAACCAGATGTAATCGTCTTCTTGCTTGGTCTTGCATCTTTGATGTTTGGAACCTTACCTCAAATACTTTGGGAATTTAGAATCACTAATTATTATCCGAAATGGTATTTTCATTGGAGTTTAATTGGTTTTATCATAGCCTTAGCAGCCATTCTATTTCGAAGAATCTATATTCTTTATACAATTATGGTTAATGCTAAGAAAGAACTAGAGAAGCAAGTTGAAGAGCAGTCTCGAAAAATGATCCTACAACAGAAAGAACTTATCAAGCTTGAAAGAAATTTAGCAGCAAAAAAAGAAAGGGAAACTATACTCAGTGACCTTCACGATGATTTGGGACAAAGAGTTTTCGATTTAAATATTTTGGCAGAAAGAATTCGTGAAGACTTACCACCTGATCATTCCAAGTCGGAAATATTTCTTCAGTCTACTAAATCTATTCTTATGGGTCTTCGTACTAAAGTGCAAGCTAGTGACGACCAGCATTTATTAGAGGAAAATTTTTCTTTGGGAATTAGAACCTTTTTATTTCATAGATACGAATTGCACAATCGACAAATTATTCTTGACTTTGAAGAAACTGCTTTAGATAGCATAGCAAAGAATAAATTTTTTCAAACCCAATTTATGCAAATAATTAAAGAAATAACGAATAATGACTTGAGGTATGGTTCACAAAATAAAGAAACTCATTTGAAAATTTATTCCCAGCTTTCTAAATTGTTTTTAGAGCTTAGTTCAACCTCTACTTTTTCCATCAATCATCCTTATGAGCAAAGAAATAGCCGTGGAAGGGAAAGCATTCAAATGAGAGTCTCCCAACTCAAGGGTACAATCCAAGAAAGTTTTGAAGATGGGTTCTATAAATTGTTCCTAGAATTTGAGATTCAGGATTCATAATCTTTTAAGAAAAAATTGTAGACCAAGCGAGTATGATTTTGTTATCCTAGTCAAACCATTATGCAATCAATTGAGAAAATGCTCTGGGAGATCCGGAACGAAAAGAATAAGGCTGGAGTGAGATGGTTGATCCTTTTCATTTTGGTTCCCTATTTAAGTTACCTTTTATTAACGGGACGCTCGATTGAAATAGGGCAAGAACATATTTTCAATTGGTATTACATCGGAACTCTAGCGCTTTTCGTTACTCTGGTGAATACTATAGTCATGCTTATACTGAGAAGAGCTTTGGTTCAGAATTCTATTCATCCATCAATCAAGTATCTTACCATGTTTTCTGATTTTCTTGCCGTTGCACTTGTTATGCTTCCAACTGGTGGCAGTGATAGTATGTTTTTTGTTTTGAATTTTGTTGTGATAGTATCCAATGGTTTACGTTATGGTATTCGCATATCCCTTGCAGGCACCTTGGTTATGAATTTATTTTATATTGGAGTAATCGCTTACCAATACTACCCAGACCAACAGATAGTCGGAATTCAGAAAGAAATATTAAAGTTAGGCGGTTTTTGGTTGGTAGGAATCTATACAGGTTACCTTGCACTACGCTTCGAAACTCTCCGTGGAGAAGTTGAGCACTACCAGAAGTTACTAGCCAAGGCACTTGAAGCAAAAGGTTAAATCTATGGATGAATCCTCAGAAGAAAAGATTCCATCCAGTATAGAAAGAACTTTACGAAAGGGAAATATCAATTTTGATTTTCTACAACCAGATGAGAGCAAGCATGCAAAATCTGAATCCACTGCCTCCAACCGAAGAGCAGGTTTCCGCCAAGGTAAAAGAGGTTTGTTTAACCGAGGTAGACCTGCAAGACCTTTCAAGAAAAGCCAGTTAGTAGCTACAATCTTGTTTTGTATTACTCAGATTATCGCCTTCATTTCAATCTGTATGAGCAGTAATTTTATTTGGCTTTTGTTTATCCCAATTGTACTTACCCTTTTTCTTGGATCTTTAATCATGGTTACAATTTTATTGGTTCGTCCTCTTTAACATTTAATACTTAGTTCAAGGATGTTTTAACTTTAACTAGGATTCTTCCCGTTCTCCAAATTTCCATATAAAATATCATTGGCTCGAAAGCAGAGTTCATCTATTTTGTTTTCAAGTATAAGCGCTTGTTTGGCGAGAGATTCTTCACTTGTATCAGAACTGGGTAGTATTGGTTCTCCGATAACAAGGGCTACTCTAGAAAAAGGAAGTGGAAAGCTTAGATCATCCCAATTGTTTCCAATGATTCTTCGAGAGAAACCAACTCCAACAGGTACTATATAGCTATTTGCCTTGGCTGCCATATAGATAACACCAGGTTTTGCTTCATAGATAGGTCCGCTTGGTCCATCAGGTGCTACAAGGCTAGGTACACCATTTTGAATTTTCTTGATAAAGTTCATTATACCAGCTGATTGCTTGCCTAAGGATGCATCCAGAACATCAAAGCCTAAGGCTCTTAGTGTCTTGAGACCAACTTCTCGCATAAAATGTGTTAGACTTTCTTCATATTCCTTAGTCCTTGGATGATCGGAATAGATGCAAAGGTTTCTATGGTGGAGACAAAATACAGCAGCATCTACAAAAGTATGCCAAATAGCTAGGATGTGATTTTTCTTTTGAGTTCTAATAATTCGGAGATGATCTTCCCCTTCAATGATAAAGACTAAAGTAGATTGGTAAATAGTTAGTAAAATTGCAGAGATGGTTGATAATAGGCTAGTAGATGCACGATACAGAGTTCTTTTAATCGGACTAGCTGGTAGCATTTGGACAGAGTAGCATTCAGGAAATCCATTGACTAGAATTATTCTTTTTGCTTTCGAAAATTTCCATAGTATCCTTGTAAAATCCTAAAGACAAAAAGAACTATGAATCTAAATTTAACTTAATGTATTCAAGAATGCAGAATTACACAAGGAGACCTTTCTAGTGACAGAAATTCATGGAAAATGTTCCAAGAAATTTATTGAATTGAAATCTGTATTTCAGAAAAACTTTCTTGGGAAGGATGATATTGGTGCTTCTGTTTGTGTTTTTTATAAAGGGAAAAAGGTAGTCGATCTCTGGGGAGGCTTCAGGAACCAGGATGCGAAATTGCTATGGGAGCAGGATACAATAGTTCCATTATTTTCTGTAACAAAGGGCCTTACTTCTATATGCTATTTAATGTTAGCTGTTCAGAAAAAGTTAGATTACAATCTTCCAGTCACCTACTATTGGAAGGAATTTGGCAGAAATGGAAAATCTCATATAACTGTACGAGAACTCTTAGAGCATAGAGCTGGTCTGCATATTCTAGATCAATCCCTCAGTCTAGAAGATTTTTATAAAGACTCACCTAAAATCTACCAAGCATTAATCAATCAGAAAGTTAGGTGGAATTCAACTGATAATCAGGCATATGGAGCACAGGCTTGGGGAATTTATGCAGCAGAACTTTTCCGAAGAATCCAAGGAGAATCTTTGGGGAAATTTTTTTATAGAGAAATAACAAATAAATTGAAACTCAATCTCTACATTGGTTTACCCAAAGATAATACATCGTCCATAGCTAAGATTTATCCAATATCTAACTTGGATAGAATTACATCCTTACTTCCTCATTTGTGGAAACAAGATAGTTCTGAAGGACGTACAATTCGTTCTATACTTACAGGAGACCAAGAAACTCTTAGAGCGTATTTGAATCCTTGGTCGGGATTGAAAGGGATAGAAGTTTTTAATGATCGTAGATTGCAAGAAAGTGAACTTCTGTGGTGTTCAGCCATGGGTGATGCGAGAAGCCTAGCCGAGCTTTACAATGTTTTTATCTTAGATGGCAAATCCAAAGGTGTTAAGATTGCCAACTCTAAACTGATGAGTGTTTTAAAAGAACGTAATTTACTTCGTTATGATAAGGTTATTCATAAAAAACAAGGATGGAATCTTGGATTTCAAAAGGAAGAAGAAGGAATCTTTTCGCCTAATTATGAAACCTTTGGACACAACGGTATGGGAGGAAGCCTAGCGTTTGTTGATCCCAAAGCAAGAATATCCTTCGGTTATATCTGCAATAAATTAGATTATCAAAATAGACCAACTAAAACTTTGAATCTTTGTAAGGCAGTCTATGATTGCCTTCGTTGATTTATCTAAGTCGGTATTGAATATTAATATTGATTAAAAATATAATTATATGTTCTGTATGTCTTTAAAGAATAAATTCAATTCTTTGGAAATAATTCCTGTTTCTTTATCCCAATTCACCATACTAATTGCTATTTGTTTGGTAACAAGCTTGCGAAACTTCAAATAGTCGTCTTCCGTTAAGAACATAAATTCTTTCAACATCCGATTTGATGATGTGGTTCGAAATTGACTGTACAATTTGTCCGCTATTTTTGAGAATTCGTTTTTAAACTTTTCGTCGTTCTTTAGTTTATTGAGGAATTGAATCCATTTCTCTTGGGTATTCTTGAGAATAGCCTCAGATGGTAGAGCGAAATCTGAAGGCTTTATATCCAAGACTATCTTTATGGTATTTTTAAAAATTTCCGAAGCCTGGGAATCTGAAGCCATGTGCATGATTTTATTTACTATGGATTCTTGGATTCCTGGAATGAAACCATCAATGATTTTGAACATTTGCGATTCAAATCCTGAGCTTTTAAATACAGAGGAAAGTGGATTTAGTTTCTGGTTGATTTCGGTTATAATTTTCTGAAGCCCAGAACTGATCATCTCACCAATCTCTGGCTGTTTGAAAAGCTTTCGTATTAAATCCTGATTTGGAATTATAGAAGGTTGAACCATTGCTTCAATAAATACATTGGCTGCATCCTCTGAAAGAAACTGACCAAGACTCAAATCTTTGACAAGATCCCAAGAAGAAATCGGAAGATCGGAAAATTGCACAGTCGCCAAAGAGTCATAGTAAGCATTCCAAGAGGGAGTAGTCTCAGGAAGTATTGCTTCCATTTTCGTTTCAAAAAGAAGATTGATTTGTCTAGTTAAAGTAGGTTCTAGATTGCTTGGCTGAGATAGAAATTTTTGGATCTTTCCATCAAGAGATGGTTTGTTTCTTCGAAAAAGTTTAGATAAAAAAGACATGCTCTGTCTAGCCTGGTAGAGGATTTCAATCTGTCATCTTGAATATTGGAAACTATTTTTAGATTGAGAAAATCTTTAGTGACCTTGTTATCCCAGATACTCTAAGTCCAAAAAAGAAGCAAAGGATTAGCATATGATAAGAAATTTCTATTCATGCTAATTTTGCTGTTTACTGATTTTCCATTTGTGGCATAGATAGTGTTATGAAAAAATACAGTGCCTTCTTGGTATTTCTTTTTGTACTAGCATGTTCTTCTTTGGACTATAGGTTTCCCAAAGAGACTTACTCTTCCAAAGCTTCCTTCGATCAATACTACCAAAGTAAATTACAAGAAAGTAAACTAAAGAATGTTCGTCCGGGTTGTGAAGAAAAGTTGACTCGTTACTCTCCTGGCAAGACTAAATATGCACTCATCTATATTCATGGTTTTGGTGCCTGCCGCAAGGAAGGTGAGTTGGTTGTTGATAAAATTGGTAAAAAATATAAGTACAATACGTACTATATTCGTCAACCAGGTCATGGAACCAATAAGGAAGAGCACCGAGATACCAAGTATGAAGAATATCTTCAAGAAAACCAAATAGCACTCAGAGAAGTTCAAGCCTTGGGTGAAAAAGTAATAGTAATTGGAACCAGCATGGGTGGTTTAATTGCAACTTATCTTGCCGCTGAGAATCCAGAAATGATCCATGCAATGATTTTGGTTTCACCTTTTTATGATTTTGCAAATTCTAAGGCAAAGATTCTGGAGTATCCAGGAGGCTATTATTTAGGATTATTGATCAATGGGAAGGTGAGGAATTCAGGAAAGCTTTCTACTAAAGATCCTGTTCGCCAAGCTATGATCTCAGATGATTATGAAAAATACTGGTATACAGAACAATATCTATCGGCTGTTTACAATGTAATTGATCTTCGAAATTTTATTGCCAAACCCAAAACTTATTCAAAGATAAAAGCTCCTATTCATCTCTTGTACTACCAGAAAACTGAAGAAGAACGAGATCCAACGGCTAGTGTTCCTGCTATGTTAAATGCTTATTCTCAATTTCAGCCTAACTCTAAATCTAAACTAACTAAAATTGAATACGGAGCTCACGTGCTTATGAGTGAATTTGTAAAGTCTGATAAGGAAAAGATAGAAAAGGAAGTTATAGAGTTTATAGATACCTTACAAAAAGACAAATGAAAGAAATAAAATTGAATCTTTAATTAGGTAAAATCATCTAGGCAATAAAAAAACCCCAAGGGAGGCTTGGGGTTTATCAATAAGAATTCTAATGACTAAAATAAGTCTATTCTTTGCTTCCTGGGCAGAGCAGTGAACCTGAAAGGTTTTCTTTACCAGGACAAAATGTTCCACTTAAGTTTTCTTTACCTGGACAAGTAAGAGTTCTTTTTTCTTTGCCTGGGCAGATTCCCGTACGGTTTTCTTTTCCTGGGCAGGATGAAGCGGTTAGTCCTGCGGTGAATAAGATTGCTGTAAATAATGATAAAATTGCGAAATTTTTCTTCATAATTCTTCCTCTGGTGTTTAGACTGTACGAATCTGATTTTGTTGCAAGAAATTTTTGGATAAGAATCAGCCAAATTGCCAGAATTGAAATCCTTCGATATTTTTGTGAGAAGTTCTTCTGATTTTGAGAAATCGAGCTTAGGATGATAAGTGGCTAAATCTACTTTGTATTCAATAAATATTTTATTATCATTAGGCAATTAATTATACTTGGGCGATTGAGTCTTAATGATTTCTTAACTTGAAAGTTAAATCTGGACTTGACCCAGATTTATCATTATTTCTCAGTAAGTCTAACTATTTGACTTTTTAAAATTCGACTTGCCCTTGGTGAAGAAATATTATAACTTATTTTAATGAATACACCTAGTAAAGAATGGGCCGAATTTATCTCTCCTGAAGAAGCAAGCAAACATAACAAACATGCTAAGTTAATAACTATACTCCAGAAGAAAATGTCCAAGGAATTTGGAGTAGGCAGAGGTCTTCATAGAAAACAGATTCTGGCACTTCATGGTGAATTTAAGGTTCTGGATACTATTCCTGATTTTGCAAAGCTTGGTTTATTTAAAAATGCTAAAACATACCAAACATGGATTCGTTTATCAAATGGTAGCCTTCGAATCCAATCTGATAAGATTCCTGATGTGAGAGGATTTGCTATTAAGATTAAGGGCTTAGATGGAGAAAGTGCCTTGGGTGGTAGAACTCAGGAGCAGGATTTTACCTTAATTCAACACCAAACATTTAGTATGACTACAAGCGATGAGTTTATTGAATTTATCGGATTTGCTATTAATGGACCAATTGGAATTTTAAAATTTTTCACAAAGAAGAATGGTATGATTGGTGGAGCTATTAAATTTGGTCAATTTCTTATTAACTTTTCTAAAAAATTTCACGGATTTGAAATGGAAAATTTTTTCTCAGCAGCTCCACTAAAATTTGGTGATTATGCGTGCAGAGTAAGATTGAAACCTATTTTGAGTGTGATTGATTCTTCTGGGAAAAACATTACAAGAAAACCTATTTCTTTTCATGGAGATTTTTCGGAGCAATTTAAACAAGCACTCAAGCAAGCTGATGTGAAATTTGAATTCCAGGTGCAATTTTATCAATCTGAAGATAAGACACCCATCGAAGATCCAACTGTAAATTGGGATGAAACCCTGGCTCCGTATATTACCCTTGCAGAGTTGACTATTACTCAAGGGATGAATACTCCTATAGAAAATCCTGAGTTTAGTCAATTAATTGAAAAAGATAAATTCGATCCTTGGAATGCTTTGCAAGAGCACAGGCCTCTGGGCGAAATTATGCGCGCAAGAAAGGTCATCTATTTTGCAAGTCAGCAAGAAAGGGTGAAAGCAAAGTGAATCATAAAATTTCATAGCTAGCTACTAAAATATAGCTAACTTTGCCAGAGTTTTAAGATTATTATTGCCATACCTCAATCAAATTTTTATCTTGATTTTTAACTTGAAACCGACTTATAAAATACTAAGTGTTCTAGCTATAACTATTGTTATTGCAATATTTTTTTCAACCTTGCTTTATTTTATCCAAGGACTTATATTGGATGGAATAAAAGAGGCAAAGCCTTTTCATTTTTTGAAAATAGCTTCTAGATGTTTAACTATCTCTCTTTTTGTTGTACTGATTTTGTATTGTTATAAGTATGAAAAAAGAAGTATATTTTCTTATGGATTGAATAAAAATCCATTCAATACTCAACTATTAGTTGGTGGATTTCTATTCGGTGTGCTTTCTATGGTTGTATTGATTACTATCAATTTGTATTTCAATCATTCTATTTTTTCTATAGCTTACTTGCCCAAGAGGTTTTTTGGGGATCTTTTTTTTCAATTGTTCATAGTTTTCATTATTGGATTTTTTGAAGAATGGTTTTTTCGTGGATTTGTCTTACAAACATTAATGGAAGAATACAGTGTTGGGAAATCTGTTGTGGTTTCTAGTTTATTTTTTGCAGCAACACATTTTATTCGACCTGTTTCCAATTGGTATCTTTTGATACCTGAGTTCTTTGGTTTATTTTTAATTGGAACTATCCTTGCTAACGCAGTTGTCCATACTCGATCATTGTATTTTTCCATTGGTATACATGCTGGCTGGGTTTACATTGTGAAATTGGATAAATATTTTATTAACCATTTCGACCTTACACTACAAAAAGTTTTCGGTGGGGAGAAGCTCTTAAGTAGAATTACCTCATGGATATTGATATTATTAATTCTTTACTTCTTAAAGCAAATTATCCAAGTTTTCTCCTTGAGAAAGCTTAAATAATAATAATGGATTTCTATGAAAACTCAAAAAGACATTTCAATAATCCTAGAATTCTTAAGTCCTAAAGATATTCCCAAGGGCAAATATTTCCTAAAGCAAGGTCAATGGAGTGATGAGATAGCATTTATTGAAAAAGGAGCATTTCAGCTAACTTATACAAATAAGGGGAAACAATGGACTAAGGGATTCTCTTTTGAATCCGATTGGTTGGGATCCTTACGTAGTTTGGTGTCTAAACAAGCAAATTTATATTCTATAATTGCATTAGAGGATTCTAAAATTCTATCAGTTTCATATTCAAATTTAGTAAATTCTGTCGATTCAAGTTACCTTAATACTGAATTACTTTTACCCTTTGTAATTGATTTATATTTGAAAAAGGAAGAACGTGAATTTGATTTCTTGAGTCTCTCAGCTGAGGAAAGATATAAAAAATTTCTAGATCAATATGGGTCCAATTCAAAACGATTGAAGCAAAATCATATAGCTTCCTACTTAGGTATCACAAATGTTGCATTAAGTCGAATACATTCTCGAATTTTTAACCTAGGTTAAAAACTTTTATCCTCAAACCTAAACTAATAGTTAAGAATATTGAGGAATACAAATGCAACTTAACAAAATCAAACTTTTAAGAAAAAATAATCAAAGAATAGAATTATTCATTCTTGACAATAGATCAAATGTAAATAATTTATTGATTAAATTAAAATATAATAAATTATTGAATAATTTTAAAAATAAAATAAATAAAATATTGAATATTTTTAAAATAAATATCAATAAATTATTGAA
>PEQN01000050.1 GCA_002786225.1 Leptospira sp. | reverse complement strand
GAATAGGAAGGAAGAAATATCAATATAATGCAGGAGATTTGCTATAAAATGAGCACTGGGAATAGGAACAAAATATTCATAAATTTTCGAGTTCAAAATCGGAATACGAACTAAAAAAGCCAAACACAATAATGAAAAGTACAAAAATGCTTTTTGTTTTCTGTTTGATAAATAGATAAAAAAATGATAGATCGCTACCCCAAAGATAAGCCCGAAGGCTAAGGCTTCCAAGATAATACTCTTTACTTTAAACTTTTCCATGGGTTCCCTAGTGGACAAAAGAAATTCTCCTCTGGGTCCCCCTCTATAAAAATCTTTGTTAGCTATATGCAAAATAATTTCTATTTCATCTCCCAGAACCTTAAATTCTACATTAGAACTTGTTCTAATAGCAGCAATCTCGTTTATATTCTCACTGACTCTTCCTTTTTCTTGTATAAACTTACCATTGATAAATAACCTTGATGCCGAAAATAGATGAGAAAAATGAACTGTATAAATCTTCTCAGAAGAAGAAGGCGGAATTTTTATTCGCAATCGATACGTTGCAAAGCCTTGAGCTGGTAATTTTTTATTTCCTTTAACTTGGTTGGTCCATGGGCGAAAGTAAGTATAGAATTGTTCATCTTTTGAAACTCTTCCAGTTCGGAAATCTTCCGGATGGTATAATTTGCCCCAATAAAGTTCCCAGGGACCAAATAAATTAACGGGGAGATCTACATCAAAATGATAACTGCTTAGATCTATCCATTCTGATTTGCGATTACTATCAGGTAAACTACGATAGCAATATAGCTGCAATACTATTGTTAAAAGTAAAATGCATCTTGATTTCAATAATTCCATTATAGAATAGAATATTCCTGGACTTTCTGAGCTAACTCAGACCGGTTGTGGACCTGTAACTTTCTATAGATAGACTTCACATAACCATGAATTGTATGCTCGCTCAAATCTAAAAATTTTGCAAGAGAGACTGCTGTTTTTCCTTTAACCAACAATTCCAGAATTTGTTTTTCTCGATCGGTTAAATAGATTTGGGGTTTGTCAATATTTCTTCTAAAATTGCTAAATACCCTAAGTGCAATCGTAGGAGTAATCATGGCACCACCTTTTAGAATAACATCGATAATATGATTCATCTCTCCCAGCTCTGACTTTAGAAGATACCCAAGAGCCCCATTTTTAATCGAATTGAATATCATTTCATCAGAGTTCATATTTGTTAGCATAACGACCTTAGTCAATTCAGCTTTTTCCGTTAAATACCTTACTACCTCAATGCCATTCATTCCTGGAAGCATGATGTCTAAAAATAAAATATCTAGAGTCTTATATTTTGGGTCTCGTAAGAAAACTTCAGCAGAATTCCATGATAGAACCTCAGATACATATTCTATCTTAGCAAGAGTATCCTTAACTTCCTCCATAAAAAATTCATCATTTTCCACTATTCCGACTCTAATTTTTTTAGTATCCATTGCCACCTCTTATATTTATGCCACTGATTCGAAACTGCCTTCTAATTTAGCATATTCATTCCAAAACCTTTGGTTGGGGACTCTTAAATCATCGGAAGAGGCAAATTCAGCAAGCAATCCATTGACATAATACATAGCAACTTCTCCTTTATTCTTTGCACTGATTTGACCCCTAAACTCACAATCAAAGTAATCTTTGATTAAGTCGTAGGTTGCACCGCTAATATTGATTCTACCTGTTTGACCAGAAGATTCCAGACGAGACGCGGTATTGACAGTATCGCCCCAAACGTCGTAAGCAAACTTTTTCTCACCTATCACTCCTGCAACAAGAGGACCTGAATGGATACCTAACCTCAACTCCCAGAATGGCAAACCTTGCTGCATTTTAATTTCTTTCATCAAATTCATGAAAGATTGAATTTCCAAAGCAGCAAGAACAGAATCAATAGCATGTGTTCTATTACGCTTAGGAATTCCACCTGCACACATATAGCTATCACCTATCGTTTTCATTTTTTCTAATTTGAATCTTTCCGTAATTTTATCAAATTGAACAAAACATGCATCTAGGTCACGAATTAACTCTTGCGGTGACAATGTTTCTGCTATTTGAGTGAAACCTTTAAAATCAGTAAACATAACAGAGACACTCTCATATAATATAGGTTCTGTGGCACCTTTTTCTTTAAGTTCTTCCGCAATCTCCGCTGGCAGAATATTCAGAAGCAATTTTTCATTCTTTTTCTTTTCGTTTTCCGCGATATCCTTTGCTACCTGGAGCTCTTTAAACAATCTGGAAATATAAATGATTCCTGCTAGCTGCTCACCTAATATTGACAGTCGATTTAAGTCATCTTCAGATGGTCGTAGTTCTTTCTCAGAATTAGATAAATCAAGTACACCTATTATTTTACCTCTTAGAACCATAGGAATAAAAATGATATGCTTTAGTTTCAGTGCTTTAATTCCAAAATGATCATCTTCAGAAAACAATCTATCGAAGTTACCTACACCATATGTGAAGAATACAACCCTTTTACTTCTTAGCACCATTGAGTGAGCACCATTCCTACCAAAGGTTGGGATTTTCATATCAAGTAATCTTTTTTTATCAAATTCTGATACAAAATCTGGAATTTTGATATTGTAAAAGCTGAGATAATCCTTCCCCTCCTCTGCCAAAAGCAAGGAGTGATATTCTATTCCAAAATTTTCACCAACGTATTTATGAACTTTTTCCATGATGGTATCTAAATCAAGATTCTCATTTAAACTTTTTAGTAATTGATTCAATGAATTGGTATCTGCTTTTTGTTTTTCTGTTTCTCGAAGCAGATAAACTCTATTAATCACCCCAGCGACTTGGGCGCAAAGGTTCTCAAGAGAATTGATTTCTTTACGGCTGAGTCTCATCTCTTCGGTAAAATTAGAAAAAGTCAAGAGACCCACACTCTGATCTTGGACTACAAGAGGAACATGAAGTATAGATTTTGCACCTGTATTTTCAATAATTTTTTTATCAATCTCAAATGTAAATTTCTTGATCTTTGGTAAATACAAACTATTCTTTCGCATCCAAACAGTATAAGCGATTCCGCCTTCCTCATTCAGAGGGATAATTAGTTTTTTGGCAAAATCCATAACCTCTTTATTTGCCTCTAGGATTGTATCGATCTCAAAACTTCTAAGAAATCTATTTTTTTCATCTGGCAAAAATAACCAAATAGTTTTAATTCCATATTTTAAGTACACATAATTAGCAATTTCTTTTATGATAATTTTTATATCCAAATGAGAATTAAGTAAATGTGTTAGGTGATTTATTTCTTGAATCTCTTTCCTTGCGCTTTCCACCTCAATCAATGCTTGCTCTGTTTTTTTCTTTTCTTCAGCTAAATCCATAACTGCTTGATCAATTTTAACAGCGGTTGGGCGAAAGAAAAGAAAAGAAACCATATAAAACGCAAGAGCAATCGGAGAAGAAACCAGTAAAGTATGATTTAGTGCTATAGACCATCCAAATAATTTTGATAAACTCATCCAATAAAAGCTCATACTAATTAGAACAAACAAAAGAATAAAAACGGATATTTGGTTTCCTATTTTAGTTGCTTCTCCTCGGATAGATATAATTCCAAATTTAATAATTCCTATAGAAAGCAAAATGGCAGGAATAAACTGCAATTCACCGACTGGATACCATTCGTAACCTAAAGTAGCAGGTAAATTGAATAAAATCATCAAATCACCTAATAAAATAGAATATATTACGTACCTGCCCAAAGATTCGCCTTTCTGAGATTCTACTTTTTTCCAATGAATTAGAAAAAGAACCATAGAAATAATTCCCAAAGCACGAAATATCTGTAGCCCAATTCCTGCCTCAGATATTACACCAAAAGAATTTTTATAAAATCCTCCAAAAAAATATGGTGTCCAGACAACTCCGCATAGGATAAAAGAAATGATATCTATATAACGGAAAAAGCTAGGTTTTTCTGTTTTTATAGAAAGATAACATAAGCGAACATGAATACTTGGGGTGAATACAAATGCAGTATAAAAAATTTGTTCTATTCTTCTGGATATTAAGTTCGGTAAATCCAACTTTATGACAATCATAACTATCGTGAATGCACCAGCCAAAAGTAAGGACGATGAAGCAATCATGTTAATTTTTTGGTCTGGACTACTTCCAGCAATAAAGATACCCAAAGCAAAAACTGATACCATAGAGAAAAGAGGAATCAAAAAATAAGGTTTCGTGTATGGAACAATATGTTCGCTCGGTTGTAAGTATATAGAAGTCATTACAGAAATAAATATAAGACCTATTATGATAATTCCATTCAAAAATTTGAACAAAAACTGTTGCTTAAAGAGTAATTCATTAATATTTAAAAAATCGGATTGAAACAAAGCATATCCCATTACTAATAGAGGTACGAATGAAAAAGTACTAACTGGGTAAATGGGATATCCCAATAAACTAGGGGATGTTAGTAAGAGTAATATACCAATAGAGAAAAGCCCAAAAACTAAATATTTTATTTCTAAAAATTCTGCTCTATAATTTTTATAAAATAAGGCGGCTAAGGGAATCCAAAGACCTAGGACGCATAAGATTCCATAACTTGCCCAAAGTTTGATAGGCAGTTTTCCTATGGGATAAACGCCAAAGGAATATTCAAACCATTCGTTCGCTAAATCATTTTCAGTGAATACTGCCCAGTAAACTAATACAACACTAGCTATTCCTAGCCAAAAGGCAGCTAAGAGTATCTTAAACCTTCTTTGCATAAATGTATAGGACAATAATGAACCAGCCGGAACTATCCATGCAAAACCTAAGTATGTAATTCGATTCCAGAATAGTAGAATTTCTTTGTCTTCAATCAGTGATCTTGAACTTAAAAGGAGACCGTAAGATGCATACCCAAAACAAAATACCATAAAAGATATGAGTTTGGTTTTATCTTGAAATCGCTTAAAGGCAAAAAAGCCTATTCCTACAAAACTAAGACTAATTATAAATGTGAAAAGGCTAGGTATAGCCCATGGTAGCTTATACCAAAAGTAGGTCCAAGCTTGGCTAGATAACTTTAACTCAAGAGATGTTGGCATTTTCTTTCCTTTATTGTTGGATGGACTTAATGTTTTTACATGTTTTATAAAATATATTTCTTTTTTTATTCAATTGACCCCCTGAACTGGGGGTTTTTGAAATATCTTTCAATCCATTAGTATTTTAGATTTTTTATATTACAGCTTCATTGAATAGATATGAAGAAGAGGAGCTACGCCATATAGCTGACTCATTTTTATAAGAAGCAACAATTACATTTTTATTTTTCCTTGAAAATAATTTTTATGAAAGATACATCTAATTTTTTACAAATTTATTGTTATATTAAATAATTTATGATTTGCCAAAATCCTCAGAATCCTTAAGTCTTGTTCCATTCTCCTATGTTCACCAAACATTTACCTCGTATTTATGAAATTCCACCTAATCCCCAAGGTTGGGAATATTTCTGGTTTCAGATTCCTTACTCTCTTCCTGGATTTTTAACCTTATTTACTGGGATCATCTTAATAGTGTTGTTAGTGTACAATTGGAAGCAAAATGACCAAAAAATCATCACTCTTTTTTATCTAGGATTAATTCTCTCTCTTTCCTCCCTATCTCTCCTGCTTTCCCTTAGATCTTCCATCAAGGATCTTAGCCTTCTTTTGGATTGGAATTATGCCTTGTATTGGTTTTGTGTTTGGTTGCCATTTTTCTTAATTCTGGTAGGTCATAGTATTCTCAACTTTCGCTATAAGGTATTCTATCTTTTATTGTTTTTTTGCTTTCTAACGATACTCTTCGCTTATGTAGCCCTGTACAAGGGTTCTGCTTTTACAGGAGAATGGATCCATTATAGTTTTGGGAACTATCCAGTTGGGGGCCTTGCCCTAAAGGTATGGGGAGGCTTTAATGCCTTTGTGTATCTTTTTTCTTTGATTTTCTTTATCCATTATTATCTACGTAAAGATAGAGAAACAATTGTATGGCAAAGCCACCTGGGATTTCATCTAACAGCTATCTTGCTTATTTCCAATTTCCCTAGCTTAATTGGAATACCTATCTACCCTGGGGGCGGATTTTTTTTCTTACCTATGGTGTTTTTGGTATACGGAATCTTTCGTTCTAACTTCGCCAATCTCACAGATTTTTTATTTGCTCGCAAAGGTATTTTTTATTTGAGCTCTGGTATCGTAAGTCTAGGACTTATTCTTATTTCCCTTCTCGTTTCCATAGCCTTGAAGCCCATAGAAGGAGAAGAGATCTACCATTCTCTTCTTCTCATACCCTTGCTTTCTGCCATTTCAGGTTTACTTTTGAGTGCATATATAGCTGGGATCAATCCAACAGAGAAAATTAATATCTATGCCTCTATGGTTCTTTTGATAAGTAGCTTTCTTCAAATCATCTTAGTCATTCGAAATATTGAAATACCTGATCTTATTGCGCTTCGACTAGAACAACTATTTTACATTCCTTTCGCTTTCATCACATCGCTAACCTACAGGTTCATTGCCTATTTAGTTGATTTTAAATCTAAAAAAATTCAAAGGATAGTGGATGCTGTTTCTATTTTTGCTTCTATAGGTTCCATGAGTCCCTACCTTTTTGATGGTTACTTCTTATATCAATTTGGTAGAATCTCAAAATCGGGAATCGTACTTCAATTGTTTGGTGGTTTTGGATTGATCTTAAACATATTTTTGTTATATTTATCCATCCGATTCATTCGATCAACGAAAGAACCTGTAAGTCCAGTTAAAAAGTATATTTTCACCTTCTTTCTTATCAATGGTTTCCTTATACTCATGAACCTTCCAGCCACTATGGGCTATGCTATTTATCCTATGGCGAATTTATCCTTTATTCCTTTTGCAATGATAGGATATGCAGTTGTGAAGCATGAGGGCTTAATTCAAAAAGGGAAAGCAGCAAGTATCTCCAATCGTGTGTCTATGATTTCTTTTCTGATCCTGCCTTTAACTCTGTTGATCTATTATTTTGAATTGCCAGTCAATGCAGATTGGCAGCAAAGGATGATCCATGTAATACTTGTGGGTTCTCCCATGTTGATAGGTTTGTATTCATTTTCCTTTATCCTAACTAGACCTATAGCGAATACCTTAGATCAAATCATTTCGCAAATTCAAGATGAAAAGACTATAGCAGAACAAGCCAATCTAGAAATCCGAGATATCAATCTCTTTACTAAAATGATCAATTCAAGCATAGATTTAGATTCAGTCATAGATTATACCTATCATTTTTTAGAAAATAGATACAATATAACAGGAGTATGGCTATTAGAAATATCAGAAGACCAAAAGCTTCTTCAATCTAGAATTTGGCGATCTGGTAAAGATCTTAGCCCAAGCCAAAATGAATTTATAAAGAACTTTCAAGTGGAGAATCAACCAGGTAAGTCTATACTCATAGAAACCATCCAAAGACGCAAACCTGTTTTATTTAGAAATTCCTCTCGCTTGGACCGAATACGAAAAATCCAAGAACTTAAGCCTGATTTTTTCCAAAGATTTTCTTCTAGCAAATTTTTCACTAAAGACTTTGAGATCTATTTCAAAGGTGGAATACGAAATTGCCTCTTAATTCCTTTGGAATTGGAAAATAAATCAGTAGGAGCTCTCGCTCTCTCCAATCAAATTTCTATGGAATTGAATCTAAGCAAACAGGAAATCAAAGCTTTATCCAGGATAGCCGACCAGCTAACAGGAGTATTTATAAGATCAAGTCTTGTGGAGCAATTGAAAAAAGAAAAAACCATAGTGGAATTAGCCAAAAATTCCATTCGAAATCTATATGAGGTCTCTATACAACTCAGTAAGGCATCCAATATTTCACAAATGATAGAAATTGTGAAATCCTACTTGCATATTGAATTTCTAACAGGTGAAATGTGGTTTTTAAAAATAAGCAAAGACGGAAGGTATTTAGAGACAGATTCTTTTAGTTCCTTTGGAAATTACAACACAGAACAAATCGAATTCATCAATTCTTTTCGCGCTGAATTAAATCCAGATCTTGGTATGCTGTATAGAGTCTTTCTTAGGAAAAATAATTTTTTTTACCAATCTAGAATTTCCAGAAGAACCAAATTCCAAGAAACCGATCAAAAAATTATTAACACCTTGGATCTTAAAGCTTTTTTATTGCAACCTATAGTTGCCAATAGGCAATGCATAGGAATCCTATGTATTGATTTTTCATCCCATAAGTCTTCTTTAAGTAGATCAGATCTTAATAATATAGAATTTTTCAGTAACCAAATTGCAGGTGCTTTGGAAAGATCCCTTCTTTTTGAAGAAACAGTCGAAGCGAAAACACAGTCTTTGGGACTTGCCAATGAATTGATGCAAATGAATGAATTAAATCAAACACTCAATGAAAGTGTTAGTATCAATGAATTCTTTGAAAAAGTAATTTCATTCCTGAAAAGGGACTTTGAAATTCAATATCATTTTCTTTTCAAAGTAACAGAGGATGGAAGTTATGCGGAATACATTCCTACAGATTCAGATGATAGCAAATCATCAAGGAATCATAGCAAGATACTCATGCAGAATCGTATTCCATTAAATGGGCCACTTGGTGCTTTCTTTTGGGCAAAGAAAGTAGGAAAGTCTATATTTAATAAACAAGTAACTCATAGAATCCATCCCGTAGAAAAGGAAATTTTAGAACAAACTAAAATCTACAATAGCATAATCTCTCCTTTAGTGATTCAATCAAAGACTATAGGATTTATTATGCTAGCAAATATCAATCTATCCAAAACAGAATTCAATAGAACCTATATCAGTAAGATTGATACTTTTGCAAATCAAATCACGAGTTCTCTTTATAAATCATTGTTATTCGATAATCTTAACCAAACATATTTCGAGCTCAAAGAATCCCAGGAACAATTGATTCAATCCGAGAAAATGGCAGCACTGGGACAATTGGTAGCAGGAGTAGCGCATGAAATCAACACTCCACTTGGGGCTATTAAGGCTAGTATTCAGAATATCACAACTTCTTTAGAGGAAACCATCATGGATTTTCCTAAGGTGATTCAAACACTTTCGGATGATAATCTGCAACTGTTCTATAAGCTGTTAAAGAGAGCCAAAGAGGAGAAGAAAATTCTTTCAACCAGAGAAGAAAGAAAAATAAAAGCTAGTCTTACCCAAGAATTAGAAACTATGAATCTAGAAGATCCCGAAGGAATCTCGGACTATTTAGTAGATATGGGTCTCTATTCATCCGTTCAAGAATTTTTACCCTTATTTCAAATGAAGAATACAAATCCACTCCAGCTTGCGTACAATTTGGTCGGTTTTCAAACCAAAGCCAATACAATACAGTCCGCCGTTGATAAGGCTGGCAAAATTGTCTTTGCATTGAAAAACTATAGCCACTTTGATCAAATAGGCCTTAAACAATCTGCTAATATCATTGATGGAATAGAAACTGTTCTAACCATATACCAAAACTCATTGAAACAAGGAATAGAACTTCATACTGATTTCCAAGAAATACCATCTATTCTTTGTTATCCTGACGAACTCAACCAAATCTGGACCAATCTTCTTCAAAATAGTATCCAAGCTATGAACAACAAAGGAAGCATCACAATACGAACAAGATTGGACTCAGATCAGAATAGCATAGTAGTTGAATTCGAAGACAATGGACCAGGGATACCCTTGCAAGTGCAAGAGAAGATTTTCCAAGCATTCTTCACAACCAAAGCGAAAGGTGAAGGATCTGGCTTAGGACTTCATATCACCAAACAAATCATAGAGAAGCATAAGGGCAGCATAGAATTCGAATCTATGCCAGGAAAAACATTATTTCGCATTATTTTACCAATAAGCATAGAGGATATGGAGGAGAGAAAATGAAATTAGGTTCCGTTGTATATTATTTATCCATTTGGTTTTTGTCAGCGATTGTCATTTCTTCTCCAAGAAATTTATATTCCCAAGAAGTGAACAAAACAAAATTAGAGCCTGAGAGCAAAGTCTCAAGCTTAGCGAATCTATCGCCCATTCTTTTAGATTTTAGAAATTTTAATTTTTCTAATGAATCTGTTCGTTTGCAAACAGATTGGAATTTTTATCCCCACCAATTGTTAACTGGATCTGAATCAAGCTATGGTTCACTACCTGACGCTATGTCTATGAAGATAGCCAAGCAAGGAATTTGGAATTCTTATCTGAATGAAGAATACACAAAATCCCAATTGGATGCAAGTTTTGCAGTTGGAACCTACATGGTAGATATTCAGCTGCCCTCGGAAGACTTACTCCAGGATCCCGTACTCTACGTAAAGATTCTAGGCGGAGCGTATCGAATCTATTGGAATGGTACATACTTGGGTGAGAATGGAAACTTTCAAAATGAGCAAGACTTTTCAAGATTCCAACCATCTAGATATGAACAAATTTATTTACTAAAAAATATACAACCTATCAATCGATTGGCGATTCAATTATCAAACTTTGGCCACCCAAGAGGTGGTCTATGGACATCACCCATCATTGGTTCTCATAAATTAATTGATACTTCTTTCCAAAGTAAATTAACTTCTACTTCATTTATTGCAGGGGGATTAATTCTTCTCGGTTTGTATCAATTTGTTCAATATAGCGTTAGGCGATTCAATTACAGGTCTTTACTTTTTTCCTGTTTTTGCTTTTTAGCTTCTCTTCGTATTCTATCTATGGGTGAAGTAGCTCTACATTTTATCTTTCCAAAGTTACCTACAGGTTTATTTATTCGATTTGAATATCTAGGATTCTATGCTTCAGTCCTCATCACTTTGTATTATGTTCATTCCCTAGCCAAGCAAGATACCATCTTTTCAAAAAAGTGGTGCCATCTCTTCTTAATATTTTTTCTAGTTCCCATACTTCTTACGATTTTTGGACCCCAATACCATATTACAAGAACCTTATTTCCTATGCAAGTTCTAGCCTTAGTAACTGGAATTGCAATTATTTATACTTTGATCCAAGTCTTTCGATTTTCTAACTATGGACGTCATTGGTTGGTAGCAAGTTTCTTAGTTTTAGTTAGTTTCTCAGTTTATGATATCTATATTAGTATATTGAATTATAGAGAAGGATTCATGCTAAGCTTCGGATTGCTAATTTTTTCCTTATTCCAAACAATCTACCTCTCTATTCTCAGCTCAGAAGAACAGAAGGAAGCAGAACAAGGACTAAAGGCCGCTCAATACCAACTCATACAATCTGAGAAACTTTCTACACTTGGAGTTATGGTAGCAGGCGTGGCACATGAAATCAACTCACCGCTAGGTGCTATCCAATCTTCTTCTTCATCCCTAGAAGAAAGATTGAAAATGTTTTGGAAGAATCTTCCCAATTTAACTTTATTACTTGAAAAGGAAGGCTTTCAAAAAATTCAGAATTGGATAGATCTTTCTGAAGGAAAGAAAAAGTTTCTATCAAGTAAAGAAGAAAGAGAAAACCGCAGACAATTAACTCGTGTTTTGGAGGGTTCCTCTATTGATGCGAATGATGAACTTATAGATAAGATTTCAGATCTAGGAATTCATTCACTTACAGAAGAAAGAATCCAAGAGTTAAAAGAAGAGTCTCATAAGTATTTGGATTATGCTTTGGCTTGGAAGCAAATCTTAGATTTGGTTGTGAATATTTACACAGCTTCGATACGAGCAGGGAAAATAGTACTTTCACTTAAGACATTTACACATTTTGATCCAAATGCCAATATTACAAATCATAACATAATAGATAGCATAGAGAATGTACTTACGGTCTTTGAGAATTCGATTAAGAAAGGAATACAAATCGAGAAAGAGTTTGAAGAAATTCCATCAATACCCTGTTATCCGGATGAACTAACCCAGGTCTGGACAAATTTAATTCATAATGCAATTCAAGCTATGGATGGAAGAGGAAATTTAAAAATTCAAGTAAAAACCATCCAATTTCAAAATAAGCATTATATACAAGCAAGCTTTTTAGATTCTGGCAAAGGAGTTCCCAAAGAATTCATGGAAAAAATATTTGATCCGTTTTTTACTACCAAACCTGTTGGGGAAGGAACTGGGCTAGGTCTTCATATCACCAAACAAATTATTGAAAAGCACAATGGAATCATTCAACTGGATTCTAAGATTGGTCAAACCTGTTTTAAAATTCTGCTACCTTGTCCAAATAAAATAGAACAATAAAATTACTGAGGAGCTTGCATATGACTAAATCCGCTATTCTTTGTGTTGATGATGAAAAAATGGTATTGAATAGTCTTAAATCTCAATTGAAAAACAAGTTTCAATCTTCTTACCGCTTAGAGTTTGCGGAAAGTGCGGATGAGGCATTTGAAGTAATTGAAGAATTGTACCAAAATGGAATACAAGTTTTGGTAATTGTATCTGATTGGTTAATGCCTGGAATTAAAGGGGATGAATTTCTGATTTTAGTTCATCAAAAATTTCCTGGAATCACCAAAGTTATGTTAACTGGACAAGCCGAGAAATCTGCCATCGAAAGAGCAGAGAAAGAAGCAAATCTTTTCAAATGTCTCAACAAACCTTGGGATGAACAAGATTTAATCGATACTATTTTAGAAGGATTAAAATAAATGAAGCTTAAGAAACCAACGATTCTTTGTGTCGATGATGAATCCACGGTTTTAATCAGCCTCAAAGAACAATTGAAACGAGTCTTTGGTGAGCAGTACAGAATTGAAATCACGGAAAGTGCAGAAGATGCTTTAGATTTGCTCAAAGAATTACATGATGATGCCGTACAAGTTCCTTTGATTATTTCTGACCAAATTATGCCAGGCATGAAGGGTGATGAATTTCTGATCCTGGCACATAAGTCTTATCCCGATACCTTGAAGATACTTCTCACAGGCCAAGCCAATGCAGAAGCAGTTGGTAACATAGTAAACAGCGGCAGTTTGTATCGATATATATCCAAGCCCTGGGAAGCCAATGATCTACAACTTACAATACAAGAAGCACTCAGAAGGTATGGAAATGAATTGGAACTTAAGGCTCAATCGGAAGTTCTTACTAAGAATGCAAAAGCATTCTTTCGATTTGTTCCTAGTCAATTTTTAAAGTTACTAGGGTTTCAAGAATCAGAATATTCTAATGTAAATTTAAGTCATTCCCAAGAAAAACATCTAACTGTACTTTTCTCAGACATTAGGGGCTTTACATCACTATGCGAATTGATTCCTTCAAATCGAGTCTTTGATTTACTCAATGAATATCTCTCGCATATGGCTCCCATCATTTACAAACACAATGGCTTCATTGATAGCTATATTGGTGATTCTATTATGGCACTCTTTGAAAAGGCAGAGGATGCTATGGAAGCAAGCATAGATATGTTAAGAAAGTTAAAGGAATATAATTCAGAAAGAATGCAAAAATCGGAAATCCCTATTGCCATAGGTATAGGAATTAATTCTGGTAATCTTATTTTGGGAACAATCGGTGAGGAAAAAAGATTTCAAACAACAGTAATTGGTGACACTGTAAATATTGCTGCTCGCATAGAGAGCTTAACCAAAGAAGTTGGGCGAAGTTTACTCGTCTCATCCCAGACTAAAAATGAACTGGAAGATCCAGATAAATACGAACTTAAACTAATTCCTAACCAAGAAATTAGAGGAAAGCTAGAAGGTATAGAAATCTATGAAGTAGGCAGTGCTCGTAGAATTTAAGACTCATTCTGGTCGAATACTAGTCTCAAGCGAAATTGGTAAGACTATTTTTTCCATTTTGCTTCCTACGCAAATAGCAAATTAATACTGACTAAACCAAGAGATAAGCGATTCTAGCATTTTAGAGGTAACCATGTCCAAAATTCAATTGTATTCACTTGCTACACCCAATGGCCAGAAAGTAGGTATTGCCTTGGAAGAAATGGGCTTGGAATATGAACCGCATACCATCAATATAATGAAAGGTGATCAGTTCCAAGAACCCTTCGTTACAATCAATCCTAATTCAAAAATTCCTGCTATTGTAGATCCGGATTTTCATGGTGAATCTATTTCCATCATTGAATCTGGAGCAATTCTGCTTCACCTAGCAGATAAATCTGGTAAATTTCTTTCTAAAGATCCTAAAAGTAGAAGCGAAACCATCCAATGGCTGTTTTTTCAAATGGGTGGGGTTGGACCTATGTTTGGACAATTTGGTCACTTTTTCAAATTTGCAAAAGATAAGTGCGATCATCCCTACCCTCTAGATAGATACAAAACAGAAACCAAGCGTCTACTTTCTGTTATAGAAAAAAGATTGGATGGTCGAACATTTATGGTTGGAGATGAATATTCAATCGCAGATATGGCTATCTTTCCTTGGACACTTTGCTTGGATAAGTTCTATGAAGCAAATGAAATCTTGGAACTTAAGGCTTATGAAAATATTCAGTCTTGGATAGCTAGAATTATGCAAAGACCAGCGACTCAAAGAGGACTTGAAGTTTGTAAGATGTAAATCTAAGTTTCTTTTTTATATTCGGAAGGTGTCTTTCCGGTAACTTCTCGAAAGGCACGTATGAAACTATTTTTGGAATTGAATCCAGATTCATAGCAAATTCGAAGTATTGGTAAATCTGTATTTTTCAATAGCTCAAGTGATTTGTAGATTCTCTTTTCTCTCAAAAGCTCAAGAAAACTTTTATCAAAATAACGATTGATCACTTGGGAACAAATATGATTTGAAAGATTCATTTCGTTTGCCAATTTTGGAAGAGTTAGTTCTGAATCAAGTAAGATCTCATCCTGAGAAAGAAGTGAATTGATTTTAAGTCCTAGCTCATTCACCTTATCTTCGTTAAGAAATGATTTTTTGTATTTTTCCGGATCTGTTAAAGATTGTTTAGTCTCTTGGCTGAGTTCAGATTGGTCCAAGTAAACTCTCTGCCAAGCAAATGCAATCATCCAAAGGGCAAATCCCAATGAACTTAAATTCTCTGCAATCTCTATATCAAAAATTAAGGCAAAAGATATGGAAGCAAGCAGCCAAAAAATCAGTACGATTAAATTTTTTTGAAACTTTTCTTGTTCTTTAAAATTATCCTTAGAAAATTCCTCAGATAAATGGCGAAATCGAATATAAATTCGTATAAAAACGAGGGCATTAAATACAAAAGTTAAAGTAAATAATATCCTCCTTTCCAACTCCTGATGGGGATTCTTAATTTGGCTTAGATAGACTAGCTTTGCTTGGGAGGATGAGAGATAAAAAGGCAACTGGTAGATCAATAGAGAAAGAAAGGGAATAAAACTCAAGGCAATGAAAAACTTATTTTCAAAAGGTAATCCAAAATATTTTTCTATAGCGATCATAAAAAGAGGGGCAACTAAAAAAGCGAATAAAAATCCGAGCTTTATAAAATGCGGGTATTTATCCAAGGCTTCATTGTATACGAGAAGATTAATAAACATCAAAATTGAATTTAGAAGGAAGAACAGGGAAAGATATTTTCCATTCCTTCCTATTTTATCCGATTGAAGAAAGAAGTAACTCACGACAAAGCATTGTAGCAAAGCCCCACTGATTATTATATTGCCTATCATATTTTTTCTTAAAAATGTTGTCCCATCCGATCGGTTGGGACGACAGCCACCTCGATTGATAGTATAATTTTAACTATTAATGAGGTAAAGTTAATGAAAATAAATTTTTTCAAAAAGTCAATCATCTACAGTTTAGTAGTCATCTCGGTAGTTCCTGTGTATTCCCAAGCAGTATCTATCCAAAGTGGTATAAACCAAACTTTGTTATTTCATGGAGGAAATATAGCAGCAACCTATTACGGAGAGAAGTTTGTGTTTGAATATTCACACGGAACCAATTTGAATTTTGCAGCAAATGGTGGAATAGGATTATCTAAGGATGAGAAAGAACAGGATCTCTCTGTATTCGCCCCCTATTCTACTGGGATAGGACTCGGTTATTTGATTACTAAAAACTTAGACATTAGACTCGAAATCAAAGAGAACCTATACCGTGTTAAATCCAATGATAGCTTAGATGAATTAGCCGCCTATCAGTTTGCTGGAATAAGATCGGATCTTCCCTTCACTGGAAATGGATTGGAAAATTGGCTACCACCTACTCGAAATACAGATCCTATTGAATTAACTATTCAAAAAGCAGTTATTGCTGAACTAAGTGGAGCTCAATATGTTGCCCCCAATTCTACTTTAAGATACCGCACGAGATCGGTTGGTCTTGCTTTGTATTATCGTTATTTTCCATTAGGTGGAGACGAAGGATTGATGCTTGAGCCTTCCATTCGGTACTGGCCTAATGTTTGGGATGACGCTCCTGAAAAAGTAGCCTTCGAAAATAAGTTTGGCGTCTTAGGAATACACAAGGCTCACGATGTAGGCTTATTTGCCAATGTCTCAGTTGGATATTATAAAAAATTATAATCTAATTGGATTATGTAGCTTATTCTAGATCTGCAATAGAATATTGTATAAAATTCAGCAACACAAGAAGAATAGAGAAAATATTCTCTATTCTTCTTTAAAAGCTTATACAATCTTTAAAGTATGTGACTCTAATTTTAATTTTCCATTCTATTGGTAAGTTGCACCCAAGATGGTGCTAAACCTATTTTTTGGTTTTTATTTTTCAATTTTATCTTTCAAATAATTTGCAATTGACTTTTCTACTTCTACTCACTCATCCATGTCGCAAATATTTTCTTATCAAAGATAAATTCCGGTATACTAAAATCCTAAGAAAGCAATTGTAATTCTTTTGGATTTGGAAACATTTTATTTATTTTAATTATTTTTTCTTGAAACAATTACGCGTACATATTCTAATGGGTCAAATTTTGAAATTTACATTTAACATTGTATTGGTGTAAATTTATATAATTTAGATCATTTATGGAGCATTTGCTTATACCTTTAGGAGTAATCATTGCAATGTGTTTCAAATTTATACCCAAGGTGTATTTTCTTATCATGAAATTGTTTCAATTTATGAAAAGATTCTTATTACTTACTTTATTCTTTCAATTTCATTTTTGCGTTAACCCTGAGCTAAACAATCCTTGTGATCCAAGATCTACTGCATATCGAAATACGATTCTAACAAAAATTCTTATCGCTGACAACACTTCCTTTTGTGGACTTCGCTTTACAAGTGGATCATCTGCTCAATGGACCCAGGAAGCCTACATCAAGGCACCCAATAGCGAAACGAATGATTGGTTTGGTGAAAGCGTATCCATTAGTGGAGATACCATTGTTGTTGGAGCCATTTTTGAGGACTCCAACCAAACTACTATCAGCAATGGAGGGACAGCCAGTAATGATAACTCGGCTAGTAATTCTGGGGCAGCCTATGTATATGTTCGATCAGGGACGAATTGGTCTCAGCAAGCCTACCTTAAGACACCTAATGCAGAGGATGGCGATCAATTCGGAAGAGTATCCATCAGTGCAGATACTATTGTCGTCGGAGCCAATGGGGAGGACTCCAACCAAACAACAATTACAAATGGAAGCACAGCCAGTCTAGACAATTCTGTTTCTTTTTCTGGAGCAGTCTATGTATTTGTACGATCCGGCACGAATTGGTCACAACAAGCCTATATTAAAGCACCCAACCCAGGTGGAAATGATCAATTTGGGAGAGTAGTTTCTATCGATGGAGATACAATTGTTGTCGGATCATTTTTTGAGGACTCCAACCAAACCACAATTACGAATGGAAACACAGCGAGTTTGGACAATTCAGCTACTGATACTGGGGCAGTCTATGTGTTTGTCCGATCTGGAACGAATTGGTCACAACAAGCCTACCTTAAGGCACCAAACGCAAATGACTTTGATATTTTTGGACAAAGTGTATCCATTAGTGGGGATACAATTGTTGTTGGGGCTTATTTTGAAGATTCAAATCAAACCACAATTACGAATGGAAACACAGCAAGCACAGATAATTCGGCGACTAATGCAGGAGCATCCTATGTATTTGTCCGATCTGGGACGAATTGGTCACTACAAGCCTACCTTAAGGCACCTAATATAGAAGCAGGTGATCGTTTTGGAGAAAATGTCTCCATTAGTGGTGAGACCATTGTTATCGGAGCTAATGGAGAGGACTCTAATCAAACGACAATCACAAATGGAATTACGGCGAGTGCCGACAATTCAGCTACTGACTCTGGAGCAGCCTATGTCTTTGTTCGTTCGGGGACGAATTGGTTATTGCAATCCTATCTAAAGGCACCTAACACAGGATCTGGTGATCAATTTGGACGAGTGTCTATCAGTGGAAATACGATTGTTGTTGGAGCCATTTTTGAGGACTCCAACCAAACTACCATCACCAATGGAGATACAGCCAGTAATGATAACTCGGCTATTGAATCTGGGGCAGCTTATGTCTATGTTCGTTCGGGGACGAATTGGTCTCAGCAAGCCTACCTTAAGGCACCTAACGGAGAAGTAGGGGATCAATTTGGACGAGTGTCTATCAGCGGAGATACGGTTGTAATCGGAGCTAATTTAGAAGACTCCAACCAAACCGGTATTACTAATGGAACTTCTGCCAGTGGGAACAATCTGGCTGTTGATTCTGGTGCTGCCTATGTATTTGTAAGAAAATGAAGTCATGGATATTCTGAAACATTTGCAATTCAAAAGAGAAATAATTATATTTTTGCTAACATGCATGATTCATTCTATTGTATTTTTATTATTCTTGAGAGAGAAAAATCATTTTACAATGTATTCTCCTCAAAAAGAATCTTTCGAGAAAAAGAGATCATGTGCTTATGTTTGTTACTTGGAAGAAAGAGAAACTTCAAAAGAACTCCGACGAGGCTGCTCAGATTAGTAACACTCCCTATTGAAAATAGGGTTCCATTTTGAATCTTTTTAATTTGGAAACATTTTATTTATTTTAATTATTTTTTCTTGAAACAAATACGCGTACATATTCTAATGGGTAAAATTTTGAAATTTACATTTAACATTGCATTGGTGTAAATTTATATAATTTAGATCATTTATGGAGCATTT
>PEQN01000049.1 GCA_002786225.1 Leptospira sp. | reverse complement strand
TGATAAGCAAAAAATGCAAGAAGCCAGCATGGCTTCTATTTCAACCAACTATTCACCTGATATTCGCTATATTAGCTATTGGGATGTGAATTCTAATTCTTTTATAAATAAATATGTTGAAACAAAAGAGCTTCCTAATTTCGCAGATTATAATTCTGAATTTTTAAATACTTTAATATGGTATAAGCTTTCCAATATAAAAGACTCTGATGCAGCAACCTTTAGAAATGAAGTGGAATCTATACTAGCTAGTTCACATCCTTTATTCGGAGGATATAAAGCACTACTTCGCAATTACCTCGAAGAAAATACAGGAAAGATAGAACAATTAAATTCAAAATCCTTAATCTCATATTTTTCTGGGTTCGAGCGAAAGATAAAATACAACCATAATAAACTTCTTTCTTTAGATGAAGCTGGGATACAAGAGTGGATAGAGAAGAACAAAGATAAAGAAGATTGGCTTGGTAATTTTACTAGTGGTTTAATTGCAGAAAAAGTAGATTCCAAGGAATTTACCAAGGGTTTTCTTCCTTTTCAGGCAAGTTCTACACGCAGATACCGAGGTAGACAGGAATTTTCTAAGGATGAGGCTACTCCTGAATATTTCACATCCTTTATGTTTGTTGATCCTTCTAAGACTAAGATCTATGAAGTTGGATTTTCTTATTCTCAATACCAAAATTTCATTGATGAGATCGGTAGATTGTTCACTATCATAGTGATAGGTGCAACCTTACTCATAGGTTTTGGCTATAGATATTTTTTCTCTAATGCACTCATTGAGCCACTTGGCAATGTAATTGAAGGGCTTAAGCAAGTGAACAGTGGAAATTTAAATGCAAAACTTTCTATCAAAGTGGAAGACGAAATTGGCTTTCTTGCAAGATCTTTCAATTCCATGGTTGAATCAATTCGAATAGGAAAGGCTAAGCTACAGGAATATGCAGAGCAGCTAGAAGTGAAAGTAGAAGAAAGAACATCAGAATTAAAGCAAACTTTAACAGAAGTTCAATCTTTAAAAACTCAACAAGATGGAGATTATTTTCTTACATCTTTACTCATCAAGCCTTTGAGCTCTAATCATGTTGATCTACAGAATGTTAGAGTTGAATTCTTTTCGAAACAAAAGAAAACTTTTTCCTTTAGAAAATACAAAGAAGAAATCGGTGGTGATATCAATATGGCGTCCAATATCCGTCTACGTGGACGGAAGTTTGCAGCCTTCTTAAATGCAGATGCTATGGGCAAGTCTATGCAGGGTGCAGGTGGAGCACTTGTGATTGGATCTGTTTTTGAATCCATACTGGAAAGAACTAAGGTATCCCGGGAAGCACAGAACTATTTTCCTGAGCGTTGGTTGAAGAATACTTTTATTGAATTGCACAAAGTATTTGAAAGCTTTAATGGATCCATGCTTATTTCTTTAGTGATGGGCTTGGTGGATGAGGCTACTGGAATTGTTTATTTTATTAATGCTGAACATCCTTTTTCTATTCTATATCGTGATGGAAAAGCAAGTTTTATAGAAGATGAAATGCTCTTTCGAAAACTCGGAACATCTGGCGTACAAGGTGTAATTTCAATCCGCACTTTTGAATTACAACCCAATGATGCCTTAATTATTGGCTCCGATGGACGGGATGATATTGTCTTGGGATTGCATCCAGATGGAACACGAAATATTAATGAAGACGAAACTATGTTCTTAGGTGTCCTCGAAAAGGCAGATGGGGATCTAGAAACAGCATATAATGAATTACTAAATATTGGAGAACTTTCTGATGACCTTTCCCTTTTGAAAATTTCATGGAATCCATCTGGCAAAGATTACACCTATGAAATTCCTCAGGAAGCGAAAGTTTTTTATTCAAGAGGAAAGGATGCATGGAAGCGTAACCAATTGAGCGATGCCATAGAAGAATTAGAAAAAGCAGTTGAATCTGCCGAAAGGGAACCTGCTTTACTCAAGAAACTATCTTTAATGTATTTAAAAGCAAGAAATTTCCCTAGATCCAAAGATTTGCTTTTAGAATATATTGATAAGGTTCCACAAGATACAGAATCAATTTATCTGGCAAGCTATGCGAGTCGAAAAGCAGGAGATTATGGAATTTCAATTGATCTGGGTGAAAGAGTTCGATTAAGATTACCATATTATGGCGAGAATCTTCTGAACTTAGCAAAATCTCATATACTACTGAAGAATATGGATAGAGCACATTCATTATTAATGGAAGTAAAGGAAATTCTTAAAGAGAATCAAGGAATCGCTAAGTTAATTCAATTTACTGAAAGAAAACTCCATAAGGCATAAATTAGAAGAATAACTCATTTTTTTTACAATGTAAAATACAGATTGTACCGACTTTACTATTAGATTCTGAAAAGGATCTTTATTAGGAGTCGAAATTGCTTAGTAAACTTAGAAACATTCGAGTTAGAGATACTCTCTCATCAGAAATAAGTAGTTCTTCTATAAATCTTAAAAAGCTATATCTGCTTATTTTTATTCTTATATTGAACACAAATTCCTTAGTTTCACAAGATGCGAGTGAAGATTTGCAAAGCAGTGAAGCAATTCTCGCGACAGAGAAAGAATTAGATCAAAAAATTATAGAACTCAATAAAAGATTTACAACTCATGCTAAACTCATGAAAGTTAAGGTTAAGATTCTGCCAGCACAGACTGTACTTTTCAAGGGTAAGGCTGATGGAAATAAATGTGTGTTAAGCCAAGACCAAGAATCTGATACAAATGATTGCATGCATTTAGAGCTATATGACTTCGTAGGTTCCGAATTGGGATTGAGTGGTAAGGGTCTTGGTTCTAAGAGTAAATTTATAACTATCATTTATTCGGGAGCCGCTTCACAGGAATCAAATTATCGAAAAATTCCTCCTCGCGATGTTGGGAAGATATTTTCAAGAATTGCAATGAACGATTTTGTTAATGGTGAATCTGTTACCTCGGAAATTGATGATTCCTCACCTTTAACATCTCCTCTACAAAATGGAAATTTTTTCCTTTTCTACCAAGTGGACGGCTTTCCATTTCGCGGCACAGAAGAATCTCCAGCGGCAAAAGGAGTAGGTCGCTACAGTTTAGAAAAAATGGAAAATACGACCAGTCATGATATACGAAATACTTTTAAGAAAAAATTTTATGTGAAGCACCTAGATAATTTTGATAAATTATTCCAAAAAATCTATAATTTCAATGACCGAGATGGAAACCAAAACTATAGAAATAATATTCGTGTCTTACAAGATTCATTAAAATACTAAATAAACACCTAAACACATAGTCTAAATATAGACTATGTCAAATGATTTAGAACTAAAGTGGCTGGATTCCTTTTCTACGATAAAGGAAGAGGAATGGAAGACACTTGTTCCTCAAGATAATCCCTTCTACGAATTGAGATTTTTGCAGGCACTTGAGAATTCAAGGTCCATAGGGTTCGAGACCAGTTGGCAAATACGAGTCCTTCTCGCTATACAGGATGCAAGCATCATTGCAGCCCTAGTTAATTTTCAGAAATGGGATTCATACGGTGAATATATTTTTGATTTTGAATGGGCTCAGGCGTATACAAGAGCAGGGCTTAGTTATTATCCCAAGCTTTCCTTAGCCATTCCATTTACTCCAACTACCGGACAAAGAGTTCTTATTCGAGAAGATGTTCCCGACAAAGATGAGTTAGTTGAGAGAATTTTGCAAGAGGCTCTTCAGCATGCAAAATCAGAAGGTCATTCTTCTTACCATGTCTTGTTCCACACCGCAGAGGAAGATAAGTATTTTGAGAAATCGAAGTTCTCTCAGAGGCTCACACACCAATACCATTGGATCAATCGCAACTACCAGAGTTTTGAGGAATACTTAGCAGCATTAAAAAAAGATAAAAGAAAATCCATACGAAAAGAAAGGGAATCCATTCGAAACTCGGGATTAAAGATAGAAATCCTAGAAGCTGATTCTATTGATCCAGATTTGTGGAAAGTCTATTGGTCATTTTACCAAAACACCCATTCCAGAAAATGGGGTCAGGCATATCTTAAGAAAGAATTTTTCCAAGAAATCTTCCAAACATTTCGAGATCATTTGGTTTTAGTTCTTGCTAAAGACCCCTCGGGAAAGCCAGTCGCAGGTACTTTAAATTTTCGTGGGAAGAATATTCTCTTCGGAAGGTATTGGGGAGCTATAGAAGAATATCCTAATTTACACTTTGAACTTTGCTACTATCAATTGATAGATTATGCTATTGCTAATAAGCTTGAGAAATTTGAAGCAGGCGCACAAGGTGAACATAAGTATCTTAGAGGATTTGAAGTTGTTCCCATTTATAGTTCGCATATGTTTTTTAATAGCCAAGCAAATTTATCCATAGCGAACTACTTGCAAAGTGAATGTGAAAACACCAAGCTTGCTATTGAAGAATGGAATCTTAAATCTCCCTTAAAAATATTTCGTGAAGAAGAAGGAGCTAAGCCTTGACTGAGAAACCTATACAAAGAGAAGAAGACGGAGTTCTAATTCTTGAACGTACAAAGAAAAAACCTAAAAAACCAGGCAAGTATGCGGTTGTTATTTTAAATGATGATTATACTCCTAGAGATTTTGTGGTTTGGATTCTCCAAACTGTATTTCATAAATCGCACGGGGATGCGAATCGCATCATGCTAGAAGCTCACACAACAGGAAAGGCTATGTGTGGTGTTTTTCCACTTGATTTAGCAAAGACTATGGTGACCGAAGTTAGAAACTTTGCAGACCAATATGAATATCCCTTAGAATGTAGAATTGAAGCCACACAGGAGGAATGATGAACCTATCTAAAGATCTAGAAGAGACACTACAGCTTGCATCCCATGAGGCTTCCCAAAGAAGGCATGAGTTTATTACCTTAGAGCATTTGCTTTATGCATTGAGTTATAATGAAGAAATCAAAAACATACTTCTTAATCTAGAAGCAGACATTGACATATTACGCAAAGATCTCACGGACTACCTAGATGGGGAATTAAGTTCCATTACTAGACGAGATATCCAAATTGAACCCAAGTATACCATTGGAGTTCAATTTGTTATCCAATTTGCTGCTATGCATGTTCAATCTTCTGGCAAGGAATTGGTTCTTGCAAGTAATGTATTTATTGCTATGTTTCGAGAAAGTGAATCCCATGCTGTTTATTTTTTATCTAAGCAAGAAATTGACAGGAAGCAGGTAATTCGATTCGTAAGTCATGGTGTCTCTAAGACTTCTACTTCCAAAGATCCTGATTTCTTAGAAGAAACCTTCCAGGAATACCAAGAGAATAATGAAGAAGAATTTGCGAAAGAAGGTAAATCCTCATCCAAAGGCAAAGACCCCTTTCAAACTTATTGCCTTGATCTTAACGAAAAAGCAAGCCAAGGAAAATTAGACCCATGCATAGGGCGTGAGACAGAAATTGATAGAACCATACATATTCTTGCTAGGCGAAGAAAGAACAATCCTATATTTGTAGGAGACGCAGGTGTGGGCAAAACTGCCATTGTTGAAGGGCTCGCAACTCGACTTGCTGAGGGCAAGGTTCCCAAATCTATTTCTCATCTTAGAGTTTACTCAGTTGACATGGGAATGTTAATAGCTGGAACAAAATTCCGAGGTGATTTTGAGGAGAGATTGAAAGCTATCATAGATAGAGCAACATCTGATGAAAATGTTGTGCTTTTTATAGATGAAATCCATACTATAGTTGGTGCTGGTGCTGTATCTGGTGGTTCCTTGGATGCATCTAATATTTTGAAGCCAGCTCTTTCGAATGGTAGCATCAGAGTGATAGGGACAACTACATTTCGAGAATATAAATCTATCTTTGAGAAAGACCATGCTTTATCTAGACGGTTTCAGAAGATAGATGTAGATGAACCAAATCAAGAAGATGCTATAGCTATTTTGAATGGTCTTAAGGCTAAGTACGAAGAGTTTCACAAAATTCAATACAGTCCCAAAGCAATTCAGACTTCCGTGGAATTATCGGCAAAATATATTTTAGATCGAAAGCTACCTGATAAGGCTATTGATGTATTGGATGAAACAGGAGCCTTTGTTAAATTACGAAATGATGCAAAGGTAAGTCCTATTGAAAATCCAAAAGTAAGTGCGACTGATATAGAAACTATCATAGCTAAAATTTCTAAGGTACCTATTTCTAATTTAAAATCTACAGAAAAGAAAAAACTCCAAGACATGGAGCCTATTTTAAAGAGTAGGATATTTGGACAGGATAAGGCTGTTGAGTCTTTGAATGAGGCTATTCTTTTTTCTACTGCGGGACTATCTGATGATTCCAAGCCTATAGGTTCTTTTCTCTTTGCGGGACCAACAGGAGTTGGTAAGACGGAACTTGCCAAGTCATTGGCGGACACCATGAACGTTCCTTTGCTTCGATTTGATATGAGCGAATACATGGAAAGACACAGTATATCCAGATTGATAGGCTCTCCACCAGGTTATGTTGGGCATGGTGAGATTGCTCTTCTTACTGATGAAATTCGAAAGAACCCTCATGCCGTTCTCCTGATTGATGAGATAGAGAAAGCCCATGAGGATGTATTCAATCTATTCTTGCAGATTATGGACTATGCAACATTAACGGATGCTATGGGTCGTAAGGCTGATTTTCGAAAAGCTATACTGATAATGACTACCAATACTGGTGCAAGAGAAAAGTCTACTACTCTACTTGGATTTGAAGAAAGACGAGATGATGACAGAGATATGAAAGCTATTGAAAGAATGTTTAGTCCTGAGTTTAGAAATCGACTAACCTCAATTATTCAATTCTCCCCACTTGGTATGGACCAAGTTAAGAAAATTGTAGAAAAGTCGGTGAATTTGCTTAGTGATAAATTAAAATCTAAAAAAGTAGAAATTGTATTAACTGATGCTGCAAAAAAATACCTAGCTGAAATTGGCTTTGATCCTGATCTGGGAGCAAGACCTATTGCAAGAACAATAGAGCAAAGAATAGGAAAACCAATTTCTAAAGAAGTTCTTTTTGGAAAGTTAGTGAATGGTGGAAAAGTAATATTTGATTTTCATGAGGAATTGACCTACTCTATAGAGTAGGCAATTTTTTTAATTTGATGCCTTCTGCTCTATAAATAGCAAAGCCTATTGCCCAAGCAATTAGTAAGCTAGATCCAAATGCATAAAAGAAGACTGAATAATTATAATCTGAAACTTTGAGAATATCAGTAAAGGCTACAGCTGGAATTAAGGTAGCAATTCCAAATGATATCAAAAGTATAGATTGACTACAAATAAAAAATAACCACACCCAAGAACTTCGCCAAAATCCTGTAAAGAAAAAATTCAATAATGAGCCCATAACGAAGATTACATTCCATCTTATGCTTATATTGACTGTTTCGATTTCTTGGTTGAAGGTAATTCTGTATTGTATCCATCCTAGGCCTGAGGTCAAGACTTGAATGAGTAGGGCAGTGAAGAAAAGTTTTTCGGGATAAGATTTAGTTTCAAAAAAATGAAGTATTCTTTCCATGAATATTTTTGTAAGGTGGACCCATCCTCGAAGAATAATTCCTAAACCTTGGAAAATATCTACCAACACTTGAAACGGACTCACTCTACTTCAACCATTAGCTCTAATTCTACGCAGGCATCCAAGGGTAAGCTTGCCACACCAACAGCAAAACGTACATGCCTTCCCGCATCCGAAAAAATTTTCTCAAGCGTTTCCGAAGCACCATTGGCAACTAAGTGATGTTCCGTGAAATGTGGATTGGAAGAAACAAAAACTCCTAATTTTAAAACTCTCTTGATTTTATCGAGACTCCCTATTTCGCCTTTGATACAAGCCAGTGCATTTAAGATGCAGGTCCTAGCTTGCTTCTGTGCTTCTTCTATAGAAACCTCATACCCCACTTTTCCAGTGACTCCTAGATTCCCATTTACAAGGGGAAGTTGTCCTGAGGTAAAAATAGTGTTTCCTGATCTTACCGCAGGTATGTAAACAGCAAGAGCCTTGGGTGCTGGGGGAAGTGTCCAACCCAAAGCAGTAATCTTTGATTCAATATCCATAGAGGAAAGATTTTACCCAGCTTGCTTCTTGGAAAGTGATTTTACAATTCCCTCTCAATATAAAATTTTTTTGAAAATGGAATAAAAAATTCGCTTGTCAAAAACAAAATCCAATTCTAGCACTCTAATTAATAGATTGCTAGAATTATTAGCAGCCACCTAGAAAGAGTGATAAAAGGAGATTACTATGCTTTACAGATTTTTAGAAAACAACCATCCAAAAAATATTTGGAGAGATTTTGATAGATTGAACGATGCAATCACTCGTTCCTTTTTGGAGCAGGGTACCGCTCAGACATCGCATTTCCCTCAATTGAATGTCTACACCAAAGAGAATGAGGCTTATGTGCAAGCATTCTTGCCAGGAGTTCAAATCGAAGATATTGATTTAACTTCCAAGGAGAATATTTTGTTTATCAAGGGAAATCGCAAAGAAGAAAAATTGGCGGATGGAACTCAGGTTCATATACGCGAAATGTTTCATGGCGAGTTCTCTCGAAGTTTGGAATTCCCCTTCCTAATAGATTCAGATAACATCAAGGCTGAATTCAAAGATGGGGTTGTTGGAATTCTCGTTCCACGAAGAGAGGATGACAAACCAAAAAAGATAAGCATTCAGTCCATACAAAACAAATAAGGAGATAAAATATGTCAGTGCAAATTGAAGAAAAAAAATCTAATACCGAAGTTCAAAGCGAAACAAAAGCCCAATCTAATAATACTAGAAGGGAAAGAGTTTATACTCCTTTAGTTAATGTTACAGAAACAGAAAAGGAAATTTTTGTTCATGCAGAGATGCCAGGTGTAGCAGAGTCGGACATAGATCTTTCTATAGAGAAAGGAATTCTTTCTTTGGAAGGAAGACGAAGAAATGAAGACCAATCCTTAGCTAAAAGTGAGCATGTTGAAAATTTCGTGGATGTTTATAAAAGAAAATTTCAACTTGGGAAATCTGTCGATGTTGACCAAACAAAAGCAGAACTTACTAATGGGATTTTAAAAATCACTATGCTAAAGATAGAACCTGTTAAGAAAAAAATAGAAATTCGATCCACTTAAGATTTAGAATATTCTAAAATAAAAATAATTTTCAATAGCATCTACAAAATGCAAGAGTTCTTAGAAATAAGAACTCTTTTTTTATAAGATAAACAACTAGGCAATCTCTAGAAAATTTCGAATGGCTGAAAGAACAATATTAGATTCCTCATTTGTTCCTATTGTGATTCGAATATAATTTGCACTTACGCCACTTGAAAAATAGCGAATATATATACCCTGATTCTTAAGTTTTTCAAACCAGTCTTTTGCCTTGTGACCTTTTGGTGGTTTTACAAATAAAAAATTGGTAGAACTATCAACCACTTCGCATCCTAAATCAATTAAGGATGAAGATAAACTCGAACGTGTTGCAAGAATTTTAGAAGTGATCTCATGGACATAAGTTTGGTCAGTGATTGCTGCTTGGGCTATTGCCTGATCTAGCATTCCTACATTATATGAATCTTTAAGTTTATGTAATATGGCTATATTCTTAGCGGTTCCAACAAGGAATCCAACTCTAAGTCCAGCCAAAGAATAGGATTTAGAAAAGGTTCTTGAAACAAAAAGATTTTCAGAAGAGCAGGCTTCTTGTATACAAGATGAATTAGCTTTAGCAAAGTCTATGTACGCTTCATCGCAAAGAACAAAGCCTGGAAATTTTTTCACAAAATCCAAAACATCTTCTTTGGGCTCAAGCAAGCTTGTTGGTGCATTGGGATTTGCAAAGGCAACTAAATCTGCCTGAGTAGCTAGAAGGGATTGCCAATCAAAATGAAAATTCTCAAGTAAAGGAACTTTCATGAAACGATAGTCAACCATGATAGTATCAGCAAAGACAGGGTAGGCACTATAGGTAGGATCAGGACTAGCTATAGTAGATTGATTCCCCAGCACACCTAGAAACAATAGACGTATTGCTTCATCCGAACCATTTGTAACTAAAATATTTTCCTTGGATATCCCATAGACTTTAGCTATAGAATCACGAAGAGAGTCTGAAATTGGATTGGGATATTTTCTTAAAAGACCTAAGTCCATTATTTCTTTCAAGGCTATTGAACATTTGGGAGAAGGAGCATAAGGATTTTCATTTGTGTTTAGCTTAATGATCTTTGATGTTGAACTTGGCTGTTCTCCCGGTGTGTAGGGTATGAGATCTAAAAGTTTTTTACGAAATTCTTTCATAAGGTTTCTTTTTACAGACGATTCAAGGCATCTATATAAGATACTGCACAGGCTTCCATAATATCTGTGGAGCTAGCTTTACCAACAACTCGCTTGCCATCTAACTCCAATGTGACGCTTGCTTCTGCCATAGCATCTGCACCTTCTGTAACAGGAGAAATCAAGAGTCTCAAAAGCAAAGGATGAATACCTGTTGCTTGATCAATCGCCTTAAACATAGAGTCTACAGGGCCGTCTCCTTTTGAGGTTTCGGTTTTAGTTTTGTCTTTGATTTTAATTTCTATAGTAGCTGAAGGTGGCTTCTCGGTTCCAGTAGAGATTTCAAAACTCGTAAGTTGGTAAATATCTTGGTCGGATTTTCGAGACTCTTCTGTAAAGAGGGCTGTTAAATCCTCATCGAAAATTTCTTTCTTGCGATCAGCAATTTCTAAAAATCTGTTATATGCCGATTCTAATTCATCATCTTTGGGAACAAAACCTAGTTTAATAATTCTATCTTTGAATCCTGCTCTTCCAGAGTGCCTACCCAAAACCATTCGATTGGATTTAAGTCCTATCGATTCTGGCTTCATAATTTCATAGGTCTCTCTGTTTTTAATTACTCCATCTTGGTGTATCCCAGATTCATGGGCAAATGCATTTGCTCCCACAATGGCTTTGTTAGGCTGAACAACCATCCCTGTAATATTTTTTACTAAGTAGGATGCACGTGCTATGTGAGTCGTCTCAATATTTGTTTCAATTCCGAAGAAATCTTTCCTAGTTCGCATAGCCATAGCGATTTCTTCCATAGCCGTATTGCCAGCTCTCTCGCCTATACCATTGATAGTACATTCTATTTGTCTTGCTCCGTTTAGAACTGCTGCAAGTGAATTTGCCACAGCTAGCCCCAAATCATTGTGACAGTGTGCACTAAAGATTACTTTCTCTGCACCTTTCACTTTGCTTTTTAAGAAGGCAAAGAGTTTTCCATATTCTTCAGGTGTGGTGTAGCCAACTGTATCTGGAATATTTATAGTACTTGCACCCGCTTCGATTACGGCTTCCACAAGTTCTCTAAGGAACTCCCATTCTGAACGAGTTCCATCCTCGGCACTGAACTCAACATCCTCAACAAGATTGCGAGAAATTTTGACAGCTTCTCTAGCCATTGCCAAGACTTCTGAGGGATTTTTACCTAATTTATGTTTCATATGAATAGGCGAGGATGCAATAAAGGTATGGATTCTCTTGCGAGTGGCAGGAGCTATAGCCATTGATGCGGATTCTATGTCAGCCTTCATGGCTCTAGCCAGACCTGCAATAATAGGTCCTTGAACTTCTCTAGCTATTCTTTGAACAGCTTGGAATTGAACAGGCGAAGAAATGGGAAAACCTGCTTCTATCACATCCACTTTCATTTTAGAAAGGTGGTGGGCAATTTCCAATTTCTCATCTTCACTCATAGCTGCACCAGGGCACTGCTCTCCATCGCGAAGAGTTGTATCAAATATTTTAACGTAATCTTGATTCATAGGCTTATCATAGCTTCCCTGAACCTGGTCTACGGTCAAGGGAAAAGATCAAGGAAAATTAGAGAATGGACGATTCCTTAAACAGAGGACTTTATGAATAAAAAAATAATTACAACACTTGTGATTCTACTTTCTTTTATCCAAATCAACTGCTTTGGTAAATTTGCCATAACCAAGAAACTTTATGTATTTGTTGACGAGTTAAATCTATCTGGGGGTGATAAGCTAGTTGTTAAATTTGTAAAAACTGTCGTTATGTGGGCAGGATTTATTTTTTGGGTTGCAGGTATTGGCTTTATCTTGGACTTATTTGTTTTCAATTTAATCGAATTTTGGACGGACCAAAATGTTATAGGTTCAAATGAAGATCAGAAATCTGACAAATCCATATCTGCTGGCAAAGTAATTACCTTTAAAGGTGGCAGAGGAGAAGTCTCTACGATTTCAAAGTCTAAGGATGGGAATGAACTTAGATTCAAAAGTTTTGATGGTAAGGAAACTAGAGAAATCATTGCTTATAAAGATCAACCTGGGAAATTATTTACCATAGTGGATAATCAAATACAAGCCATTGAAGTTGAAATTAATGATGGTGAAATCCAAAGAGTCTATTCTGGTAACATCAATATTCCTCTTCATCAAAATTAATTAAAATTATGCTCACTGTTTCAGGTTGCAATTTTCATTCTTCTCATCCACCTGAGGCAGTAGAACTTTATAATAAGATATTTCATTGGAAAATACTAACAAATACAGAAAATCATGCTGAATTAGAATTAATAGATTCTCCGAATTTTATTTTATATTTTGACAAAGAAAATTCGCATTGTCCTACTTATCCTGGCACTCTCAGTTTAAGAATACAGGATTGGAATCAGTTTCTAAATTTAGATTTAAATACAAATCATTTATGGATGAAACATTTTGTATTAGAATATAAAGATCCCAAGAATAGATATCATTCTTGGTTGGATCCCTGGAAGAATCGAATCTGGATCATAGAAGGGGATGAAAAGTAATCTTGAATTTTTAATATCGAATTGAAAGGGATGAGTATATTTGGTTTTAGGATACTAAAAAATTATTTATCTCTTGAATGAGTTTTTTCGAAATTTGTTTATAATTTCTTAACCAATCTCTACTACCATTTCTACCGACTTCATTTGTTATTCCAAAAATTGATGTAAAATTTAATCCCATCTTTCGAGCAAGCTTTGCGATTCCAAAAACTTCCATGTTCTCTAAAACGGGACCATGCTCCCACTCAGGTAAATCAGAGATAGAAATCAATGAGATAGAATGTGGGGAGTTCACAGAATACTTTTCTAAATTCCATCTAAAAAAAGGGGAATTGTTTTTGCTTACTTCAGTTTGAGGGATGAAGACCTCTAATAAGTTCGGCGAATTAGCTTCCAATTTCCAAACTGCAAGTTCTCGGTAGTAATAATCTTTTCCTTTTACAATAGAAAACAAAGGGCAGAGCTTTGTATCATAAGTTCCCGCTGAGCCAATGAATATGATTTCATTAATTTCCTTGTTCGCACTGAGGTACAAAAAGCAATTCATCATAGCTTCCATATTTCCAACACCAAGAGCTAATTTGTGTTTGATGGCAGGTATCAGTCCCAAAAGTTCTTCTTCAATAGCTGAGCAGAATAGAACTTTATCAAAAATAGATTCTTGTATCAAATTAAACCCATAGTCTCTGGAAGATTGTGCATGATATTGAGATTTTGCAAAGCTTGACCAGCAGCCCCCTTTACTAAATTATCTAAGGCAGTTACTATAACTACTGTCCCTTTTCTAACCTTTGCAGAGATGTCTAGAAAATTTGTATTTTGAACAAATTTCAATTCTATCTCTTCTGGATTCTCTTTGTATCTAAGAAATGCTTGTTCTTCACAAAAAGCTCTCAATAGCTCTGGAATCTTACTCGCAGTTGTTGGATCAGTTTGTATATAAATTGTTGATAAAATTCCTCTATAAACTGGCAAAAGATGAGGAGTGAAAACAATGTCTAAATTTCCAGAGGCTAGTAATTCTGGCTCTAAAGAGTATTCAGCAATCTCAGGTTCATGTTGGTGTCCAAGAACTTTGTAAGACCTGAAATTTTCATAAGTATTTGTAAAAAGAAAACCAACTTCTTCTGTTCTGCCACCTGCTCCACTAACGCCCGTTTTGGAGTCTATAACTATAGATGACTTGAATTTATCTTGTAAAGATCTAAGGATACGAATAGGAACGATAGATGATGTTGCAAAGCATCCGGGGTTAGAAACAAATTCTGAATCCTTAATTTGTGATGCGTAAAATTCTGGAAGTCCAAAAACTGCCCTCTTCATAGAATCGAATTGAGTATGTTTTATTTTATAATTTTTCTCAAAGATGTCTTTATCATGCAATCGGAAGGATCCCGAAAGATCTATCACTCTATGACCTTTCTCAAGTAATCTTGGAACTAGCTCCATAGATGTTTCGTTGGGAGTTGCTAATACAACTGTGGCATTTGATGGAATCTCAGACTCATGTTTTTGGAAATAAATTTCATTTCTATATTTGTCTTGCGGAAAGCATTCTTGAAATGATTTTCCAACAAGTTGGTTGCTTGTAATATGTAATAATTGAAACTCTGAGTGATTATTCAATAATCGAATGAGTTCTCTTCCTGTATAGCCTCCAGCACCAATGATAGCAAGTTCTTTCAAGTCTATATCCTCTTCTTTCCTATTTTATAATTCGTCAGAGTAATCTATAAATATCATTTATTAATGTATAGTAAAATTCACTTTAAATATTAAAAGGAATTCCTTAAAATTCATAAAGAATTATTTTTAAATTTATTGACTTTCGTTTCCTACCAATTATATCTTAAATACACAGTAAAATATCTATGAGTTCTGCTGCACTTCTATTTAAAGTTTCTCAAGATGCTCATTTTCATTGCATATTCTGCTAGAACTTTCGTCAAATTGAAATAGAAACAAAATGGAAAAACCTGATATCCCAATCAATGAAAAGGAGAGAATTGAAGCCTTAAAAAGCTATATGATTTTAGACAGTCATGTTGAAAAGGATTTTGATGACATTACAAAATTAGCTTCGATTATTTGCAAAGTTCCTATAGCTTTAATTAGTTTGATAGATTCAGAGCGGCAATGGTTTAAATCCAGAATTGGTCTAGATGTAACTGAAACATCTAGAGAAATTTCTTTCTGTGGTCATGCAATCAATCATTCTGAAGAGCTTTTTATTATATCAGATTCTAGAAAGGATTCGCGCTTTTTTGATAACCCTTTGGTAACTGGAGATCCTAATGTTATTTTTTATGCAGGCTCGCCATTACTAGATGAATCAGGATTCGTATTAGGTACACTTTGTGTGATTGATAACCATCCTAAAAATTTAACAGAAGAACAGAAATTAGTATTAAAATATCTATCTAATCAGGTAGTTAATTTAATGAAATATAGACGAAATAATTTATTGCTAGCTAATGAAAATTATATCTTAAAAAGAAAGTCGGAAATTTTAGAAGAAACAAATTTTATTGCTCAGGTTGGTGGTTGGGAATACGATCCAAAAGAAGATTCTTTGTATTGGAGTGCCGTAACTAAGGATATCTATGAGGTTCCCTCTAATTATAAACCTAACAAGGAAGAGGCTTTTCAATTTTATGATTCTGATCTAATTCGAAATGAATTAGAGTCATTTTTTCTTTCAGCTATAGAAGCAGGTTCTTATTGGGACAGTGTTGCAAAAATTAAAACAGCTAAAGGAAATACAAAATGGGTAAGAACAAAAGGATATCCGGATTTTAAAGATGGGAAGTGTATTCGTCTTTATGGTTCTTTTCAAGATATTACAAATGAGTTCATTAACCGGGAGATAATAAAGAATAAGGAAGAACAATTATCTATTATCTTAGATTCTTTGGAAGAGGTAGTGTGGGCAGTAAGTTTACCAGATTATAAACCTCTTTATACTTCAAAATCTTTTGAAAAAATTTACGGACGAAGTGTGCTTGAATACTACAATAATATAAATATTTGGAAACAAGTTATTCATCCAGATGACATGGCATATATTGAAGAATTTGAAAAGCAAATATTTTTTTCTCAATTTGCAGCAACAAGTTATAGAATAGTTCGACCAGATGGTTCTTACAGATGGGTAGAAAATACAACTAAGATTGTAAAAAATAATGAAGGCAAGCCAGTTTACATTACTGGAATTTTAAAAGATATAACAGAAAAAAAAGAAATCGAATATGAATTAGTTCATCTGAAAGAAATTGCTGAAGCAGCTTCTAAAGCTAAATCAGAATTCTTAGCAAATATGAGTCATGAAATAAGAACACCTTTGAATGGAGTTATAGGATTCAGTGAAATGCTTATGAATTCAAAATTAGATTCTAATCAAAGACGATATATGAATATTGTGAATCAATCCGCTCATTCATTATTAGATCTTATTAATGATATATTAGATTTTTCCAAAATTGAAGCTGGAAAGATGGAATTAAGTCAAGAAATTGTAAATCGAGTAGATATTATTGAGCAATCAATTGATTTAGTTAAATACAAAGCTATAGAAAAAGGATTGGATCTATTAGTTGATATAGATTATGAAAATTTTCATAACATAGAAGTTGATCCGATTAGATTGAGACAAATTTTAGTAAATTTACTGAGTAATGCAATAAAGTTTACAGATAAGGGTGAAGTTGAGATTTCATCTAAGATTTTAAAAGATGTTCAAGATGAAAATTTAATTCATATTGAGTTCTCTGTAAGAGACACTGGAATAGGAATTTCACAAAAGGATCAAGAAAAGATTTTAGAAGTTTTCTCGCAAGCCGACACAACAACTTCAAGAAAATACGGAGGAAGTGGCTTAGGATTAAGTATTTCCAATAATCTCTTAAATTTAATGAATTCTAAATTGCTAATCCTAAGTAATTTGGGTAAGGGTAGTAAATTTTCATTTGTAATAGAATCTAAAATATTTCCTGATTTAGAAAAGCCTAGAGAATCATATGCCAATATTAAAAATGTATTAATTATTGAAAGATTAGAAAAGTCCGGTAAAAATATTAAAAATATATTAAGTTTATATAATATTACTTCAGAGCTAGTATTGCAGGGTGATTCTAAATTGATAAATTTTATTAATCCAAGTGAAGAGTTAAATTTTGATTTAATAATAGTTGATCAGTCGGTTTGTTTTATTAATAAATTATTTTTAGCTAATTTGTTATATTCAATGAATCAAAACAAGAAATCTATTCCTATCATATTACTTGCTAATTCATTTAATAAAGTTGATTTATCTGGAATAGAATCAACGACTCAAAAGATAATTACATTAACCAAACCATTAACTGAGTCATTTATCACCAATATCTTAGATGATATCTCTTCTAACATCTCAAATAAACAATTGAAGAATTTAGACAAAGACAAGACCATTATTCTTGATCTAACAAAAGTTTTAATTGCAGAGGATAATCCAGTTAATTTGTTATTATCTAAATCTATGGTTAAAAGGATACTTCCTAATTCTAGTATAGAAGTTGCAACGAATGGAATTGAGGCAATTCAGAAATATGAAAGTTTCTTGCCTGATGTAATTCTTATGGACGTTCAGATGCCTGAATTGAACGGTCTAGATGCCACTATAAGCATTCGTAAGATCAATAAAAATAATTGTATTATAATAGCGCTTACTGCAGGAACTACCCAAGGTGAAGAAGAAAAATGTATGAAAGCAGGAATGAATGATTTTTTATCAAAGCCTATTCAAATTGATATTCTTAATTCAAAAATTTTAAAATGGATCAGAAAATTATAATTTCTTTTAGACAAAAATAACTTATCTATTTCTTATATAATTTATGAAATTATATGGAAGTCTCACTTCACCTTTCGTTAGAAGAGTTCGATTCATAGCTACTGAATTGAAATTAAATTTTACCTTAGTGGATACCTTGACTGAAGCTGGCCAGGCGGAAATGCGAACTAAGAATCCACTTTGGAAAGTTCCTTACCTTGAATTTGATGATGGAATGAAATTATGGGATAGTCATGTTATCATTTCTTATATGTTTGAGAATTTCGGAACTGGAAGTCTACGAATTCCTAGTGGTAAAGAAAAATGGAGAGAATCGAATATTATTCATGCTATAGACACAGCAGTCGAATCTGCGATCAATGTCTTTTATCTTAAGAATGATGGTTTGAAAGCAGATGATATTCCCTACCTAGTAAAACAGTCCAATAGGGTGACTTCTATTTTGAATTGGATTCAAACCGAATTGAATGGAATTTATTTTTCAAAAGAAGAGAAGCTGGGATTATCAGAATTAAATCTCTTAACTATTTTAGATTGGTTAAGATTCAGAAATGCTTATCCTGTTATGGATAATCCTTTGTGGGTAGAGATTTTAAACAAGCATTATGGAAACGAAAACTTGGTATCTACTAGACCACCTAGTTGATATAAGGGTTTGGTCTTTTTTATTAATATAAGGCAGACATAATTATTTCTGAATCTTCTTGGGATTCGAAGAAATATAGAAGGAAGGCCTTCATATCATAAGTAGGTAAATCCGAAATTTCAATTAATAGTTATGTCCATATATTTTCCATCTTCCAATTCTCCCACATATACCGTAGTTAACGGTATATGTATTTTTTTTTCAAGAAAAATTTCATAATTCTAAATAAATAAAGAGATTCTTGCAATATTTCTTAATAACAATGTATAACTTATATATGATATAATTTATATACATATTTAATAAACACTCACCAAATGATTTTATATAACAATATATAAATTTTAGAATTTACAAATCTTAAAATGGATTTTAATTATATGTTTTTCGCACTTATTTATCTATGAAAAGAATTTTAGGGATAGTTTACGACTTCCCCCAACATAAGACTTCTATTCCAATACCTCCCGCCGTATAAAATTCCTTTGAGCCATTTTTAGACCAGTCGGGAATATTACCTAGTGTAGTTACCATAGAGTAAAGAGAAGTATTCTAAGCAGCGGCAGTTAAAGCCTGTCCTCTCATTCATGTTACTATACTTTCAGATATTGCTATTCCATAAATTGTCATTGTTCCTACACCCCAAGCAAAGGATAAAACTAGCAAAAAGCTATTTAGCAATTTATTCTCAAATTCTTTCATAATATTCTCCTATTTTAATAAGCATAAATCTAATATAGTACCAGATGTGATAAAGCATGATAGTATATTTATAGTTATAAAAAGTAGTGCATTTGTGCTACCTAATGTATTGCTTGCAGTTATAGCAAACATAGTGCTACTAAGCTATTTTTCGAATCTCTATCTCTATCTCTTTTTCAGAATTTAATTTTATTTTTTCTTCTTTTTTTATTCTAATTTGTTCAATTTCTTGTTTTGTTAATTCTTTATATAAAACTTTTAAGATTTTTTTCTTGGACATATTTAGTATCACACCTGTTTCTGTTTTCATTTTGAGTGCTTGTATATTTTGACCATTTACTGTTATTTGCAAGGAATCTGAATTTTTTAGAATTACTGTATTGATAGAATATAAATTGGTAATAGGCGAAATGAAAAATGTAATGAATAAAATCGT
>PEQN01000048.1 GCA_002786225.1 Leptospira sp. | reverse complement strand
GTTGCCTTGGCTATGGCATGCGAGGTAGCAAAGGGTTTAACCATTGATGAAATTAAGAATCTTACCACAGAAGATTTAGAAAAGAATTTTGAATTTCCTGAAAGACGCAAGAACTATCCCCAGTCAGCCATTGAAGCCTTACATAAGGCTATCAAAGACCATGAAACTGGCCAAGGCGTCCCTCCTGAAAAGAGAATTACCAAAGCTTTTGCTCTAGCTACACTTGCTGAGAGAGGCGACTTAGCGGGAGTGAATCTATCGAGTGTTATGCTCGAAAAGGAAGACTTAAGTTCCGTAGATTTCTCTGGAGCAAATCTTCATAATGCTTTCTTGCAGACTTCCAATTTTTCTTCGGCAAATTTTTCAGGAGCTAACCTCAGAGGAGCCTTCTTAAACGGCTCTAATTTAGAGAATGCAAATTTCAGAGGAGCTGATTTACGTTGGGCTAAGCTTACTGGTGCCAAGATAGATGGAGCAGATTTTACAGATGCTATCTATGATATTGGAACTAGAGTCGATCCGAAAAATATAGCGATCTTTGACGTGATGAAGAAGGAAGGTAAGGATGTTTACCTTCAGAAAGAGGAATCAGCTATTTGAAACCTGGTGATAAAGCTAAAATCCTCAAAAGAACCTTTTTAAACAAAGGAATATTCGTACATACCAACTCAATTGTCGTTGTCACAGAAGTAAACCCCGATTCTATTTTAACTACCTACCTCGATAAGGAAGGCTATCCACATGAAATTTCTTTCCTACCTGCAGAATTAGAAATAATAATAGAATAGATTTTCTTTACACTTTCCCCCTATTAAATAAGTTTTGTATTAGAAAATATCTCATGTTAGTAGAATTTATCCAAGAAAATGATCATTTGCTAATTTCCATTATGGATGATATTATGATGGATAATTCAAGAGAATTTTACATAGAGTTTGAGAGAATTTTTGTTGATGAGAGGGTTTCGGTAAAAACTTTAAGCCTTAATTTTGGAGAAGTTCGGTTCATGGATTCTTCTGGGATAGGAGCCATCATTAAGTGCACTAATAAAGTAAAAGAAGAAGGCATAAATATTATTGTATTCAATCTGAATAAGACCTTATACTCTGTATTTAGGCTTTCTGGATTACAGAATATTCTTGAGACTCTTGAATTAGACACTTTTCGGGAAAGGTTTCCCGAGTTTAAACCATATTTGAGTAAATACAATGATTAAAACAATTTTTTCCTGCTATCGAAATCATCTTAGATTCTTCATAACTTTATTTCTTGTTACTATATTTGCATTCAGCCTTGCTCAATGTGCTTCTGGTATTACTTCCAGAAAGCTTCTTTACCGAGATTTTAAATCGGGATATTATTCTTATGATCTCGAAGAAATTGCTAAGAAAGACTCTGATCTCATCAAGCAACCACTTAAGCATCCTATTAAGTCTATCACTAAGGAAGAAATTCTCGCAGCCTTAGGTAACCTAAAATTCAAGAAAGAAAGTTCTGTAGGAAATATGATTTATTATGTTTTCGCCAAAGAAGAGTTAGATGATTTAATTCAAAATATAGTCATCTCTCTTGCAAAGATCCGAGAAGATCAAGTTTTGGTGGTTGTATCAAAATTCAATGATATTAAAAGCGTTGTATCTAGAGATAATAGAACGAGTTTTTTAGTTTTTGTAAATGAAGATGGCTTGAATCTTGTGTTCGGCGAGGTTCACCAGGATATGATTGGTATAGAAACAGAAAATTATTATGAGTGGTCTGTGATCCAAGAAATCCAATTAAGAAATAATTTTAATCCCATTCGTATCATCCCTTCTGATGAATTTACCTTTGCTAAGGTGAAAGATTATGAGAATAGAATGTGGCTTCAATTTTCTATGAAATCACTTCCCAATTTAAAATATAAAAATCGTAAATCGGAAGAACCCAAAGTTGAAATTCTAGATAAAGATGTTTCTAGCTCTTCTAAGACTGAGTTCAACCAATCAACTAACTCTATCCTAAGAGATTTAGATTAGGTTTTTAAACTTCACCTACTACTTCATCGCATCTATGGCATAAGCCTGAACTTGCCTTTGTCGTTGTATGTCGCCAGCACCGCGGACACTCGGTCTCTTCAGCTTTATAAACGGAAATGATAAACTCTGAGCCTTCCATTTGAAATTCAGGAACTCTAGCTTTCTCAGTAGAATCTTTTTCTTGTCCTGGAAGGAGTGTAACTTGACTAACAACCAATACAAGTTCCCAATCCTCTGGTTTAATTTCCAAGATGGAAGCCTGAGCAGACCGTGTTTTTTGGGCTAAGCTAATAGTTGCTTCGAGTGATTTTCCAATTGCACCTTTTTTTCTAGCTTCTTCAAGTGCCTTTTGAACATCATCTTTGGTTTGAAAGACAGTGTTGTATTTCTCTAATAGAGAATTGTTTGAAAATTTTGCTAAATCAGGAAAGTTTTCCAAGAATACAGACTCTCCTAATTTTGCTTCCTTCCAAACTTCCTCAGAAGTGAAGCTCAAAATGGGTGCAAGTAAGGATGCGAGTGATTTAAGTATGATACTTAGTGCTGTAGTGGATGAATTTCTACTCAAGGACTCTTTTCCATCGCAGTACATGCGATCTCTGATAATCTCGAAATAATCCTGGGAAAGATCAACTGTACAGAAATTCAATACCTTGTGGTAGACTTGGTGGAATTGGTAGTTGCTATAGGCTTTTTGAACATCCTCTGAGAGATTTGCTAATTTCGCTAAGTAGTATTGGTCTATCCAATGCATCTCTTGCAAAGGAATTTCTATGCTATGAGTAGCTATATTGCCTAAAAGGTATCGAAAGGTGTTTCGTATTTTACGGTAGTTTTCAGATACATTTTTAATCGCCTCTTTGCCTGCTTTGACATCATCACGAAAGTCCAAGGAAGATATCCAAAGTCGTAGAACATCTGCTCCATAAACATCAATAACATCAGTTGTTGGATCTACGCCATTGCCAAGAGATTTGGACATGGCATATCCTTTCTCATCTAGGATATAACCATGTGTTAGAACAGATCTATACGGAGGCACACCTCTTAAAGCCATAGATGGCCAAAGGGAAGATTGAAACCAACCACGGTGTTGATCAGAGCCCTCTAGATAAAGATCCGCAGGTGTTTCATTTTTTGCTGAGGCTAAATTGCTTAGCGAATTCGAAGCTGATTTATAAGAACTAGGGTAGACAACAAAATTGGAAACTCCTGAATCAAACCAAACATCGAGTATATCCTTATCTGCTTGTAGATCACTTGATCCACATGAGAGGCATTTGGAATCAGGTGGTAGTAATTCGTTTGCTGGTTTATTATACCAGACTTCGATTCCTTCTTTCTTTACAAGCTTAGTAAAAAATTGTATAGAATCTTTAGTGATATAACTAGCATTACAGGCTTGGCAAGTAAAGGAAGGGATGGGAACTCCCCAATTTCTTTGTCTAGAAACACACCAATCGGGTCTTGATTCTACCATGGAACGAATTCTTGTGATTCCCCAATCTGGAATCCAGGTCACCTTGTCGATTGCTTCCAAAGCTTTCTTTCTAAGGTCTTTTTCATCCATAGAAAAGAACCACTGAGGAGTTGCACGAAAGATAAGAGGCTTCTTGGATCTCCAGCTGTGTGGATAGGAATGTTCAAACTCTGAAAAATGAAGAAGGGCATTTTTTTCTTTGAGTAGCTCTACAATTTTTGGATTGGCGTCAAAAACTTTGATACCTTGCATTAAGGGGAATTCATCAGTATATTTTCCATATTGATCCACTGGGCTATAGGCTTCGAGACCATATTCTAATCCAACCCGGTAATCATCCGTTCCATGTCCTGGTGCAGTGTGTACGCATCCTGTTCCAGCTTCCAAGGTGACATGATTTCCAAATACAGGTATAGATTTCTGATCTAAGAAAGGGTGGCGAAATTCCATTTTTGAAATTTCTTCATTCGTAATAGATCTAACTTTTGTTAAATGAATTCCTGTCTTATTGCTCACAGCTTCTACAAGACCATCTGCAAGAATTAATTTCCCATGTTCTACATTTGAATAGATAGAATAATCTAAGTCTTTATTGAAGGCAATAGCAAGATTGGCAGGTAGGGTCCAAGGAGTAGTAGTCCAAATTAAACAAGATGTATTTTCCATATCTTGAACTGGAAACTTAACATAGATGGAAGGGGAGACATGGGGATAATACTCTATTTCTGCCTCAGCATGAGCTGTAGCTAAATCTATACTCCAATAAACGGGTTTCTTGCCTTTGTAGATATAACCTTCTTGGAAAAGATCACCAAACACCTCAACTATCTTTGCTTCAAATTCTGGGCTCATGGTTTGGTAGATTCTATCTTTCTCGAAGAAACAAAGGAAACGTTCTAAGTCCTTGCTTTGGATATTGACGAATTTTGCAGCATACTCTCTACACTTGGTTCTTAGTTCCGAAGGACTTGTATTCTTGGCATCCTGACCTAGGCTTTTGAGAACTTGTACTTCAATAGGTAAACCATGGCAGTCCCATCCTGGTATCATATCAACAGCAAAGCCTGATAGAGATTTGGATTTTATAATAAGGTCTTTAAGGATTTTATTGAGTGCATGTCCTAGGTGAAAATTTCCATTCGCATAAGGAGGACCATCATGCAGGCGAAATTCTTTTTTTCCTTCATTTCGCAAACGCATCTTGGCAAAAATTTGATCTTTGTTCCAAGTTGCAATCTGTTCAATTTCTCTAGTAGCTAAACCTGCTTTCATAGGGAAGGCGGTCTCAGGGAGTAGGACAGTATGGGAGTAAGGATTTTCTTTTTCAGGTTTAGCCATAGCTACCAAATTTTCAAACTTTCCTCTTTTTTAAACAGGAAAATTTTCTAGAAACAGAGATTTGCCAGAGAAACCAACTGACATTTTAACGAAAAATGAAATTCTATCCTCATGCAGTATGAATTCCAATCTTGGGAAAAGAGCGCAATAGACAAAGTCATTCGAGAAAGACGAGATATCCGTAGCTTTCGTTCTGAGCCTATCCAAGAATCCTTAATTTGGAAAATTTTGCAAGCAGGTCATCATGCGCCCTCAGTCGGTTATTCCCAACCTTGGAATTTTCTTATTATCCAAGATAAGGCAAAGCACAGAGAAGTTTATGAGCACTTTGTATTGGAAAATCAAAAAGCTTCCCAACTATTCCCTGATTCTAAAGGTGAAACCTACAGATCCTTAAAATTACAAGGCTTATTAGATGCTCCTGTTCATGTAGTAGTTACTTGTGACTCTTACAAAAATGGACAATATGTACTTGGTAGAACATCAGTCAAGGAAGTAGATGAATATTCTGTTTGTCTAGCCGTCCAAAATATTTGGCTGACTGCTCGAGCAGAAGGTATAGGAGTTGGATGGATGAGTATTTATGATCCAAATGTGCTACCCAAAATTCTAGGTATGCCGGATGAAATCAAAATCATAGCCTATTTATGTTTAGGCGAACCAGTATGGTTTCCAGAAATCCCTATGCTTGAAACGAGTGGTTGGAAGAAAAGAGAGGATCTTGCGGATTTAGTTTTTTGGGAAAATTGGAATCAAATAAAAAAGAATGATCTGTCTGACATAAATCACCAAACACAAGCTAAGAAAGACCTAGATTTACCTAATCATCATCAAACTTTTGAAATTGATTTAGTCAAAAAAAGATTAGATGAATTTACAAAACCCAAAAGTAGTTTAGGTTTATTGGAAGATTTTGTAATAAAGCTTGCCTCCATCCAAAAGAAACCAAGACCTTACCTACATAATAAAACAGTTCTCATACTAGCAGCTGACCACGGAATTGCAGAATCAAAAATTTCTGCCTACTCCCAGGACAGTACATATAAGATGGTGTACCAATATCTGGCTGGTTCAGGAGCGGTAAATAGTTTTGCAAGAGGAATTGGTGCTAAATTTTTTATTGCTGATCTAGGAGTTAAGCATCACTTCCAAGATGGAACTGCTCTTCTTGGACGAAAAGTTCGATTGGGAACAAGAAGTTTCTTAAAGGAACCAGCTTTAAGTCATAAGGAAGTAAAGGAAGCCATTCAAATCGGTAAAAATCTTTGGAATGAAATTCCAGAAACAGATGTTCTCTCTTTGGGGGAAGTCGGAATAGGAAATACAACTTGTTCGGTAGTAATAGCATCTTTGCTCTTTGATATTGAATATTCCGATTTACTAAAGAATAACTGGATAGGTAGAGGTACTGGTGTTAGTGGAGATTTATTTGAAAATAAAAAAAATCTCATTCAGATATCGATATCAAAATATAAGAAAGAAAAAGGCTATTATCAAAAAAATATTTTAGAACTCTTAGAAAATGTTGGTGGTCTAGAAATTATTGGTATGGTAGGAGTTATACTTGGGAGTGAAGGAAAAAAAACAGCTCTTATACTAGATGGTTTGATCTCAACACTCGCAGGAGTGATAGCATATTTTATAAATCCTGAAATTGAGAAATTTATCTTTGTTGGTCATCTATCTTATGAAAGACTGCATTCAGAAATTCTTAGAAGAATGGACTGGAAATCAATCTTAAATTTAGAACTTAGATTGGGTGAGGCTACAGGATCTACTCTTGCTATAGGAATCCTGGAGCAAGCTTGTCGCTTTAATTCAGAAATGAAGACTTGGGACGAGGTGAATTGGTTTGATAGATAAAATCAATCTTCCTTTTCACGGCGGTCTAGTTCAGCTTGAACAGACACTTGTTTTTTCTTAAGTCTTTCTAAATGATTATTGATAATATAGCCATAATCTAGTTTGCCTGTTACAATTTCAAAGCGCTCTGTTTCTAAAGTTCCTAGATCTAGATCAAAAGGTATTTCATTCGCCTTATCAGCATGCTCTCTTGCCTTATCCCAATAGGGTATTGCTTCTTTATAAAAACCTTCAGCTATATTAAATGATTCTTTTAAGTCAGGAGCAAAATCAAGATTGTAGAAATACAAATGCCTTTTGTCATATAGAGATGCAAGTCGCATATAAGATCGCATAATCCGAATATTCAAATGCATAAAGAGTAAATTTCGATATTTATAATATTCTTCTTCACTTTCAATTTCACAAAGAGCGTTTTTGGGATGGCGAAACTTTTTCTGTAAGGAAAGTTTAAGAAAATAGATATCTCGCCTGAGGTCATTTTCCCCAAAATGTTGCCTTAGTCCAACTAACTGGTAGTAATCTTCGAGATTTCTAGGCTCCCATTTGTGAAGTTTATAAGGAATCCAATCAGAGAATTTGGTATAAGGACCATTCTTTTCGTATTCATAATTATAATCTAAATCAACTTCCGCATGAATTGAATACGAGGAGAGAATAGAAACTAAAACGAATAGAAATGTACCGAAGTAGATTTTCCCCACAAGGCAATTATCGGTAGATAAGGAAAATTGGATGAGGGTTTAGTCGCGCCAAGAAATTTTTGTAATCATCGGCCAAACAAATCTTTCAAATTCATCATTGACTCTTGTTTCGCCTTTTCCATTGAAATGTATCCCTTCTGCAAAATAATCAATAGGGTAAGAAGAAGAAGGAAATTCTTGAAAATACACATTTTTATATTGATTGCTTATTTTTTTATATTCTTCTCGCACTTTTTTGTAAAATGTCGACTCAGGTAAGCCTGATGCGTGTGGAACTTCTAGTATGACGACAGGGATTTTCTTTTTGGATGTATATTCCAAGAAGGAAATGAGATTTTCCATATTTGGATTTTCCTTCTCCTGGGCATCTATAGAGCCTTGGACTAATTCTTGGATCATTTCTAAAGTGATTCCAGGTGGAATTTCAAGATAAGTCCCCAAATTCACTTGTCCTAAAGTTTCCTGAGTCAGTGCTTCTAATCTTTGGTTAGAGCGCAAATAAGGTAGGTTGCCAGTTTGGAAATCTTTCGGTCTCATGCCAGTAAGCAATTTATCCAAACCTTCTCTATGACGAACGGATGGCAGAGTATATGGTAAGGCCTCCTTCAAGATGAAATACTGTTCCTTGCCTTCATACTGGCTTACATTTTCTGTGAAGCTAAAAAGATTCAAGAGTCTATGCTTAAAAATTCCCCATATCTTAGGATCTACATTAAAAGCTGCTGCTTGCCCAGGGCGGAATTGTTCTATATCCAATGCATAAATAATTGCTCTTGGTGCTTTGTTGTGACTTAGATACTTATCAATGAAATGCTCTAAGTATCTTGTGCCTGCGGCAGGAAGAGAAAAATTGTACAAACTGTAATCTAAGACATTCGTTTGATCATCCTTTTTGGTTTTAATCATGTTAGAAGAATTTTCGTCAACAGAATTAATCCTTCGCCCTTTAATGGATAGTGATCTAGAATCACCTAGCATAATATAGTCAAAATTATTTTCTGTTTCAGCAACTTGTTTTTTTAGTGTGGTATAATATATACCTGTTGGATCTAAATAGTTCATGATAGGAGCAAAATGCATGATTGCTTCTAACAATAAAAATATTGTTAATGCAATAGAAAATGCTGGAGCTTTTTTAAAATACGAAATAAATAAATTCATTTTTATTAAAATTCCCCATGATTAAGATAGAATAGAACATTGAGAGGTAAAGAAGAACACGAAAGCCAAGCTTCCAACGAAAGATAGAAAATTCATCATTTTTTCTAAACTGGCTGAATTCAATGATGAGAAGTAGTGCAACCAAACGAATAACCTTCATGAATAAGGCATTATCCCATGTTCCAAATTCCATAAATAAATTATTGGTAAAATGTAGACCTTGCTCTAAAGATGTTCCTCGAAACCAAATACCAGAATAGACAAATAAAAGAAAGGTGAATCCAGCCTTAATCGAGTATTTCGACCAATAAATTAATGCATTATCATCTCCACCCAATTTAGGAAGTATGGGTTGAAGGATTCTATAGATGGATGTAAGAAGTCCATTGTAAACTCCCCATATTATAAATGTCCAAGATGCTCCATGCCAAAGTCCCGAAACAAAAAAAATAAAAATATTATTAACATGCTGTCTCCGAAGACTTACTTTATTTCCACCTAAAGGAATATAAACATAATCTCTAAACCACGACATCAAGCTGATATGCCATCTTTTCCAAAGGTCTATGACATTCACAGAGAAGATTGGTAGGTTGAAATTCCTCATCAATTCAAATCCCATCCACTTGGAGAGTCCTCTTGCAATATCAGAGTAACCAGAAAAATCACAATAGATTTGAAAGAAGAAGGCAATTAAGGCTATAAAAATCTTAGAACCAGATGGATCCTCCATAGCATAAATGCTGTTAACGATATCTCCGATATTGTCTGCAACGAAAACTTTTTTGAAGTATCCAAGAAGTATAAGAAAACTACCTTCCTGAACTTGTGTGAAATTCCATTTGCGAACGGATTGTATCTGGGGGAGCAGTCGAGTAGCTCTTTCGATTGGACCTGCTACTAACTGCGGGAAGAAGGAAACATAGAGTGCAAAATCTATAAAATTTCGAACCGGTTTTAGTTCACCACGATAAACATCTATAGTATAAGATAGGGTTTGGAAAGTATAAAAGGATATTCCAAGAGGCAATATGATTTGCAAGGTTTGTATAGATGGATGCAATCCAAAAAATTGCAAAAAAGTTGAGGCATTATCAATAAAGAAGTTGAAATATTTAAAAAATCCTAAAATGCCTAGATTAGAAATTAGGGAAAATGCTAAAAATAATTTCCTACGATGAGTATTATTGTAACTATTTTCAATTTGAATTCCTGCCATATAATCTATGATAGATGAGAGGATCAGCAAACCCAAAAATCGAAAGTCCCAAAAACCATAGAAAAATAAACTAGAAAGTAATAGAAAAAGGTTCTGGATTCTATGGTTGCTGTACCAATAAATCAGAATAACTACAGGTATAAAAAATAAAAAATCAATAGAATTAAAAATCATCTGCTTGTATTTCTAACCAGTAAAAGCAATGTATAAACTCTTGTCAAAAGGATTCCAATTCACCAATCCATTGGTAACCAACACCTCGAACGGAGCGAATTGCTTCTCCATTTGTATCTTTGAAAGCTTGCCGAATGCGAACTATGGAATTGTCTATGGTTCTATTTGTTGGGAATTTATCTTCTCCCCAAAGTTTATCTAAAATTTCATCTCGTGGAATTGTCCTATGTTTATTCTGTATCAATAGATCCAAAAGTAGACAATCTCTTTTACTTAATTCGGTAATTTCTCCTGTTGGACTTTCGATTTGATAGCCTTCAAAATTGATTTTATAATTCTTATAACTTAGTTTATTATTTAAATTGAGATTGTTCTTTCTTAAAACACTTTTCAATCTTAGAATCAATTCTTTGAGATGAAAGGGTTTGGGTATAAATTCTTCAGCTCCTAGTTCAAAACCTTTTAATCGTTCAGGAGCTCCTGCTTGTGCTGTTAAAAATAAAAACAAAGGCGGATTGATTTGCTTATTCAATTCCTCAGCCAGTCTGAAGCCAGATCCATCAGGCAATCTAAGATCCAAAAGTAAGAGATGTGGAATAAAATTCGTTAAACTCAATCGAGCTTGGTGTAAATTCATAGCCCATTCTATTGAGTATCCTTCCTTTTCTAATCTTTCTTTCAAAGTTTCGCCTAGAGTTAAATCGTCTTCAACAATGAGTATTTTTATTTTAGCTAAATTCATATTAGTTCAATTTGGAGTGAATTCACTTTTCACTATTTTAGAATATTGTATATTTAAAATCATTGCATATTTATTGAATTTTAATGCATGGGAAGGTCAATTCTTACTTCAAATCCAGTTTCATCGGAAGAAAAGAAAATTTTTCCATTCATTTTACTGATTAATTGTTTTACAATATATAAGCCAATTCCCGATCCAGATGTGCTAGAAGATCTTATAAAAGGTTTTCCAATTTGAGAAAGATTTCCTTGAAAACCTCGACCATTGTCCTTAATACTAAGTTTCACTCGTTTCTCATGAGCTTGTTTGTTATTTATATATTTATTAATTAAATTCGTTCTATCTTGGAAAATTCCAATTTCGGATTTACTGAGATCTATAGGTTGAACAACTATTTGGATTTTCGTGGCTAGCCCATGCTTATAAGCATTTTCAAAAAGGTTGGAAAAAATAGATTCCATAGCTCTCTTGTCAACTTTCAGAAAAATTTCTTGAGGCAGTGTCCATTTTACATCCGGAAAGGTATCTTGTAGAGAATATTTTATAGTATTTATGGATACTTTTTCAATAAATAATGTTTCTGATCGCATAAGGCTTGCTAAATAAAAAGCCTTGTCCATCTGAGATTCTATTCGATCTGATTCTTTCAGTGCTCTCTTAAGTATATTTGAATATTCTTTACTCCCAGAAAGATCTTCCATCAAGCCTTCTACTTGTAAACGCAGTCCTGCGAGCGGAGTTTTCATTTCATGAGTAACAGTAGAGAAAAAATCTTGGATAAGTTGGTTTCTCTTGATATCTTGGTAAGAAAACCATATTAATACAGAGCCACCAAGAGTGAGCATGCTTATGAAAAAAGTTCCCTCCATCCAAAGCATGCGGGATTGTTTTTCTAAAAGACCTGAGCTAGTGTATTGGTTGGGCTCACCCAACTCCAAACTCAGCTCCGAGATAGTTTTGGTCTGTCTTAGTCCCAAAGTAAACCACCAAATTGCAAGTGAAACAGTAAGAATTAGCCAGAATAGTGATAATGAAATACGATTGATTTTTCCCATCAGTGCTTTTCTTATTATTAAAATCCTAGACAATTTTGCAAGCTAGGTTCTTGATAGAGTAAAAGAAAAGGAGTTATTCAATTTTGAACACACAAGAAATTACTAGCCTATTGGGTAAAGAGGGCGAAGAGCTACTAAAATTTTCGAATCCTAAAATTTCCAAATCTCAGATCCACGTTCCAGGTGGCGATTGGGTTGATCGTATTTTTTCCCTAACAAATAGGTCCATACCCGTACTCAATAGTATACAAAATATCTTAGGAAAAGGTCGTCTTGCCAATACAGGCTATGTTTCTATTCTTCCTGTTGACCAAGGCATAGAGCACAGTGCAGGAGCTTCTTTTGCTCCCAATCCAGTTTATTTTGACCCTGAAAATATTATCAAACTCGCTATTGAAGCTGGTTGCAATGCCGTAGCATCTACCTATGGTGTCTTGGGCTCAGTTGCAAGGAAATATGCACACAAAATTCCATTTATTGTGAAAATCAATCATAATGAATTTTTATCGTATCCAAATAAATTTGACCAAATCATGTTCGGTTCCGTTGAAGATGCTTGGAACATGGGAGCGACTGCAGTTGGTGCCACCATTTATTTTGGTTCTGCTGAATCAGCAAGACAGATCCAAGAAGTTAGTATGGCATTTGAAAGAGCTCATGAGCTTGGTATGGCTACTATACTTTGGTGTTACACAAGAAACAATGGTTTCAAAGTTGATGGTGTCGACTATCATACATCAGCAGACTTAACAGGTCAGGCGAACCATTTGGGAGTAACCATCCAAGCTGATATCATCAAGCAAAAGTTACCAACCAATAACGGTGGTTATAATGCAACCAAGCATGGTAAGACTTCTCCAAAAGTGTATACTGATTTAACAACAGATCATCCCATAGACTTAACACGTTACCAAGTAGCGAATTGTTTTATGGGCAGAGCTGGACTCATTAATTCTGGTGGTGAATCTAAGGGTGCAACAGATTTAGCTGAGGCAGTAACTACCGCTATCATTAATAAGCGAGCTGGTGGACAAGGATTGATCTCTGGAAGAAAAGCTTTTCAAAAGCCTATGAAAGAGGGGATAGCCCTTCTTAATGCAATACAGGATATCTATCTTTCTAAAGATGTAACTGTAGCCTAATTAAGATGAACTCCAGCTTAATCCTAAGCCATCCCCAATATGGTGTCAGAAGAGCTGGAGTTTGTATCCCCTTATGGTCTCTTCTTTCGGAAAAATCATTTGAATGCGGAGATATCTATTCTTTGCGGGCAAGTCTCCCTTGGCTGAAGCAATCAGGGATGAGCATATTACAAATTCTTCCACTCAACGATTGTGGAATAGGACAGTCACCTTATAGTTCACTTTCTTCCTTCGCTATAGATCCTCTTTACATCTCTTTGCATCTTGCAGGAATTTCTGTTTACAGCAGGAAGAAGAATATTGCTACACACAAGATCAACAAAAAGAAAATCACCAAATTAAAGTTAGATCTTCTGAAAGAGAAGTTTCTAAAGGAAGATAAATCTCTTTATTTGACTCTGGATTCTTTTATCCTCTCCAATACTTGGTTAAAACCCTACTTGTGCTTTCGTATTCTTTATAATTTGAATGATGGTAAGCATTGGAATCAATGGATGGAAGAAAGCAAGTTTAACGATAAACTCTATGATTCTATAAAAATGAATTATAAAGATGAGTTCTACTTTTTAGCATGGCTTCAATTTCTTGCCTATTCCCAATTAAAACAAACCAAGAATCTCTTTGAAAAAGAAGGAATCCTTCTGAAAGGAGATATGCCTATTTTAACTTCGTCTAACAGTTCTGATGTTTGGGCGAATCCAGAATTTTTTCGTTTGGACTTACAAGCTGGTGCTCCGCCTGATGCTTTTTCTGATCTGGGTCAGAATTGGGGATTTCCAGTCCTTGATTGGAAAGCACTAGATAAAGTTGATTATAAACCTTGGAAAGAAAGATTGCAATACCAAGAGAATTTCTTTCATCTCTATCGCATAGATCATGTTATAGGAATGTATAGAATATGGGCTATTCCCTTAGAGGCAAAGAATGCAAGATATGGATATTTCTACCCTCAGAAATCAGTTAGTTTAAATGATTTTGAATTAGAAGGTTTGCTTCCAGATGAATTTATCAACAAAGGTTTTTTACATAAAATGGAAGAGGGAAGATATTATTTTCATTGGGACTTTCATAAAGAGCCTGGATTCTATGATTATCCACAGGATATCCAAGAGAAGTTATTTAAACTTTCCTTTCAGAATCTTAAAGAAGACGAGAGCTATTGGAGAGAAGCGGGGGATAAGGTTCTTTCCAAATTTTCCACTTTTACAAAAATGCTTCCCTGTGCAGAGGACCTTGGTTCAGTTCCTGGATTTGTAAGGGAAAGTCTGCAAGAAAAAGAAATGCTTGGAATAGATGTTATACGATGGACTAGATCTTTGGAGAATGGCTCCTACATCCCTTTTGATAAATATAGAACCAATGCTGTAGCAACTTTATCTACTCATGATACGAGCTTAGCTATGGATTGGTGGACCAATGAATTGAAGAATGGTGAGAAAGCCTATGCAGAATCTTTTTTTCTAAAGGAAGCAGAGTCTGAAATAATTGAGCGCAAGAGAGATAATTCAAAGATTAAGAATATGAATGATCTAACAGAGGTTCATAGAAAATTGTTAGAGTTTAGCTTCCACACTTCCAGTTTGTATTGCATACACCTTCTGCAAGACTTATTGTTTCTTGGAGATATTGCTATAAAAGAGGACTTTGCGGCACATAAGATTAACACTCCGGGCAGTGATGAGTCCAAGAACTGGAATTATAGATTTAATTTTACCATTGAGGATTTGATATCCAAACAAGAACTTTCATCCCAACTAAAATATATGATTTCTGAATCAAAACGACTGGGCTTATAAAGAGTGAATATTATACTTCTTAATTAACAAGAGTTACAGTTTGATTGTAATTGAACTTGGATCTAATTCCATTATATTACTTTCTAAGAACAAACAATTCACTATTACCAGAACCAGACTTGCGAATAAAAAGTCTTTTCTCAGCTTTAATACCTAACAGGACTTGATAGATATCAGTAAGAATGGGTCTAGAGGAATAATAGCCATGACCTAATCCTCCTACTCCAAGAACTGGATCATCTACTTCATTTACATTAATAATATCAATTCCATCAAACCTCGCACACATTCCCACTCTTGGATTTCCGTTAACCTTTTGACTTGCTACCAAAGCATTGTCACCCGGTGAACAATAGAGAGTCACTCTAGAGGCAGAACCAAGAATATCATTGTGAATTCTTCTATATTCTTGGAGATCAAAGTCTGGGGCATTTAGAATCAGCTCTCCAAGAAAAGGCTTTTGATCCGATCGAAATTTGGATGAGAGTGCGGGAAGAACAACTTGGTGCCCCATAGAGTGGGCGATAAGATGGATTTTCTTATCTGATTTTTGGAGAGAATCTAAGACGGAGCGAAAGTGTGCTCTGGAATTGATAGCATTTTGTAGATTTGTCTCGTAAATGCCTTTCATGAATAGTTGGCTTAAAAAGGATTCATCCTCAGCTCCAGCAGGCCAGGTATAGACAAGCATCTCGCCTTGGTATTTCATGTCGTATTTGATTTGTGCGGCTCGGTAGATTGCCTCTTCAAAGGGAACATTGAATCCATGAACAAAAACGATGATGTCATTTTCTGTTGAAGCATCTAAATTTTTCGAAAGACCTTGGGCATCTAAATCAGAATATTCTCTCATACTAAAGAATTTATTTCTATACCCAGTATTAGCACTATCCAAGGAACCTACAGAGTGCTCACTTGGTGTGTTTACTTTGCACCTGCCGAAACGCAATTCAGAGCCAAGTAGATTGGAAAAGTTCGCATTAGAACATGCTTTCGAAGATAGTGGTTTGGGACTTCTAAGAGTTGCGAAATAAATATTCATTTCTACAGTCTCATCATAATTCTGTTTGATTCTTTGGTTTAACAGATCAGAGAGTTCAGGTTGTTTTGGGCAATTGATCAATAAGAAACATGAAAAGATAAAGACTAATTTCATCATATTTGGAATAGTCTTAGGATAGAAGGCTAGGAATTGTAATATGTTCATTATCGTTTCGTGCTAAGTCCCTTGAGAACTTTGGTGGGATTGATATTCTTTCCTTTGTGGATGAGTTCAAAATGAACATGTGGGCCAAAGCAATATCCCGTGCAACCTGAACGAGAAATTTTCTGACCAGTTTGAACATAATTTCCAGGTTTGACAAAAATCTTAGAATTATGAGCATAGAGTGTTTTATAATCACTGTCATGTAAAATTACAACTGTATTTCCATAACCGCCCATCCAACCTGCATAGATTACCTGACCTTTACGGGCAGCAAAAACAGTTTCATAGTTCGCTTTTAGATCTAGAGCTTCATGGAATTTTTTCTGAGGAAATTTTCTCCATCCAAATCCCGAAGTGATGATCCTAGATGGAACAGGGCTCACCCATTTTGGTTTGGGTTCAGGGATTACTGCTCCTGGAAGAAATAATTTCTGTCCTACTGTTACAAAGTCGTAATCCTGGTTGCCATTTTCAGATACCACATCTTCAATTTTCACTTTATAAAAATCAGCAATTTTAGCTAGACTATCACCTTTTTTAAATTTATAAAGTAATCCTTGTTTGTTGGGGATTTGCAGAATCTGTCCATAAAAAATCACATCATCTGGATGTATGCTGGAAGAGCCCGCTATGGAATCAATGCTGACTTTAAATTTATTGGCAATCTCAGATAGTGTTTCATTCCGTCCTACACGATAAGAGATGACTTTAAGCTTACGAGCTTTATCTTCCACCGAGGATTCAATTTCTGTTGCAGAAAGTATGGCTCTTTTCTTTTCTTCAGTATCTTGCAAAAATCTCTCATCACCAGCTTTCGCTTGTTTATCGGTTTCATCATTTTCTTCATTGGTGTTTAGGGCTGATGTTGCATTTTCTTTTCCTAGGGGTGGATTGAGATTTGCGTTGGTAGATTCAATTCCAAAGCCTAGAAAGAAAGTAATAAGAAAGGATGTAAGGAAGAGTGGAATAAGACGAAACTTTTTCTTTCTTAGGTCTATGTGACCTTGGATGATTTTATCTTGTTTGGAGAAGAAGTAATGAAAGTCAAGAGAACTTGTTCGTATGATGCGGAAGTTTCCAGTTTTGAAAACTTCACGACCAAAAGTTGTTTGTTCTTTCTTGGGAATTAACATAAGATACAATCCTTAATGTAAGGATAGGTCTGAAGGGAAAAATTTAATAAGCTTAATCTTTGCCATCCAATGGTCGAACTCCACCGAAAGACTCTTCTACAATCTTCTTTACATCTTTCTTCTGACCACCGGTAATCGTGATATTTCCTTTGGCGACTACACCTTTTGCAAGGTCAAGATAGGGAGCTTGGATATCACCGAGCATTCTTCCTGTTTCTTCGAGACGAACTTCATTTTCAGCTCGGATATTCCCAATCAAGGTTCCAGAAACAGTTACTTCTTTGGCTGCAATATTTGTCTTAACCTTTCCTGTTTCTCCGATATAAAGTGCTTCATCAGTTTTGATTTCACCTTCGAATTTGCCATCTATCTTTAGAGATCCAGCAATATAGAATTTGCCTTCAAAAATAGAACCCTGTCCAATCACGCTGTTGATAGAATCTTTACCTTGTGCCATAGAATAACCGATAAGCCTCTGCTAAAATATTATCTTTATTACGGAAAAAACGCATTCTCCTGACAACTAAATTTTAGGAAAACGCATAATTTCTTTGAAAAACCTCTAGAGTTTGATCTCTTCATCTCCTTGGAAAAGATTTTTCTTCTTAGATTTGCTTTTATTTTTCTGAGCACCTTGTGGTTTGGGTGAGAAATTAGAGTTGGGCTCATAGTATAAGCCTCTAGGATTATCACAGACTTCGGTAGGAGCTGTATTGGGATGGAAGTATTCTTCTCTGGTTTCTCTGCAATTTCCATCTGGGAGTTTTCCACAAGACTTACAAATAGTTTTTTTGACAAGTTTCAACTCACCCCAATCAAAACTTTTTTTAGTTTCATAGAGTAGGGCATTTTGCATGAATCTTCCCCAAGTTGATGCAGAAACTCTGCCTCCTGTAACTCCCTTTCCCAAAGAAATTGTTCCAATATCATAGCCAACCCAAACACTTGCAACTAACTCGGGAGTGTAGCCAACAAACCATGCATCTCGAAAGTTATTTGTTGTTCCTGTTTTACCTGCGGATGGTCTTGAAAGTCCATAAGACAATGCAGCCTTACCAGTTCCTCTTTGAATAACACCTGACATCATATCGGTGATTAAAAAGGCTGACTCGGGAGAAATAATTTGTTTCCTGTCATCAGGACCAAAGTCATTTCGAAAATCTTTCACTATATTTCCGTTGGAATCTTCAACAAACAAAACAGAAATAGGATTCACTGATTTGCCCTTTGAGGCAAACATAGCATAAATCTTAGTGAGTTCAAATGGAGTAAGCTCAAAACTTCCTAACGCAATGCTATAGTTAGATGGTAAAGTTCTATTGACTTGAACAATTTCTTGAATGGATGGAAGTACATTGGATAGCCCAACTTCTTCTAGGACTCGAACTGCAACACTATTCTTGGATTGCTCTAAGGCTTCACGCAAAAGTATAAATCCAGAATATTCTGAACTATAATTTTCTGGGGACCATTCATCTCCATCTTCCATTAAATATTGGAGAGGTGAATCTAAGAATTGTGAGGATGCAGTAATATTTTTCTTGGGATCTGGATTCTTCCCAAAATAATCAAGCACAGCTGAAAAAAGGATAGGCTTAAAGGATGAACCTGGTTGGCGATAGGCTTGGAAGGATCGAATTTGTTGGTTGTCGGAACGAAAGCCTGATCCACCGACAATAGCTGTTATGTGACCTGTCTCAGGTCTCATAGCAATCAAAGAACCTTCCACAGGCAGAAGATGGTCTTCTGTGGATTGTTCCTTGAAATTATTTTCTAGAACTTCACCAATAATTTCATGACCAACCAGGAAGTTTAAGGTAGAGATTTCATCCCGAATTTCTTCTTGGAAATTCGATCGAAAAGATCTCGCAGATCTAGAAATTTTGAACTTAAAAGGGTTGGTTGTGCTTAAGTCGGAAATTAGTTCTAGAACAGATCCATATTGATCATCGAAGGCGTCCACTTTTCGGAAGGCTCTTTGGTTGGATTCTATGGTTTGGGCTTTAAGTGTTGCAAATAAAGCCTTTTCTGCTTCTTGTTGGTGTTGGATATGAATAGTTGAATATATTTTTAAGCCACCGTTGTACAATTTGTTCGCACCAAGACTGGAGAGCAATTTCTTTCGTATGTATTCTGTTACATAAGGAAACTTATTTAAACGATCTGAAAATGCTGAATCATTAGGACTTCGATTCAGGGTTTGGTAGTATTCGGTAAAATTCTCATATTCTGCTTCAGCAGTTTTTATATCCATGCGACCATTTTCTACAAGTCGTCTAAATACAATTCTTACCTTTGCCATAGATTCTTTGGGATTGACTAAGGGAGAGAACTGCGTAGGTCGTGTTGTTAGACTTGCAAGTAGTGCAGCCTCTCCCCAGCTAAGATCTTTTAGTTCCTTACGGAAATAAAACCTTGCCGCAGCTCCAACCCCTATTGTTCCGTGGCCTAGAGGAATTTCATTCAGATAGCTTTCCATGATGGTTTCCTTGGAAAAACTAGATTCCAATAATAAAGCTAGCCATGCCTCTCTTGCCTTTCTTGCTATGGTTCTTTCTTGG
>PEQN01000047.1 GCA_002786225.1 Leptospira sp. | reverse complement strand
ATTTTATGATTATTGAATACTACAATGCTCACCTTTTTATAACTATTGGGGTTCATTTCTTGGAAGCAAAATGTGATTTTTTGTAGCACTTAAACAAGACGACTTAATTCGACTTGCTTATGATTATGATATTACTTCCATCTTACCTACGATTGCTGTGTTAAACTAAAATTCCTTATTAAGCCCGATCAAAATGGCAGGTACATCCGACTTCAAGGAATGGCTGAATGAGGCTGGACGAAAATCCTGAAGATTAAATAGAGTATGCGCTAGTGCCCAGTCTCCTGTTCTATTACCCATCACTCGTCTTGATAGCAAATAGTTCAAGGCAAGATCAAGCCTCCAGGAACCAAACTTCCAACCAAGACCTGTTGCAACTAACTCCTGTACCATGATTCCTGCTTGAAGAGCAGATATACCATCCTCTCTTACAACACCTGTGTTGTAGCGAAAGCCTAAACGATAGGTTAAATCACCGGAAAAAATTTCCGATCCAAGAGCCGCTGACCAGCTATCATAATAATTAACATTTTGCGAAACAGAACCGGAGCGACCAATAGGAGTTGGAAACCAGGGATCTTCTAAGATTTGATCAAACTTTTTCGTATAACTTCCATAATTGTAATAAAGAAAATCTGTTCCAAGCCGAAAGGATTCATTGCCCCATGAAATTCCGAGACCATGTCTCTCTGGTAATTCAAAAGTTGCAGATACACCTGTTCTTCGATAGAAATTTGCATTATTATTTCCGACTTGCATTCTTCCGTCCCAAGGAAGTATAGCCCTGGTCTGGTAAGAATACCCAATTCTCCATTCAGGATTTATTTTATAACTAAGTCCGAATATTCCACCCATCGAATATGCATTTCTACTTTGATAATCAAAACCTTGTCCTGGAATTTCTACTGTGCGTGTAGGATCATAGTACTTTTGAAAAGCATTTTGTTTGGAGTACAAACCTTCGACACCAGCACCAAGGGAGAGGTCTCCGATCTTATAGGATATTGCGTTAGTAAATTTCACTACGAAAAAAGTTGTTGAATATTCCTCAATTACTCGCTTCGAATTCCCAATAGGTTGAGGAAAATCTACTCCCGACCATTGATTTAATGTCTGACCATTGGGAGTGGTTCTATATATTCCATCAATTTGAGCCTTGCCGCCTCCAGGGATAAAAATACCACCACCATAGGTCCACTTATCGTTGATAGGAACTGCCCAAGCAATATAGGGTAGAGGTGCAAGAATATTGTAACTTTTATTATTCTCATAAACTAGACTTGGGTCTGGATCAATGAATCTATCCTTATAATTACTTCGTATATAAGGTAAAGCAATTCCAAATTCAAGTTTAGATTTCTCTGTTAGAGCTAGATTCGCTGGATTTGTTGCTATATCGATAGGTGATCCACCAATACCGATGTTGACCCCAGCCATGCCCCCATATCTTGCATTGTGTGAAGGTTGAAAGATCCCAACAGCGTACAATTCAGGTAAGGCAAGCAGACAAACAATTGAAATAAATTTCAAAAGGAGTGACTGAACTATTTTTTTAATTAATTGAATATTCATAAGACTTAGTTAATGTATAGAATTATTCATTTACAAAACTACACTCAATCCTTTCAATAAGAATAAATGGAATCTGAAAAATGGAATATAATTCGGACACAAGGTGACCAAGCAGCAGACCAGTACCTTCAACAAATACTGCTAGGTCACCCAGATCAATTGGAGAAGGCGAAGAATATTTTTGATGAACTCACTCAAAACAACGATGTATTTTTGAAAAGCAGTGGATTTTCAGACTTTCTGAAAGCTACAAGCCATCTACCCGATTGGATAGATTTCAAAAAAATCAAGATTGCTCAATCCATTTTCCAAAATTATGGTTCATTTATCCTATTGCTATTGGGCTTCAAATCTTTACCAATGGCATATACCTGCGGCAAGGGTGCTGAGGTCTTGGTTCATACTGGAAGGTTAGTTGAGAAAAGTGGATCTATAAAACCAATCATTCGAAGGTTGATGGAGACTACTCAATTTGTGGTATCTGTTCTAGCAGAGAATGGATTCAGTGATCAAGGTTCCGCAATCATTGTTTCACAAAAAGTTCGATTGATGCATGCATCCATTCGATATTTCATTTCATTGGCAGGCAACTGGAATCCCGAATTAGGAATTCCCATCAATCAACAAGATATGGCTGGAACCTTGCAATCTTTTTCTAGCCTTGTAGTAGAAGGATTAAATGATTTAGGTGTTGAACTTTCCCCAGAAGAAAAAGATGCCTACGTTCACCATTGGCGAGTCATAGGCCATATAATCGGCGTTATCCCAGAATTAAATCCAGATGGATATAATAATGCGCATTCTTTGGGTATGGAAATATTTTTAGACCAAAGAAAGGAATCAGAAGCAGGTAAGATTCTCACCAAATCCTTGATAAATTTTTATAACTATATGGTTCCAGGAAATATTTTTGATGAAACACCCATACTTCTACTCCACGAACTTATGGGAGAAGAAAACTGTAAGATTCTGGATGTCCCTGAGTTGAAACATAAATTTCTCGAAGATCTTGTATTTAAGCTGGGTGTCAAAATAGACCAATCATTTTCATCCAAGTACGGATTTCAGAAAATTGCAGAACTTTTTTCCAAAGCTATGATAATAGGAATGGATCATTACTATTATGATGGCAAGAAAGCAAAATTTGAAATTCCCCCTTCCCTAACAACTAACTGGAGAATATAAAATGAAAGAATGGATAGGAAATATTTTAACAAACCCAGAATATTTGGGTAGGTTTACACTTACCGAAAATATTCTTTTGTTCATTGGTGTAATGTTCTGGGTCTATGTTTATGGAGAACTGATATACAAAGCAAAGACCATTGAGTTTGTTGAGATGCCTGTCTTCATTGCCTGTGGAAATATAGTGTGGGAATTTCTTTGGGGTTTTATCATTCAAGAGAATATGGGAATAGTACTCAAATGGGGCTATAGATTGGCTTTTATCTTAGATGTAGTTATATTTTATTATATAATTAAATACGGAAAGAAACAATGGAAGATTCAAGTATCCGATACAAATTATTATTGGATTTTATTTTTATTATGTGTTAGCTGGGCTGGGCTCATCTATACATTTCAAATCAATGGCTATGATTTATTTACAGGTTCCAACTCAGCTTATATCTTAAATCTTTTTATATCAGGGCTTTATCCTGTCCTATTCTTAAGTGTTGCCGATATTAGTAAGTTTTCTTTCAGTATAGCATGGACAAAATTTATTGGAACTGCCTTTTTTTCGTGGTTTTTATTTCTATTTTTTCCAGACCAACCCTTTGTTTTAGTTCTTGCTGTATTGGTTTTCTTGGCAGATTTCTTTTATTTGGTACTTTTCTACAAAACTCTTGGCAAAAATATCTAATTTGATTGAATGAAGACAATTTCTTATCCCAATACTACAATTCGCTTAAGCGAATTAATTAAAGAAGATAGTTTCTCGACAACTTACCGTGGGGAACTTCATGGGAATACTGAACCAAAAATTGTCCGAATTCAAAAAGAAAATATTCACTTAGATGGAAATAATTATTTTCTTAATGAGATTGAAGTTTGTAAAACTATCAATGATGATTCCATATTAAAGTTAGAGTCTGTTTTACACAAGTCAAGTAGTTACAGTTTAGTTTTTGAAAATTGTCCTTATCACCTCTTAACAGAATCAAAGTTAATTGGTAATATTGAAATAGAAGATTTTGTAAAATTTGCGATTCAAATTACTAAAATATTACAGAAAATTCATGAAAAAGGTTTAATTTATAATCGTATAGAACCAAGTAATATATTCTATAAAAGCTCGAATTCTAAAATAAAATTGATCGGATTAGGATATTCTTCTTTTCCAATTAATAATAGATCCATGAGATTCAATTGTGATTTCACTACGGATAACATTTTTTATATTTCTCCTGAAAGAACAGGCAGACTGAATTTAGATATCGACAAGAGATCCGATTTGTATTCACTTGGAATTCTATTTTATGAAATGTTAGTTGGTCAAGTACCCTTCCTTTCGAATGATCCTTTAGAAGTCATTCATCATCATATTGCCAAACAACCTTCTCTTATCTCTACTAAGAAAAGCAATATACCACCTATCCTTATAGAGTGCATACAAAGATTATATCTTAAAAATCCAGACGATAGATACCAAAGCACAGAACATCTTCTCAAAGATTTAGAGCATATACAATCTACTATTGATTCTTTTGGTTTCATTCCTAATTCAACCGCCTTACATGAAAAATCTAATGATCATTTAAAGAAATTAAAAATTAATTTAAATAGAAATGATATTACAGAAAAACTAATGGAAGGAATCCAGAATACCAAATCAGGAAAGAGAACTTGTTTGTTTATTTATGGTGATTCAGGAACGGGTAAATCTTACACAATTCTGAATAATCATAATCTTATCCAAAATCACAAAGCCATCATCGTCAGTGGAAAGTTTGATCACGATAGAAAAAATATTCCTTATTACGCAATAAAACAAATTCTTAATGAAACTTTAAAATATCTTCTTACAAAAAATGAATTAGATTTAAAAGAAATTAAAAATTCAATAGAAACAAATATAGGTGAAAGTTTTTCTGCTATTTTAAATTTGTTTCCTGGTCTCAATAAAATCTATAGTCCAGAAAAAGAAACCAATCTAAGACTTCCTCATGATGACCTTTTCATCTTTTCTACCTTACTAAATTTTCTCACATTGTGTTATAGAAAACAAGAACCAGCCATAGTATTTTTAGATGATATACAATGGGCAGATGCTGCCTCTTTACAATTTTTAGATTACTTAACAAGAAATCAAGAGTGGGAAGGATTTCTTGTTTTATTATGCTCTCGAAGTAAATTAAATTCTCCTGAACTTACAGAGCTTACTACAATCTGTCATAAATTTGAAATACTCATTCAACATCATATACAGCCTTTTACTGATAAACAAATTTATGATTTCATTTCAAGTTCACTTGAATTTGATGCAAATGATATCAATAAATTCTCATTATTATTATTCGAAAAAACTCTTGGCTATTCTGATAATTTAGAGAATTTTCTAAATAATTTAGAAAAAGAAAATGTTGTGGCCTTTAATCCTTCAACTTTGAAGTGGAATATAGAATGGCATAGGCTAATTGCCAAAAATATCAATACCAATGTGGCTGATTTTCTAATAACTAAGCTTTCAAATTCATTGGAGTCAGATCATGAATTTCTTTATTATACAGCAATTATAGGAAATATTTTTCCACTTAAATTACTTTATCATATATATAGAGATAGATTGCAGCTTCTAAAATTGTCTTTGATTGAATATCTAAATGAAGGAATCATTCATCAGACCCATCCAGAGTTTAAATTATTCCCATTCTTGCAAATGTTAGATGACATTTCGAATTATGAAGCAATTAATAAACTGCTATCTAAAGCTGATTTTCAATTCTCTCATGATAAGATTCGATTTTCAATTATTGATAGACTTCCAGAAACAAGAAAAAGAGAATTCCATTTCCATATAGCCCATGCATTGATTCAATTAATCGATGATCAATCAAGTACTGATGAATCTTTATATATTGCCAATCATTTAATAGAAGCCAAAGATCAAGAAAGAATGTCTGATCCACAATTTAAAGGAATTTTCTTTAAGTATCTAAAAAAAGCCGGTGATTTATCAAGAATAATAGGTGCCTTCGATTCCGCTTATTTGTATTACAAAGCAATAGAACCTCTTTGTAATTACTTAGGTGAAGAAAATCCTTATCGCAAAGAACACTTTGAAGTTTTAATTTCTCTTTCAGAAACTGCTTACTATTCAGGACAAGCTGAAGAAGCAGAAAGTATATTAAAATATCTATACAATAATTCCTTGACCATAACAGAGAAAGCCAAACTTTCATTAATTAAGATTGAAATATATAACACACTGAATAAATATGATGAAGCTTATTTAACAGGAATAGAGGCACTTAAATTTCTTGGACAAGCTTTACCTGAGAAACCTAATTTTTTACATGTCATAAAAGAATTAATACTTATGACTTTTTATAGGAAAGGTCGTTCCGTCAATCAACTAATCAATGATAAATTAAATACTGATCCGAACATCAGTGAATCATTAATAATTTTATTCAATTTATTGAATTACGGGAAGCATAAAAATGTTTCACTCTTTATTATTCTTTTCTTAAGGTTGATTAATTTAAGTCTTAAGTATGGGATCTCTAAGAAAAGTTATGTGGGGTATGCTGGATTCGGATCCATGCTTTTTCTAATAACTGGAAATCTTACCAAATTAAATTCCTATTGGGACTTAGCTGAAAAAATACTAAAAAGACTCCAAACAGAAAATTATTATGGGCGCTATTTCTTTGGGAAGAATATGCTCTATGATTATCTAATATTCCCATATTCCAAAATTTCAAAACTCTGTGAAGACTCGTATAGAAGATGCATGCAGTATGGGGATTTTCTTTGGGCGGCATTTTCAATTTTTTCCGAAACAATTTATAGCCTTTATTCAGCTAGATCTATTTCCGAATTTTCTGATTCCTTACAAGAATTAGAGAGAAAATCTAGCACTTTAAGTTTTACTGGTTTACCTATGATTTTAGGAATTGGTGAACATTTCATAAATGGACTCGAAAATTCTAATAATAGAATATTTAATTTAAATGGACAAGCAATAGACTGTAATGAATTTGAATCCAAATATTTGGACGAGATAAGCAATGGCTCAATTAATACATTTTACTGTGTCGTATCTGGATTCTTAGATTATCTATATGGTGATTATGATCTGGCAATTAATAGATTCAAAAAATATGATATGGATTTAGAGAAATCAAGAACTTTGTTTTTATACTATGAATATCGATTGATACAGTCTTTATGTTTTATAGAAAAAGCTCGCAAAAGTAAAAAACTACCTATCTCAGAAAAAGTATTCATAAAGATAAGTATATTTCTCTTACAAAGACTGGCAAAAGTAAACCCAAGTAATTTCTTAACTAATTACCAAATCCTTGTAGCGGAGTATTATGCTTTTAGTTATCCAGATAAAGAAAATATCTATTTCGACCGATTACTTGACCAATTCGATATTTATGACGCAAGTCTGAAAAAAGGAATTTCTTATTATCTTTATGCTAAATTTAATTTCTTTAAATCTAAGAAAATTATAAGCGATTTTGCCTTTCAACAAGCAGAAGAAATTTTTGTTAGTTGGGGAGCTATTGCAATGGCGAGTGAGATAAGGTCCAAGTATTTAAGTAGCTCATTGAAAGTGAATTTCTCAACCAATACCAAAAAAATTACAGAGCGTGGAAGTCTCAATCATACCGATATAGATTTGGTCTCTATTGTGAAAGCTTCTCAATCTATAACGAGCCTAACGAATACCATTGAACTACAAAAAAAACTTCTTTCTACTTTGGTTGAGAATGCTGGTGCCTCCAAAGGTTATTTAATACTGAATGAAGAATCAGGTCTTACTGTTAAGATCGGTCATTCTATCGATCAAAATCCTGAATCCTTACCAAAATTATTGGATGAATGCCGTTCATTTCTACCAATAGAGTCTATTTATTATTCATATAGAACAGGAAAGAAATTAATTATTAACTCAGAGACAAAATCGAGTTATCTAAGAACGAGTGAATATATTAAAGAAAATGATCCAAAATCAATCCTCTTGTTACCAATCACCAAGCAAGGGGAAGTTGTTTCTATGGTCTTTTTAGAAAATAAACTCATAAGTAATATTTTTAATAACTCTAGAATTGAAATACTTGAAATACTTGCATCTCAAGCGGCTATTAGTTTCGATAATTCTAAATTATATTCAGAGATAAAGAATTTGAATTTAGAGTTAGAGAGAAAAGTGGATTCAAGAACCAAAGAGCTAATGCATACCTTGAACATCCTCAAGAAGGATCTTAACTACTCTAAGAAAATTCAAACAAGTATTCTTCCTAAAATTCATCCTCTTCCAAATCTATCTTATGCAATTGTTTATCAACCAATGGATGAAGTTGGTGGTGATTTCTATGATTTCTTTCAACTCAATGATCATACCTCAAGATTTTTTATTGCTGATGCAACAGGACATGGTATCCAAGCAGCACTAGTCACAATGGCAATCAAGAGCGAATATGAGAACCTTAAAAAAAATAATCTCACTCCATCCGAGATATTGACTAAACTAAACTACACTTTTATCAATAAGTATAAGACAATATATTTTAGTTGTGTCGTAATGGACATTGATGTTAAGAACATGGAAGTTAAATATTCTTCGGCAGGTCACCCAGCACAAATCCTTCTTCAAGATGGTAAAGCAATTGAGATGAAGAAATCAGGAGCCTTGCTCGGATTAAAAAAAGATATGGAGTATGATATAATCTCCATGAGCCTCAGTTCTGATGATAGAATTTATTTATTTACTGATGGAGTTTATGAAATCTTTAATGATGAGAGAATTGAACTAGGAGAAGGGCGATTTTACGACTTGCTACTTGAATCATACAATCAATTGCCTGCTGAACAGATTTTGACAATAGAGAATGCTTTGATACATTTTCAAGGCAATAGAGAATTTGAAGACGATCTAACTCTATTAGCTATACAACTTGATATAAATTAAGATGAGCATAAAGTCCTGTATACAGAATATTTTTAGATCATTTAGCATTTCCTATCTTATTTCTCAAAGTCTTTATACAATAATGATGGCTGAACACCTTGGTTGGCTTGGTATTTGCCAGAATTGTATTCTTTCACCTTACCTTCGATAGTATGGTAGAAGATTTGGCATATTTGCACACCTGAATAAATTCTCATAGGATGTATGACTTGGATTTCCAAGGTCCAGAAGCCCTTGAAGCCTACATCACCAAAACCTGCTGTTATGTGAACAAACATACCCAAACGACCGATAGATGATCTTCCTTCGAGCATAGGAACTAAATTATGAGTTTCGGTGAATTCAAGAGTTCTTCCTAAATAAAGGATACCTGGTGCGAGTAGGAAACCATCATCAGGAATAGTTACTTTTTCTACAGGATTGGGTTTCTTCATATCCAGGGGAAATTGAGTGTATACAAGAAGTTCGTTGTGGAGACGAAGATTGTAGGAATTGGGATTTAGAAGCTTTTCATCATAAGGTTCGATGATAATATCTTTGCCGAGTCTGTCTTGGATAGCTGGTCCTGTGAGTATCAAATTATTCTCCTATGAATAAGGGCTTTCGTTTATCACGAAAAGCAACAAGAGCCTCAGCTCTATCTTTTGTATTGATGGTAGATTTGTAGCAAGTGCGCTCTAGGTCGAGTCCTTTTTCTAATCCAAGATTAAGACCCTCTTGGATAGCCTGCTTTGCCATGGCTAAAGAAATCGGAGCAGAACTTACGATTTCTTGGACATAATGTTCTACTTGCTTTTCAAATTCCTTTTCAGGATAAACATGATTTATGATACCAATCTCTCTAGCAGCAAGACCATCTATTCGTTTTCCGGAATAAATTAAATCCTTAGCTCTGGATTCACCTATCAACCTTGGCAATCTTTGGGTGCCCCCTGCTCCAGGAATGATCCCAAGTTTTGCTTCAGGTAAACCTAGTATGGCATTCTCTGAGCAAACTCTAAGATCACAGGCTAAGGCTATCTCTAGACCTCCGCCTAATGCAACACCTGTGATAGCAGCCACAGTAGGAATCTTAAGCGATTCTAATCTAAATAAAACATCTCTAAACTGATCAAGAAATTGCCATACCTCTTTTTCAGACATACCTGCTCTTTCTTTAAGATCAGCTCCGGCACAAAAGGCAAGCCCCCCTGATCCTCTCAAAACCAAGGCACGAATTTTTTTGTATACATGAATATCCTGGAGTTCAGTGATTTGAGCTGAAAATTCATTCAATAGATTTCGAGAAATTGCATTCCTTGCTTCTGGACGATGAAAGTCTAAGTAAGCGATTTTTTCTTTTACTGTAAAAAGGATTTCGGTCACTAGAGTATTAATTTAAGGAATTTTGATTCCGACAATCATAAAAAGCAATGAAACCACCAAAGCTACTCCATTTCCTAATCGCAAGTTCTCTAGCTTGGGGGACTATAAACTGCCACAAAGAGGGTTCTGAGGATGCTTTTGCTGTTTTGCTTTCCACAACTCCCGCTGTAATTTCATCCGTAGAGCCACGAGTAGGAACTCCCCTTCAGGCGAACATAGATCGCAACTACAGCGCAACCAATGTCATCATCAAGGGTGAAAATTTTGGGTTCACTGATACAAAAGTTTTTTTTAATACCGTTGAAGCCCCTGTACTTTATAATTTTGGAACGGAAATCTCAACAAGAGTTCCTAGTGGAGCTAGATCAGGCTTCTTGTATGTTGTAAAGACAGGTGGTGTTTGTACACAAGGAACAAATCTTGGAGTCAACTGCACAGGAACTGAATTTTTTGTAGATTGTTACAGTCCGTACAACAAAGAGTTTGGAAATGAAATTGCTATAGACCAAGGGAGTTCTAAGAATATTGAATTTTCTGGAGAAGAAACCAAGGCAATTCGTATTGATTTTCCTGCTCAATCAGGAAATGTCACCGTTGATTGTCCAGCAGCGGTAACAGTTAGATACTTCTCTCCTTCCTGTGATTATACTAGTTTAGCTCTTGTTACAGATCCAAAAATCCCCGTAATAAATAGTAAAATCATGCAACTCTTAGTCACAGCAAATGATGTTACCTGCACTATCTCTGGATTTTAACCAGCAGTCTTTAGAAATCTTTTAAACACTATAATATTCGCAGCACCCATCCATTGGTTCATCATCTCACGGAAAAGTTGAACCCTTGGTTTAGAATTTTTAATTTCAAGTGGAAGATTATCGTATTCCTTCATTGCGTGTTGGGATACTTCTTTGTACTTATTATCCACGATTTCGATAATCTTTTTTAGAGCGGCTAGATTATTTCTTTCCTCTCCAATCATTGGTAGGATATCATTCTTCCAGAAATCCACTATGAGTTTCTTAATGATCTCATTGGGAAGTACTCTACTTACTTTCTTTCCATCAGCGAGACGAACATGAATATAGCCCGTGTTAGCTTCTTGCAAAAATTTCCTAGCTATCATATAAAAATGCTGAGGCCCAATATGATAGAAGAAAAGATTCTTTAGAACTTCTGGTATTCCCATAGAAAGTATCAAAATCTCTTTGCAGAAATGAAAGTAACGTAGAATGAACATATTGTATTCTGTTTCAATTTCAATGGATGACTTTTCTTTTTTAGATTTAGAGGCAAGGTTACGAATCATTTCAGAACGTAATGCTTTTTCATCTGCTCCCATATGAGTATCCATACTTATCACAGATTTAAAAAGAGCTTTCTCTTCTTCATAATCTGCAATCTCAAAACGGAAGTAATAGTGTTGGTTAGAATTCCAGGGTAATTTGCCAGCAGTATTTAGAATATTATCATAAGCCTTCTTCTCAATAACAACTGCCTTAGGCTTAGAAGCGATTGTTTTTGGGTAGTCTTCTTGGTTCTCATCTGGAAGAAAAGAGGGAACTAAATTATCTTCATCATGAGCGAAATCAGTACTAAATACTGTAGACAATTTGTAAATTTTAGTTTCAGAGTATCTAGGAGTTGTTGTCCTTGCTGTGAAAAGTTTCTGCTTTTCTTGGATATTCAAAATTACAGCCATGCGTTGCAGTAAAATTTTCAAAGAATCAATTTTATCAAAAATTGGTATAATCCTATATTCTAATATAACATCCGCTTTAAAGCTTTCATCCTTTATATCTGCCGATAGAATTGTTAATCGAATCGAGTTCCAAGACTGCTTGGCTAGATTATAAAACTGCCTTAGTGATTCAAAGGACTTATGAAATAGGATAAAATCAATTTGATGATTGTCTATATTGCCATTTTGGAAATAACTTATTGAATCTTTCCTCGCCGCAGGCTGTAGATGCTTCTCATCCAACTCAATCATTAAGTCTTTGGCAACTTTGATAGTTGAGACTATATCTGAATCTAGTTGCTTTCTGTAAGGAAGTAACTCACGTTTAACTGCATCATTTATTCCATTGGAAGCAAAGAAGTTCTGAAGCCCAGTGGCAAGACTTGTGAATTGAGAAAGGAAGAAGTGGTAGCCTCGCCTGAAGTCAGCTAGCTTTTTAATTTCATAGTCATCATCGGATATAGAAATGGGCATCAATCATTGAGATTGAATTGCCCAAAACTAAAGTCAACTAAAACTATTGTTGGTAAAAGATTTCTATCTGATTTTTATCTGGATCAGCGAATACAAGGTATTCACCCTTGGAAGAACCTTCAGGTCCTTTAATGATTGAAATTTCTTTCTCTTCCATTTCAGTAATCGCTTCCGTGAAATCATCAACATCCATAACGAAACTAACAACTGGGAAAGGAAGTGGGGAACAATCAGCAACTTTGACTAATCTTAATCTATGAGAATCAAGCCCCATCACTACCGCTTCAGAATCCTCCTCTTCCACTTCAAAATCAAACAATTCTGAATAAAATACTTTAGAAGCTTCTAAATTGGTAACTGGAATATTTACGTGGTCCAGGCCTTCAACAATGATCATAATTTTCTTTGGTTCCCTTTTTAAGTCAAGTTACTTGAAAAACCTGCCTTGTCTAGAATTTTTCTCGACATGTTCCAAAATTAAAATACTTTTTCCTTTATAAGGATAGAAAATATGAAGTGGTTTTTGGAATATTGTTCTTTATTGGCTTTGATCATTCTTTTCACATATTCTTGTGGAGGCAATAAATTATCTGAAGAGGATAAGCGCTCTATGGAGCTCTTACTCGAAGAAAATGAAAAGATTCATAGCTTTCTAATGAAGACTGAAAGTGGATTACCTTCCCTGCAAGGAATTTCAAAAGCCCTAGATGCTTTTGATAAAACCGAAAATTCAGAGATTTCATCTCATGTAAGCAAGATGAAACTCAACCTAAGAGAAATTAAAGGCTCAGATAAAGAAAAAGATTTCAATCAATTTTCATTGTTCTCAGAGAATCTTTCCAAACTTACTAAACTTTTTTCAGTCGATGGAGTAAATAAATTCTACTGTCCTATGGAGAATAAGTATTGGCTGGCAAAAGGAAGAAACATACAAAATCCTTATTCACCTGAGATGAGAGATTGTGGGTCCTTAGTTGAACACAACTAAAACTTGTTTAATAGATACAAATTTATACCAATCATGCCCGAAGAGCTGTAAATCCGTTCTTTCGGGAAATACTTCTATAGTTCAATTAGCACAATCTTGTATAGCTGAAGATAAACTCAATTCCTTTCTTGATGGTGAAGTTACCTTTAATGTAGGCATTTCAGCTTTCTACCAAGCCAACTCATTCATCTTAAATCGTTTTACAGTTGCTAAACCAGAGAATCAAGAACTAGTCAGTTATTTTTTATCCATATCAGAACCTGGTTCCGTTTCTGATATTCTTGAACATTTTTCAATTCAGGTTCTCTTTGAACTATTCAAAACAAACTATGATAACTTTTTAAAGCTCCAAGATAATTACAAAAAGAAATACAATACTAGAAATTTCTTCCAAATCAAGGGCAATCAATATTGGAAAGGAATAAGCTTTCAGAAGATTTGCGATCTTATACTTTATTCGATTCGAGAAAAAAATGAATACTCCCTAGTATCCCAATTTATAGTTCTTTTACCCCCAGCCGTTGTATCAAAGCTGCAAGATTTTACTGATATTACTATGGATGAAGAAAGAAAACTATTTCTTGCATTAGGTGACAGCATTTACGAACTACCTATACAATCACCTAGAATCTACCCGCATATGATGAATCTCTTCCAAGATGATCCAGAAATATCCATCATCCTTAGCACCATGGAAGAACTAGTCAAAAGACAGGAGACAATTCTTGATATCACTACCAAGTTAATTGAATACTATGAAGAGCATAGTTTCGGCTTGACTATACAGAACATCTATTCTGAACTCAGGGGACTAGAGAAGGAAATGATCTCAGAAATCCTAAACCAACTCAAAGAAAAAAATGTGATCAGTGATTCTCAAAAGGAAATGCTCCAAATGGTATTCCAACAAGGCAGCATAGATTTTCTAAAAAGTCTAAAAGAAGATATTCTCAGATAATTTTTTTTGTTCCATTTGCAAATTCTTATTTCCAATCTGTTATATATTCATAGAATTACCCTTTATTGAACTGAAAATTATACCTAAATAGGATATCCTAACATGAAACATACCAAAACCCTATTTCTTGCTCTACTTATTGCAATTTCTCTACTCACCCTCCAGTGCAGTAAGATCAAACAAATCCTAGGACAAGAATCCACCCAAGAAAGCAAGGTTGTTGTTATCTTTGCCAATGGAGACGTGAATATACTTAGAGCTAACGAAAAATTTAAACCAAAAGTTGGAACTATTCTAGATTCAAAAGATATTATAATGACTGAATCAGGAAGTTTGGATATTCAAAACAAAAATGGAGACCTAATCCGGGTTAAATCTTATTCCAAGCTATCGATTGCAAGCCTAGAAGAAGGGGAAAGTTCCAAGACAACTGTTGATATCCAATGGGGTGAGCTTGTTGTTAAAACTAAAAAATTGAAATCCAACAGTGAATTTAAAGTTCTGACTCCGACTACTGTAGCGGGAGTTAGAGGAACTATTTTTACTGTTGAACTTGAAAAAGATAAGATCCCAAAAGTAAAAGTTTTTGAAGGTTCTGTAGCAGTGGGAGCTAGATTTCAACCAATAAATATTGAAAAGGGTTCTATAGATGACCAAAGCTATGAGGAAATGATTTCTTTCCTAGAGAAGAATGAGGTCATACTTGGTGAAATGGAAGAATCCAATCTAAGTCCTAAGCTCCAAGAGCTTGTAATTTTAATAAATAATAGACAGCTTGTAAACCAAGATATCCAAAAAACTGAGCTCACCAAACAAATGGAAGATATGATGGACAAAGAAACCTTCCTTAGCTCACCACAGAAGCAAGCTGAAATTGATACTCTTGTCGGAACTGAATCTGCTTTGGTTGACAAGGCATTAGAAAGTAGTAAAAATCCCGAGTCTGTAAATGATTCGAGTATTTCTGAAGCTATTGCCCAAGATCACAAAAAGAATTTAGGTGTTGCAGTCACAAATTTAGAGGCAAATGCAGAAAAACAAAATCTTAAATCCAAAGCAGACATCCAAAAATTCTATTCCGTCTTAGAGATTGTAAATACAAGTGATGGAAATCATTATTCTGGTGCTATCATTACTCAAGTTGGAGGGACAATTATCTTACATTCTACCGAAGGAATTAAAAAATTAAATCTGGATGAGGTTGAATCTGTAGATTATAAATCTCTTCAATTGAATACGAAAGCGAAGAAATAATTTACTTTAAGATCTTAACGAAGGTTACTTTAAGCTTCCATTTGATCGAATAAACTTGGTGAATCTTCGTCTTGGCTGTCCCGGTCAAGATTCCCAAGTGCAATACCAAGCAATCGTAGACTCGTTGTCTGGTCCCAAACTTGGAAAAAAAGATCTTTAGCGATACTTGATATTTCTTCCTTCTGCTCTAACCAAGATGCATAGGTTCTGGTCATGGACTTTACTGTAAAATTAGAATATTTGATTTTAACAGTTAAGCTTCTACCCCGAATGTCTCGCATGAGTCTTCTTTGTTCCAATCCATCCACAAGAGTTTCTAACTTAGTCTCAAGAAAATTAGCATCCTTGCTATCTTGAGAAAAAGTATCTTCTATTCCTAAAGATTTTCTTTCTCTCGTTGGATTCACATTGCGATTGTCCACACCTCGAACGATATCATAGTAAAAAGCCCCAACTTTTCCAAAATGAAAGACTAAATCATCTCTATTCCAAAGATACAAATCTTTTCCATTATGGATACCCAATGATTTCATTTTGGATTCAGTTACTTTGCCAACTCCATAGAATTTACCTATAGGAAGTTCCAAAAGAAACTTAGGTGCATCTTTGGGTCGTATCACAAAAATTCCGTTAGGCTTTCGCCAATCACTAGCAATTTTAGCGAGGAATTTATTATAAGAAACTCCACAGGATGCTGTTAATTTTGTTTCTTGGAAAATTTTTTCCTGAATCTGCTCAGCTAGTTTCGTAGCTATGGATTCCTGGAAATGATTGGTGGTCACATCCAAATATGCCTCATCCAAGGATAGTGGTTCCACTAAATCGGTTACGCTATGAAAAATAGCACGAATCTCTTGGGAAATAGAACTATACAATGGAAAATTAGGATAAACGAATATAGCCTCAGGACATAGTCTTTTTGCCAAAGAACAAGGAATTGCGGAACGAACCCCATACTTACGGGCTTCATAGCTAGCTGCACACACCACACCTCTTGAATTGGGTGAACCACCTACAACTACGGGCTTTCCTTGTAAAGAAGGATTCTCACGAATTTCTACAGAGGCATAGAAGGCGTCCATATCAACATGTATAATTTTCTTCAATGGCAAACTACTCAACAAATAACAAGGTAAATAATTTCTTTATTCAGTCAATTGAATTCAATGGAAGTTCAGAAAAAGAGATGCGAAGCTTAAATTGATTTTTTATAATGACCAGATGCCAGAAAGAGTTCTCGCTAACAAAACTATAGGTCAATAATTCATGTACAACTTGAAACCAAATTCAACTCATCCTACATTCCTTCATCTTGTTCTAATTTTTTTAATAACCTTACTTTCATCTTGTTCTGTATTCGAATCAGCTAAACTTTCCTTTCGCAAGATGAAGCGTTCCCTTTTTCCACCTAGTTGCAATTTTGAAGTTGCACTAGATTTAAAGAATTACAATTTCTTCGATGATAGATACAATACAAGTATTGAATTTTCTACAGAGGTAGAAGAAGAAGAATTTATTCCTGCCATCCGTTTTGAGCCTGCGGCTGAATACTACAAAACAAATTATCCAAGTAATCCCTTATCTCGTTATGGTTCCAGATTCTTCTCTCTTGAATCCTGGAATATAAAGCCAGGGATAGCATACAAAATAAGTATAGATCCTTTCTTTAGTAAGGAGGATTGCAAATTTTCTAAGACTGTTGAGTTTAACCTCCCAGCCAAAAACTATAGACCCAACTTTTGGTTAACTGAAAATAATGTTATTGAGTCAGAAAGCAATCGCATTTTACCCATCCAAGTTAGTAATTTAGATAATTTGAATATAGAATATTCTTTGGTGAATCCTGCTCATTTGGTTTCAGCCATCTCTAATTACGAGTTGAAATACAGTGATAAGATAGATTCCGTTAGTTGGAAGAAAACCAATTGGAAGGTTAATAATAAGTATAACTCCAATGGGGAAGTCGGTTTTCCTTTAGATACTTTACTAGGCAAAGATAAACAAGCTTGGGTTCTAATGCGAGTATCCCAAAAAGTAGTAGAATATGGAACTATAGAAGAAAAACTTAAATCATCCAATATTCTAGTTCAATCAACTAATATAGGAATTACAAGCAAAGAAGATAATGAGAATATTTATGTTTGGCTTAATTCTCTCTCCAAAGCAGAACCTGTAGAAGGTGCTGAAGTAACACTTTATACTGCAGGTTCCAACTCTGGCGTTTGTCGTACAAACCAAGATGGTTATTGTTCTATTCCCAAATTTTCCGAACAATTGAATTCTAAAAAGTCAGTGATTGTTGCTGAAAAAGGGAATGATAAATCCTTTCTCTATTTCGAAAATATGAAACTTTATCAGCCCTACTCTTATTATGATAGAACGAATCAATCTGCTAAAATTTATTTTGACAGAAAGCTCTATCGCCCAGGTGAAAAGGTAGAAATTAAAGCTTTGTTAGGTGAGAGGAGTCAAAATAATTTTCTTCCATACGCAAACAAATCCGCAACTGTAAAAATTACAAACACAAGAGGACAAGAAGTCGTAAACTCTACTTTGGTAACTTCCGACCAAGGAGGATTGTGGCTTAATTATACAATTCCATCGGAAGCTCCCTTAGGACATTATACCGTCTATATCAATACTGCAGGCTCAAAAACATATCTAAGTTCAGATAGCTTTCAGGTTGAAGAATTTCGCCCAGTAAGTTTTGGAGTTACAGTCGCATCATCTACTCAACAAATTATTGGTAAAGATAGCTTTGAATTTGATATCCAAGCGAATTATCTTTTCGGCACTCCTATGGGCGGAGCAAAGTATAAGTATTCCATTCTAAAGAAAAGTTATACTCCAGATATCCAAGGCTATGATCAATATTCATTCGGATATGAACAAGACTATTATGATTACTACGAAAGTGAATATGAGCAAGAAGACAGCTCAGGCTATCTATCAGGAGATGAGGGCGTGCTTGATAGCCAAGGTCATGCAAAAGTAGATTCTTCTTTGACAAATTTTGAATCAATTTTTGAAACATCTAATGATAAAATAACTCTAGTAGATCCTTTCAAAATTCAAATAGAAGCGACCGTTATAGACGTAGATGCAAAATCGATTACGAATACTCATTCTCTCCATTACTTGCCATCCAATAATCTCATTGGTATCCAATGCGAGGATAGATATAAATCAATCAAAGATACTCTAAAATTCAAAATTGTAGGAGTTCCCATAGACCCCAAAAAGAAAGAAACTTTTAAGGCTACTGCATACATCATTCATAACAATTGGTCCTCTGTAGAATCAAAAGGCTTTATTGGATCTTTGTTTAGAACTAATACCTTAGATAAAAAAACTTTAGATTCAAAGACAATTAAACTCAGTGGAGAGGCAATTAACTTTGATTATAGTCCAAAACACGCTGGCTCTCATAGTCTACTCATTGTGGATGATAAGGGTTCCTATTCAAGAATGGATTTCTATGTTTACAAAAGAGATTCATTTTATGCTTGGGATTTTCGTTCGGATGATAGCATTCAACTTTCATCAGATAAACCGAAATATAATATTGGCGATATAGCAAAAGTTATCATTCAATCACCTTATCCAGAGGCGAGAGCGATCTTAAGTGTCGAAAGAGATGGTGTATATTGGAGTAAATCTATACATTTAAAAGGGAACAGTGAACCTATATCAATTCCTATCAAGCCTGAATACTTACCTAATGTTGAATTCAATGTAATTTTACTTACAGGTCGTACGCCTCCACCCAAGGACTTAAGTGAGAAAGATTTAGAGGATTTCGTTTCAACAGATTACGGAGTACCTAAGGTAAAAATTGGAAGCATCCAGCTAACAGTTAGTACAGATACCAAGATAGCACCAGTTGAACTCATTTTCAATAAAGAAATTTATTCTCCTCGTGAAGAAGTAAAGATAAAAATCAAAACTCTTCCAAGGTCAGAAGTATTAATATCAGTTGCTGATAGAGGCATCCTCGATCTTGTAAATTATAGATTTACTAATCCTGTGAGCCAATTTTACAAGCTTTGGAATAGTATAGTTCGAAGTTTTGATATTAGAGATTGGATCGTAAAGCAATCTATCTATACTGGTAAAGGCGATAATCCAGGAGGGGATTATGGGGACGACCAATCGGATGGTGGATTTGGCAAAGAGTCTGAGGATGGAACAAGGAAAGATTTCAAACCAACGGCATATTGGAATCCTAATATCAAGACTGACTCCAATGGGGAAGCTGAAATAAAATTTACTCTTCCAGATAACCTAACAACTTTTAGAGTTATGGCGTCTGTTTCTCGAAATGGAAATTACGGCTCTGAAAATAAAGAATTTATTGTCAAAAAATCTCTTATCCTCAAGAAGAGTGCTCCGAGATTTGTAAGAATAAATGATACAATTTCTGTAGGAGCAACAATTACCAACAATACTAAAATTAAAGGCAAATTCAAAGTAAGCTTCGATTCCAAGGATTTGGATCTTAAGAATAGCAACCAAGTTTTAGAATTAGATGCCTTACAGACCAAAGAAGTTGCAACTACAATAAATGTTGATAGCAAACTTTATGAAACTTTAAACAAAAAATTTAATGGAACAGAGATAGAACTTGCTTATAAGGTTTCAGTAGAACCCGAAAATTTTGACCTATATACTAATTCAGGAATCATTAAATCTGATATCAAAGATGCAATTGAAGTAAAGTTTCCTTTCAAAAAACCGGAACCTGTAATTAGCAATCGTATCAGTGGTTATACAGATAGCAGCGAAAGTTTTGCAATCAATTTCCCAAGTGCAGATAAAGTATTACTTAGAGAGGCAGGTTTTGATTTTAATGTATCAGGAACTGTATTAACAGGCTTAAAAAGTGCCTTTGATTTTTATGGTTCTAATCCGTATTACTGCATGGAGCAGAGAACATCGGCATACTTACTCAGTATTAGTTCAGGACATCTGCTGAATAAATTCGGATATAAGCCACCTAACAGTGACTCTTATGACTTTAATAATATTGAAAAATTATTCGTAAATGACATGCCTGATTTTCAAAATTCGGATGGAAGCTTTAGACTTT